>NZ_JBDFPQ010000003.1:325045-424099 GCF_039672645.1 Chryseobacterium sp. C39-AII1
ATATCTATTCTAGCTTTACGAGCTTTCAGAACAGGTTTTTCTTCTGATTGTAGGCGGAAAAATAGCTCCGCCGCTTCGCCGAAACTACAAAAATAGCGAGTGCGAAGAGCAGGAAAAAGCTCCTAAACCAACTTAACCATCACATTTCATTACACTTACACTGTTAAATTTTTAATAAAAAAAAATACAAACATAAGAATTGAGTTTAAACTTTTCTTACATTTGTATTTCCACAGCATAAGGAAATTTTTGGTTAATTCTCTTTCTGCCTCTAAAGATGAAAATTAGTCTTATTCTAGACAGGACAATCGACTCTTTTGAAAGATTACACTGCCCAATTCTTTCCTTTTTTTTATGCTTTTTTCACAAATTCTGATTTCAAAGCCATTGCCCCGAAACCATCAATTTTGCAGTCAATATTATGATCGCTGTCGGGTCTTAAACGAATATTTTTCACTTTTGTCCCTGCTTTTACAGGTTTTGGAGCACCTTTTACCGGTAAATCTTTTACAACAACTACAGAATCTCCATCCTTCAGTTCATTTCCATTTGAATCTAAAATCACACCTGAATTAGATGTATCAGCAGATACTTCTTCGGGATTCCATTCGTAAAAACATTGCGAACAAACCATCATATTATCGCTTGGATAGGTAAATTCAGAACTACATTTCGGACAAAGTACAGTATCACTCATATTTTTTAATTTTTGCAAAGGTAAGATTTTAAATGTTGGAATGGAAGCCTGATAATGGAAGACGGAAGTTATATCCTATTAACCTTAAACACAGAACTAAAAACTTTGAACCTCAAATTATCAACTTAAATTTGTATTTTTGCAGATTCAAAATAGCAGAACCCAATTTTATGGAATTGATACACAGAAACCTGGCAATCGGAATTCACGATGCTTTACAGGAAACATTTTTCGAAAAAAATAAATATGCCGATAAAGTAATCGAAAGACTTTTGAAAGCACACAAAAAATGGGGAAGCCAAGACAGAGCGGTAGTTTCTGAGATTTTCTACAACATCATCCGTTGGAAAAAACGTCTTGAATATTACATGGGTGAAGGGGTAAAACCAAACAACATCTATAAATTAATCATCGCTTATCTTCTTTGGAGCAAAACAAATTATAAAAAATTCGAGGAATTTGACGGAATAAAAATCGCTGATATTCTTACTAAGCTTAAAAAAGGAACTGTTCCTACAAAAGCTATCGAACATTCAATTCCAGAATGGTTGGCTGAAACTTTGGAAAAAGAATTAGGTGACAAATGGGAGAAAGAAATGTTTGCTTTGAACGAGCAGGCTCCAACAGTCTTAAGAGCAAATTCTCTAAGAACAACTCCAAAAGAGCTGATTTCTGATCTTGCCGATGAAAATATTGTTTCATATCCTATCAAAAATTATCCGGATGCGGTTCAGTTAGAAGAGAAAAAGAATGTTTTTCTTACAACAGCGTTTAAAGAAGGATTATTTGAAGTTCAGGATGCCTCTTCTCAAAAAATTGGTTATTTCCTTGATGTAAAAGAAGGACAAAGAGTGGTTGATGCTTGCGCTGGCGCAGGTGGAAAGACACTTCACTTAGCTGCTTTGATGCAAAATAAAGGGCAAATTATTGCTTTAGATATTTTTGAATGGAAATTAGCTGAATTAAAACGTCGTGCAAAAAGAGCTGGTGCTCATAATATTGAAACACGAATGATTTCTGACAATAAAGTCATCAAAAGACTTCATGAAAAAGCTGACAGACTATTGATTGATGCGCCATGTTCAGGTCTTGGAGTTTTGAAAAGAAATCCGGACAGTAAGTGGAAAATCGATCAGGCTTTTATTGACAGAATTAAAATTGAGCAACAACAAATTCTGCAGGATTATTCTAAAATGGTGAAAAAAGGCGGACAAATGGTGTATGCCACATGTTCTATTTTACCTTCCGAAAATAATTTGCAGGTTGATGAATTCATCAAAAATAATCCGAATTTTAGAATGATTAAAGATGAGAAAGTAATGCCAAGTACAGGTTACGATGGTTTTTATATGGCTTTGATCGAAAGAGTTTCTTAATTCAGAAAAAACATATTGATATAAAACTACTCTATTTTTTGGAGTAGTTTTTTTTATTTTAAGCCTAAGATTTTAATTCTAAAAATCTGGAAAATTAATTTTGATAAAATATTTTCAATTCATAAAGGCAACTTCCACACAAATATTTATACTGATTATTAAAAAAGTACCATTGAAATTCGCAAAGCCCAAATTCTCTGAATTAAAATTTATCTTTGTGAAAAACCAATATCATTATGAACAAAAGAGTTTTACTCACTTTTTTTATTTTATTTTCTTGTCTGTCATTTGCTCAGACCTATGAAATTCAGTACATCAGTTCTTACAATGGAAAAGTTTTGACCGATCAATCTCCAACTCTTGTTTGGGTGAATGAAAAGGAAAATTTTATTTTAAATAACAAAATCAGAGAACAAAAATCAGATTATCCATTTGAAATAACGAAAGTGGAAAAACCTTCTAACACCATCGTTTCTTATGCTTTTCTAAAATCGAATGAAATAATTTCCAATGCAGACACAGAAGCTGTAGGAAAACAAACATTTGAGCTTACCAATGAAACGAAAAAAATTCTTGGTTATAATTGTAAGAAAGCGGTTACAAAAATCAATTCTAACACTATTGAAGTTTGGTACACCAATGATTTAAAAATAAATGGAGGACCTTCTGTTACAGGACAAAATTTAGGTTTAGTTTTGGAAATCGAAAGAAATAAAAATTCTGTAATTACAGCAAATTCCATCAAAAAAGTTAAGAAAACAGACATCGATAATATTGTAAAAGGTTCGATAAATTCAACCGACGCGTTAACTTATAAAGATCTTTTATGGAAAAGCAGATTCACCATCTTGAAAGTTTTTGATAATGAAACCATCAATTTTTCTGAAGATTCTAAATCTGATCAAAACATAAAAAGATTTGCCAATGGAACAATTATACTAAAAAAAATAAAGTTTCCGAAAATCTCTGAAGGCGAACTTATTTTTGCGGAATTAAAGCAACAATCTAATGGTGACGCGTACGACAGAACCGGAACAGTTTTCTTTATTCCACAGGATAAATCTCAATCTTTCTTCGATGGATTGGAAAAAGGTGCAAAAACGCTTCCTGTTTTTGATAACGGAAACGGAAAACAATATTATGGAATTACAGCTACCGAAAACTACAATCCGGCTGTAGAAATGATGAGATTTTTTACACCATTCGGAATTAATAAATTTAACCATATTCAATTAAAAGATAAAAATTGGCAAACGATAAATCCGTACAGAGAAGATATTACCGAACTGAAACCGTCTTTATCTGAAAAAGAATTATGGATCGGAACATTTATAGGAAATTATGATAAAGGAGGTCACAAAGTAAGCTTGGAAATTACCATTCACAAAAGTGACCAAACCGTTAATAAAAATAATACCGTAATTCCATTGTTCAATTCTTTGAATATTATGGAAATGGCGGGGCAGGATTATTCTACCATGTTTAATAATGATAAAGGTTTATTTGTAGAATTTACGTTGAAAAAAGATTTGAAAAACGCTCAGTTGAGATACACAACTACTGGTCACGGCGGCTGGGAAAATGGTGATGAATTTGTTCCGAAAGCCAATTCTATTTTCTTAGATGGCAAGTCTACCTTTTCTTTCGTGCCTTGGAGAACAGATTGTGGTTCTTATCGATTATTTAATCCAGCTTCAGGAAATTTCTCAGACGGACTTTCATCATCAGATTTAAGCAGATCAAACTGGTGCCCGGGAACGGTTACAAATCCTAACTTTATTCCTTTGGGAGATCTGAAAGCCGGAAAACATACGATTCAAGTAAAGATTCCACAAGGGCCAACAGAGGGAACGAGCTTTAGTGCTTGGAATGTTTCCGGAGTATTATTGGGATCTGAATAAAAAACAAAACCTTCTCACAAATTGAATTGTAAGAAGGTAAAAACACAAATGATGAAAAAAAATTATTTCGAGCCACAAAGTAAAGACAAAAATTCATATAATTAATTATCATATATTAAGAAATATCTCATTTTTATTTCGTATGTGAACAGTGTTTTCGATTGCACAAAGAAAAAAATCAACTTATGGCGTGAATTTAATTCGATTTAATTAAAAATATTCTTTAAAATAAATTTTTAAGTTAAAAATTTTCACATTTAACGATTTTTTGTTGCTATTTTTAAACCACATCAATACATTTGCTTTTAAATAATAATAAAATGTGCGGAATTGTATGTTTGTTTGATGCCAAACAAAAAACTGAAATACTAAGACCTCAGGTATTGGAAATGTCGAAGAAAATTCGTCACAGAGGTCCGGACTGGAGCGGAGTTTTCCAGGATGAAAAGGTAATTTTTTCTCATGAAAGATTAGCAATTGTAGACCCAACTTCGGGAAAACAGCCTTTATTTACAAAAGATCAAAAAGTAGTTTTAGCCGTAAATGGTGAAATTTATAATCACAGAGAATTAAAAGCCGAATTTCCTGATTATGAATTTCAGACAGAATCTGATTGTGAAGTTATCCTTGCGCTTTACAGAAAATATGGTAAAAATTTCATTGAAAAACTAAACGGGATTTTTGCATTCTCTTTATATGATACTGAAAATAATGTATATCTGATTGCCCGCGATCATATGGGAATTTGCCCGCTCTATCACGGTTGGGACAAAAACGGAAACTATTATGTGGCTTCAGAGTTGAAAGCTTTAGAAGGAGTTTGTAAAACGATTGAAACTTTTTTACCAGGGCATTTTGTTTACAGTGAAGACGGAAACGATCTGCAACAATGGTACACAAGAGATTGGGAAAACTTTGACCACGTAAAAGATAATGAAACCGATATCGCTAAAATCAGAAAAGGGCTTGAAGATGCCGTTCACAGACAGTTGATGAGCGATGTTCCTTACGGAGTTTTACTTTCCGGCGGGTTAGATTCTTCTGTGATTTCTGCGATTACCGCAAAATTTGCAAGACAAAGAATTGAAAGCGGCGATACTCAGGAAGCTTGGTATCCTAGATTGCACAGTTTTGCAGTAGGTTTGGTAGGTTCTCCGGATTTGGCAGCGGCTCAGAAAGCGGCAGAGCATATCGGTTCTGTTCATCATGAAGTTAACTTTACCGTTCAGGAAGGTTTGGATGCGATTCGTGATGTGATTTATCATTTGGAAACTTACGATGTTACGACCATTCGTGCTTCTACCCCGATGTACCTTTTAGCAAGAGTCATTAAATCTATGGGTATCAAAATGGTACTTTCCGGAGAAGGTTCTGATGAATTATTTGGCGGTTATTTATATTTCCATAAAGCACCGAATGCGAAAGAATTCCATGATGAAACAGTGAGAAAACTTGGAAAACTTCACCTTTACGATTGTTTAAGAGCCAACAAAGCGTTGATGAGCTGGGGAATTGAAGGACGTGTCCCTTTCTTAGATAAAGAATTCATGGATATTGCGATGACGATTAACCCTAAAGATAAAATGATTAACGTTGCAGAAGGTAAAATTGAGAAGTGGGTTTTAAGAAAGGCATTTGAAGATCTTTTACCAGAATCTATTGCCTGGAGACAAAAAGAACAGTTCTCAGATGGCGTAGGATATTCTTGGATCGATACTTTGAAAGAACTTGCTGAAAAAGAAGTGACCGACGAAATGATGGCAAATGCGAAATTCAGATTTCCGTTGAATACGCCTCAAAACAAAGAAGAGTATCGTTACAGAACTATTTTTGAAGAGCATTTCCCAAGTGAAACGGCGGCGGCAACGGTACCTTCTGTGCCTTCGGTAGCTTGTTCTACACCTATCGCTTTAGAATGGGATGAAGCCTTCAAAAAAATGAACGACCCAAGCGGAAGAGCTGTGAAAGTACACGAAACGTCGTATGAAAAACAGTGATATGTGTTTTAGTGTTTTACAGATAACTTTTTATGTTGAAAGATATTATGTCTGAAAAAATCTAAAAATATCAGTTTAAAAAACTAAATCCTAAGCACTAAAATCTAATCCCTTAAAAATAAATTTATCAATCCTGTAGCAATACAGGATTTTCTTTTGAATTAACAACAATAATATTGATATAATTTAACCAAGAATCAAAATTATTATCTAATAAATAATTATATTTGGAAAACGAAAATATCAATTATAAAGAAATGAGAAGAAACATTACTATCTTATTTGCCTTATTATCTATGACTTTTGCTTTTGGACAGGGAAAATATGGCAAGTATCTCAACTCAAAAAAGCTGGCAATGGCTTATAAAACAGTGAAGGATGCTGATAAAGATGATTACTACCAACAATATTACTGGTTGGCAAAAGCTGAGCAACTGAAAACCTTCCCTCACCTTAAAGATGTAAAACCGGTAGTTTTATATGAATTTGTAAAAAAGGTGAATCCTCAGAATCCTACTAAAAAATTGGATGATAGAGGAAAAGAATTGAGAGCTACAGCAGAATTATCATTGAATCAATATTTCAAAAATAAAAACTTCGAGAACAATTCTGTTTTGATGTATAATCTTGAAACTTATGTAGATCCGTCTAAAGGTCAATATTATACAAAGGTTGATCCTGAAAAGATTAAAGAATTGGTACCAAAAGAATTATTCGCATTCAATTCTAACAACAGAAATACAGGAGAAGACAAAACGTATTACCTGTGGATTGAAAAGAAAAAAGATGATTTTCACATTGTAGACATCATCCCAAGTGAGAAAGAAGATAAAGATTTTTATGTAAGATTAAAGCAATATCTTCCGAGCTATAAATTCTCAAAATACGTTCCTTCGGTTAAAAAAGGAACGAAAACTGATAAAACCGACGTAGATTATTATTACATTATGCCTTTTGAGCAGAATACGGATAATATAGAATACAAAACCAAAGATTTTAAAACTTTCACGTTAAGCCAATACAGAAAAGCGGGTGATGAATGGAAAGGAGTAGAAAAACCTAGAAGATAAAACAGAAAAGTCTTGTGAAATTTCACAGGACTTTTTAATTTTATATAGATTTCTTCATCTAAAGGAATGGACTGTTTTTTGACAGTCTTCTTTAAACCCAAAATAAAGCCTGGAACTTCAGAATTTCCAGCCGATAAAAAATGTCAGAACTCAACGCTACACAAACAAACATTAAAAAAGTACTACCACTGATCCTTGCAACTGCGATTTTTATGCAGATGCTAGACTCAACCATTCTTAATACTTCATTACCTTCCATCGCGAAAGACCTGAATGAATCGCCACTGAATATGCAGAACGCCATTATCAGTTATGTTTTAACATTGGCTGTTTTTATGCCTGCGAGTGGGTTTTTAGCAGATCGTTTCGGAACAAAAAAAATCTTTATCATTTCTTTAATTTTATTCAGTCTAGGCTCATTATTCTGTGCGACGTCTCAAAATCTCACACATCTTGTAATTTCACGTGTACTTCAAGGAGTTGGAGGAAGTTTAATGACACCTGTCGGAAAATTAGCCTTAATTAAAACTTTCGATAAAAATGAATTGTTAAAAGCCATGAATTTTGCTGTTGTTCCAGCCTTAATTGGTCCCATATTAGGTCCGCTGGTTGGTGGCTATATGGTAGATTATCTTTCGTGGCACTGGATCTTTCTGATCAATATTCCGATTGGATTATTAGGAATTGTTTTAGCTATAAAATTTATGCCGAATTACAAATCCAAAGATGTTGATTTTGATTTAAAAGGTTTCCTTATTTTCGCAGCTGCCTCTCTCTTGCTTTCCATTTCTTTGGAACTTTTCGGAGATCTTCAAAATACAACTCCTGTTTTATTCGTATTTATTTTAGGATTTCTTTTTCTTTATTATTATTACAAACATGCAAAAAGAGACAGTAGCCCTATTTTCCCATTAAACTTATTTCAGGTAAGAACATTCAGAGTAGGAATAATTGGAAATTTGGCAACAAGACTGGGCATAAGCTCCGTCCCTTTACTATTGCCTTTAATGATTCAGATCGCATACAAGCAGTCAGCGGTAACTTCAGGATGGATTATCGCGCCGATGGCCATTACCGCAATTTTCGGAAAGTCTTATGTTATTAAAATTTTAGACAAGTTTGGTTATCGACAGACTTTAATGGTCAATACTTTCATCATCGGAACCTTAATTTGCCTGTTAGCCATTCCCGATATTCACACTTCTTTATATTGGTTTATCCCGATTATTGCGATCTTAGGATTTTTCAACTCAATTCAGTTTACCTCAATGAATACTATTTCTATTGCAGATTTAAGAAACTTCCAGACCAGCAGCGGAAATTCATTGTTATCAGTCAATCAACAGTTGGCGATTGGTTTTGGTATTGCTTTCGGATTAATTGTTTTAAAAATATTCGAAAACACTCCGGAACTTATCAATCATGAAATTCACAATGCTTTTCGATGGACGTTTTTAAGCATCGGTATTCTTACGATTGTTTCAGGGTTAGTTTTCAGAAGACTACACATTTCGGATGGAAAAAATATGCAATCGAAAGAAGAGTAATTTAAAAGTGTGAATGGCATTCATTTATAAAATAAATAGTTTGTCATGCTGAAAGCATCTCGGCATAGTATTAGAAAATAGAATGGAAAGATTCGGGCATAGATGCTTTCAGCATGACAAATTTTATGCAAAATAACATCCGAAAATAGATTCTTCACTCTGCTTCCACTCAGTTCTGAATGACATAAGCAAAACCTGCACTAACAACCCGCAACAATCAACCAGAAACTAGATACAATCAAACAACAATCAGCCACCACGTAATTACCACAGATCAATGCATCTGATTTTCAGCTGTCGTACCTTTGTTTTATTAATATCAACAATATTATGGCAACTAAAAAAGTAGAAAAAATAGTATCTCCCAGACCTGCTCATTTTGTGGGTGATGGTTTTAGGGTTCATAATTTTATTCCAGGGGTACAGGGAATGGACATGAAAAGAATGGATCCATTTCTTGTTCTGGATTACAATTCAAAATTTCATTTCAACGGAACAGATCAGCCGCGAGGTGTCGGAGTGCATCCTCACAGAGGCTTTGAAACCGTAACCATAGCTTATAAAGGTAAAGTTCAGCATCATGACAGCGCTGGCGGCGGCGGAATCATCGGTGAAGGCGATGTACAATGGATGACCGCTGCAAAAGGCGTTCTTCACAAAGAATATCACGAAAAAGAATGGGCACAGAAAGGCGGATTTTTCCAGATGGTTCAGCTTTGGGTCAATCTTCCGTCGGTGTATAAAATGAGCTGCCCAAAATATCAGTCCATCAAAAATTCTGAGATGACGAAAGTTGATCTTGGCGAAAACGGTTTTATCGAAATTATTGCCGGAACATATAAAGATCAAAAAGGTCCCGCTTTCACTTTCAGTCCTGTGAATATGATGAATGCCAAACTGAAAAAAGGCGGAAAGGCAGAATTCAGTTTTCCGGAAAATTTCAATACGGGAGCCTTGGTTATCGAAGGAAATATTATCGTGAACGGGGAACAAAAAACAGCAACCGATCATTTTGTTTTATTCCGAAATGAAGGCGAAACATTTACCATTGAAGCTTCAGAAGATGCCATTGTTTTAATTATCAGCGGCATGCCATTGAACGAGCCAATTTATCCTCACGGTCCTTTTGTAATGAATACCCGAGAAGAAATCATGCAGGCATTTGAGGATTATAATTTGGGACGTTTTGGTTATTTGGCAGATTAATTTCATTCAAACTTATATTTTGAGTTCTTCTTTTTCTTAATTTTATGTGATTGTGTTTTAATATATCAAAATTCAACACGCCCTTTGTCATTCCGTAGGAATCTAAACTTATTTATTCGAGTTTAAATTTTAAATATAATAGCTGAGATTCCTACGGAATGACAAACTAAACGGAAATTTAAAACAATCCAAAAAAATCATGAAATCAGAATTTGAAAATATAGCATTAATCAACACAGGAAAGCGATTCGAAATAGAATTCAACGGTCATTCTGCTTTTATTGATTATCGCGAAATGGGAAGCCAGATTGCCTTAAACCATACCGAAGCAGATCTGTTGATCTCGGGAACTGGCGCCGCAGAAGCTGTTGTCGAAAAAACATTACAATATATTGAAGACCATCATAAAAAAGCACTCCCTTTCTGCCCTTACGTTGCCGCATTCATTAAAAAAAATCCTGAATGGAAACGTATTGTCGATGAGCGCTTTCACGGTTACGATCAACTTTAATTTTCCTTAAAGTACCGTAAACAGAACAAAAATTAATTACATTAGCTTATATAAAATTTAAAAACCACCTTAATATCATGTCAAATATCGGACTTATTATAGAAGAAAAATCAGCAGATATAGGAAACTTTTTAGTCGGCAGACTATTGCCTTTCCGTGAAAAAAGAGCGGTTGGACCATTCGTTTTTATCGATCATATGGGACCTTCAGAGCTTAAAGATTATCAAAATCTTGATGTTCCGCCGCATCCGCACATCGGTCTTTCAACATTAACTTATCTTCTGGAAGGATCAATTTTCCACAGAGATAGCATCGGAAGTGCTTTGGAGATCAAACCAGGAGCCGTAAACTGGATGACTGCCGGAAAAGGTGTCGTTCACTCAGAAAGAACACCGGAATATTTGAGACATTCAGATAAAAGACTTCACGGTTTTCAAATTTGGGTGGGGCTTCCGAAGCATTTGGAACAGTCTGAGCCTACTTTTCATCATATTGAAGCAGACGAAATTCCGGTTTGGGAAGAAGACGGAATTCAATATAAATTAATTGCAGGAGAAGCGTTCGGCAAAAAATCTCCGGTTCCGGTTCACAGCAAATTATTTTTTATTGAAATTAAAACTACAGACGCAAAAAAAATCAGCATCGGAAAAGATCTTTATGGGGAAGCGGCAATGTATGTTTTGGACGGAACCGTTACAACAGACGGAAATTCTTATGGTTCAAAACAATTGATGATTGCCAAAGACACCAAACTCTGCGAATTTGATATGAGTGAAAATGGAACGGTGTATCTTTTTGGCGGTGAACCTTTTGAAGAAGAACGTTTTATTTTCTGGAATTTCGTAAATTCAGACAAAGAATTAATTGAAGAAGCAAAAGTAAACTGGAACGACCAGAATCACGACGCTTTTCCTTTAGTTCCGGGAGACGAGGAAGAATATGTTCCGCTTCCGAAAGCGATTTTAAACAGAAAACCATAAAGAATTTTAAATATAAACGATGAAAATATTAGCATTTGCAGGAAGTACATCTTCCACATCGATCAATAGAGAACTGGTAAAATTTGTTTTGAAAGATTTTCAGAATGAAGATATTCATTTAATCGATTTAAATGATTTTGATATGCCCGTTTTCTCCGTTGACCGCGAGAAAAAAGGTTTCCCCGAAGAAGCGCATAACTTTTTAAAAGCCATTGAAGAATCTGACGTCATTATCTGTTCGCTTGCCGAACACAACCGATCGTACAGTTCGGCTTTTAAAAACGTTTTTGATTGGGCTTCGAGAATCAACGTCAAAGTTTTTCAGGATAAACCCATGTTTCTGATGTCGACTTCTCCAGGAGGTTATGGCGGCGGAAATGTGATGAATACGGCAAAAACATTTTTTCCGCAATTTGCAGCTGATATTAAAGATACTTTTTCATTGCCGAAGTTTTATGAAAATTTTGATCTAGAAAGTGGCGTTATCAACCCTGAAATGCTGAAAGAGCTCAAAGGCAAAATTGAAAATTTTAAAAATCAGATTAAAAACTAAAAATTTAATTGATTTTTATATTTAAATTAGAACCCAATAGAAAAAACAATGGCGGTAACGGTAAAAGCAAGTTTAGGAAAAGAAAAATATTATACACAGGTTGTCGCTGGTGAAAATACTTTGATCACCGACGAACCTGTAGATAAAGGCGGACAGAATAAAGGTTTTAACCCTTTTGAAATCCTGGCAACTTCTTTGGCAAGCTGTACGGCAGCAACCCTGAGAATGTATATTGACAGGAAAGAATGGGACGTTGAAAACATTAACGTAGAAGTAGAACTGGAAAACTTCCCATTAACTAAAAGAGCGATCTTTAAAAGAGATATCAGCTTTGAAGGCACAAATCTTGATGAAGAACAATTAAAAAGGCTTCACACGATTGCAGACGCGTGCCCGATTCATAAAATATTAACAAACGAAATAGAAATTTTAACCAAATTCTCATAATATGATTGAAGTAAAACAAAACAACGACGAAAAACACGGAAATTTTGAGGCATTCATAGATGGAAACCGCGCAGGTTTAATGACTTACACCTGGGCTGGTGAAGAGAGATTTATCATCGACCATACTGAAGTGGAAGAAGCATACAACGGCCAAGGTGTTGGCAAAGAAATGCTTGTAGCTGCGGTAGATTTTGCAAGAAAAAACGGAAAAACCATTATTCCGCTTTGCCCTTTTGCAAAAGCTACTTTCCAGAAACATGAAGAGCTTCAGGATGTTTTAGTGAATCAGACTCATGCTTAGTTTTTTAGACTAAGATTGAAATTGATTATTTTAAATTTAATCTAAATCTTATGGATGCTTCGACAGGCTCAGCATGACATTCCTGATACTAACTGTCTAATTTTAACAGCAAATTTTAACATGCCATGCTGAGCTTGCCGAAGCATTTTAAACAAAATAAAAACCTTTTGGATTTATATTCCGGAAGGTTTTTTCTTTTTCAGCAGACTATAAAAAAACTATATTTGTAAAATTTTAATCGAATAAAATATGTCTCCATTTATATTACTGGCCATCATTATCGTGTATTTTGCATTGCTGCTTTGGGTAGCCTACCGCACCGGAAAAGGAAGTGATAATGAGAGTTTCTTCATCGGAAACCGTAAAAGTAATTGGATGCTTGTGGCGTTTGGAATGATCGGAACTTCACTTTCAGGAGTTACTTTTGTGAGCGTTCCGGGAGCTGTTGGAAATGACAAATTTGCCTATTTACAGATTACCGTGGGATATTTGATAGGTTATGTGATCATCGCCTACGTTCTTCTCCCTTTATATTATCGATTAAAATTAACCTCTATTTACGGCTATCTTCAGCAAAGAATGGGACAGCTTTCCTACAAATCGGGAGCATGGATCTTCATTGTTTCGAGATTGGTAGGCGCCACCGCTAGATTATATCTTGTGGTGAATATTTTACAGGTTGCTATTCTTGATAGTTTAGGTGTTCCTTTTATTGTTACAACATTGATTATTCTCGCAATGATCATTCTTTATACTTATGAAGGCGGGGTGAAAACCATTGTCTGGACCGATACTTTACAGACTTCATGTATGCTTTTAGGATTAATCATTTGTACTGTTTACATGCTGAATCATTTAGGATTAAGCTTAGGTGAAAGTTTTACCGCGATGAACGAAAAAGGCTATACAAAAATCTTCGATTTTGATCCTAACCAGAAAAGCTTTTTCATTAAACAAATCTTAGCCGGAGCATTTATCACCATCACCATGACCGGAATTGATCAAGAAATGATGCAGAAAAGTTTATCAGTAACCAAACTGAAAGATTCTCAGAAAAACATGGTGACTTTAGGCTTTATTTTATTAGGTGTAATTTCATTATTCCTTTATATGGGCGGGCTTTTACATCTGTATGGCGCTCAGGAAAATGTAGCAAGTGCGGGAGATCAGTTATTCCCTGATATTGCATTGAACCATATGCCTCCATTTATTTCCATCATCTTTATTATTGCTTTAATTTCAGCTTTATTTCCAAGTGCGGACGGCGCAATGACAGCTTTAACCTCATCTTTATGCATCGATATTTTCGGAATGAAGGAGAAAAAAGAATGGGACGATAAAAAGAAAGAAAGATTCAGAAAAAATGTTCACCTGATTGTGGCACTATCTTTCTTAATTATGGTGATTATCTTTAAAGTCATCAATGATAATTCGATGATTGGTTTAATTCTTAAATTGGCGGGCTTTACTTACGGACCGCTTTTAGGACTTTTTGCCTTTGGAATTTTTACTAAATTTAAAGTGAAAGACAATCTGGTTCCATTCATTTGTATCGCTGCGCCAGTGATCTCTTATTTTATCGATAAATATCAGGAAACTTTATTTGGAGAATTTAAAATTGGTTTGGAATTATTGATTATTAATGGATTGCTTACTTTTATTGGCCTTTGGTTGATTAGAAAGAAATAATTTATTTTTAAACGCAAAGATTATATTTCTTCCTGCATTATTTTTTAGAAGGTAAAGGCAAATAATTTGCTTCGCGAAGCTTGAAACAACGCTTCATCAAATCAACTTGTTGATTATTTTTTACTCCTTTATTTTAAAAATAAGCAAATTAAAAACTTTGCGTCAAAAAGTATTTAAACAAATTTGAACAGATTGTAGGTTTTGGCTAAAGCCAAGTTTGAGGTCTGCTTTTTAAACGGACTAAAGTCTGTTCCTATTGAATTTTGAATTACTGATTTTTAATTATTAATTCAAATCTTTAATTTAAATTTTAGTTATCATTACAAATACGGAAAGTATTATCTATAAATTCATTTTACAGTTAAGATTCTTCCTTCGTCAGAATGACAAAAAACACTCTTAATTAGGATTAAAAAACAAAATACATATCATAAAAACAATCAAAAATACTGAAATCCGGAGTCAAAATCTGGATTTTTACATTTCCGTAAGCCACTAAAAAATTGTAGATTTGTGTATATATAAATCCTATACAATGAGTAAAAGTATCGAAGAGTTAAAATCTCTTACTACGCAAATCAGAAGAGACATTTTGAGAATGGTTCACGCTGTAAATTCAGGACACCCGGGAGGAAGTTTAGGTTGTACAGAATTCTTCACAGCCCTTTATGGTAAAGTGATGAACTACAATCTTCCTTTCACAATGGAAGGTAAGAATGAAGATCATTTCTATCTTTCGAACGGACACATATCTCCCGTATTCTATTCTACTTTAGCAAGATTCGGCTTTTTCCCTGTTGAGGAATTAAGTACTTTCAGAAAATTAGATTCAAGATTACAGGGTCACCCTACCACTCACGAAGGTCTTCCTGGTGTAAGAGTAGCTTCAGGTTCTTTAGGACAAGGAATGTCTGTGGCTCTAGGTGCTGCTCAAGGTAAAAAACTAGACGGAGATAACTCAATCGTTTATTCTTTACATGGAGATGGTGAATTGCAGGAAGGACAAAACTGGGAAGCGATCATGTATGCTGCCGGTAAAAAAGTAGATAACATCATTTCAACAATCGATTATAATGGACAGCAAATCGACGGAAGTACTGAAAATGTACTTTCTCTAGGAAATCTTCATGCAAAATTTGAAGCTTTCGGATGGACTGTTCTAGAAGAGAAAAACGGAAACGATCTTGAAGCTGTAATTGCTATTCTTGAAAAAGCAAAAACTGAAACAGGAAAAGGAAAACCAGTGGTTATTCTTCTTCACACCGAAATGGGTTACGGTGTAGATTACATGATGGGATCTCACGCTTGGCACGGAAAAGCTCCGAATGACGAGCAACTGGATACCGCATTCAAACAATTATACTTAGAAGCTCCTGCGGATTATTAATTATAAACAATAAATAATTGGTAATAAGTAATCTTTTAATCTTTAATTAATAATTAAAATAATGAAATATACATATACAGAAAAAAAGGATACACGTTCAGGATTCGGAGCAGGATTAGCTGAATTGGCAGATAAAAATCCTAATGTTGTAGCACTTTGCGCAGACCTTATCGGTTCTTTAAAAATGGAGAAGTTCATTGAAAAAGCTCCGGAAAGATTCTTCCAGACAGGAATTGCAGAAGCAAATATGATTGGTTTGGCAGCAGGTCTTAGCATCACAGGAAAAATTCCTTTCACGGGAACTTTCGCTAACTTTTCTACTTCAAGAGTGTACGACCAGATTCGTCAGTCGGTAGCGTATTCTAATAAAAATGTAAAAATATGTGCTTCTCACGCAGGTCTTACTTTGGGTGAAGATGGGGCAACTCACCAGGTTTTGGAGGATATCGGAATGATGAAAATGCTTCCTGGAATGACAGTAATCAATACTTGTGACTATAACCAGACAAAAGCGGCAACTTTAGCTATTGCTGATCATGAAGGTCCGGTATATTTAAGATTCGGAAGACCGGTAGTTCCTGTTTTCATTCCGGAAGATATGCCTTTCGAGATCGGAAAAGGAATTCTTTTGCAAGAAGGAACTGATGTAACAATTGTAGCAACTGGTCACCTTGTTTGGGAATCTCTTGTGGCTGCAGATGAGCTTGAAAAAGAAGGTATTTCTTGTGAAGTGATCAATATCCACACCATTAAACCTTTGGACGAAGAAATCATCTTAAAATCAGTTGAAAAAACAGGTAAGATTGTTTCTGCAGAAGAGCACAACTACATTGGTGGTTTAGGAGAGTCTATCGCGGGAATGTTGGCAAGAAAAAGACCGACAAGACAGGAATTCGTTGCTGTAAACGACACTTTCGGAGAATCTGCTACTCCTGCTGAATTGATGAAGAAATATAAAATTGATTCTGAAGCGGTAAAAGAAGCTGTGAAAAGAATTTTAAACAAATAATTTCTTTTGAAATATATAAATCAAAAGCATCCGTTTCTGGATGCTTTTTTGTTACTTAAACTTTCTGTCTTCTTCTTTTATCGCCAAATCATTAATACTTGCAAATCTTTTTCTCATTAAACCATTTTCATCAAACTCCCAGTTTTCGTTTCCATACGCTCGAAACCAGTTCCCTTCTTTGGTTTCATATTCGTATTCAAAACGCACAGCAATACGATTTTCAGTGTGTGCCCAATATTCTTTTTTAAGCTTGTAATTCAATTCTCTGTCCCATTTGCCACTGAGAAATTTCACAATCTCTTCTCTGCCGTTAACGAATTGATCTCTGTTCCTCCATTCGCTGTCGATGGTATAAGCTTTGGCAATTCTTTCGGGATCTTGGCTGTTCCATGCATCTTCTGCAAGTTGAACTTTTTCTAAAGCCGTTTCTAAGGTAAACGGTGGAAGTGGATGTTTTTGTTCCATTTTAAGTTAAATTAAATTGATAATTATTTTTTTTGATTTTTCTATTAATTCATTCGATTTGAAAAGCTGACTTTCGATGATACTGCTTTCGAATAATAAATAAATATGATCCGAAATATTTTCATCTTTTACCAATGCTGAAAAATAATTCCTCAGATCTATTTTATGATTTTGAATAACATTTAAAATCTTCACATTATCCATCGGGATCTCTGATAAAATATTCAGAAAACTACAGCCTCTGAAATTTTCTTTTTCATTCATGTAGATTAAAAAATCGAAAGAAGAAATGATTTTAGACTTTATATCATTTTCCTTTGAAGTGAATTGGTGTAATTCATTAAACCAATACTCATGTCTTACGTTTAAAAATTCCACACAAAGGTCTTCTTTAGACTTAAAATACTGGTAAAAGCTCGCTTTCGCAACCTTAGCCTCCGCAATAATTTGGTTAATTCCTGTGGAGTTATAGCCTTGACGAGCAAACAGGTGGAAGGTAGTTGTGATAATTCTTTCTTTTGGTGATGACATAATTTATTTTTAATAATACAAAGATAAAATAAAAACACTGAAATATACAGACTAGTCTGTCTATTAATATTATGAAGAAATATCTATAATTAAATCTAAAAATGAAAAATTTTTATTCACTTTTGGTAAAAAGAAAACTCAAGTAGAAACAAAAAAAGCGGGTTAAAGCCCGCTCATATTGAAAATATAATTTATTTAATTTTAAAAGTGTTATCTAAAAAACTTCCACTTCGGAATAATCGCTAACATTCCAAATCCTGTGAAAAGAAAAAGGTTGGTAACATCCGTATAAAGGAAAGTTGAAAGATAATAGCTGTGCATAAAGAAATGCAATACCAAAAGAGCTGGAAAAGAAAATATGCCTATTTTTCTGTAGAAAAACATTAAGATCAGACTAATCATCATTAACGCATCCACCGAAAAAATAATATAAAAATACCATCTTGGGATGTTTAGAAAATCGTGCTGAAGATATTCATCCACATCTATTCCCAATCCCATGATCGTAAACAGCATCAACGCTGCGAAAGCGCCTATAAATCCCCATCCTTTCTTAGGATTTTCATCAAAATAACTGTACTCTTCCATAACTACAAAAATAAAGAACTTATGAGAGATTTCATAAGTTCTTTTATATAATTCGTTTAAAATTTGAATTAAATAGAAATAGCGTTAATCAGTCTGTTTTTATCGCTTAAGTACTCTTCCATAGAAATCATACTTTCAGTTCTCATTACATCCTGAATATCATCTATTTGATAGATAATTCTTTTAGCATCTTCCGTATTTTTAGCTCTTACTTTACAGAAAATATTGTATTTTCCGGAAATTACGCTAGCCTCAATTACGTTAGGAATACTTGTAAGCTCTTTCAAAACCTCTTGCGTACGGTTTGATTTTGTTAAAAGGATTCCTATGAAAGCTGTAAAATGGTAATCTAACTTACCATAATCGATATTAAGAGATGATCCCAAAATAATACCTGCATCTTCCATTTTCTTTACTCTTACGTGAATTGTTCCGGCAGATACATCCATCTGCTTTGCAATCTCAGTAAAAGGCATTCTTGTGTTTTCTACTAAGAAATCAAGAATCTTCTTGTCTATTTCGTCCAGTTGATAGTTCATATTAGTTAAATTACAATTTTCTTAAAAAATATAAGTATTTTTTGCAAATTTATAAAAAATAATTTAACTAAAAAAGATATATCAAATATTAACAATAATTAACACAGATGATAAAAATCATTAAAATATTCTGATTATTTACCCTCGGATTTTGTAGAATCTGTTTTTATTTCACTTTTCGGTTCTGGCTTTTTTTTGTCTTTCTTCTTCTTAAATAAAGAATTAAAGCTCTTCGTCCACACGATACCCCCGCCATACGCCTGATTTGCAGAACCGTTTGTTCCGGCTCCGGCAAGCCCCATTCCAATATTGCTTGGTTTAGAATATCCTCTTAAAACCAGTCCGCCGTCATTTTTCTTAGAAACATCGTATTCTATGGAGCCTTCTCCGGAAAGATAATTGGTTTCCGTAGCGTCGGTTTTCGTTAAAGGAATCCCAAGACCTGTTTTCACTTTAATTCTGGGAGAAACCGCCACACTAATCCCCGCATTGGCTCTGTCACCTGTATTTGAATATTGATCTCCTTTTACATAATTAAGGTCGATCTGGAATTCGTTACTCATTGTATTCAATACAGATCCCAATTGTTTTAGAAGCATATTATACCCTGATGATTCAGCCACACCAGCAACGTCTACGTCTACTCCACCCGTATTGGAAACGTTGAAGCTGTTCAGCAACAAAATAGAACCGAATTGAAGTACCTTTTCACCTTCCTGACTCATTTTAGCAGCCAGCGTTTCCTTCACCTGACTTGAAACATCCATCGCGGTAACATTCAGATCAATCTTAGGATCAACCAATGATTGCGTAATATTGGCCTGTAATAAAATACTGATCGGCTGCAGGCTTCCCATGTTCAGATACTGACCTGCATTGGAAACCATTCTTACATAATTGGCTTTAATATCAAGAGCCGGCTTCATGGCATCACCATCCCAACGAATACTACTTCCTTTATCTATCTGGAAGGTTTTGTTAAGAATCGCTTTAGAAACAAATGTTCCGTTATCTACTTTATAGGTTCCACCCATTCCGATATTACCTTGGCGGCTCATTACAAAACGTAAATCATCCGCAACACCTTTTACGGTAATATTCCCGACATCATCACCAATCAAAACATTTACGGTAGTTCCTTTATCAACATCCAGATTAAAGTCGATATTCATATTGGCTCCCGTTTTCTTCTTTTCCTCAAGTGTTACCAAACCGTCTTTTCCTTCTTTCAGGAACCTCAGCATTTTAAATTCTTCAACATTCGATGTCGATCCTGAATTGAAAGTAAATGTACTTCCATTCAACGCTTTCATATTCGGAGTTGAAATATTCAATCCTGAAACCGGGCCATCCACATACAAATCTCCCTGACCGTAAACCCTTCCCCAGAATAGATCAGAATCTTTTTGAGTGGTATTCAACATTAATAAATTATCAGCTCTCATCACAAGGTTGACACCCATTGATGAAAGCGTTTCAAACTGAATCGCCCCGGAAATATTTCCTTTAGAATTAGATCTTCCGTCGTGAACTTCAATATTGTTAAGAATCGCTAATCCTTTTGATAAAGGAACCACTGTATCATCAAACGAATAATCAACTCCGGTAAACAACAGTTTTAATCCAAAACCTTTTAAACCAATATCTCCACTATAATCAAGGTCGTTGAATTTTCCGGCAATTTTAAGATCTCCGGTGGCTTTTCCGCGCAGATTTCCAAAAATGGACTGTACGAACTGTTGCGTAAACGCCAAATCAAAATCGCGCATTTCTGCGGTAAGATCAATAGTTGGCGTGGCTGTATTATTATTTACAGTTCCGGTTAAGTTTAAGCTATTATTACCTAAAACACCTGCCGAACTTACTTTTACATCAATATCATAAACATTAAGGGAGAAACCGTTGGTTGCAGAAATGGTAATGTCTCCCATATCGTTTCCGTTCATCATGATATCGTCAATCGTCATATCTACCAAAGGTTGCAACGTGTTTTTATCCATTCGGATTTTCACACTTCCGTTAGCTAAACCTTTAATATTCATTGAATTTCCCCCAGACTGCATTTCCAGAAGTTTCTCTATCGCAAAATTGTCGATATCGGCTTCCACATAAAAATCCTTGGCAGATTTAAACTGAGCATCTTTTATAAGCAACGCACTATTATCAGAATATATTCGAAGGTTCTGAATATCAAAATCTGCTGTTTTTTTACGATAGGTAATAGAATGATTCAGCGCCGGACTTGTATCAACAGCCCAGGTAACATTGTTGAACTTCACTTCGGTAGGTTCAAACCTGAAAACATAATCCCCAATTTCATTGGTCGACTGATCTACATTTATTGCATACGCTTTTAATTTATCTTCAATCTCATCTTCAGGGCTTCCGTGTTTAAAGGTAGTCGATAAATGCAAAGTGGAATTATCTTCATTTTTACCGCTTAACACAAGATCTTTGATAATATTTTTATTGTACTGAAGTCTGCTTACTTTAGCATACAGCTGCTCGCTTAGATTTGCGGTATTGATTCTCACCACAACGCTGTCTACCATCGCACTGTCTTTGCGGATGTTCTCTCTGTCATTGAGTTTATAATCAGGATTGGCAGCAGCCAGTGCTTTATCTGCTTCGGTGATTTCCTCAGTTTTGGTCATCATATATTTCAATGAAGCCGCATCAAGATTCAGAATCAGATTATTAGAATTTCCGTCATATTCTCCTTCTACTTTTGCTCCTTGCGGAATTCTTAGATCAGGTAGGAAATAATTAACCAAACCTTGCTGTACATCAAAGCCCATTGTAAAGTTTTGTCCTCGATATAACTTTCTCGGCGGTGGACCCACTAGGATTTTCCCTAAACCGTTTTCTACCATTCCCGCTAAATCAGCAAGATTATATCGACCGGAAATTTTTCCGTTAGCAGCTCCTGGCGCATCTACATCAATTACACGGTTTCCTCCTTCCACAAAAGTTTTTAGCTTGGCACTCGGAATATTATATTTTTGAGTAGCTGTTGCAAAATTCAAACTATTTGCCTCCACATCTAACGTCAGATCATTTACAGAAGACATCGACATCTTACCAACCACTTTTCCGCTCACGATTTGATTTCCGGGCTTGTTGGTAAAATAATTCATGTTTAAATAACTCACATCTGCATCTACATTCATAGCTACACGTGAGGTACTGAAATCAATTAAACCTTTTATGGTTGCTTTTGCCTGTTCGTCATTAATGGTAATCAATCCGTTATATTTTTTATGATCGAGTAAACCATCCAGATAAAGATTGTTAATTTCTTTATCCATGATTTCAATGCTGGTGATCTGAGACTTGGTAGTCAGTTTCATTGTATTCACATCGAAACTTTGCCCGTTGATATCAAATCTTCCCGAAATAAGACCCACCGTTTTATTTTTGGTAATAACCGAAGTATTCAGATCCTTCACTTCCGCAAGTCCAGAAAATTTCGGCACTGCCGTGCTGTAATCCGAAAGAGAAAATTTAGTAATTTTTGCCTGTCCGATCCCTGTTAATAAATTTCCGCTTGCCACATACACCTGTTCAGGAGTTACTCTTGCTGCCCCGTTATATTTCAATTTACCAAAATCATCCGCAAAATTTTTCATTTTGGTAGAAATAAACTTCGGCATCATCGCTTTTAGATCTTTATAGGTAAAATCTGCAGAAAGATCATTTGTTTCAATTAAAAAATTACCCTTCAGTAAATTATTGACCTTCATTGTTTTGGTAGCAACATTTACACTAGGATTACTGATATGGAAATTTTCGAGATTAAATTTATTTAAAGGCCCCGTCATTGTTCCGGAGACATTAAAAGGAATAAAATTATCCCAATTGGTCACGAAATAACTGATATCATAACCGCTCAACTGGCTTCCCTGCTCAAGATTCATGTCCCAACGAACACGATCTGCAAACTCAGACCAGGAACCATCATGAAGATTAAATTTTATATCACCCTGCAACAGCGAATGATCTGTATTTAACGTTAAATCTTTAAGCGAAAGAAAATCCGGCGTCAGAGATAATTCCGTAGAAAAGGTATCTACAAAATGAGATTTTCCCCATCTTTTAGTGACGAAGGACATATTATTGATGATCGCAGAAATATTGGCTCCGTTTACTTTTACATTGGGAGCTTTAAGATTAAAGTTGGTTGCTGTAAGCCATTTTCCTTTATCTCCCGGAGAATTTAAATTAACAATAGAAACTTTAGAATCTAAGATCTGTAATCTTGAATTTAACTGAAATGGCGGCTTGCTGGGGTCTCTTTTTTTCCCGCTGTCGAATAACTGGGTAAAACGTATAAAGTTTGAAATACTGTCGCCCTTGTAGGTAATAACTTTTACGTCGGCGTTTTTTAAGGTTAAAGAATTAAAGCTTAAAGAATTATTTTTTCCGATGTTCGTTGCTAAAGAAAACCAGTCGGAATTGGCGATAAATTCTTTAGCTGTAATAAAATCGAGCCCTTTATTATCTTTTATTTTTAAACCTTTGATCTTTACATTTCCGAAAAAATTAACTTCAACACTTTCGGTAGACATTTGTGCCTTAAAATCTCGGTTAACCAATTGCAAAGCCTGATCTGCCGCCCATTGTTTCGTGATCGGAAGATTGATAATAATAACAATAGCCGTGATAAGTCCAAACCCAAGCCAGAAAAGAATCAGCAACAATTTTGCCCACCAAGAATAGCTGGTAACATCTTTTATCGCCTGTTTCCCAAACTCTTCAGCTGTTTCCACGGGATGGCGAATGGCATCTGATGCCAGCTCAGACGCTTCTTTAACTGTCTCCTTTACAACATCTTCAGCATTTTCTACAGCCTTATGTACCTGATCACCTAAGTTGCCAGCTACTGATTTTTTGTTCTCATTCTCGTTATTATTCTCTAACTTTGCCATTATTATGAGCGACTCTATAATTTTAGGTATTGAATCGTCCTGCGACGATACATCAGCAGCTATCATCAAGGGAAATTCTATTCTTTCGAATATCGCTGCGACTCAGGCAATCCATAAAGAATATGGCGGTGTAGTTCCTGAACTGGCATCGCGCGCACATCAGCAGAATATCATCCCCGTTGTTGAAAAATCTTTAACCAAAGCAAATATACAACAAAATGCAATTTCTGCTATAGGATTTACACGTGGCCCCGGACTTTTAGGTTCGCTTCTTGTAGGAACCTCATTTGCTAAGTCATTGGCAATGAGTTTAGATGTTCCGTTAATTGAAGTAAACCACCTCCAGGCGCACATTTTAGCACATTTCATTGAGGATGCAAATCCTATGCCGCCCAAATTTCCGTTTTTATGTCTTACGGTAAGTGGTGGGCACACGATGATTGTTTTGGTGAAAGATTATTTTGATATGGAAATCATTGGAAAAACCACTGATGATGCGGCCGGAGAAGCATTCGATAAGATCGGAAAAATCTTCGATTTAGATTATCCAGCAGGTCCGATTATCGACAGACTGGCAAAAGAAGGAAATCCTGATGCCTTTAAATTTAATAAACCAAAATTAGAGAATTATGATTATTCTTTCAGCGGAATCAAGACTTCTGTATTATATTTTATACAAAAAGAAGTTAAAAGAGACCCTGATTTTATTAAAAATAATTTAATTGATCTTTGTGCTTCTGTACAGAAAACCATTATCGAAATTTTGATGACTAAACTGGAAAAAGCGGCAAAAGATTTAAATATAAAAGAAGTTGCCATTGCCGGTGGTGTTTCTGCCAATTCTGAATTGCGAAAAGTAATGCAGAACAATCACGAAAAATTGGGCTGGAACATCTATATTCCTAAGTTTGAATATACAACCGACAATGCCGCAATGATTGCCATGGTGGCACAATTGAAATTTGAGAGAGGCGAATTTACTGATTTGAGAACCTCTGCCACGTCAAAATACGATTTATGAGAATACTGTTAGAAGAAAAAATACTCGAAAAGCATTCTAAAAAGAATTCAAAATATTATTGGGTTTTAGAAACCATAATAGGGAAAAACGAAGTTAATGAAGAATTTGACGGAGATTTCGGCATGATCGGCTCAGAAACAGGATTTATTCAGAATATCAAAGAAGAAATTATTGAAAAAATAAACTCAGAGAACGTTTTTAGTTTTGAATATGAACCAAAAGAAGGTGATTATTTATCGATTAAAAATAATTTAAGAAAAAAAGAATACCTGAATCTTATTTTCCTAAATAATCTTTGGGTTGAAGAAATTTATGCGTGTACTTATCGTGATTGCGAGGGTGATATTTACACGACGATAAAAACGGGAGTGGCATTTTTAAGCGATAATGAAATTTACTTTTAAGAATTCTTTTAAATAAAATTCAGGCAGATTCTAAATATTTTACCTATGAAACTTTTTTTTGGAGAAATAAATAACGGAAAAGCAATCATCAACGATGAAGAGCAACAACACATTGTAAAAGTTCTTCGAATGAAAAATGGCGAGGAAATTCATGTAACGGACGGAAAGGGAAATCTGGCTTCCGGAACATTAATGATTGAAGGAAAAAAGGCCAATATTGAAGTTTCTGAAATAAAGACAGATTTACCAAATTTCAGTTCAAAACTTCATATTGCGATTGCTCCGACTAAAAATATTGACCGTATTGAGTTTTTTGTAGAAAAAGCCGTGGAAATGGGAATTTCAGAAATTACCATTCTGCAAACCGAAAAAACAGAAAGGAAAAATATCAACATCGATAAACTGAAAAAACAAGCTATTGCTGCTTCAAAGCAAAGTTTGAGATTTCATTTTCCTGTTATTAATGATATTATTAAAATTCAGGATTTTCTGAAGAAAACTAATCCGGAAACAACTTTTGTGGCGCATTGTCATGAGAATTTAGAAAGAATTGATTTGAAAGAAATTCCAACATTGGAAAATATAACTTTCTTTATTGGTCCTGAAGGAGATTTTTCGGAAAAAGAAATTTCGTTTTTGGCTGAAAATAATGTAAAAGCAGTTTCATTAGGAAATCAAAGATTACGAACGGAAACGGCAGGAATCTTTGTCGCAGCGTGGAATTATTACAATTTGATATAAAAACAAGGAGACTTAATAACAGTCTCCTTTTTCATTATTTCCAATCAATATTATTTTCTCTCAGATATTTTTCAAAAATCTGCTGTCCGCTTCTCATTGAATTAACCGCCCAAAGAATTTTCATTCTTAACAGCTTTTCTTCATTCAATTTATAATCAATACCTGATTTTATCAATTTCTGTTTCAGTTCATACATACAGATCGAAGCCGCCACCGAAACATTAAAACTTCTCGTAAAACCATACATCGGAATCGCTAACGTCTCGTCTGCAAACTCAAGAATTTCTTTAGAAACCCCTTCCATTTCAGTTCCAAAAACTAAGGCAATAGGTTCGGTAATTTCGTATTCGGGAAGCATTTTCGCATTATTTTCCAACGAAACAGCTACAATTTTGTATCCTCGGTCTTTTATTTTCTGAAAAGATTCCATATTTCGGGGAAGTTTTTCTACCTCAACCCAAGTATCGGCACCTTTTGTTACGCGAAGATTGGGTTCAAAACTATACTCTTCCTGCAAAGCCACTACTTTATGAAACGCACAAGCTTCCGTCGAACGCACAATAGCTGCTGCATTTCTGAACTGATACACATCTTCTACCACCGGAAGCACAAAATCTGAACTTTCCTGAGAAAAATGATCTATTTTCTGTAATCTTTCTTCGGTTAAAAACTGTTTTAAATATTCAAACGTCTGTTCTAAATCTTTCTGCATTTAGTTATTTTTTTCAATAGCTGAATGAAACATTTCTGGGAATGACTTAATTTTTAGACAATTTTGCCATTAGCGTTTCATTCATTTTCAAATCTTTGCAAATTAACGTAATTTTGAAATTCTGAACCTGAAAGAAATTCAAATTCTTTAATAAAAGTAAAAAATGAAACGTAAAGTCCTGCTTATTTATACTGGTGGAACCATTGGTATGGAAAAAGATTATGAAACCGGAAGCCTCCGCGCCTTTGATTTTGGAAATATTTTTGAGAAAATGCCCGAAATGAAACTGATGGAATGTGAAGTTTTCGTTCATCCTTTTGAAAAGCCGCTGGATTCTTCAGACATGGGACCTGAGGAATGGAAAGTGATTGCTCATTACATTCATAAAAATTATCAGAAATATGACGGATTTTTGATTCTTCACGGAACAGACACCATGTCATATACTGCATCTGCATTAAGTTTCATGCTAAAAGGTTTGACTAAACCCGTTATTTTGACAGGTTCACAACTTCCTATTGGAGATTTAAGAACGGACGCAAAAGAAAATCTGTTAACGAGTTTGTATTACGCCAGTCTGTATGAGCAAAATGATGCGGTTATTCAGGAAGTTGCGATTTATTTTGAATATAAATTATTGAGGGGAAACCGCACTCTGAAATATTCTGCGGAATATTTTGATGCCTATTCAAGTCCGAACTATCCTATTCTTGGGCAATCGGGAGTTCATTTAAATATTATTAAAGATAATTTGCATCGTTGTGATCCTAGAATTGAATTTCATGTAGACGATCATATTTCGGAAGATATTATTTTCTGGAGAATTTTCCCTGGAATGAATCTGAATCATTTTAAAGAAATTCCGACAATGAAAGTTCTTATTCTTCAGGTTTTCGGTTCAGGAACGATTTTCAGCAGTGAAAAAACGGTAGAGACGCTTCAGCAAATCCGAAATAACGGAACGGAAATCGTGGTGGTAAGTCAGTGTATTTCAGGAGGTATTTCGTTTGGAAAATATGAAAACAGTAATATTTTTTCAAGAATCGGCGCCATCAGCGGAACAGATATTACTGCGGAAAGCGCGATCACCAAAGCCATGCACTTAATCGACAACCCGAATTACCACGGAAGCTTCGCCGATAACTTTGCCAGAAGCCTTTGTGGAGAAATTTCTGAGTAATTGAATTTATTATTTGCAGATTCGGGAAAATACTCTATTTTTGCAGTCTCGAATAAAGAGAGGTGTCCGAGTGGTTGAAGGAGCTACCCTGGAAAGGTAGTATACGGGTAACTGTATCGAGGGTTCGAATCCCTTCCTCTCTGCAAATCAAAGTCTTACAAATTATTTTGTAAGACTTTTTTATTTGAGAATATTATTACCTTTATTCTTAAAATGCATTCGATGAAAAATTTTTACCTGTTATTAATTTTTTGTACAGTTTTATTACTCTGCTATATTGCGATATACTATGTAAACAAAACTTCAGATCAAAAAATAAAGCAATCTCAAATTGATTATTTGCTTAAAAATGGACTCCATTAAAAATAGATTTGATAAATTCAATAATAAAGATAAAAGAAAAGCAAACTTCTAATCCAACTAATTTTCAAGATTTTATTAATCTTTTTGTTCCTTTTTATGTGATAAAAAATGCTTTTTTCTACAATCCTAAAAATATTGTTACTTTCATAAAGTTAAAATACCAAGTAAATGGAATTCAATATGATAAAGAAATAACATTACCTTATACTGTAGAAAGTGTGATGATATATTTTAAAATGCAGGAATCTACAGTTCTCTATTATGATGAATCATATCCTGAGAATAGTTTGATCGATTTGAACTTTATTTAATAGATAAATTATTTTTTAAGGAATATAGAATCTTCGTGATACAAATCATTTTTATTACCATATGTTTCTATAGTATCTGTGACATATCCTTCCTTCTTTAAAAGGATTAAGTTTGCTAATTTATGGCTCTCCATTCCTAATTTCAATTTCGTCACTTCTTGTACCTTAAAATTTCCATTTATTGATGTTCTTGCTATTATTTGTTCTTCATCATTTATTAATTGACATACTTCAACATTATTAATGGGTTTCTTAGTATCAAAGTCATATACATAGCAATTCATTCCTATTCTCTTAGTATCTTTAACACAGGATAGGGAAATATTCACTACGAATAAATAAAAGATTGTTTTAATCATTTTAGTTTAGTTTTGTTAACCATATTAAGCCTAAAACATCTCTTTCTGCTATAACCATTCTCATTTTATCTTTTAAAGTAACTTCTTAATTATAAATTACTCAGGAATAGAATCTTTTTCTATACTTTTTAAATCTTCAAAATAAACTATGCCTAAATCAATTGTATCTTTTTTATTATAATCCTCTTTATTATAATATTTTTTCACGTTGATGTATTTATAAGTTTGATCCTTTTTCAAAAAGAAAACTTGTTGAACAATAGGCGCATATTTTCTAACATTGGAATGACTGTTTTCAAACCAACCAAACACCAAAAACCTACCTTTTTCATCTGTTTTGATTGTATCAAAATTATTAATAGCAAATTTACTTACGAAAAATTCTACTCCGTTTATTGGCTTTTTATCTACTTTGGAATAAACTCTACCTTTTACATTCGGCATTACAATATATTCTCTAGTGCATCCGAGAAAGCAGATAATTGTAAAAAAATATAGTAGCAGTTTCATAATATTATTTCAATTTTCGATACTCATCAATACATTTATGAAGAGTAACAGTATCAGGAGTTTTAAAAATGAAAAACAATCCTTCAAAATCATCATATTTTGGTCTATAGCTAGAAGTGCCAATATTTGTGGGAATACTATCTAATTGATAACCTTTTTTATTAAAAACAAGCATTTTTATTTCTGTTTGGACATGCAAAATATCTATTGACTTATCATTTATTCTAAAATATCCTTTATCGTTTGTATAGGTTATTGAAGGTTTTATATCCTTAACTATAGTTCCCTTCTCCTGATCTACAGTATACATTTTAACCTCAACATTCTTAATGAGTTTTTTATTCTCATCTACCACTATTCCATTATAATAATCAACAATTTCTCTATTCTTACTTTTTATTGTATTTTTTTGACATGAGCTTACAAATAAATTAATACTAAAAATATAGATGAAAATTAATAGCTGTTTTGATAATTTCATACGTTCAATATATTATGATCCCGTTAATTTTAAGAATAGAATCTTTAACCTTATTCTTTAATATAAATATTGTATCACCTTTAAAAAGTTCCTTTTGTTTTTCTCCGTTTTGAATTTGAATACTAGATATAGTGTCCTTATAATATTGTTCTTTATGGAAAATAAAACAATAATAACTTTACAATATTTTAATTTTTTTAAACCACAATAAACTCAAAACATCTTTTTCAGCCGCGGCACGTCTTAAAAAATAATTAGATTCAATATAGAACTTCTAATATTAATTTTTCCTTTTCAAGAAAATTTCTCCGAGATCAATCACATTATTTTTAGATGAGTAAGTTGTATAGTCCACAGTGTCGTTTGCATACCCATCTGCTTTTATAACTATCTTATTTGTTAATGCAGAGCCTTTTGGTTTTTCCATTCCTAAAAAAGTCCAGCTTTCAGAAGATATTTTGGTTAAAATAAATCTTCCTGTACTTTTAGAAGTGGTATAATCTACTGGTTCACTTTATATTGGTACTGTTTCTATTTTTCGCATTTAACAATGGCTTATTAGAATCAAAGCTCAATATAGTACCTCGAATCTCTGGTCGAAATACCCACTCATTGTGACATGAAGTAAGAACGAATAATAAAATCAAGAATATTTTCTTTTTATTCATATTTCATATGCAATTATTCAAACCAACTTTACTTTTCATAAAAAATCATTGTAGCGATATAGAAAAAAATATTGTAAAATAAAAAATGTAGGAACACAAACAATAAGATTGGTAAGGTAATAGTCATCCATTGCGGACAGAGTACCAATAGTAATTAATTGTATTAAAATTATATATATATTTTTTACTTTTGAATTGTATATCAGTAAATAAATAACTGTGACAATACTGTTCGTACCTCCAACTATTCTCGTAATTTTCCTCCTTCCATAACTTAATGCATTTTAGAATTTTCACCACTATTATTATCAAAAGTACCTTTTGTATGAACTTCGTTTTTATTTTCAGATATGATTTTCTTTTCTTTAGATTGATCGGTAACTTCTTTCGCTCTAGATTTTCGTTCCCCCTGTGCCACTTCCATAATATTAGCAGCCATCAAAGAATAATCCGCCACCGCATTCTGAATCATCATACCACCCGCAAAACTACTATGGCTTGTCCCTGCAGTTTCAGAAATATTCATGCCTGCATTAGAAGTAATATTCATTCCGGCAGTTATACTCACATTCTCTACCGCCGAAATATTAATATTCTTCGGCGCCGTAATGTCAATATTTCCATCACCATAGAAAACTGCAATAGTCTGCCCTTTCTGACTTTCCAGGGTCACATCTCCCGTTTCATCATCCATAATCAGACGGTTTCCTATGCGGGAATGAAGCACTTTATAACGATTATCCGCCGTCGCATAACCGCTGACTTCCTTTCCATTATACATCGCTCCCGAAACGTAAGGCTTTTCGGAATTGTTACTTTCAAAATTTACCAAAACTTCATCACCTATTTCATAAATAAAATGAAAACTTTTACTCTTTGAAAAGGTTTTCTAATTTTATAAAGGTGTATTATTTTTCCAAAATAAAGAAAGTAACTAGATTCCTTCTTTAATGCCTTTTTTAGAAAACTTACATTTGTTTCCCTTACCTGTACTTCTCAAATCTTTTTAGTAATTTTTTTTTTGATTCTCTTCCCACAAGTAATTTTCATTAAATTGCTTTAATGTCATAATGATATTACCACTGTACAAATAATTTTGATCAATACCAATTGAAGCTTCCCATTCAGATTTGTTTTTTTGAACCTTCATAACTTTAAATGAATTGATATCGGCTTTTACAACCTCTAATCCTCTCCAGTAAATTTTATTATTAACTTCTAAATAAGCTCCTCCTAGAAGATTATAATTCGAACTACTACCTACCTGAAAAAATCTGGGCTTGGAAGAATTATCATCATATATGTAGACGTAATTTTTGTCTTTAAAATAATTATAAAACGGATTATTCTGATAATAAATATTATTGATCTTTTTTTTCTCTGCTTCTGTACTGGGAATCAAGACAAATGTATTAATATCTATAACATCTTTGAGAGGCAACTCATCATTATTCAAAGTATATACAACCTTAAAAAATACAGTATCATTTTTTGTATAAAAATTTTTGTCATTCGCACTTTTAGAATAATAGGGAGCTTTAAATAATATTTGTCCGTCACCATCCTTTACTAAAAATGTATTATTATAATTTTTATTCTGTCTTTTACAGGAAAAGATGATCACTAAGAAAATTGCATAAAATAATATTTTCCACATAAAAATTTTTCAACGCTATTAAAAGAGGGATTTTAGTAATGAATCTTTTTGCTTATGATTGATAGGAAGGTTCTTTAGTTCTTCTCTATTCATTTTTGATTCGTTCCAATAGAGATTTTTCTTAAATATACCACGATAGAATACTTTATTTGATATAGTATCTTTTAATTTTAAAACAGTAAATTTTTCAGGTAATATGCTATCCATTTTAATACAATTGACACCTCCGAAACTATAGATGCTTCTCATATCTTTAATATAGCTTCCTGGAAGTATTTCAGACTTGACAGGATCCAAATCCATTATAAAATAAGCATCATTATTATTGGTGGTTGATGTATTAAAATATATGTTACTTTTATCTTTATAAATTTTATTTTTTCTTATTTCTGTATATGTACAAGTATCAATAATTTTATTAACGTTGTAATACAAACCTTTTTCTCAGAAAAGATAGAGTCTTGTAATAAAATTCCATTTTCCTTTTTTAGTAGCTTTTCGTCATTATTAGAACTGACAATTACATACGGTGAGCCTAAAACAATATTTCCTTTATATTTATACAAGTTAAATTTAGTAATGTAAATATCCTTTGCTGCTATTTGTTCCCCTTCTCGATTATAATATTTAGGATGAGAACTACCATGACAAGAAAGAATCAAAATACATGATATTAATTTTAATATTTTCTTTGTATTTTCCATATTCCAAATTTTGTAGATGCTGTTTTATCATTTGTTAGTGATGCTGCACCACTCCAATTTTTACTATTGAAGTACCACTACCTAAATTTTTTGCTTCTTCGGGATATTTTTTTTCTATATTAAATTTGAATATATTTCCTTCCTTACTAAAATAGCTACATATCCCGAATCACGTGTAATTTTTTTATGAAGTATACAATCCTTATATGAAAAATGGTCTTTATAAGTATTTTCATTATACTTGAGTACATATATTTATACAACAAAGCATTCATTTCATTTGCTCAAATATTCCCTCTTGGGGATTATATGTAAATATTTTAAGTGGAATCTTATTTATTGGACGGATATTTAAATTTTCATCTTCTATACTTCCTAATAATTCACCTTTAAAAATAGTAATAGTTTCTACGCAGTTTTCTTTAGATTTAGATACTTGTATGTAATTCACTTCTCTTATATTTTCTCCATTTCTTACAAGACTAGGATATTCAAAAATGGTTTTTATTGAATTTTTTAAAGGATTAAATTTTAGTATTTTACAATAACGATTCTCTCCTACACTTCCTCCATTACTATCTTTAATTAATAATCCAATTTCCTTTTTATTGCATTTTACATATATAGAATCAAAACTAAAAAAACGGGATGTTATATTTTTTTCATTGATAATACTTTTTTCTGTTTTTCCGTCAAAGAAAAAGATAGGACTATTATAATCCATTTCATCAAAAAAAAGATAATCAGGAACATTATCATTAGTGAGATTTATTCTAAAAGAGTCTATTGGATAGCCTTTGTTATGCATTAAAAAACTCTTCAATTCAGATAGTTGATTGTTCCCATCTTTTAATGAGGACGTTTTTTTGCTACAAGTAACAAATAGTATTAATAATATTACAGATATAACTTTTTTATAAAACATTGGGATCATATGGTATTGCTTTAACAGGATGAGAAAATTTACTAGGATTTTCTTTAAAATATTTAATAATTTTCTCTAAATGATAAATACATGTAGTTGAATTTATCCTTCTCAGATTAAATCCTTTTAGTTCTACAACTAATTTTTCTTGAACTTTACATTGTTTTTGTAGCCAATAATATTGTCTTGCAGTTTCCCATTGACCATTTATTCCATCATTAATTTGCATATCTGCAACATTATTCCCTTGCCCATGCCAACCAAGATATTTAGTCTTAGGATTTTCGCAGAGAATTTTTTCATCAATAAATTTACAATATTCCTGAGCCTGTTGTCTATCTTCTTTTTTAATATACTCTTCATAAAAAATGCTAACTTTTTTTCCATAACTAGCCGTATTCTTCTTAATTTCTCCTATCTCTTCACCAAATTCTTTGTTTCCTAAACGATACATATGAACTTTATACATAAATTGCTTCTTAAGATAGGCATTAGATCTACTCATACCTTTTTCAAACCCTAAATCATTTACTAAATTAAGATAAATGTACGCTATATCTTCTAATTCTTTGACTCCACCAGATGATTCAACTAAAACTGTAGATTTAAAAATATCTTTCTGCTTGGGTGTAAGATTTAAAGTTTTTGTTGTCTGCATTTTTAACTCATCCTGACAGTCCCCAATTCTTATTCCTCCACAGAATACATGAGATATTCCTCCATCAAAATATAAATCATCATCGTCTGCATAAAATTTAATTAGGCTTACCTTAAAACTGTCAATTTCCATTTCAAAACTGCTTCCATAAGACGTTTTTATTTTTTTTGATTCTGCTTTTTGGTTAGAAGTATTATAAATATCTGCTACTATAATTCCTGTATCATCATCTGCTGTTTTATTCCCTTTTTCTACTTTAAATTTTAATTTAACTTTTGACTTCGTAGAAACTAATCTTACTCTTTGCATTTTCGGAGATCTTTTGTCATTATCAATTCTAACATCTAATTTCCAATAACCATCTTTATCTTTAAACTCATAGTCTTTACTATTGGGAACAATTGAAACTATGGGTATAAAAGCATTCCCAAAATCAATATCTTCAGGATTACTATAGGTTAATCCTCTATCAATCCCTTCCACTTCGAAAAGGTTACAGTTATATTGAATGTCCGAATCAGATAATATCCTGTAATCACCTTCTATTCTCTCTATAAGTTTGCCGCCAATATATGTTTCTTTACTCATAATTAATGATTTTTAGACTTTTCACCGCTATTAATTTTCACTTCTTGCTGAGCCTGCTTAATAATCGTACCATTGCTATTTACCATAACTCCTTTTTCGTTATTAATAATAGTAGATCCTTTTTTTACTTCACTTTCCTTATTTCCAGTGATATATTCCACCATTTTTCCCATCACGTTGGTGATAAAATCTGTTCCTATGGCCACCATACTCATCATTCCAACTCCCACAGATTTGTTCATTCCCACCGTTTCTGTAGAATTCATCCCGACATTGGTATTCATATTTTTTCCAGCAGTAATATTCACATCTTCTCCAGCCATTAAATTAATATTCTTCGGAGCCATGATGTCAATATTTCCGTCACCATAGAAAACCGCAATCGTCTGCCCTTTCTGACTTTCCAGGGTCACATCTCCCGTTTCATCATCCATAATCAGACGGTTTCCGATGCGGGAATGAAGCACTTTATAACGATTATCCGCCGTCGCATAACCGCTGACTTCTTTACCATTATACATCGCTCCAGAAACATAAGGCTTTTCGGCATTGTTACTTTCAAAATTTACCAAAACTTCATCACCTATTTCCGGAATTTTATAATCACCTCTCGATGCTCCCGCATAGGATGTTTTTGTCCTCAACCACGGCGATTTCTCGCCCTTTCTTTCCTGCCATTGAAACTGCACCCTCACCCTTCCCATACCCGAAGGATCGTTATTATCAACCACTCTGGCCGACTGCTCCTCACCAAAAGGAACCGCGTCTGAATCCTGATACGGCGCATTTTCCAAGTCCGGAATTCCCACAAATTCATTATAATATTCATTGCCATCGTGATAATGCTTAAGCTCAATGATGCGGTACGTTTCCATCGGATTATCATTGATATCGATCAGTTTTGCCAAACCTCCTATTTTCAAAAGCGGATCCCGACTTTTCCCTTTAATCATAATTAAATTTTCACGGTTTTCGCGCTCCCTTCTCACCGAATCTTTCAGCTCTCTCGATGTATTATTCGAAATTCCGGTATGATTGTAAAACATTTCGGATCTCTTTTTGTAAACACTTTCCGAAGCATTGATCGCCACCGCCTGAAACGGATTTTCTTTATATTGATGTTGAACAGAATTCGACTGATAATCAATATTTTCACCCACTTGAACATCATACGCCGAATAGCTGAAATTCTGTGGCTTGATATTCATTTGAAACTCAACTTCAATTAAGTTCTTGTTTTCCTCCAAATCCAACATATCCTGCACTTTATTGCCAAATAAAAGCTGCTGGCCGTTGTAATAAAAATATTCACCAAACCTCGTTGCGAGCCTTTTAATAAACTGATAATCTGACTCTTTGTACTGAACCGTGTATGGAAGCGAATACTCCGTATTGGGATGATGCACCAAAATATGGGCTTCATCGGGATATTCCGAAACGATTTCCTTGATGATCTGCTCCAGCGATTTTCCTTCAAAGCTGCGGCATTTTTTTCCACTTTCCATCAGCATTGTCGGCGAATATCCGGTGATATAAAGTTCTCCGTAACCATTCTCTTTTCGGTTTCGAATATTCGCGATAATACCCACAAAAACCTGACGGATATTGCCATACCGATGAATATTGATGGTAATGGTTTTGCCTAAAATATTCTTAGAGTTTTCCATCACATAGCCTTTGAAACTATCCAAAGCATCGTCGGGAACAGTGATCGTGAAGGTGTCATGCTCATTGGTAAACTGGTTCAGCTCAACGGAAAAGGAAGATTTTTCCAGAAACGGCTTTCCGTCCATGCTCAACGTGGTGTAGACAATCGGGTTGGTCGGATCATTCAGAAAATCCTGAAAACTCCGCATCGAAAAATATTTTTTTAGATCATCAGGATGATTCAGCCTCCCAAAATCGGAGTTATAATATTTTTCGCTGTCTTCTTCGTGATTGTTGTTGTTTTCTTCCATAATAATTGTGCTTTTTTGGTTATAAAATTTTAATAATTGATAAAAAGTAAATAGACTTATTTCCACGATTTTTCATGAATAGCTCCATTAACATCGAATTTTCTTGCAATAAGGTGCATTTCAATCTGTAAAGGATCTTCATTATATGCGTGGAAAGTTTCAGTAAAATCAATGCAATAGGCCTTTTCAAAACTAAGTTCCTGAAGTTTACTCATGGCATCGCGTCGGAAAAAAGTAATTTTGCCGTCTTTCGTCTGGCTATGATCAAGCATCCAGCCTAATAATTCGGGATTTCCGGTGCTTTCTATTCTCAGGAAAATTTCGCCACCTTGAGGCATACCCTGTGGTTTTCCTGTCCCGTCAATAGATTGTTTGAAATTATATTTACATTCAATAATGTTATATATTTTACCGTCTAATTCTAATTTTGATAAAAATGACATAGTTTGTGTTTTTTGGAGTTAATAATTAATAGGTAATGAGCAATAAGCAATATTGCGGCTTTACACCGAAGATTGCCTATCACTCATTGAAAGTGGAAACAGGCATTTACCCGTAGCCTATTTCCGGTTTATGAAAACTTTATACCCATTCGTTTTCGTAAGCTCCCGATCCTAATTCAATTTTTCTTGCTGAAATAGTGAAAGCTTCTGTTAAAGGATTTTCTCCCGTAGCATCGAAATTTTCTTTATGCTTTACTAAGTAAGCCTCCGTAAATTTCAATTCTTTCAAGGTAGCATCGTTATCTCTTTTTACGAAAACTACGCTTCCGTCTTTTCTTTCAAAAGAATTGGTCATCCACTCGAAAAGGTCTGTGGCACCCGTTCCTTCTACCACCACATCTATTTTTCCGCCTCTTGTTACGGTAGATGGTCTTCCTGTTGCGTCTGTTTCCTGAAACAAACCGTAGCTGATATTCAAAACGTTATATTCTTTTCCTGCTACTTTTAATTTTGCTTTAAATGACATAATTGTTACTTTTTAATTTAGTTAATTTTCTTTCTATGTTTTTTTAAAAAAAGGTCCGCAAGCCTTTCTAATATTAAAGGTTATGAATTGTATGGAAAGGCTCTTGGACTCACAAACATGAGTTACACCCACTCATTAATATGTTTTGCACTTCCCAACTCGATTTCTTTTGCAGAAAGTACAAAGGTTTCTGTAAGAGGATTTTGGCTGGATGCATCGAAATCTTCCTTATACTTTACAATATAAGCTTCTTTGAATTTCAACTCTTTCAGCGTTGCCTCACTGTCTCTTTTTAAAAATACAACACTTCCGTCTTTTCTCTCGAATGAGTTCGTCATCCATTCAAAAAGATCGGTCTCTCCCGTTCCTTCAACAGTTAAGTGAATTTTCCCTCCTCTTACGACAGAAGAAGGTCTTCCTGTTGGATCTGTTTCCTGTAGCATTCCGAAATCTACAGCGATGATGTTGCGCTCTTTGCCCGCAACTTTGAATTTTGCTTTAAATGACATAATTAAATGTTTTAAGGTTTAAAAAAAATAATATTACCAATAATGGAATATGCCGTAAACACTTACATAAGTGATGTTTATATTAAATTTTACAGATTATTTCTGTTCATATTCAGTTTCCCATTCATTACCGTCTGTTCCTTTATGACCATCCATTTTAATCAGGAAGTTTTTCGCAGGGAAATAAGGCTTCATGTGAATGTCTAAATGAATTTTATCTTTCTGAATAGGATCTTGTTCAAATCTTCTGATCTCGAAGTTTTCAATCAGTTTTCCAGGTCCTGTAATACTGTCTAGAAAACGAACGATTTGGTTCATGATCTCTTTTCTCGTAACGGCTGTGAAGTTTTCGAAAGCTCTCCTGTTTAAGAAATCCATCAAAACTTTCGTTACATAATCGAAAACTCTTACCACAGAATAGGTCTGAAGTCCCAAATTATCTCCGTTGAACAATGTTTTTCCGGAGAACGCCATTACTTTACCATATTCATTTACCATTGGGATCAGTCCAAGGTTTTCAAGATTAGCAATTTCACTTTTCTTAAGGTCGAATCTCACGCCTTCTACTTCGTTGATTCCTCCGAATTTTTTACCTGCCGTTACCTGAGACATCAATGTTTTATAGATTTTACCTGCCAATGCCGCAGAAGGTGGAATAAACAGATCTTCAAGCTCATCAATATCCTCAAATCTTCCTCTGCCTACGAGCCAGTTACAGGTCATCAAAACATTCGATCTGTAAATATCACCTCCGGTAAGGTACGCCTGATCAAACATTTCCATCACATCATCAGGTTCATCAAGATGTTCGAAATCTGTAATCAACATTACCTTGTTTTCATGAGCCATTTTAGCCCATTTTTCAACGACTTTATTAGATCCCAAATACCCCGGAATTACCAAAATTCCGTAATTGCTTTTCAAATCTAATCTATCATAGTTATCAGCCAGTTCAGCATGAATCGTATCAATAAAACGTGTGTTATCAAGATCTTTCAGCTGATCTAAAGTTGAATTTACCACCGTAATATTTTTTACTTTTTCTATTTCTGTATTTTTATAGAAAAGTGCTGCCGTTCTGTAATTTCCCTCCAATTCTTTCGTTACCTCAACTGCTCTGGAAAGGTTTTTAGCCAAAAGATCTTCAGCAGATTTTCTCTGCGTTTCACAGTCTGCCACCATGTCTGTTAAAGAACTGCTCTTATTGATCACATCTGCCCAAAGTTCCAGCGTCTTTTTCAAGGTTTGTCTTTCTTTTTCCTTACTTTTTTCAGTTAAGAAAATTTTTCGTCTAGCTTTCCTATCTGGGTTAATATTTTGAACATTCTCGATAGAAGTTTCAAGCAGGTCAAAACCTCCATAACGAGCTAGTTTTTCAATTAAATCATCAATGCCTAGCTGAACTTGTTTTTTCTGCTCTAGCACAGGAGTTTCAGTAGTTTGCGGAGCCGTTTGTGGCTGTTTGTTATTATTATTCATATTATTTTGTGTTTTAATTATTTATTTTCTTCCAGTTCTTTAATCAAATTTTGCAATGTATCGTAAAGTGCTTTTTTCGCATCCGGATCTTCCAACGCGGCTTTCAAAATTTTGTTTGTTTTCAATTGCTTTACAATTTTTTGATATTGATCTTTCTCCGTCTCAAGACCCAGCAAAAATTTACTTTGTCCTGTAATACCTTTCGTTCCGAAATCACCTAAGTTTTTGAATCTCAGGTTTTCCATTTTCACAGATCCGTTGGCATCTTCAAAATCTACTTTCACTTCTGGCTTAAAGTGTTCGAAAACCCTGTCGATGGTATTCAATCCTTCCACCAATTCAGGTTTTACAGGATCGTTTGCCGTTAATTTCTGTGCTAAAAGCGTTCTGTTTTGAGGGATCTCGAATATCGCCTCACTTGCGTCTAATGGAACTTCATTTCCACCAATTCCTTTGTTTGTTAACATAGTGTTTTTGTTTAAAAATTGTATTAATATTATTAGTGATTTATCACTTTTCAAAAATCCTGTATGGATATATATTGGCTGATGCTTTTTGTAATTTTAAAAGGAAACTTTCTCTCAAAAATTCCCATTCAGATTCTTTTAAATCTTTTTCAGAATTTCGAATAAGAAAAACATCAATCGTTCTACTGAATCCTCCTTTTAATGAAACTTCTTTCTTCGTTCCCTTCTGAACCTGAATATCTTTAATCGTGCTTTTAAAATGGCTCATTCCAAATGCTTTGATATCTGCCACCGTCACAATTCGCCCTCTCGTTAACAAAGAATTTCTGTATTCCAGGATTTTTTCCTGTGCCGAAAGACTTGTTCTTCCGCCAACAGAACCTTTAATCATCACAGCAGTTTTATCCAAGACAGATTTTTCAGAATCTTCCACGGTAAGCACCGTTGCAGGTTTTACGTCATTTCCTTCTTCCGCGAGAGTCAGCCAGTAAGAAATGTTGCATGAAGTTTCCGTTTCCTGAGCATCTGCATCAATAATCAGATAAGGATTATTGGTTTGAGAAAATTTCTTTTCTTTGGCTAATTGATGCAGAGCCGCCACATTTTGATTGATCTGCCTTAGCGTTTTTGTCGCCGAATCTCCTCCAATGCCTGAAAAAGCAGCCGTTTCATCTTTAATTAACTCTAAAAGATACTGCAACAGTTCAGAAGCACTTCGCTGATCGAATCTCGAAACGCCTCCTTTTCTTAAAAAAGCGGTCGTTCCTGTTTTCTCCTGCGAATAATTTTTGATATCAAATCGTTTTCCTAAATCATCACGTACATAATCGAGATCAAGAAAATAATCATCAGACTGAATCGGAATAATATTCAGCCTTCCAAAGACTCTTTTATGAGATTTTACATTATAAGTATTGATTACCGGAATACAATTCAGCGTCACACTTACATTTTCAAGAACTTCACCCACAACAGCTTCGGAAAATTTAAATTTTAGCCAAATAATCTCTTCCTCTTTTGACAGTTCGTTTTCAACAAAATATTTTGTAAAAAGTTCCTCATTCTGAGGTTTTTCCTGATGGCTGATTTTATCTTTTATAGTGAAAAAATTTCCGAAATAATACTGATTCACATCATTATAAATATGTTGTAAATCTGAATAATTTTTCGTGATAATATTATCCAGGTTAATATCTTCCTGATTCACATTATAACCTTCATGAAGCGAAAGCTCTTTATCACCAAGAAATATTTTCGCCTGCTTCAGATAATAGAAAAATAATTCTCTTTGATAATTATTATTGATGTCAATATAAAGCATCAAATTTTTAAGCTCAGTATTTTGCGGACATTTAATTCCTACCCATAATTCTCCTGACGGAATATGATTTTCACTCCTTGCAATTGTATCACTGAAAAAGAAGCTTTCAACCCTGTTCATCATATTTCCATACGCGATATATTCTATCTTAGCCGTCGTTAGTTCTGCTTCAATCGTCGGGCTGAAAAGAATATCTTTATTTGTCGCTTCTGTTGGATTGAAAACATTGTGAATTCTTTTACTCGTCTTGAATTGATTATACACCGATGTTTTTCCTCCATTTTCCAATGGAAAAATCTGAATCAACGATCTTGCCGGAACCACTCCCGAAACCTCTTCCGGAAACATGATTTCAAGAATCCGCTCAATAATTCTGGAACGCGAACTTTCCAGCTCAAAACCTAATTTTTCAAGCTCCGAAGCTGTTGCAGAAAGCAGTAAGCTTACAATGGGATCGAAAGATGTCTCGGCCTCAAGCTCGTTGTATCCCCACATTCGGGCTGCTCTGCGAAGTATTCTGTCTTTTATTCTTTCTTGATTCATGCTTTTAATATGAAAGAGGTCCTACAAAAAATGAATTCTTGAATAGAAATGGTCTGTTGGTTTCCAACACTTGTCCTTTTACAGAGATTATAACCTTTTTTTTCATTCTTCTTTTTCCGATAGTTCCTAAATTATAATCACTTACCGAAACTTCTACGTCTTCCATAAAAAGTCTCTTCTCATGCATTATAATGCCTTTTTTCAATGCGCTTACAATATATTCTTTCAGTTGATTATCGCTTTTCAGTAAATCAAAATCCAGCTCCCATATTTCTGTACCGAAGGTTTCATCAAACTTGCATTCTCCCAAAGCGGTAGTAGCCACGAGAAAAATCTGCTGACTGATAGAATTGTCGATAGAGATTTTATCGGCATCTTTTTTATGAATAATCCCTTCAAAATCCATCGGGATCTTATAATAAATTCCTTTCATCTGATTGATTATAAATAAATTGTTCTTTTAATATTTCCCTTATCATCGTATTCAAAATTCTTTGGAACTTCCTTACGACGAATAATCTGTAATTCTACTTTTGGTGTGAGTTTCAAAAATTTTTCTCTGTACAAAATATCTCCAATAAAGCTTTTGCCACCCTCTTTATCTACTACGATAAAATATTGGAAAACATCTTCCGGTTTTTTAAATTCATTAATATCTCCGGCATACAGCATGATGTTTTTATCTTCACTTTTCAAATAATAAATCAATTCATCATGTGATAATTTTCGATGTCTTGAAATATCAAACTTTTCAATACGTTCCAAAGTTGGCTCGTAAGGTATATTTTCGTACAGATACGATGTCTTGTCGAATTTTTTAAATCCCAAAAAAGAAAGAATACTTCTCTTGGTCTTAGTTTTTGTAAAACTTAAAGTGTCGCGGGTTACCTGATAAGATTCTGTTTCATTGGTTTTATCATCCGTAACCGTTAATTTATACGTCGGAATTTCAATTTCTTTGTCTCCGATTTTCAAATTAATTTTTCCTATTTCCTGATCCGAAATTACAATTGAAATGATATGCTTTCTTAATCCCGAATTGGTTCTCACAATAATTTCTCCATCACCTTTCGCAGCGGGTGCATGAGGATCTTTTGTAATTCCAAGACCAAGATTAAGTTCCGGAAGCGGGCTCATTTTTTTCTTCTTTTTTGTGTTTTTTAATTTTTACTTCATCTGTTTTTTTCACTTTGTAAGCTGCTAAACAATTCAATTGATTATCAATATCATAGTTTTGAGCTTCACTTACATACAGTTCATAATTTTTCTCGTAAGCATATATTTTAATCGAGGAAATTTCGTTTTCCTTTAATTTTAAATAATCTTTCTTACTCAATTGTTTGGCAAAATATCCTTCGCAGTTTAAGGCAAAATCATTCTTAAAAGTCACTACTTCACCCGATTTAAAGAAAATATCAAGCACTTTATCTTTTTCAATACAAACATTTTTATCCGCAATTTGTATATACATAAAGATTTTATCTTTTCTTTTTCCGAACTGCAAATTGGCATACACATATTCTACATTGTCTACGCGAAGCGATATCGCAGGTGTGCTTGCAAAATATTGATTATGTAGCTTTTGCTTAGTCTGAACAATTCCGCAGTCAAAATTCGCCGAATTTTCATAGGTATTGCCAGCCATCTGCTCCTGAGCCGTCATCAGTAAAGAGAAGCTTACGAAAAAAATGGTGAAAAATAATCTTAACCTCATCATAATTATTGAGCCTGATACAATTGTCTACATACTTCAAGATCGGTCTTCATCTTATCATATTCTGCCTTCAATGCGACGTTTATTTTGCTTAAACTATCCATTGTTGCCTGATTTCCGGAAAGATGCTTGATTTCTTTCTTTGCATCGATAAGATCTTTAAAAGTCATGATCGTATTATTATACATCACTTTATTTTTCAAAGTATCTTTAGGCAATTGCTTATACATATCTGCCAAAATCGACAATCCCAATTTTTCATTGAAAAAATCGTTCTGACCAGGAACACCAATAGAATCTACCGCAGATTTTACCTTTTCTAACTGAAAGGAAAATTTATCCTGGGTTTCCATTTCTTTTTTCATTTTGGCATTCTCGGTTTTCAGCAAACTATTTTCTTTAAAAGGGAAATAGGCATTAAAGAAAACTGCCGTTACCAACACGATAACCGTGATTAAAAAGAATAAAATGAAAAATGAAAAGGCTCTTGCTCTTTCTCTTTTATTAAGAACTTCCATATTTAGATTTGTGTTTTATAAGTTATTAATCTGCAAGAAAAGTTCTGCTTCGTTTTGCATGAATTACAGAATCTCTATCGTCTGTATTTTCTGATACAAAAATACTTCCGTCACGTTTTTTACCAATATAATCAAGACGGTTAAGCACCGAGAACAATTCTTCAAGCGTTTTCATAAATCTTGTGATCTTAGCAACAGCCATATCAATTTGATTATGATTGTATTCTGCATTAATGACCTCCGAAAAAATCGTTTCAAAATGCCCTTGACTTACGTTGCACCATTCAGCAAAATAATTCAATAACTCCTCTTTTCCCGCTCCGGATCTTGAATCAATAAAATTCTTCAACACTCTCGCCATCGCCACCACGGAAAGCAGCATCTGCGCAGGCGAAACATGAGGCGACATCCAACGAAATTTGTTGATTTCCAACCCCAAATAATTCAGTGTTTTGTCTGCGAGAGACTGCATCATCAACGCTAAAGCATTGGATTGCTTTTTCAGATGAATTTTTTGCTCAATCTGAACCGCATACAATTCAATCTGACCAAAAAAATTATCGATTTGACCGTACAAATCTCTCAACTTTTGATGCGCAGAAGCTGTAACACATGGCGGAATATAATTGTCATCAATCCTTGATTCTCCGGCATTCACCAAGATTTTACCTATGGTTAAATAGTTAATTCCGAAGCCTAACATATTTTTCAACTCCTTTTCCGGAACAAGATTCAGAGAATATTCCGGCTGGGTAAACGGATAACGCGGCGGATTTTCTTCCGGATCAGGCTCTCCAAAAGGTGTTCTTTTAAAGTGATTGACCGAAAGACAAGCCAACAGCGTCATGGTTTCGTTGTCTTTAATCTCGTAAGTCGCTTCCGGATAAGGAATCGATAAATTAATAGACTCCGAAGTTCCTTGCCCAATATCAATTCGTGATCCGCTGGGCGTGATGGCATGACATTCATCTACCCTTATTCTCAACAATTTATGATTATCAATAATAAGACTCATTTTAATGGAATCTTCCACAGGCAACAGCCCGTAATTAATCATTGAGGTATGCACTCCCACAGAATCTCTCACCGCATCGTTTACAAAATTCTGAACATCGATGAAGTGGTTTTTATTTATTTTCATCCCGTCTATCCAGTTGACTGGGAAATGGTTTAACTTTTCTATCATTGGATTGTTTTTTGTTTTATTTTTTTATTGAGGGTTATTTTTGTTTTATTTCTAAAAATCAAGCAAAATTATATAAGGTTAATGCAGATAGTAGAACCAATATTATTATCACAATTAAATTAGCAGTGCCTTGTTCATTTTTCTTCAAAACATACCATACGACGGTCTCCAAAACCATGTAAATAAGCCATATTCCATAAAAATACATACTCAGATAAAGTGCACCTAATGCACCGGAATGTTTATCCATTATTGACAATACAACAAAAAATAATATAATTGCTCCTATCAAAACTCCTAAGCGTATCATTATATTTTTTCCGACATCCATTTCTTCCTTTTTTTGAGGCAGTTCTTTTTCAGATTCTTTGATATCAAACATTTCATTAAATTTCATCACTTTGCTTTTTATAAAGTTTAATAAAAAATGGAAGTAAACCAGCATAAGATAACACGCTAAAAAAATCAAAAATTTGATAAAGAAAAGATGCTATAAATTCACGGTTTATAAATTCTAAAGCAAAAGCAATTATATAAATCAATATTTTGAAAATAATACTTATTATTGCTAATAATGTTGCTTGTTTCATTGTGTTTATTGTATTTTCTAGTTATTATTTAATCATTACTCCAAACTCCTTCTACTTTATATTTCTCTAAAGGAATTTCTTTATCACCACATTTTACCGAGACTTTCATATCATTATACTGAAAGGTGGGTTTTATAATAATATCCATTGGTTTTCCGGGATCATTCTTTTTAAAATCTCCGAAAACCTTTAACATTTCCTGATCGTTGAAGGTGATCTCGGTATTATATATTTTAAACATTGGTTCTGTTTTATAGGGAATTGCTTTTTCTACATATTGCCCTTTTGCAATCTCTTCAGGTTGTAAAAAAAAATCTTTTTCTCCATTATAGTAAGTAATAAAATTTGTCAAAATCACATCTTTGCCATCATAAGGTTTAAAAACAAAACGATAATTAAATCTTTCTCGATACTTATCCCAAAGACCATAAGAAATACCTCTTTCTTTAATCCTTTTTTGAATACTATCAGGAACAGCATATTTAAATCCTATATCAAAAAATTCCTGCTGACTTTCATCAGGATTAGGGTGAGGTATGAAATCATTCTTATCTACATAAACCACTTTCGCCTGAAGTCGACAAATCTCAACTCTGTTATGATTTCCTGATAGCCAAACCACAATAACTCCCCCTGGGGCAGCTCCTATAGTCAAAGTCTCATAAGTACCATGCACTGAATTATACAAATGATCTGCAACTAAGTCTGTTCCTTGTATTGTAAAACCTTTTCTGAACGCTTCCAGTATTTTAGTCGCTGGAAGATCAGCATCTACCGTATAGAATTTTTTTTCCGCATACGCTACATAGGTAAGATTAAGATGATATGGAATAGTACTTCCTCCTTGACCTGCCTCAGCTCCATCCACTATCCAACTTCCTGTTGTAAAACCCGCTTTAGGCATAGCACAGATAAATTGTTTTCTATCATCTTGTAACCAACCCTCATGTACTTCAATAGGATATCCTTTGGGAGCAGTTACTGTTACCCCATAATTATACTTTGTATTTTCTTGCTTTTCCATGACTTTATTTTTTTCGCATCCTTGTATCACTAGTATTAGCAGGACACACAGCCATTTTAACTTAGTGTACATTTCTTTTTCTTTTTCTTTTTCCGTTTTTAAAATTCGGATGATTCTTTCCAGACAGCCATGTTCCTTTAGCTTCTGCAGGAGATCCATACGTTGCATTCCAATGGAGATAATATAACCGAAGAAACTTCAATATTTCATTATTCTTTGTAATTTCTGCATCCAGTTTCGCCTGCTTTTCCATAAATCTTTTTTTATATTCAATAATATACTCTGCTGCATCATGACTTCCTTTTTCATACTTGAACAAGGGTTCCTTATAAATTTGCGGCTCTATAAACTGCAAAGGTTTCCCCCCTTCAAAGCTGTATTTTTTAAGGATAGCTTTTATAGTGTTTAAGAAATCTATATTCTTATATTTTATATTCGGAATATCATCTATAAAATTAGAAGTGAATGTATATTTATAAACATTTATAATATCGGATTCCTTTATAGGAACTCCTTTCCGTTCACAAAATTGTGCCATCAAATGAAGCGGAATATAACTATACTGATTACTAACTTTCTTTTTATAACCTTCCAATCTGTAAAAATTACCCGCTATTTGAGCAAGAATAATTCCTGACATATAAAAATGAACAGACATCTGATCTTCCTTAAACCATCCTTGTCTTACAATTTCTTTTTTCTCTATTTCTAGCTCATCTTTACTTCGGGAAACATTGATTCTATACGGATGGTTGCCGGCTCCTTCTTCATATGCTCCTCCGACATCACAGTGTACTCCGGGATATATTAATTCTACCCCTCTTTTTCTGCTTACAGACGAAATATCAGCAAGATCAAAGAAGGCTCTATGCTCATCGGCTGCTACCATATGCACCACATAATCGGCATTATTTACACTGTTCAATCCTAGGTCTTTAATATCATTCGTCTGAGTAGCTCCATGATGTGGTACTGTATCATAGATTCCGACAAATCTCACCTTTATTTTAGTACGTTCATCCAATAATTTAGCTTCCAACAAAAGCTGACCTAATACACCAAAAGGCGGTAATGTTTTATCAGCATAGGAATTAGGAAGCCTGTGTCCCTGCAAATCCCATACAGAAGGAAATCCTTGAGGACCATTATCATATGTTTTTTCAGGTTTGTATGCAGGATGAGTCACTACATGTACAAAGTGACGGGCTGCCGCTGCCCCACGGCTGAAACCAAATACATCAAATGTGATAGTATCCGGATACTCTCTTCCTTTATTTGTATTTGAATTTATCTTTTTGATTACATCTACTATACTTTTCCTTACTTTATCTATAATCCCTGCATTTCCCATCCCAAAAGCAGGTCCTTCCATTAGATCATCCCCTTTATAATCTTTTTGGGTTAATGTTCCTCCTTGTTCTTTAGGTGCGCTATGCGTTCCTACTCCTTCTGTATATATTTTAAATATAGAAGTGAAATCTGCTATATAATTCTTGTAAAGAATTGCAGGATTAGAGAGATCATTCTCATAACTACTTTCTCCATAATCTGGATCTCCATGCTTATAAATTTCTTTAAACTGATAGAGCTTCATACTCCTGTCTAGCCCGGTTGTATTTCTAGGAGCTGCCTTTTTAGGATCTATCATGCTATCCATTTTCTGCTTCATTTCGGTGTTGTACATATTGTTCAATGTACCATCTATGAAGACCCCAAAGGTAAAATTCAGTCCTTTTTTATTTTTCTTGGTACTTTCTACTTCTCCTATTTTCTGAGGTTTGTTCCCAAGATCTTGCTGTACAGTTTGCTTCAATTCATTTTTCACCTTCAGCTGAATCTTGTCTTCTATCTGATTTAGCTTATTATAATACTGTATCCTTGCATAATACTCATGAGTATCTTCGTCAACATAATCCATCTTGTTCAGCTTCTTTTGGTACAAAGCCATGTTTTGCAACTCCAGATAAGCATAACCGTTTTTGGTCACAGGCTGTGTGTATAAGCTTCCCATATCTCGAGAACTTTCTGCATGCCCGTCTGCATATTCATCCTCATAAATGGTTACCTTCAATCTATCTCCCTGCGGTATGTTCTGGGTTTTTACGACCAGAGTCACCTTATCCAGATACGCTACTTCACGGTTTCCTATTTCTTTTTTGTTAATATCCTGCCAATACAGTTTCAGCAGTTGGGGTTTTCCTATCAATGGCTGTATTTGGATAGAATATTCCACCAGCTTTCTGGTATCAGGATTTCTTACATATGCCACCAACTTTAGAGAAAGCGCTCCCAAATTAGTCCCAAACCTGAAAATACCTTTATCATTTTCCGCCAGTCTTCTACCTTTATAATATACTTCCCACAGAGCCACCTTCACCGGAGCTCCGGCATTGGTAACCATGGTATAGGTATACATTTCGTTGGTATAAGGTCTTATGTCTCCTAGTATTTTCATTATTTGTTATTTAAAGTGACACATAGTATTCATCATGAACATTTTCGTCTTCTTCAGCTAAAAAATCAAAGAAAGGACACAATTCTGCCAGCACATTCGGGTCTGCATTTTTCAGATTCTGAGCGGTCACCTCACATACCTGTCCGTGATCTATAATTTCTATACAGTCTTTGGCTCCCACAGGGCAGGTAGCTTTGCTGTCTTCTAACAAGACGTGCCCTTTATTATCTTCAATTGTTATTTTTTCATAATAGCCGCTCCATTCCGTTACCACTGCCTGACAGGGATTGTTGTTCATTTTAGCACAATTCCCGAAGGTATTTTTATCGAATGTTTTCCCGATATCTTTATGGGTGGCGGTCAGCTTTTTCTTTCCATCCTTATCATTGATGTAGCGTTTACTTTGAGTCTTCACCTTCAGCATATCCGGTGTAGTCCCAAAATTACATTTGCAGGTTGCGCCTTGGCAAACAAGATGTTTTTCGCTCATACTTTTCGTTTCAATTATTGTACGTCATTAATCAATTTTATTCCTCCGTTTCATAACATTCAAAAGAGATACTTTTATAGTTTCCTGCCTTATTAAGATCTATCGTTCCCCAAATGCTTGAAATACTATTATCCATAGCATTCAGCATATAGGTAAAATCCAGATTGCCTGATATTTTTTCATGTTCTGTTTTCTCTTCATTTTCAGCATCTATGTGCTTTCCTTTTACGGAAATCTTAAATTTCCCTTCTTCTGTTACCTCTTCATAGATGGTCATTTTAATATCATACCCTATCTGTTGCTGTTTCGGAAAAACAGGAATTGCTGTTTTAAACGAATAGGTATGATCTTCTTCAAACTTTTCATACAGAGGAAAAAAATACAATACAAAGAACAGACTGTCTAAAATTCCGCGCTGCGTTTTCCCTCGGAATTCTAATTGCTGATCCAGGTTTTCAATCAATTTTTCTACTATTTCACCTTTATAATAAGAGGTAAGCTTTTTCTTTTTTATTTTCCATCTGTTCTGTATCTCAGAAAAATTATCTAGATGCTTCAATCTTCCGCTTTCATAGAGTTCCAAGTGCATCGGATAAAAAATACTTCCCACCTCATCTGCTATTCTTTCCATCACTAAATCGGGTCTTTTTTGATTAAGATACACCGACCTTCTCATCAGCATTAATTTAGAACGCTCACTTTTTTTCACATTCATGCTATAATGCATCTGCTGCTTTTCACCTCCATTATTTTGTACCGTTTGTACAATGCCATATATTCTTTCAAATTTTTTACTATTGTCCAGCACATTTGGCGTTCTGTAATACGGTTTATTTTGTTTCTTATTTCTAAAATATCCCGTTTCAGTATCCGGAACCGGAATGTAAATAATCTCTACATGCGGCTGTATATCAGGATCTATAAGATCTCCCACCGGGCAATATTTATTATGAAACCATCTCAATTCTGCAGGATCCAGCTTGAAATGTTCTGCAAGTTCACCTAAGGTGACTTTCCCCATGGGTATCCTGCATGTTTTATAATTAAGGCTCATAATGAACATCTTCTGTTATCACCTCTTTTTCATCCTTTGCCTTTTCCTTAGATTTTTGAGTATTTGTCCCATCTTTTTCCTTTGTATATTCATAATCTGCATCGTTTTTATCTCTGCTTTTATCCTGCCCCATCACCTGCTCGGTACGCATACAGAAAATCACGCTATTTTCTTCAATTCCATTCATATAAAGAGTAAGTTCCGGATCGATATATTTTGTACTTTCATACCATTTAGGCTGAAGGAAAAAGACCCAGTTGAACAAGCCGTTTTCGTCTTTAATCTGAATTTCATCATCCGGATGCTTATCGTTATAATCCATAATGAAGTTGTAAAAGAGTCGGCCAAAATCTATTCGGGTAGGCCCTTTAGCCCGATAAACCCCATATTTAGTCGCATTTTTATCTTTATCCATCATATAGGTAAGCAGTACCGTATTTCTCCATTCATGCTCTTCCAGTCCTGAATCCTGCTCGTAATCATCAGGAAACTTCCATGTTTTATAAATTTTCGGCGGAATGGCCATCGCTTTAGTAAATGTATCATTCAGAAACGTCGGAATAAAGAATATGATGTAATGCCCCAACATCAGAAACATAAAATCTACTCCGTTTAAAAATGTATAAATTAACATAAACGGAATCACAGAATATGTTATCGTCAATAAGGCAAACAAATATTCTTTTCCTGAATTATTATCTCCGAATTTGTTGAAATAAGAACGGTACATTATGCAATGGATAATGCCCATCAACAATGAACTTATCTGATAAAAAATAAATTCATACAAATTATTATCAAGGAACAATTTATTATATCCTAAAAAGGCAATCACGGAATAAACAAATGCCATAGAGAAACAATAGATATAAAATTTCGCTTTATACTTTTGCTTAAACTCGGAGGTCTTTTGAGAGAAAATCATGGTAAGGATGATGATAATCGCCAAAAGAATCACACTCGCAGCCAAAACCTGCGGTTCTAAAAGGTTGATAAAATATTTTTTCAATTGCATCATATTCTTGTGTTATATCCTAAAACTGAACTTTCTTCATTGGTAAATTCAAATTTTTGTTTTTCTTCGGGTAAAAGAATCACTGTATCTATTTCTACTTCTATGGGGAAAAAGTATTCGTAAAACAGATCCAGGAACTTTTTCTTTTTACCGTCATGGATATAATCAACAAAATTTGAGTTTTTCAATGGTCCTATTTGTATATTAAAATGACTGGAATAATCATCATAGCTGTTTCCGGTAATAAAATCCAGCCCCAGCCTGCTGTCTCCCAATATTATGCTTTCATCTTTATCGGTATATTTTTGATGGGTTTTATTATTTACCACCACCTCTTCCTCCAGAAGATTGGCCAAAATTTCACAAGCCAACGGTATGTCTCCCACAATTTTATAAGCGAAAGGCAATACCCGTATAAATTTAGAGATCAACATTTTAGGAAAATCTTTGCTTATTCCCCAAAAGTCATAAAACATATCGGCTGCCAAAGCGCCATTTAAATCTGATAGAAACTGTCTTTCAAACCCTTCAATCGCAACGCCGTACGTGAAAATTTCATTTTCAAAAGGCTGAAAAAAAATTCGCGCTCCTTTCTGTTGCTTCTTCTGGTTTCGATGCTCGCGAATCATAACATCCACATCTTTCTGAGGAGTATCATTTCTTACATTATGTACCAAACCTTCCGGTAGCATATCATAAAGGCTATCTCTCGAAAGTGCAATTTCTAAAACCTGTGTCGCATCAAAATCATAATCTGTAATCTCCGCATCCAGAATGTCAAATCGATACGCTCTGGAAAACTGCCCGTCTTTAGAAACCACATATTCCGCCTCAGAAATATCTTTATTTTTCAGCAAATCATTGATAACAACCTCTGCACGAATATCATGTTTTAAAGAAGTGATATGACGCGCCAGATCTGTAAGCCTTTCCATAATTAATTATTTGTAGGTTTCAATCTTCCTGCTGCCACATATCTCAACTGAAAATATTCATCATTGAAATTGTAAATATTCAAACCATCTGCAGTACACGCCAAAATACGGTCGTTGTGCAGATAAATTCCGACATCTGAAATCGGACGATACTTGTCATACCTGAAAAAAAGTATATCTCCTTCGCGTAAAAATGTTCTTCCCGTAAAAAGCTGAATAGATTTTGATCTGAAAATACCATCCGGCGTTTTCGGAAAAGTAACTTTAAATACATCACTGTATAATGCCTGCACAAAATATGAACAGTCTACGCCTACTTTTTCTTCTAATTTTTGAGACTTATAAGGTGTTCCCAACCATTGATCGATATATCCGTAAAATTGATAATTATTAATTTCTTTAGGCATAACTTTCAGAATTATAGAATATTTTTCTTTAATTCTTAATTGTTCATCACTTAAATTCTCTTTATTATCATCAACAATATAATAATTTTCACCAATCCCTTTCTGAGCATGCGAATTATCATCTAATTGATCAGACGGATAGTTGTATGGAATATCTAAAATGTATTTCTTGCTGTTACATGAAACTGTAAAAGTGAGTAGTAAAAAAACTACAGGTAAAGTAGTGTTATTAGTTAAATATTTCATCATCGGTGTGTATTGGACAAATTTATAAAAAAAATTTAATATCAATCACTTTTTGTTGAAATATTTTTATTTATATTTGTAAATTCACAAAAAGCACAATGAAAAAAACTACCTCAAACCTAGTGGACAACAGAGTATTAGTAAGCTTAGGAGTCCTTTTATTAATCAGTTTACTTTTCCTTTTATACCAATTTACCCGCCATGTCGATTGCGAGAACGCCAATTTTGTAGTTCATTCCGACGATTACATGATCAATAATGTGGTGGAATATTATGATAATACTCCGGGTGCTAAATCTTGGCAATGGGATTTTGGCGACAGCACAGCTATAGATGTACGTCAGAGAACGATGCACACGTATAAAAAGCCTGGCGAATATTTAGTAAAACTTAAAATCAACGGAAACTGTGTTCATGAAAAAATGATCACGATTTCCAGTATCAGCCAACAAGTTGGTTATCTTCCGACGATTATCAGCCCGAATGTTGTTACCGTAGGAGAAACCATTTCTTTTAATGCAGAAAAAGAAGGCGGCGAATCTTGGGAATGGAGCTTTGGCGAAACTACAAGAACCGATGCTTTAGGAAAAAGCCCTTCATATGTTTTTAAATCTGTTGGTGATAAAAAAATTACCCTTATCGTGAATGGTGATGTAGAACATACGGCTGTAAAAACCATTTATGTAGCTCCAAAAACCATTACTGCTAAACAAAAAATTGATATCAAATCTTACGAATTTGAAAAACCGCATACCGCTTTCTCGCTCCCAATGGGCAGTGCACAGAAAGACCCGTTGGTAGATATGATGCAATATATTCCGGTTTCTCCTAAATCGGTTTCGAAAACAGATTCTGTGATTGCCGAGAAAAAAGCACCTGAAATTTCGAACGAACAGTTTAAATTACTTCTAAATCAAGTCGCCGCAGAAGCAAAAACAAAAGATGATTTTAAAGATTATGTATGTGGAAAATTTGATATTCCGGTGGTTGCCAATGATAAAAAACTGATTCCGTTCGATCAATTCTGTCAATCTATTGCAGGCAAAAAGATAAAAATTACGGCTATCAGAATTAATAAGGATAAGAAAAACTGTATACAGAATATCAATATTCAATACAAAGTAAAAAAACTAATGATCTGGGTTAAAGAATAAAACACACCAAAATGATGAATCAACAGGAAATTATTTACAATCAAGAAGTCACAAAAGCTCTTGAAATTGCTCAAAAACTGGGTAGGCAAAATCTTAACTCCACTTTTACGGGAGCCCATCTTTTAAAAGCAATGCTCAATAGAGACTTATCTCTTTTGAAGCAACTGGAAAACTTAGGAATCGATGTTTTTTATCTCGAAGAATGGGCTGAAGTTCGAATTGATGACTCACCAAAATCTCCCAATACATTTTCTTGCGAACCAGATGAAATCATTGATGAAATTTTCGCTGAAGCAGATTCTGTACGAGAAATTTTAGGATTGGAAGATATTACACTTTTCACATTAATGGTGGCGATAAGCTCTCCCGGAGTCGCATTTTCGTTTGATCAGATGAAAACTTTTCCCGTGACAAGAAATGATCTATTAAAAGATGTTTCTAATCCTTCAAATAATATTAGTTCAGCAAATACAACGTTTCAACCGAAGACTAACAAGGGATTTATTCAAAAATATTGTATTAATAAAAACGAAGAAGTAAAAAAGAAAAACAAAAAAGAACTATTAGTAGGACGCGATGTTGAAATTAATAAAATAACTGAAATATTATCCCGATACAGTAAGCAAAATGTTTTAATCATTGGTGAACACGGTATTGGTAAAACAGCTTTAATAGAAGGTTTTGTTCAAAAAATACTATTAAAACAAATTCCGGATGAGCTTTTAGGATTAGAAATTTTTGAACTAAATATGGGGGCTTTAATCGCAGGTGCTTCTTATAAAGGCGAAATTGAAGACCGAATAAAAAATATTGCTCAGGAACTGAAATCTATTCCCAAATCTTTATTAATTATAGAAGAAATTTCATCTCTTTTAGGAAGTCAAAATTCAGATTCTGGAGTTACCAATCTTTTGAAAAGTGAACTCGCAAACGGCTTAACCGTCATTTCAACAACAACGATCGAAGAATACAGCAAAAAAATTGAGAAAGAACCAGGTTTTGCAAGTATGTTTGAATTGATAAAAATGGAAGAATCTACGGATGAAATTCATTTTAGAATGCTTAAACAAACTCTAGTTGACTATCAAAATCATCATAAAATAAACATTGATGATCAGGCGATAAAAGAGGCTATTCGCCTTTCTCAGCGTTATATGAAGGAGAAAAGTTTGCCCGCTTCTGCTATCGATTTGATAGATCATACAATGGCTGTCGTAAAAACTGCAGGTGAATCTTTCATTAAGGAGAAAAATCATCTTTTAACGAAAATTATTCACCTAGAAGATAATGTCAATAATCTTTCGCAAGAAAATAGAAAAATGCAGGCAGAATGGTTACTGAAAGATTTAGTTGAAAAAACAAAATATCTTATCAGTACTTCCGAAGAAGCTGAAGAAAAAGAAATTCCTGACTTTGAAAATACCGAAAAACTTTTAACTTTTTCGAGAAATTTAATTGAAAAAACAGAAAGAATAGCTCAGGATAAAAGAACACATATCACAGATCTTGATTTAGCCTTAATTATTTCCCAAAAAACAAATATCCCTATTGGAAAGTTGAAAGAAGAGGAAAAACAGCGACTTAATGAAATGGAAGATATTTTGAGCCGTCGTGTTGTAGGGCAAGATCATGCGATAAAAATTGTGTCTGAAGCCGTTTTAGAAACGCGATCCGGGTTGAGTAAAGCCGGACAACCCATTGGCTCATTTTTCTTTTTAGGTCCCACCGGAACTGGAAAAACAGAATTGGCGAAATCTTTGGCTGAGTTTTTATTTCAGGACGAAAATGCCATTATCAGATTTGATATGTCTGAGTTTAAAGAAGAACATTCTGCGGCGCTTTTGTATGGTGCTCCTCCGGGATATGTGGGGTATGAAGAAGGTGGATTGTTGGTAAATAAAATCAGGCAAAAGCCCTACTCTATTGTTTTATTTGATGAAATTGAAAAAGCTCATGCTTCTGTTTTTGATGTCTTTCTTCAGATTATGGATGAAGGAAAATTGCACGACAGATTAGGAAAAGAAGGCGATTTTTCAAACGCTATCATTCTTTTCACTTCCAATATTGGTTCGGAATTTATTGTTGAATCTTTTGGCAATGGTGAAATTCCGCAATCATCGAAACTATTGGAAATGATGAGCCGATTTTTCAGACCTGAATTTTTAGGAAGATTAACGGAAACCATACCATTTGCACCAATAAGTAAAGATAATGCGCTGAAAATATTTGAAATTCACTTGAAAAAAGAATTGCTTGATTTGGTTAAAAATATAAACATTGATCTTGAAATCAGCCAAAAAGCTAAAGAATTTTTATCCGTAGAAGGATATGATATAAAATACGGCGCCAGACCATTGAAGGGCGTTATAAGAGGCAGATTAAGAAGACCTCTTGCTAAAAAAATTGTTTCGGGAGACTTTAATGAAGGAGATAAAATTTTTGTTGATCTGAAAGATGATGAATTAGTCTGGACGAAGCAATAATGTCAATTAATTTTAGGTAAAAAATCCCAGCCACAAAGGCTGGGATTATTGTTTGAAAGATAAGCTAACAAAATTTTCAAACAATATAATATAGTTATATGAATGTATGGTGTATTATTTTAGTTACAAATGGTTAAAAAGCTATGATTTTTCATGTGTAATTTAATTTTTGTTTCAGATTTTAAAGTACTGAATATGCTGTTTTCAAAAGCTTGAACAGCTTTCAACTTTTGATCGATGAAATCTGCAATTTTTACCACAGAAAAATGAAAGTTTCTATATAAAGATATATCTACCGTACAGCCATAACAAGGCAAAAAGGCTTTCAGGAAAGGAATTGTCTTTTGATGTTCGTCATAGTTTAAACAATATCCTGTTTGTTCTTTTGTCGTAATAATTTCATAGTGATTGATATAATCCTGCACATTTTCTTTTGATTTATCTAAACCTTTTTTCTGAAAATAGGCGTTAATTTTGTCCAAAACATGCTGCGCATATTCCATCATAGTGATTGTTTTCAATTCTGAAATATTATTGATACCTGGCTTTAGCGCTTTGGTTTGCTTTCCGTTTTCATAATCTACACAAAAGGAGATTCCAAAATTATCGAAGTAAGGAAAAAAACAATTTTTAACCTTGATCACGGCATCAGTCTGCAGCTTATTTTCTGAAAAGTTATAGCAAAGATAAGGTCGGTACAGCTCTGCCTGATTTTTCAGGAAGTCGATTTCACTGGCGTTATCGTAATGTTCAAACCACTTTTCAAGATTATCATAATAGTCTTTTTCAAATTTCCTGAAACTGATATAAAATGGTAATTCCATAGCTTTGATGTTTTAATATGACAAAGCTAATTGGGTGATGCGACAAAACTTGACGTGTTTAAATTATTTTCTTTTGACTTGAATCAAAAGAAACAAAAATTGAAGACCTGGATTTAAAAGCTAAAAATAAATTTTGTTCTCTAAAAATTCTAAAACTTGCGCGAATTCTCGATTAGTACTTCGGTTCAGATATTCTCTCGCGCTTCAAACACTAGAATTTTTTTTAAGCTCACAAAGTTTATTTTCTTCACGCTATTATCTCCGAAGTCGGGATTAAGAAATTTCAAAATCTTCTCTTACTATTTATCATAATTTTTCATGATATATTCAAAATAGTGAATCATTTTCATATAGTTTTCGATACTAATATATTCGTTGGTGCTGTGAATGCTTTGTTTCTCTGCATCATTGATTTTAATTGGCATAAATCTATAAATATTCTTACTCACAATTTGATATTTGTAGGCATCTGTAGCTGCAATGGTGAGATATGGAGTAACGATGGCCGAAGGATAAATCTCTTTGATGGCCTTTTCCATAATATGGAAAGAATTTGTATCGGAAGGAGAAACTAAAGAGGCTTCGCGGGTGTTGTCTATTTCTTCAACCTCAACATCAAAACCTTCGCACGCTTTTGCTATATGGTCTTTGACTTCTTTTATGCTATTGCCGGGAATTAATCTGAAATTGACCAAGAATTCTACTTCGGGAGAGAGTACATTTGGACCATCGCTGCCTTTCATCATAGTAAGTGCCGTTGTTGTTCTTACTAATGCGTTTGTAGAATTGTTTTTGGTGAGTTGTGATAATAAGACAGGCTTAAGCAACCATTGATTGGCGATTGCTAATCTGTTTGCAAACGGCATAGATACACCAATGTTATCAAAAAAGTCATGAATAAGCGGAGTAATTACGGGTTTCATCTGATGATCTTCAAGTCTTTGCATAATGATTGCTGCTTTGCCAATAGCACTTTCCATTGGGGGCATCGAAGAATGACCACCCAAACCTTTTACTTTTATTCTTGCGGAAAGAAATCCTTTTTCGGCGCAACCTATAACAGCAACATCAGAATCTATTCCTTTGACACTGCCTTTTTCTAATACTAAACCGCCTTCGTCATAAACAGCGTCGAAAATCAATCCTTTTTCTTTGAAATGTTTTGCAATTTGCAGGGCTCCTTTTTGTCCGCCCACCTCTTCATCAAATCCGAATGCGAGATACATATCTCTTTTGGGAACATGTTTAGATTGAATAAGATTGTTAAAAGACTCTAATAGCGAGAAAAACATGCCTTTCATGTCTATCGTTCCGCGACCGTAGATTCTTCCATTAGCAACTGCCCCTGAAAATGGAGAAAAATCCCAATTCTCGGCAACTTTTGTTACAGCAGGTAATGCTTTATCGTCTGGTCTAAAAATATTTTGGTCATTATTTATAACATTTGCTTCTCCCGGAGGAACAACATCCATATGAGATAAAAATAAAATGGGATGTAATGCAGATTCACTTCCTTTTAGTTTAAAAATTAATCCATAGGTATTAATTTCTACGACTTCCGTATTTTGATAAACAAGAGGATATGTTGTTTTAAGATAATCTTTAAATTGATCGAAAGTAGAATAATCAAACTCTCCCAGTTCACCTGTAGAAACAGTGGGAATTTTTATACCTTCTGCTAATCTTTGAATAGCATCATCGTTTCTGATAAATTTATATCCTACTGAATTTTCAGTATTTACTTTTTTAAATGGATAAGTAAAGGTTCTTATCAGTAAAAATATGATGAGAAGAATAATTATACCTGCGAGAATAAATAAAATCTTTTTCATAATAATAGTATTTGTGATACTGATTGGGTTTATAACAAATATATAGAAGAAATTTGGGTTTTGGTTCTTGTATGAAAATTTTCAGAAAATGTATGACCTTTTTAATTATTAATATTCATTAAAATAGATAAAACATTTCTCTATTAAAAACTATATTTGCAGCTTAAACTAAAACTATGAAAAAACTTTTCTTATTTCTTCTTTTTTTACCAGTTTTTCACTTTTGTCAGATTAATATTAATGCTAATCTACTCGAAACGAATTTCGGAGGAGACAGCGACCCAAAAGAAATAATAAAAGTGGGCAACAAGATCTTTTTTACAGCATTAGGAATCAACCAGAATATATCCAGTAATAGAAGAATCTACGTAAAAGAAAACCTCACCACTGAAGCAAAATATATTGAAATAAATAATAGCCAATACAATTCTATTTCTATTATCGGAAAACTGGGCTCTATTGTAATTTTCACCTTAGAGACAAATGGTTTTGCCAATAAACAAATATGGCGCACGGATGGTACCAATTCTGGAACCTATCTAGTAAAAACTATTGAAAATTCATCAAATTACTCTTTAAATAACATCAAATTTACTAACGATAAATTCTTTTTTACCATTCCTGATGGAAATCTTACCGCATTGTGGGCTTCCGACGGAACGGCTGCCAATACTTTACAGGTAAACAGTTTTTCTTTTCCTTCAAATTTTGTAATTCTGAATGGAAATCTTTTATTCTCCTTACAGAATTCTACATTAGGAGCTACCCAGATTTATAAATCGGACGGAACAACTTCCGGAACATCTGCTATCGTAACGTTTCCTACAACCGTAAATTCGGTAAATGGTTTTATAACTTCCGATAGCTTTTGTTATTTTTTACAAACCGAAAACTTTTCAGATTATAAATTATGCAAGGTTGATGTGGCCGGAAATGTGAATGTTATAAAACAGCTTACCCAATATCAATACACAATAAGAGGAGGCTATATTAACGGGAAATTTATATTTTTCAATAGAGAAAATAATACCACGAACGGTTTTGTAATGAATATTTATGATGAAAGTAACAATACTCTTTCTATTTTAAATAATAATGACCAGAATGTTTACGATGTAATTGCATTTAAGAATAAAATATACTATCTATCAATTGATTACAATAACAATAATGAATGGATGATATCTGATGGTACATCGGTAGGTACCAAAACATTAAGCAGCGTATTTAATGAAACAGGTTTATACCCCATAAAAAAAACAGAAGATTCCCAATATTTGGTTCTAACTAATAATAGCGATCTTTTTTTAGCCGACGGAACCTCTGTGTTAAAGAAAATAGTAAAAGAATCATCCACTTTTTCATTTACTAATCAGGCAGATTTTACATTTTATGATAATTCTAATGTAATTTTTAGTGGTAATAATGATGAAAACGGAACCGAATTATTTTTCTTCAATAATTCTGAAACGAAACTGCTTGAAGATATTAACCATACTCTAAATGGAACTATTACAAATCCTATTGAGCTGAATAATAAATTAGTTTATTTTGGAAGCAGTTATAAAAGCGGTATGGAGCCTTTTGTTTCAGACGGAACAATAGCTGGAACAAAAATACTAAAAGATATAAACCCTAGTAGCTATAGTGGCAGTGTATTTTACGGCGACAATCCTACATTTTTTAAAAATGGGAATAAGCTTTTCTTCAGATGCTCTAATGGAAATGCTCCTAATGAACCTTGCGTTACAGACGGAACAGAATCCGGAACCAGACTTATAAAAAAACTAGGAATTTATACCCAAGGTTCTTTGCCAGAAGATCCATACTTCATGAGTTTAAATGATAATGAAGTCTTATTTTCGGCAGATGGCAATGGTAATAACTCGTGGGGCGATTATAATCTTTGGAAGACAGATGGTACAGAATCCGGAACAGTTCTTATTCATTCCGTATATCCTGCCAAAGGAAGTTTTGACCAAAAGATAAGCAGTGCAAATATCAACGGTTGGGTATACTTTACAGGGCAGGCAACTTTAAACGATGACCTTGGAATTTGGAAAACTGATGGAACAACTGCCGGAACTCAACCTGTAAAAACGTTTGTAGGCCCCAATAATGTGGTATTATTCCCCAAAATTATTGCGCAATACAACAACAAGATCTTCATTATGACTACTCATTGGAGTACTACTCAAGATCTATATGTATATGATGTAAGTACCAATACTTCTACATTTCTTCAGACACGTCCTCTAGGAGAATTAGATATTCATGCCAATAAAATGAATTTCATAGGTTTTGAAAAAATCATCACATTGGATATGAACACCTTACAGTTTACAGAAAATATTTATAATCCCGGTGCCGCAAGCTGGAATAGCTCTTTACAATATAAACAATGTGAAGACAATTTATTTTTATACAATTATACAACAAACGGTGGAAAACTATTCACAATCAATAATCAAGTAAATCAGCCAATACAATTAAGCCATCTCAAAATTACAGCCAATACCTGTATCGACAACAAAATGTTGTACACCGCATATGCTTCTAATTTTACCTCAGAAAATGTAATGAAAATTACAGATGGAACAAGTACTACAGATGTAAATATGTTTCTAAATAACCAACCTGTGGATTTATCTTATTCTTTAAATAATATATTTGGCTTTTACAAAATTCAGGATAAATTATTTTTCCATGGACAGCTTTTTCAGCTTAATATGGCAGGTCATGAACTATATTCAATAAGTGATTGGAATCAGTTTCTAAATACTAGCGATACTAAATTTTCATCTAAAAATGCTGTAGATTTAATTACATTATTTCCTAATCCGGCAAGTCATTTTATTAAAATAAAAACGGCAGACAAGATAAAGATTATGAATGTTTCTGCTTATGATATAAATGGACGCAAAATCATTTTAACTTCTCAGAACAATACATTTACTGATTTTAATATCAGTAATTTACCTACTGGTATTTATATTATGAAAATTGAAACAAATGAAGGAGTGGTAAGTAAAAAGTTTGTAAAAAAATAATTACAGAGGTTTCCAAAGAACTAAAAATGCTGAGTATACTAATTGGTACTCAGCATTTTTTCTAATTCTTGTTTTCTTTTTCTAATAAAATCTGTAGGGCGAATATTATTAATCTCTGTGAAAAGATCTGAAAAGTTTTGTCTTGAAGCAATACCACATTCTTTTGCTAATGTTTCTATATTGTATTTCAGATATTCTTTATTTTCAAAAAGAAGTTTTGTGATATAATTGATTCTTAATTCACTGAGGTATTTATTGAAATTAGAACCTTTACAATCATTAATTACCTGTGACAGATATTTGGAATTGGTGCCTAATTGACTGGCTAATTTATTAATTGTAAGTCCTTTTTGGGTAAATCCGTTTTTATCCTCAAATGTTTTGAGTTTTTTAAGCAAATCTTCGACAATTGCTTCATCTAGAGAAGTTTTCTTTTCTTCTGTGGTATTTTTTTCGGAAACTTTTATTTGTTTTATTTCTGTTTGATGATCACGTAGCTTTTCTTCTAAAGCATTGTATCTCTGCTGAATATTTTTTTCTTTTCTGTAACGTAAAACCAAAAGTAAAATAAGAGCAATAACAAAGAAAATTAAAGTAATGATGATGAAGGTTCCCCAAGAGTTTTTTTTCTGAAGTTTATTTTTCTCGTCTAAAAGTGTTTTTGTGTCATATTCTTTATGGATTTTTGGCGAAAGATAAATAAAATCTTTAGAAATAATGCTGTCTGCCTTTAAAAGCTGACTCGTGTAGTAGAGCTGTTTTGCAGGGTCTTTTTCTTTTTTATAATGGTTTATCAGGAATTCATAATTTTCCCTAAGTTCCGGGAGAATGAAGTGATTTTTTTGGAAAATGGAATCTACTTTTTTGAAATTAGAAATGGCTTCATTATTATTTTTTAAGCCCATTAATGTTTTGCCAATATAAAAATAATCGACTGAGAGCCACGCAAAATCTCCGCTTTTCTGAATTGGAAGTAAGGATTGATTTAAATTATAAATAGCATCCTGATAAAGATCTTTTTTGTACTCTAAAATACCTTTATTGAGGAGAAAATATCCTTTTTCCTGTGCATAATCCGGATTGTTGGAAACTTCTGTAAGTCCCTTCTCTATTAATGAATCTGCCTTCGGTAGGTTATTTAAATTACGATAGCAAATAATTAACTGATGCAGGCTGTTGAGATATCCTTTTTTGTTGTTGTAAATTTCATTTGGATGTAACGGCGACTGTATCTGCAAATTATAATAATCTATACAGTTTTTGAAGATTTTAGAGGCTTCATCGTAATAACCAAGATAGCTTTTTACAACACCGATGTGATATAAGTTTTGATATTTCAGGAAATTATTGTCGCTGTTTTTAGAGTATTCAAAAGCTTTTAGATATTCATTAAGCGCAGGCTGAAATTTTTTATAATTATAGTAATAAATAACGCCTTTATCTATGTAGGCAGCGCTTATAAGATCTTTATTCTGAGATAATTTGGCAGCAGTAATCATACTATCTGCATATTTTAACTTTTCTTCTTTCGTATTAGAATAAAATATACCGTCTTTGTAGCCCTGAACTAATTTTTCGTAGTTTTTTTCTGCTTTTGCCTTATTTATATAATTTTTTATATAAGGTAATGCTTTAGAGTTTCCCTCTTCAATCTTTTCATAATTTTTTCTGAGTTTATAATATTCGCTATAGACTTCTTTCTGACCAAAAGAAAGTTTAAAAATTATTATAAATATTATTAAAAATAGTTTTTTAATCACCTGTTTATACAAAATAAGGGAAACATTTAACTCAAAAGTACGTAAAATTCAGGAATATTAATCAAACAAGATAGAATTATTAATGATATTTAATTATTGTTTGATAAAAAATACAATTAACTAATTATCAACACTTTAAACATGTCTTAATTCTGGAATTAGGACGTCTTAATTTCTGAATACAGACCATAAGTTCTTTTTTTTATGACATTTAGCCTATAAATTCGGAATCAGAAATCAAAAACAAAACCTGGCCAGGGGTAACCTTTAATTCAGAAAATAATATGAAAAAGATTATCTCTTTATTATCCATAATCATTTTATCTGCTACCGTATTATCATGCAGACAGGATGACGAAACTGAACTAACACCATCAGAAGAGACAATTATTAACAGAACCTCTGATATTAATAAAAATTCTGAGCTCAAAAAAGAAAATAGTGAATCTTATATGAAAGATTCTATAAATGAGGCCGAGGATAAAGATGAAGTGGAAGACCCTCCTGTAAAAAACGGAACACACTGGAGGATAAAAAAATAATTTATCCGTCATTTATTTTGTAGTGCGCAATGCAAAGAAAATGACATATAAATAATCGTGAAAATAATAATCAATTTCAAAATTTAATTAACATGAAAAAAACAGTTTTACTAGCCGCAGGTGTAATCGGACTTACCCTAATGTCTTTCGCTGACACAAAAAACACAGATATCATTGAAGTAAATGGTAATGTTGTTACAGTAAAAAATACTGAAAAAATTTCTAAAGCAGATTTAGAGTTTTTAAGTAAAACTTTAGTAGGATGGAGCTATTGCGATTACCAATCAGAGCAAAGTACTTGTACAACTAAAAACAGAACTTTCCCTGATGAGCCAACTACACCGGTGCTTACAGACATCAACAAAATCATTAACAAGTACCAATAAAATACTTATACAGGATGCTCAAATGAGCATCCTGTTATTCCCCCAATAATGGTCTTATGAAAAATACATATATTGAATATATCATCCTTTCCGTAATTATCATAAAAGTTATTATTACCGGAATAACAACCACTACCGACTCTTTTTGTGATTTTTATAAATACGAAAAACCGATAACGACAAACGGATTAAAATATGAGAAATTTATTTCTTCTTATGCAGGTTTTGATACCGGATATGGTTTTTTTGCACCTAATGTAGCAAGTAACTTTATTATTATTTCTGAAGACAAAAACAGTGGTAACTCTTACATTTCAACAGAATTATTAACCACAAAAGAAGGAAAATTAAGGTTTGCCAATATTAATGATGTTTATATGAAGAATATTACTGCTAAAGATAAAAATATGCCTGAATTAAAAGTAAATCATATTTTATTAAAGCAGGTGCATAAGAATATCAAAAAAAAACATGGTGAAAATATAGTTACTTACGCTTATTTATATGATCAACCAACGTTGGATGAAAGTAAGAAAGGAACAAGATTAATAAAAATTGATAGTGTAAAATGAAAAACTTTTTAAATACATATTTTAATAAAACTTTTACCCCAAGTTTTCTTGTTTTTTTCAGGATAAGCATTGGCTCTATTTTATTGATTCATTTTCTTTCTATGTGGAATGATTTTGACTTATTGTATGGAAGAAACAGCATTATACCTGTGGAAATACACCGCGTTTTCTACAGCTATGATGTACTATCATACAGTAGAATAGAATCTTTTCTTTTAAATTATTCAGACAATCCAGGTATTATTTTCAAATGCACTTATATCACATTTACAATATTTATAATTTTAGGTATCTTCAGTAGGATTTCAGCGCTTATCTTGTTGCTTCTACAAATATCTTTTGTAAAAACCGCAGCATTATTTTTTTATGGCGCTGACTTCTTTTCCAGCATGTCTTTATTCTATATTTTATTATTTCCTACCAGCAGTTATTTTTCTATTCAGAAAAAATATTTTCCCAAGACAATTGTTAATTTTCCTATACAATCTTTAAATATTAGCAAAAGAATTATCCAGCTACATATTTCAATTGCTTATTTTTTTTCAGGATTTGATAAAATTTTGGGCTTTAATTGGTGGAATGGCGAATCTGTATGGAAATCATTAAATCTACCAAATTTCACACATTTCATACACTTACCTTCTATTTTTAATGAAAAATTTAAATATTTTTATATTGCAGGAGGATGGATGATCATTATTATAGAAATTCTATATCCTGTTTTCATCAATATTAATAAAACGAGAAAATTGTGGCTTACTTTAACAATATTAATGCATATAGGCATCATTATCAGCTTTAATCTCTTCTTTTTTTCAGCGATAATGATTATATGGAATTTAACATCTTACTACTTTAACTATTATGAAAAGGATAAATCTTATGACCAAACTTTACTTCCTGCTAACATTTCTCATCAGTAATTTTATATTCTCTCAGTCTTACAAGGTATTTTATGAGATGAAATGGAATAATAAAGGCGATGGCTCTCATCACGAAGAGCTTTGCACTTTACTTACTAATGAAAATGGCAAATCATATTTCCAGTCGTATGAAAACTTTAGAAGAGATTCGGTTCATACAAAAACAGTGAATGATTATTTCGCCAACAAAGCAAAGGGATTAAGATTGGGAGACGGAAATACAAATGCAAAATTTCGTTCTTTAATTATTAAGAATATTTCACAAAATGATATTACAGTAGAAGAAAAATTTTTTACAAGTATTTTTTCTACAAACTACACTTCCTGCAAGCAAAACTGGAAACTTATAAAAGACAAAGCAACAACAATTTTAGGTTATAAGGCAAATGCAGCCACCACAGAATTCGGAGGAAGAAAATGGATGGCATGGTATACAACAGAAATCCCAATTAGTGATGGGCCTTACAAATTTTACGGTCTGCCAGGGCTTATTTTAAAAATAACAGATTCTGAAAACACATATAATTTTGAAATAAAAGGAGTGGTAAAAGAGGTTAATGATATTGAAAAAAGAAATTTTTCTTATGATCAACCAGTGAATATTTCGCCTAAACAATGGAATGTATTCTGGAAAAAGTACATTAAACAACCTTCTGTAATTTTTGAAAATTTAAATACCGCACAAACAACATATGTTATCAACGGAAAAGACGTGAATAGTAAAGAGGTAAAAGAATCTTATAATAAAAAAGAATGGGAAATTCTTAAAAATTTTGAAACTCCTATTGAATTAACAACAAACTGCTTATAACACCCAATCACTTCTCAATAAAGTAACTAATAACCGCTAAACTCATTTAGCATTTTCATGTCAGGACAAGGGTTCGGACTTAAGCCATCTGAACCTTTGTTAACATGAATGATAAGAAGACACTTTACTTCTCAATATAAAAAACTAATAACCATCAAGATTTATTCTTAAACATTAATTTTTTTAAAAAAGGGTTCAGACCATTACGATCTGAACCCCGCTTTAAAAAAAATAACGATTTAAAAGTTCCTCTACTTCCAGCCTCCTCCTAAACTTTTATAAATATCAACAACTGTACTTAGTTGTTTTTCTTTTGCTTCCACCAATTCCATCTTAGCATCCAAAGCATCTCTTTGGTTCATTAAAACTTCCAGATAATCTGCTCTTGAATTTCGGAACAATTGGTTGGCAATATCGATCGATTGGTCTAATGCTTTATTTTCATCAGATTTTAGCTGATAATACTGATCGATGTTTTTTACTTTCGACATTAAATTCGCTACATCCAGATAAGCATTAAGAATGGTTTTATCATATTCATATAATGCTTCGATCTGCTTTGCATCTGCGGTTTGAAAATTTGCTTTAATGGCACTTTTGTTAATCAGCGGACCTGCCAATTCTCCTACCAAATTATAAGCAATAGATTCCGGCATTTTTACTAAATAAGAAGGCTTAAATGCTTCTAATCCTAATGTTGCAGAAATTTCCAATGTTGGATAAAATTCTTTTCTAGCGGCTTCTACATCTAGTTTTGCGGCTTTTAATTCTAATTCAGCTTGTTTAATATCAGGTCGATTTGATAATAATTGAGAAGGAATTCCTGTATAAACCGTTTGCGGAATTGTAGACATAAATGTTTCCTTCGGTCTTACAATCGGCTGCGGATATCTTCCCAATAAAGCATTAATCTCATTTTCTTTTTCTGTGATCTGCTGACGGATGGTATATTCTGAAGCTTTTGATTTTGCTAATTCTGCCTCAAACTTTTTCACCGCCAATTCTGTAGCAGCAGCCGCTTCTTTCTGAATTTTAGATATTTCTAAAGCTTTTTTCTGAAGTTCAATATATTTCTGAATAATATCCAATTGGTTATCAAGAGATAATAATTCATAATAATTATCGGCTACCTCAGCAATTAAGCTTGAAAGAACAAAATTCTTTCCTTCAACCGTTGAAAGATAATGAGCCACTGCTGCATCTTTCTCATTTCTGAGTTTTTTCCAGATGTCAATTTCCCAGTTGGTCATTAGACCGCCTTCGAAATTCCCTAAATTATCGGGAACAGGTTTTCCCGGTTCCATTTCTGTAGAAGCATCACCTGCACCTTCGCTGGTATATCTTCCGGCTTTTCTTAATCCGGCTCCGACACCTGCAGAAACTGTAGGACTTAGCTTTCCTTTTTTAGCTACTACCCCACTTTTAGCAATCTCAATTTCCTGCAAAGTAATCATCAAATCCTGATTGTTCTTTAGCGCAGTTTCAATTAATGCAACTAAATTCGAATCGGTAAAAAACTCTCTCCAAGGTGTCATTCCGCTGTTGGCATTGGCATCAGCCTGTTGCTCTTCTTGGTTAAAATTCTGAGGGATATTTTCTTTCACCTCATCTTTTATTACGGTCGCCATTGGCGCCTTACAACTTGCTAAAACAAGCGATAAGGCGATGGCTGCTATATATTTATTATAAATCTTCATGTTTGTCATCGTGTTGATAAGGTTCTGTTTGTTCAGTTAAAGGATTTTCCTCTTCATATCTTGCCAATCTCGATTTTTCAGCAATGGTTCCGAAGATGTAATACAATCCTGGGATAATCATTAATCCGAAAATAGTTCCGATCAACATCCCTCCTGCTGCTGCTGTACCGATCGTTCGGTTACCGATTGCTCCCGGTCCGGTTGCCATCACCAATGGAATCAAACCTGCGATAAATGCAAATGATGTCATCAAAATCGGACGGAAACGGATCGCCGCTCCTTCAATCGCTGCCTGAGCCACCGGAATGCCTTCTTCTGCTTTCTTCTGGACGGCAAATTCCACAATCAATACAGCGTTTTTACCTAAAAGACCGATCAACATGACCATCGCCACCTGAGCGTAAATATTGTTTTCTAATCCTAATAATTTTAAACATAAGAAAGCTCCGAAAATACCCGTCGGCAACGATAAAATTACCGGTAATGGAAGAATGAAACTTTCATATTGAGCCGAAAGAATCAGATAAACAAATCCTAAACATACCAAGAAAATAAAGATGGCTTCATTTCCACGGTTTACTTCGTCTTTAGAGATACCCGCCCAGTCAATACCGAAGCCTCTCGGAAGTGTTTTATCCGCTACTTCCTGAATGGCTTTAATCGCTTGTCCGGAGCTATAACCCGGTGCTGGAGTACCACTCACCTGTGCCGAGTTATACATATTATGTCTCGTCATTTCTGATAAGCCATATACTTTTTCCATTCTCATGAAATCTGAATATGGAACCATTTCTCCTTTATCATTTTTCACATATAATTTTAAAAGATCTGTTGGCAATGCACGATATTGTGGCCCCGCCTGAACAATTACTTTATATGGTCTGTCGAAGCGGATGAAACTTGTCTCGTAGTTGGAACCGATTAATGTGGAAAGATTATCCATTGCATTTTCAATGGTAACACCTTTTTGCTCAGCGAGATCGTTATCAATTCTCAACATATATTGAGGGAAACTCGCAGAATAGAAAGTAAATGCAGAACCTAATTCGGGTCTTTTATTTAATTCTTTCACAAAATCATTGCTCACCTGCTCCATTTTATGATAATCACCACTTCCCGCTTTATCCAGCAAGCGAAGCTCAAAACCTCCCGCTGCTCCATAACCAGGAACGGATGGCGGTTGGAAAAATTCAATATTTGCTCCGGGAATATTCTTCGCTTTTTCTTCAAGCTTTTCAATGATTTCTGAAGCTGATTCTTTACGTTCATCCCAACTTTTAAGATTAATCAAACAAGTACCAGAGTTAGAACCTGTACCTTCCGTTAAGATTTCATAACCTGCCAATGAAGAAACAGATTGTACCCCATCAATACCTTCAGATTCTTTCAATAGTTCCTTCGCAATCTGGTTGGTTCTTTCTAATGTAGAACCAGGCGGAGTCTGAATAATTGCATAAATCATCCCCTGATCTTCCGCCGGAATAAACCCTGAAGGAAGTGAATTGCTTAAAAAGAACGTACAAGCACAGAAAGCTAATAATAATGGTAAAGTAATTGTTTTTTTCTTCACCGTTTTGTTCAGCATTCTTTCATATTTCCCGGCTCCTTTCGTAAATAAATTGTTGAATTTATCTAAGAAAATAGTAATCGGAGTTCTCTTTTTAGCTTTTCCGTGGTTATTTTTTAAAATTAAAGCACATAAAGCTGGTGTTAACGTTAAAGCTACAACCCCTGAAAGGATAATCGCCGAAGCCATCGTAATCGAGAACTGACGATAGAACACCCCAACCGGACCAGACATAAATGCAATCGGAATGAATACGGATGCCATTACCAACGTAATTGCAATAATCGCCCCGCTGATTTCGTGCATGGCCTCTTCTGTCGCCTTTAAAGGAGATAAACCTTTCTCTTCCATCTTGGCATGTACGGCTTCAATCACCACAATCGCATCATCGACGACGACCCCAATTGCCATTACGAGGGCAAAGAGTGAGATCATATTTAAGGTAATTCCAAAGGCGGACATGACGGCAAAGGTACCGACCAACGATACCGGAACTGCAATGGCTGGAATTAAGGTTGAACGCCAATCGCCCAAGAATAAGAATACTACAATCGCCACCAAAATAAAGGCTTCAAACAAAGTGTGAATTACCTTTTCAATGGAAGCATCCAAGAATCTTGAAACGTCATAACTAATGTCATAATGCATTCCTTTCGGGAAGGTAGTTTTCTGCAATTCGGCCATCAAAGATTTTACATTTTTGATAACGTCGCTTGCATTCGAACCATACGATTGTTTCACCGTGATCGCTGCGGAAGGTTTACCATTCAAAGTAGAATAAATATCATACATGGATGAACCAAATTCTACATCGGCAACGTCTTTTAGTCTGATAAATTCTCCATCTGGTTTAGCTTTAAGAATAATATTCCCGTAATCCTTTTCATTATTAAAACGACCCGGATATTTCAAAATATATTCAAATGACTGCGAACGCTTTCCGGAACTTTCCCCTGTTTTACCCGGCGATGCTTCCAAACTCTGCTCATTAAGCGCTTCCATTACTTCATCTGCTGAAATACTGTAAGCCGTTAATCTGTCAGGTTTTAGCCAAATACGCATGGCATATTCTCTTGTTCCCAGGATATCTGCAAAACCAACTCCGCTTACCCTTCTCAATTCAGACATTACGTTGATATCTGCATAGTTGAACAGGAATTTCTGATCGGCTTTCGGATCATCACTATACAAGTTAATGTACATCAACATATTAGGTTCTTCACGGGTAATTTTTACCCCTTCACGAACTACCAACGGCGGAAGTTTGTTAACCACCGAAGAAACACGGTTTTGTACGTTTACAGCTGCTATGTTAGGATCGGTTCCCAAGTCGAAAACCACCTGAATAGAAGCTTCCCCGTCATTTCCGGCATCGGAAGTCATATATTTCATTCCCGGCACACCGTTTAACCCTCTTTCCAACGGAATAACCACGGATTTAATCAACAATTCGTTGTTGGCACCGGGATATTCTGCGGTAATGTTTACTTTGGGCGGTGAGATAGACGGGAACTGCGTTACGGGAAGTTTTACCAAAGACAAAACTCCCATAAATACGATAATCAAAGAGATTACGATAGACAGAACAGGTCTGCGAATGAATTTCTTAAACATAAAAATAATATCAATTATTAATGATGAATGATAAATAGCTGATTTGAACAGTTTAATGCAAAATCCTCCTTTATCAATTATCGTATATTCTTTACTCTGCTTTTAATTTTAGTGACTGAAGAACTTTCTTAGGATCTTGTGCTTTCACCTGAACCTTTTGATCGTCTTTCACTTTCTGAACTCCTTCTAACAAGATCTTATCGCCTGTAGACAAGCCGGATCCAACAACATAAACGTCAGGAAGTTCGTAAGCCACTTTAATATTTCTGGACTTTACAATACCTTTATTATCCACTACAAAAACATATTTCTGATCCTGAATTTCGTAGGTTGCTTTTTGAGGAATGATTAAAGCATTTTTCAAGGGCAACGTCATTCTTACCTTTCCGGTTTGTCCATTTCTCAAGAGTTTATCTGGATTCGGGAATTTAGCTCTGAAGGCGATATTTCCTGTTTCATTGTCGAATTCTCCTGTAATGGTTTGAATTTCGCCACTTTGAGGGAAAGTATCTCCGTTTGCCATAATCAAATTAACGTTCTGGCTACCTCTTGTAGCAACATTCGTCTGATAATTAATGTATTCGGGCTCCGAAACATTGAAATAAGTATACATATTGGTGTTATCAGAAAGGGAAGTCAGCAAATCTCCTTCATCTACCAAACTACCTAATCTTAAAGGCAGTCTGTTAATAATCCCCGAAAACGGAGCTTTAATATCTGTAAAAGACAAATGAATCTGTGCCAGTTTTGCTTCTGCGTTGGCTGCATCTAATTTAGCCTTTGCCATTGCTCTTTCGTTTTTAGAGACAATATTGTTGTTGGCTAATGTACTTGCGTTTCTTAATTCAATCGTAGCCTGCTCTACTTCAGCTTTGGCTTTTAATAATTCTGCCTGATACAACTGAGGCATAATTCTAAATAAGGTCTGACCTTGATGAACATACTGACCTTCATCTACATAGATTTTTTCAAGAAAACCTTTTTCCTGTGCACGAACTTCGATGTTCTTTACAGACCGGATCTGAGCTACGAATTCTTTATCAATTACCGTATCCATCTTCACGGGTGTAGTAACCGGATAAATTGTAGCTTCTTCTTTTTCTTCTTTCTTGTTGTTACAACTAACAACCAATAAGAGGGCGCTTAGCATAATGCTTGAGACAACTCTTTTCATCATAATTTCTAGAGTTTTATATTTAAATCGTTATTTTTTTAAAGGAAAAAAATGGTAATAATGAGTCTTACGATGTGATGATTACCAGCAAACACAACGCATAACGTTCTCTGCCAGATAATAGCAGAAAATTAATCGGAAAAATGAGTTTTTAAATTCTGATAGAACGGATCAGAATGAATCTTTTAACAGTGGAAAATTGAGATAGAAAGCCATGTATGGCAGGTTTCAACTGTTTTTTTGCTTCTAAACCGAAAATATAAACCAAACTGAAAACGCTTGCAAAAACAATAATGGTCTGCAAGGTATCTGAAAGCTGAAAATCATCTTCGTTAAGCTCTAACGAATAAGCACTTCCTGCATCATCCTGAACTTGCTGAATAGACAATTTTTCGCACGTTTGATTTAAACGATTGGTTCTTTTAGGCATGTGAGACGTATGACTGGTGTAGTCATTTCGCAATGTTTTGACATTGATCTTACTTTCCACTACGAAAAGCAGAAAAAGTGCTGTCAAAAAATATGTGATATACGTTCTCATTTTGAAGGGACAAATGTACATTTTGATTTATATACAATCATAATGGATTAACAAAATTTAACTCTTCTTTAAATTAGCTGAAATGAATTTTAATAATCCTTTCAATAAAACAGCCTCAAAAATATCAATATTTCAAAGCATGCAACTTCATTACATTAAGTTAAAAAAAGACATATTAATAATGAATTTATCATATTTAATTTTAAAAATTAATTAACATTTACAATTATATCTCAAACTATAATGAAAAATTTACATGATTTATTAAATTAAATATTAATTTTGTTATCAACCAAAAAACTTAAAAACTAAAAACTAACCGATAATGAAATATTATAATAACTATGAAAAACAAATTATTCATGGCTGGCCTAGTTCTGTCGTCAGCTTTTTTCTACGCACAAGTGGGAATCAACACATCAACCCCCAATCCGTCTGCCATTTTAGACATTTCATCAACTAACAAAGGAATACTTGGGCCAAGGATAAGCCTTACATCTGCAACAATGCAGCTCAGCGGAAATCCAAATGCTACAGGACTTTTAGTTTATAACACCGGGCCTGTGCTAAATCCCGGATATTATTTTTGGAATGGAACCGAATGGAGAGTTTTCAATACCTCCTCTGGAAGCGGTGGCGGAGGAAATACAAATCTCGCTCATGTTGAAAGTATTGCCGTAATGGGACCTTTGGTAGCAACCACAGACAACGGAAGAGCCGGGTATGCACTACAAATTACAACTCCCGACGGAAAATTTTCTGTACGAACTTTCATTCCTGAAAGTTCTGCATTTTCACAGGTTAATCTACAAATCAGGAATAATAGCACAGGAAATGTAGAAATTATTTCCAACGGGCACTATCTTTGGGGCGGTGCAGGAGGTTACCAGCAAAACCAGTTGAGATTACCACCAAATGCTTGGGCGGGCGATAATGCAACATCATCTGCAAGTTTAATTGATGCTACCACCGGCGCAAGAATTCAAACAGGTTCTACCAATCCCTATTGGGGCGATCCTGAAACGTATGCAGGAGGAATGCCGGAGCAACGTCTTTACTCATGGACTACCAACAGCCAAACCGACAAAACTTTTTATAAATTGTATTATATGATGGGATCTTCTTCACCAGCAAGCGCAGGAAATGCGACCACCTGTCCGGGAGGAACATGTAGTACAACGAAGGCATTTTTCACCATCGATCAGGTTACGGCTCCGTAAATATTCTGAAAACTTATATGACAAAATAAAAAATAAAAGAGTGCAAAAGTGCTCTTTTTTTTGGATTTAACAACTAAATCTTATCACGGAAAATAGTGATTTACAAAATACTGACATTCAGCCATTTTATATAAAATTAACATTTATTAATAAAAAAAGTTGTATTTTTATAACTTATTAACATCAAATATTTTATGAATCACTTAATCACTTATCACTATGAAAAAAGTATTACTATCCGTCGCTTTAGGGCTCATCGCCTTCTCCGGGACAGCGTGTAAAAACTCACCCAAAGAAGCAGAGATGCTTACGGTTGCCACACCCGCTGTCACTAATGACGACATCATAAAAAATGTCTACACAGATAATGTGGGAGAAAAAATTGAAGTAACAATCAACAGTACTCAAAATACAGCTATTGTACATCTTGACGGCAAAACATACGAATTGAAAAAAAGCGATGAATTGCCTGAATATACTGCCTCTAATGCTGAATATCAATATTCAAATATCAGAGGAAACATCACTTTCACAAAGAAAAATTATGATATGGTGCTTTTCCGAGCCAAAGAAAACGGCAAAGGACAATCTGGCACAAAAATGGCTTCCTACTGATTTTAACAATTAAAATTAAACAAATATGAAAAGTTTACGTTATTATTTAGGTTCCTTCATTTTAATCATATTTTTCGCAGCATCTTGTATGAGCAAACCCAGCACTCCTAATCCGCCCACTCAGGGAAACAATGATATTACCGGAAAAGTATGGAAACTTACTGAGATTAACGGGAAACCGATTGCTTTGAAAGATCCAAAATCGAATCCTCATTTTAAGCTAAATATGGCTGATATGAGATACGAAGGAAACGGAAGCTGCAACGGTGTTGGTGGAACATTTGAAATAAAGCCTGAAATAATGAGAATAAAATTTAATCAGGGAATGTCTACAATGATTGCTTGTGAAGATCTGGAAACAGAACAACTTTTCGTAAAAGCATTATTATCTGCTGATAATTATTCGGTAAATGGAAATACATTGACTTTAAATAAAGCAAGAATGGCTCCTTTAGCGAAATTTGTTCTTCAATAAAAACAATTGAAATATTATAAATCGAGTGCTTATTTCTATAAGCACTTTTTTCGTGTTCAACAATTTACTTTTTCTTAAAAATAAAGCAACAGGTAAGTAAAGTTATATTTAAAATCACGGCAAACGCATTGGATAAAATAATCGGAAGCTCATCTTTAATAAAGCCATACCAAACCCATAAGGAAAGCCCTGTAATAAGAACAATCAACATTATTGAAGATAAATCTTCTGCATTTTTTTCTTTTATCACTTTAATAAGCTGCGGCAACATTGCTACGGAAGTAAAAATTCCGGCAATAATTCCTAAAACATTTTCATTCATTATCTAATTTTACTATTAGATACAATAAATTTCGTTCCAAGATTAAATTATAAGAATTATTTTATTGAATTTAAAAATGTATATAAATCCTGTTCTTTTGTAAGCTGCATTTTGGCTTTGATTTTTGTTTTGTACACTCTTACACTTCCCGGAGTTATATTTTCTAATAATGAAACTTCTTTCGAGGATAAATTGAGTCTGAAATAGACACATAGTTTCAGTTCCTGTTCAGACAATTGAGGAAATTTATCTGAGATAATTTTGATAAACTCTCTGTTTTCCAAAGAACTTTCATACATTAACTCATGATTTTTTTCATCCATCTGAACGAGATTATTCATCTGAAAAAATAAATTACGCACAGTTTCACCAGCGTCTAAATTTTTTGATCTTCGGATTTTTTTAAGATTCTCCAGAAAAGCCTTTTCATTTTCAATTTTCAGATTGAGATTAAGACGAAGATTTTTAATCTTATCCTGCTTTTCTTGTATATTTTTTTCAAGAGTTACATTATTGGTTTCCAATTCGTTTTTCAAACCTTCTAAAAGCTCTCTTTCTTCCTTATTTTTTCTTCTTATATCTAAAATAGCCTTTATAAAAATTCCTATTATAATGATAACCAAAACAATCAATAAAATATTTTTTCTTTCCTGATTTTCAATTTTATAGTCATATTCTTGGTTAATATTTTTAATAATATATCCGTTCAAAATATCAGATACATTATCAAGATCTTTCATCGTTTCTTTATTACTTTCATTATTCAGCTCTACAAGTTTTCGGGAGACAAACTTTAATTTCTGCAGATCATTCTTGTCAGAATAATACTTTTGTAGTACTTCATAAACATATATTTTCATATATGTCATTTTTACTTCAGGTTCTATTGAAATCAAATAATTTACTAAATCTTCTTCTTTATCTTTTTGATGAGTAATCGTATAAACTTTTAATAATTGTCCTATATTTTTAACGCTGTTATCTTCAAATTTCTTTTTGTATTTATAGAATTCGAGCTCTTCGCTCATGTATTTTTCAGCATTTTTATAATCTTTTTTATAAAGATAAAAAACACCTAAATTACCTTTCATCATATAAATAAAAAAGATTTCCTCAGCGGTTAAATCTTTTTTAGATTCCAAAATTCGTATTCCGTACCATGTTTGATTAATCGCTAAGTCTATATTTCCTAATTTATTATCACACAAGGAGAAATTATTATACATAGAAGCCAAGTAAAGTTTTTCATCTTTTTTAAAAGTCTTAAGCGCTTTATAAAAGTAGATTTTCGCAAGAGAATAGTTTTCATGCTGATAGTACCATCTGCCTTTTGCGTGATATAAATGCGGAAGTAAAACTTTTTCATCATTTACCTCTTCTATTTTAATGGCTTCGTTTAGAAATTGTAAGCTTAATTTGGGTGAAGTGTTTTCAAATTCCAACGCTAAAGAAAGCTTGCAAAAAGCTGTAATAAACTCATAATCATCATCATTTATTCTTAACAATTCATAGATGAGAGATACTTTTTTAGACTTTTCATCAGGCTCCTTAAAAGTGAGTACAAATTTGCTACTTAAAAGATATTTTAACTCATGAGTATGTTTATATTTTTCTAATTCTCTTTTATATATATTAGAAATTACTTCTTGATTATCACTAACCTCGGAAAGTTCTTTATTAATATCATAAAAATAGCTATTATCTTTTTCAGCGTGACACGAGGTCAGTATAAAAAAGAGCACAAAAAGCAATATTATCCGATAGCAATGCATACTCTAAATTATAAAAAAAACGTCTCTAAATGCAGTATACATGAGATTTAAGAAAATCATACAAAAAAGAAAACAAGACACATCAAAAGAAAAATTTCAGTTAAAATTTTCAATAATTAACAGATAAAAACATGTAAGTATAAACTTCATAAAAAAGATAATATTGATAAATAAGATGTAAAAAAGGTTACCAAGAGATCATTTTGACTCTGAATTAAAAAAAACCAATTTTAGAAATGATAGAAAATTCTAAGCTTAAAAGAATTATAATATCATAGAATAAGCTCAGTTTTTTTGTTAATAATGCTAAAATATTAAGCAATGAATGAATTAACACTTAAAAAAATGTAAAAATCAACAAATCAATAAATTACAAATTTACAATTAACACATATAGTACAATAGTGGTTGATTAATTAACGCCAATTAACAGCTTAAATTAATCTTTTTTAATTCCTACTAAATAGATTTGTTTCAACATTAATGTAAAAGCAAATCGTTTTTAAAAACAGAACACCAAATCATTATTACCATAAAATCAAAAAACTTATTATGAAATCGTTTAAGAACATAAATATAGGCGCTTTGATTGAACAAAGAGTCACAGAATATGAAATAGATATATCCAGAATATGCAATTTTTTTTCTTGCACCGAAGAGGATATAAAAAACATGTATGATTCTAAAACCATTGAAACTGAATTACTTTTAAAGTGGAGTAAATTATTGGAATACGATTTCTTTAGAATTTATTCTCAGCATTTAATTTTATTTTCTCCCCAAAGTAATTTTTATACATGTCAGAAAGAAAAATCTACATCATTACCTCAATTCAGGAAAAATATTTACACAAAAGAGGTGATCGATTTTATTGTAGAGCTCATTAATTCCGGCGAAAAAAACATGAATGAAGTGATTGAGCGCTACGGAATTCCGAAAACGACATTACACCGATGGACGGTGAAATACCGAGATATGGAAAATGATAAACATACACAAAAAATTAACTAAGAAATACGAATATCATGCAGCGAACATGCCCAAATTACAGGGTGATCTATAATGATATCATTAACAGAGACCATCCTAATAAAAAACAAGAGTGCAACAATATCCTTAGTAAGGAAGAAATATCAATGCTTGACGTAATAAAACTCAATAATATCATTTTTGGAATACAGGATAAAAAAACGGTAGAATTTAACCAAAAACATAGATCTTACGATAAAAATACAATACTGGAAATCTTAGAATATCAAGAAAAAAATGAATTGAATAACACAGAATTAGCAAATCATTTTAAATTAAGTAGAAACACAGTGGCAAAATGGAAAAAACACTTCAAACAGAAGCATTTGCATTCGCTTAATATTTAATTCTACTCAGCTAAAAAAACACAATCAACATAAATTTAAAAATATTAAAGTGAGTGCAAATGTTTTTTTAAATAGTATTAACCATTAAAAACGATAGATATATGAAATAAACCAATGAACAATCTACAATATAATTATTAAGTGGAAGTAGGGAATGCAAACACGCCAGAATCAGATACTCATCCCAATTTGTTTTTTGGCTGTTTGCATCCTATTTTTTTATTTAAATCTTTCTAAAGAAATCTCCTGATGCAGCGGAATGTTATTTTCAATAAAATCATATAGACTTTTGGTGAAATAACAGCCATTCAAAATACCTCTAGCCCCTAAACCATTGAAAATGTACAAATTATTAAACTCTGAATGTCTTCCTATAATTGGTCGTCTGTCTTTCACAGTAGGTCTGAAACCAAAATTAATTTCACTTATCTTAAAATCATAAGGATAAAACTCAGACAACCCATTTTTAAGCTGTTCTACGGCCGTTTCATCAATATTTTCATGTAATTGTTCTCTATCATACGTTCCGCCATAAAAATACAGACCATTATAGGTTGGAAAAAGGAAATGTTTCTTTTTGATTGTAATATTTTCTGAAAGAGGTTGTGAAAGTTCAACTTTAATATGATGTCCTTTATTTGGATTCACCGGAATTTCAGAAAAATAAGGATTATCTTTCACCGCCATTCCTTCACAGAAAATAATATTTTTAAACTTTAAATCCTGATAAGATGATTCAGAAATATCAATTTCAGAATAATTGAATTTTTCTTTAATTAAATTGCTTTCATTTTCTAAAAACTTAAATAAACCATTAAAAAATCCATTAACATCAAGTCTAGCAGACTGATTTACCTTTCCGGAGAGAAAATCGTTTTTTACTATATTTAAACGATCAAATTTTTGATCAAGAAAATTAACTAAGTCTTCTTTTTCTGATTTTTTAAGCCATAAATTCTTTTCATTTTCATCATGAAAAATTCTGTGAATAGGAGCTTCAATCAAATAATTTTGTCCTGTGTATGCTTCAATCTCTTTCAATGTTTCTTTTAAGAAATTAATCTGCTCCTGAGCTAACCAAAAAGTAGTAAATTTCTTCAAAACTACCGGATTAATAATCCCCGCCGATACCTGAGAAGCACTCTTTTTACCTTCTGAAAACAGTACAAACGATTTGTTATTTTTAATCAGTTGATGTGCAAAAAAAAGACCTGCATATCCGTCTCCTACGATTATATAATCTACATTTCTCATAATAAAAAAACCTGAGTAAAAATACTCAGGTTTTCTATAAATATCAAGTGAAATCTTAGTAATTCCACATATCATTTTCCATTTCTAGAATCTGCTCTTTGATTCTATCGCTTTCTTCTAATTGCTCATCAGCATTTCTTGGGATATAGTCTTTAATAACACCATCTCCTAAACCTGTTGAAGACTTATAAATGATAGAAGAAAATCTTCTTGCATTAATAATATCATCAAAAGAAAGGTCAGCTGAAGAGTTTTTTCTGTTGAAAACATAGTTATTCGCTAAAATATCTCTTGCACTTGGATAATAGATCCAGAACAAATCAATCAGCTCATCAGCAGCAGCCAATGGTTGCCCATCTGGTCCCGTTCTACCTTGTACAGCAGGATCTGGTCCCATAGCAGCAATACCAAGAGGTCTGTACTTCATTTGCCCATCTCTTCTGTCGATGAACCACATACCCATGATTTTAAGAACTTTAACTTTATCACTTGTAGTTTTAATGACGTCAGTATATTCTTTTTTCTCTTGCTCAGTTAATTGTCTTCCTGAGTTAAGAATATCGATCGCAGCATCTGCAACTCTTACACTTTCTAGTCTTTTTTGAATACCTTCAGGAGAAAGCTTTGTAACAAAGTTTTCGTCATCATATACTTCCTGAATCTTTCCAGTAGTAGCGGCATCCAATAATAACTGATATAATGATCTTGTTTGAGTAGCTAATAAACCATCCGGATTATCATAGTAGAATGGTTGATTAATTTTATCGTTCATATCGATAATTTCCCAAACAAACATACTTTTTAAAATGTCTTTATCATCAACAAAGCCATATTCCAAAGGTTTTACTGTTTTATCAACAACAGTATCTCCTACTTTCTGCTTGTTTTCCTCTCTCATCTTTCTAAATTCTTCCGGAGAAGAAGCGTTCAGAATAGTTTGGGAAAAAGTAAATCCCGAAACTAGAACTAAAAGAGTGCTTATATATTTTTTCATAATGCTATTTTAAACTTATTAATATTAATTAATATTGATAACAATAGGAGTAATATTTTTAATACCCTGATTTCCAAGACCTGTAGCAGTTGCTTTAATATCAAAGATATAAACCACATCTCCTGTTCTCAAATTCTTAACTAATCCTGCTGCTTCATCCAAGCTGCTTCCTTTAATTAATAATGCAGCTCTACCAGGTACTTTAACCATAAATTGATTAACAGTGAATGATACCGGGAAGTCGAAATCCGGAATAGCCGCCTGTACTGTTTGATTAGGCACAGATGATGCCGGCATAGACAATACATTTTGACCTCTCATCTGACCTTGTGGAGGTGGAACATTTTTAATTCTATATTCAAACACCTGAGATACAGTCTTACCATAAGGATCCGTTCCTGACAAAGTTAACTTAACAGTATTACCAGATGAAGGTGTTACTATCCATTTTCCAGCACCTGTACTCTTAACAGTAGCGCCTGGAGCAGATAATGATAATTTAGAATTATCAGCACCTAAGATTGAACCAGATACAGGGTTCTCAAGACCTCTATACATTACGTTCATCTTATCAGCAGAAAGTAATAAACCTTTTTCCATTTTTACTTCTCTCGGCCCTGCAATTACATTATAAGTATGCGTCCAAGGGAAAGATTGAGGTTTACCAGTAGCATCTGTTAACGTAATAGTTCCACTCAATTTATGTTCTCCGATACCAGCTCCAGAAATAGGAATGATACCTTTACCATTTTCTTGCTTGCTCACTCCAGAAATGCTGATCTTATTGCTATTAGAATAAGTACCTAACATTACTTTTACTTCAGCCTGCTTACCAGCCTGAATATCGGTAGGACCAGAAACAATTGGCTCGTAGCTTGTAAATTTGATACTTGCATCTACTTTTTCTTGTAGTAATAATGCTAAGGCATCAGATTGTACGTTTCTTGCATCATTCTGAATAATTTCTAAGTTTGAAATCGCAGCGATAAGTGGTTGGTGATAGAATTTATTCTGAAACCATGTCTTACCGTTAGGAGATTTTCCTTTAGGATATTCAGCAATGATAGATTTATTAGCTCTATCTACTAAATCCTGTAACTGAGGATTGTTTCCAAATGCAGAGTTAATAAAATTTCTAACATCATCAATTTTTGCTTTTAAATCTAAAGCTCCTTTTGATGGTGCATTTTCATCTCCTTCTTTGAAGAAGTAAGCCATTGTTGCCTCATTGTTGTTAAGAGCAGCAAAGTTTTCACTTACATCAAGATCTTTTCCTGTTTTAGGATCTTTATCATGAAATTCTGATTGCTTTTTAAGCGTAGTTTTAATATCATCAGCAGACTTCACTAAAACATCAATTTTTCCTTTTAATTGCTTATACTTTTCCCAAGGTTGAGCATAAGTATCCGGAACTTGCTGAGCTTTAGCCTCAAGAGTTCTTTCGAAGATTTTTTCGTTTTTTCTCTCCGTTAAATTTCTTGTCTCATTAAGCGCCTTTGTTGAGTCATAGTATGATCTGATGATTTCTGCATCAATATTTAGGGCCATCATCGCGATGAACACCAAATACATTAGGTTGATCATCTTCTGACGAGGTGTCTGTTTTCCTGCTGCCATTCTTTCTTTTTGTTTTTTTGATTAAGTAGTTAAATTATGAATGGTTTGGGAATTAAGATTTCATAGCAGTTAACATACCACCATAAACTCTGTTTAAGTTGTTTAAGTTTGATGTTAAACCTTGTAACTCTTGATTGAATTTTTCAGATTGTTCTGCAGATTTTTGCATATCTGCAACATATTTATTAGCAAATTCAGACTGTCTCTTACCGCTTTCTAATTGCATAGCATAAAGAGCATTCATGCTTTCCATGTGAGTAGCAGCTTTGTTCAACTGGTCGTTATACTTATGAGTAGAAGCAGAAACATCTACAGTTTGATTAATTTGATCTACAGAGCTAGAAAACTTGTCAATACCAGTTCTTAATCTTTCAAATAACTGAACATCAAGTTTAGCATCTTCCAACATTTTATCCAATTTAGTAGAAAGAGAGTTTTCTAATTCTGCAAATTGATTCGTAAGGTTAGCTCCTTTTGGAGAAGTAACGTTTGAGTGTAAAGGGTTTGGGTTTGCATGCTTATCTAATAATTCAGGATAAACATTTTCCCATGCATAAGACTCTTCTGTTTTCGGAGGGTCGAATGCGAAAATGATGAAGATGATAGCTTCTGTAATAAGTCCTACAGTAAGGGCAATGTTACCATTAATTGGTCCCAGAGTAATGTGAGTAATTTTAAGCCAAGCTCCAAGAATTACAATTGCAGCACCGAATGAATAGAAGAAATTCATCCACGCATCTTTAGTCTTAAACATATACGTTAGTTTTTTTTAATGTTAAATTTTAATAAAAATAATTAGCCGAAAAATAATGTGTTATCTTTTGATAGTTCTAGGTTTTACAGCAGCCTCAGGAATATCCTGTACCGTTCTAAATCCGATATAACTTCTAGCAGAATCTTTTCTTTCCCAGTCTCTTGCACCTGTCATAAGCATATAGCCTACGTCTTTCCAAGATCCACCTCTTACAGATTTTTTGTTATCAATTCTGTCTTTAGTAGAGGGATTTAATGTAGAAGAGAACCCGTATGAAGAGTTGTTATACGCAGATTCAGTCCATTCAGAAACGTTTCCAGCCATATCAAATAACCCATATCCATTTTTCTTAAATTTCTTTACTGGAGCTGTATATGTATAAGTTCCTTTTTTCTCGTCTTCCATGTAGTTACCTCTCTTCGGTTTGAAGTTAGCTAAGTAACAACCTCTGTCATCCATCAAATAAGGACCACCCCAAGGGTAAGTTGCATTCTGCATACCACCTCTTGCAGCGTATTCCCATTCAAATTCTGTAGGAAGTCTGAAAATTAAAGGTCTTTGTTTTTTTCTTTTTAAGCTTTCGTTGTAATCAGATTTTAATTTTGTTCTGAAGTTACAATAAGCTCTTGCTTGGTCCCAAGTTACCCCTACTACAGGATAATCTTTGTAAGCTTTGTGCCAAAAATATTGTTCAAATAATGGCTCATTATAAGCGAAGTGGAAATCTTTTACCCAAACAGTTGTATCTGGATAGATAGCAATGCTTTCACTCTTAAGGTAGTTTGCACCTCTTTCGTTATCAGCAATTGCAGCTCCCATATCTCCCCATCTGTAAGTATATTTCAACTTACTAACATCAAGGATTCTTTCATTACCAATTCTAGAAGATGCAGGTAAATACATAGATTCTAATATTTCTGCATATTCTACATCAGGATATTTTGAAGTACTCCAGTGCAAAGGGATTTTCCAATCTAGTTTTTTGCTAGCATCGTACTCTCCGTCTTCTCTACCTCCTTGTCCCTCTAAATATTCTTGATATGGTGTTAAATTATCTTCTTTTTTCGCAAGGTATGCATAATCACCGATTCCGGTACCTCTTCCACCACCTTCACCACCTTCTCCGGCAGCTTCAGCAAGTAGAGTTCTAGCGATAGAATCTCTTACGTAATTAATGAATACTCTGTACTCAGCATTAGTAGTCTCAGCTTCATCCATAAAGAAAGCAGAAACAGTAACTGTTTTCAATCCCGCCTTTTCAGGAGTATTTGTAGGATCCTGATCAGCTAAACCTGCAATAAAGGATCCTGCAGGGATTGCAACCATACCGAAAGGTCTTTCTGCAACAAATGATTTTGTTTTTTCTCTTGGTATCAATTCTCCTTTTGTTCCTGGTTTTCCCACAGAAGAGCTACCACCACCTGAACAAGATACCGACGCTACCGACGCAGACAATAATAAAAGAAATATCCTTTTCATGTTAATTTTTATAATTAAGCCGTAAATATATAATTTTTTTAAGAAACTTTTAAGATTTTTTTTGAAATAACGTGAGAAATCTAAATTTATTTTATTTCAAATAAACTTTTATTCCACAGTTACAGATTTCGCAAGGTTTCTTGGTTGATCAACATTTGCACCTCTGTAAACAGCGATGTAGTATGCCAACAACTGTAAAGGCACTGATGCTACGATTGGTGAGAAGCATTCTGATGTCTCAGGAATCTCGATTACGTAGTCTGCCATTTCACTTACCTGCGTGTCTCCTTTATTTACAACAGCAATTATTTTTCCTTTTCTGGCTTTAATTTCCTGAACGTTGCTTACAATCTTATCATAATGCCCTTTCTTCGGAGCAATGATAACGATTGGCATGTTTTCATCAATTAAAGCGATAGGACCGTGCTTCATTTCTGCAGCCGGATATCCTTCAGCATGAATATAAGAGATTTCTTTAAGCTTTAATGCACCTTCTAATGCCGCCGGATAGTTGTATCCTCTTCCTAAATAAAGGAAATTGGTAGCATTTACGAAGTCTTTTGCAATATTTTGAGTTAATTCATGAGTAGTGTTTAAAACTTCCTCAATTCTTCTTGGAATAGCATCCAATTCAGAAATTAAGCTCATGAATTCTGCATTTCCTAAGTTACCATTGTGTTTACCTAATTTAAATGCAATTAGCGTAAGAATAGTAAGCTGAGCCGTGAAAGCTTTTGTAGAAGCCACCCCGATCTCAGGACCTGCGTGAGTATAAGAACCAGCATCTGTAATTCTTGCTATAGATGAATCTACCACGTTACAAATACCATAGATAAATGCTCCTTTTTCTTTAGCCAATTTTAAAGCAGCCATTGTATCCGCAGTTTCTCCCGATTGAGAGATCGCGATTACAACATCTTTATCTGTAATAATAGGATTTCTGTATCTGAATTCAGAAGCATACTCTACTTCAACCGGAATTCTTGCATATTCCTCAATCAGATATTCTCCGATAAGACCTGCATGCCAAGAAGTTCCGCAAGCAATGATAATGATTCTGTTGGCGTTTTTGAATTTCTCGATATGATCCCAAATCCCAGCCATTTTAATAACACCCTCATCTACAATAAGTCTACCTCTCATGGTATCGTGTACAGATTTTGGCTGTTCGAAAATTTCTTTTAGCATGAAATGTTCATAACCTCCTTTTTCAATCTGCTCCAAACTCAACTTAAGCTCTTGAATTTCCGGCTCAATTTTAGAGTTATCGTTAATGGTACGAATATCAACCCCTCTTTCTAAAGAGATGGTTGCCATGTGACCTTCTTCTAAATAGATCGCTTCTTTTGTAAATTCTACAAATGGAGAAGCATCTGAAGCAATAAAATATTCTTTATCACCAAGACCAATTGCTAAAGGAGATCCCAATCTAGCAACAACTAATTCGCCAGGGAAATCTTCGTGCATTACGGTAATCGCATATGCACCATATACTTCATTCAAAGCATATCTTACAGCTGTCGGGAAGTCTGTTTCAGCATTTAAATCCATAAAATACTGTACAAGATTTACCAAAACTTCTGTATCTGTTTCAGATTTAAAAGTAAAACCTTTATCCTTAAGCATGGTTTTAATGGTATCATAATTTTCAATAATACCATTATGCACCAATGCAATTTTTCCGTTGTTAGACAAATGCGGGTGAGAATTTCTATCACTAGGAACTCCGTGAGTAGCCCAACGAGTGTGTCCCATGCCTATTTTCGCAACCCCTTTTAGCTGGCTCGAAATATTTACAAGATCATCTACTTTCCCTTTGGTCTTTTCAACTTCAAGTTTATTATTTCCATTTTCAAGAACGATTCCGGCACTGTCATACCCTCTGTATTCCAATCTTCTAAGACCGTTGATTACGATATCGTAAGCATCTTGAAAACCTGTATATCCTACTATTCCGCACATATTTTATCTCGTGTTTTTTAGTTTTTTTAAATTATTTTGTTCCGTAGGTAACTCTCACCTTAATTCTGTTGACTTTATCACTTGCATCTGATCCTATGAAAACAGCTCTGCTTCTGTCATAAGCTCTTGAGCTGTATTGCTGACCAGCAAGTGTTCCTGTAGAGGTTTGTAAGAAAGTTCCTAAATCAATTCTATAATATTTTTTAGAATAAACATCATAAGTTACTGTATCATCTTCTACAATATCTTTAAGAGACCTAGTTACAGTAAAGTCATAGTATGACGGATTTTTATCTAAATCATACCCTCTGTAAAGAGAGAAATTATTAGATCCTGCAATAGCTGTTAAGTCTGTAGTAAATGTAGAAGTTGTTGTAGCTCCATCTTTTACTTTCTGTAAGATAGTAAATGAAGTTGGCTTATAATATTTATTAGTCCAATCTTGTTTATCTGTATAAATTCTAATCTTAGCACTGATAATCGCTGCTTTATTTGTTTTATACATTTGTTTTAATGAATCTATTGAACTTTGTGAGAATTTAACTCCAATAGAAGCACCTCCCATACCTTGAGTATATAATCTTCTATCTCCCGTTCCTTCATTAATAATTTTCATTGCAGCATCATAAGGAGTTCCTGTTCTGTCATATTTATAGCTTCCGATATGTGTATTTCCAGATCCTACAGCAAATGTATAGGTTGTCTGAGGTCTTGTAGTGGTACCGTTTTCAGTTTTATCATTCTTGTAGTACATTACCAATTCAAGATCGTTAGGACCGAAGTTCATTAAATAACCGTCATTTTCTGCCACAGAAATTCTTAATCCTTTAAAATATCTGATAAAATTGGAAACATCACTTAGCTCAGTCTGTCCTTTTTTAGCAATAATTTTATTCTGGAAGAAAGCAGAATCTAATTTCACTCTGATTCCCGCCGCAGACGAAGTATAAATTGAAGAAGCATCTGAATCTTTAGTAATGGTAACTAAATTTACATTCCCGTCAAGAACTTTTGAACCAAGTTCGTTGCTAGAATCATAATCATATTCTTTTTTAGAACTTACTTTATCCGAATATCCGTCAAGGAATTGTGTAACTTCATGTACTTTAAGCGTCATTGTTTTTTTAGCCTTACCATATTTATTAATAGGATAAGTATTTACCACTTTTTTAGCAGCAATATCGCCTGTTGCATCTTTATATACAAAATCTTCGTTGGTTGTAGTGGTCACAGAATCTGAAGCGTAAGTTGGTTTAATGACCAAAACTACAGAGTCTACTTTAGCATTTGTTCCGAAATCCGGAGCGTAAGAAGGAAGTCTCACCTGCGTAAGATAAGAAGCTTTCTGCATACCAAATTGAGTTTCGTCAAAAGCTCCAAGTACCGCAGAAGTTAATTTTGAAGCATCACTCTGAATACTATCATCATTATAAATATTATATCCTATAAGGTCAAAAGGGATCTCTTTTCCTTGTGCGGCATCACCTAAAAACAACTGTTCTCCTAAAGAATCCGCATCCGGTTCGCAATTATAAAGCAACGCACTTCCAAAAATCGCCAAGAAAAGGATGGCGAAAGTTCTTTTAATAGTATAAGTCATTAAAAATGTGTTTTTTTAATATAGTTTATTTATAGAATCTACATCCAAGTATTCAGATTTCTCAGTTGCAGTTTCATTAAAAGCCTTGTCTAGTTCTTCATTCAGGAACTCATCACCCTTCACTACAGCGTCTACATAGTTCATACTTTCAATTACAAAACTTTGAAAGCTTGGTTTATCTAACGCTTTAAGGCCAGAAATATTATCAAATTTCAATTTTTCCTCCACATTTGCACTCAAAGCAGCATCTTTCTCATTGTATAAAGAAAGAACGATTTTAGCATCTTTGAAATATGTATCAGATTCGTAATACGTTTTAAGATAAATAGGCATGAAAGAAGCCATCCAACCATTTAGGTGAATGACATCCGGAACCCAATTTAGTTTTTTGATGGTTTCGATAACCCCTCTTGCGAAGAAGATTGCTCTCTCGTCGTTATCGTCAAAGGCAGTTCCGTCATCTTCGAAATACTGCTGTTTTCTTTTGAAATATTCTTCGTTATCAATAAAATAAACCTGAAGTCTTTCCCCCGGAAGCGACGCTACTTTAATAATTAAAGGCTGATCTAGATCATTAATAATAATATTCATCCCAGAAAGACGGATAACCTCGTGAAGCTGGAATTTTCTTTCACTTATTTGTCCAAATCTTGGCATAAAAACTCTTACATCATTGCCTTCTTGGTGCATCTTAAGTGCCATTTTGTTTACCACTGTAGCCATGTTCGTGTCCTCTTGATATGGATACATTTCTGTAGTAATATACAGTATTTTTTGATTCGGCATAAACTTCTATCTAAATTTTTGTAAAATTGCTTTAATGTGCAAAATTACAAAAAAACATCCAACATTATTTTAATTAACATTTTTTTACGAAAATTCCCTGATTCAAATTATTAAAACTACACCTTATTATATGATATTTTTAGTATTTTTGAAATACTATTAAAATAAACTATGGAAGTTTTAAAAAATAAGAAAACTCTTCAGGATTTCATTGAAAGACAGAAAGAAATGGGTAAAAGAATAGGCTTTGCACCCACCATGGGAGCATTGCATAAGGGGCATTTATCACTATATGAAGCAGCACGGGCAGACAATGATCTGGTGATATCATCAATTTTTGTTAATCCAACTCAATTTAACAATCCGGAAGACCTGGAAAAGTATCCGAGAGACATCAACAGAGATATTTTGATTCTTGAAAATTCTGGTTTGGTAGATGCGGTTTATATTCCTGAAGTGGTGGATATTTATCCTGAAAAAGCAGAAAGCCAGCATTATGATTTCGATGGATTGGAAAATGAAATGGAAGGAAAATCGCGACCAGGGCATTTTGATGGCGTAGGAACCGTTGTAGAAGAGCTTTTCCGACAGGTAAAACCAGACAATGCTTATTTTGGTGAAAAAGATTTTCAACAGTTGGCTATCATCAAGAAAATGGTTGAAAAGAAAAAACTTCCCATAAAAATAATCGGAGTTCCCATTTACAGAGCAGAAAGTGGTTTAGCATTAAGCTCAAGAAACCAAAGACTGCATGAAGACAGAAGAGATGCTTCCAAGGTTATTTATAAAACATTGAAAAAGGTAAACGAATTGTTTAAAATCAATCCTGTTTCAGAAATTAAAGAAAAAGTTCAGGATGTTTTTGATAATCAAAAAGGAATGCAATTAGAATATTTCCTGATCGCCGATGAAGAAACTTTAAAAGAGACTGATTTTTTCTATAAAGGTAAAAATTACAGAGCTTTTATAGTAGTTATTGTAGATGGAGTACGATTGATTGATAATATGCATTTGGATTAAGGTTGAGGCTAAGGTTAAGACTGAGATTTGAAAATATTCTTTTACAATTAATAAAAAAATAAGCGTTACTTTTTTTGAGTAACGCTTTTTTGTTTTTTAATTTAAACCTAAAGCATTTTATATCTATGATGCAGAGATCCTTCGACTCCGCTCAGGATGACATTTCTAATACTATCTGTTTATACTACATTAAAGTATTTTCAACAATAAATTTATAGCGTCTATCGGTTCAGTCTCAAAACTTGGGAGAAAGTAAATAAATTTTTTATTGTCTTTTATAAGTGAAACGGCTTTGTGAAACTTAAAAGTTATCATAATCATAAAACTTTGTGCTCAAAGTTTAAGGCGTTGAATTTTCATAGCTAAGCAAATTAAATACGGCTATCATTTGATGAGTAGAACGCCATCGCGAACGAAAATAGGCGTAATGAGATACAAAGCCTTAGCGATCGATAGCGTTAAACAAAAAAATAAAGAATTGTTTTAATCTTTTTTCTAATACTATAATTAGATCCCTACGGGGATGACAAACATTATGAATACAAACTTTTTATTTACTCCGCAAGTTTTGTAACTGCTCCAAAAAATTTAGAATAGATTTAAGAAAAGTCTAGAAATACAGAATGTATATAAAAAATCAAAGGCCTCTTGAGGAAGCCTTTGAAACACCAAATCACAAAATATTAATATGAAAAAAATTTACTTTTCAGTAAACTTGTGACCCGGCTGGGATTCGAACCCAGGACCCATACATTAAAAGTGTATTGCTCTACCAGCTGAGCTACCGAGTCGGTCACTTTACTCACGAAAACTTATTGTTTCCATTTTTAAGACTGCAAAGATACAAATAAATTTGTATTTTCAAAACTTATTTTAAACAAAAGCTTCATTTAGAAACATTCAATATAAAATAAAAACTTACTTTTCAGTAATTGTGACCCGGCTGGGATTCGAACCCAGGACCCATACATTAAAAGTGTATTGCTCTACCAGCTGAGCTACCGAGTCGGCCACAATTGTAATGATAAATATAAAATTAAATTTTAATTATCAATTCAATTATTTTAATTTTTTCTGCTGTGTGCCTGCGACTGGACTCGAACCAGCACATCCTTAGGAAACCACCCCCTCAAGATGGCGTGTCTACCAATTTCACCACACAGGCGACAAATTACAAAAATCTAGTAATTTTATCTTTAGTGACCCGGCTGGGATTCGAACCCAGGACCCATACATTAAAAGTGTATTGCTCTACCAGCTGAGCTACCGAGTCGGCCACTTAATCAACGATTAACACTGTGATAACGTCTCTCATTTTTAGTGGTGCAAAGATAGGAGTTTTTTCGTTATCTCAAAACTTTTTCGCAAATTTGTTTAAAATAAATTCATGATAATTTCACTGGTCGGATACATGGGGAGTGGCAAAACTCACATTTCCAAAATATTAAGCGAAAAAATAAATTTTAAATTAATTGACCTAGATAAAGAGATTTCCAGAAGAAATAAATTAACCATTCCTGAAATCTTCGAGAAAAAGGGTGAAATCTACTTTAGAAAGCTTGAAAGAGAAACGCTGGAAGAAATTCTGGCTACCGAGGAAAACCTGATTTTGAGCCTTGGTGGAGGAACTCCTGTTTATTATAATAATATGGAAATTATTAATACGGGATCAAAAAGTGTATTTTTAAAAGCATCGGTAATGACTTTGGCCGCCAGACTTTCAAAACAAAAGGAAAAAAGACCTTTAATTGCAAAAATTTCTGAGGAAGATCTCCCTGAGTTTATTGCTAAACATTTGTTTGAAAGAAATCAATTCTACGGAAAATCTCAGTTTAATATCAATACAGATAACCGAACGCCTGAAGATATCGTTACAGAAATAATAGAAAAGCTCTATCTCTAGAGCTTTTCATTTTGTTTATTAATCTTCACTTTCGGAATCACCGTCTGCTTCACCGAAAAAATCGTCCCAGTCTGTAAAATCAGATTCTACATCATTTCCAATATAATCGTCCATCTCACGGCGATCTCTTTTCGTTGGTCTACCCTCTCCTTTCGCTCTGTAATAATTTTGCGAAGCTTTTCGCATTTTCAGCAGTTCGTATTGCTCACTATCCGTCACATCTTTTATATGAAGCGGAACCAGCTTGGCTCCTATCCTACTTTTTGGGATCTGAATAACTTTTATTTTATAATCAATTTGATTTTTACGAATCTTGATTGTATCCCCTTCTTTTACCTCTTTAGATGACTTCACGGCAGATTCTCCAATAGAAACCCTGTTCTTCTTAATCTCCTCTGCAGCGATGGTTCGCGTTTTATAAAAGCGAATGCTCCACAAAAATTTATCTATTCTCATAATTTTTTATACTTTTGCCGTTATATTATTTGTAAAGTAATTAAAGTTTTTTGAAATGAAAAAAATATTTTTATATATCCTTGCAGGATCATTGTGCTTCACTGCTTGTAAAAAAGATGATGATGATACGACTACCTATGTAGAACCAAGCGATATTGCAACACAAAATGATTATGATGATCAGTCTATTACCAAGTTTTTAGATGAAAACTATTTAGACGCTCAAGGAAATATAAAAGCATTTAGTGCAACAGATACTGCTGATGATCATCAGACAAAATTAAGTGCGATGGTTCCGGCTCCGGTAAAATTATCTTCAGGTGTTGTATATATTGTAAGAAAAGGCGCGCAACCAGATGATTCTACACCGCCAGTTACGGGTAAAACAATTGGAAATGATGACAAGATCACCATTTTAGCAAGAGCTAAAACATATCTTGCGGCAAATACAGATGGGAATATTGCATTTATTTCAGGAACAAACATGACGGGATATAATTCTCTTGAAGAAACTGGTTCTCCGTTGACTGATCCTATGTATTATTATGTAAAAGAAACTGTTTTGAGCGCAGCAACTACTGATGCTGCAAAGCAAAGAAATTATTATGAAATAGAAGGTTTTCAGGAAGCTGTAAGAAAGTTTCAGGCTTTTGATTTGGCTAATGGGGCTCCTTACAATTTACAAGGTGTAATTATCGTACCTTCAAGAGCAGCTTTTGCTAGAGATGCTCATTACAACTACAGCGGTTATTCTTTCAGAAACAGAACGTTTGTATTTAACTTCCAAGTGTACAAAACAGAGGCAAGACCTACAGACGAAAAATAAGCTAATTTCATTAGCCTTCATATAAAACAAAAACCACTTCTTTCCGAAGTGGTTTTTTATTTTTTAACTGAGGGTTTTCCTCTTTTTTAATATCTAGCTTTCTGCTTTACATTTCCTAAAATATCCGGGAAATAAAGATCTGCCAAGTGATCAAATTCATCACCTCTCATAAACATCGAAGCATCAACCTCATCATAAGAACTTTTTCCTGCTGCTGCAATTAATTCATTACAAGTGTGAAGCGTATTTTTATGAAAATGATAGACTCTTTCTGCTTTATCCGTAACATCTAGTCCTTTAATCAGCATTTTATCTTGTGTTGCAACACCCGTCGGACATTTATTATTATTACATCTCAACGCCTGAATACAGCCTAATGAGAACATAAAACCTCTCGCGTTATTACACATATCTGCACCCATGGCAACCGCTCTCAGAATATCCAAGCTTGTTAAAACTTTTCCACTGGCGATTACTCGTAGTTTATTTCTTAAATTGTAATTATTCAACGTTCTATTTACGAAAATCAAGGCTGGTTCCAAAGGCATTCCAACACCATCTGAAAATTCTGGCGGTGCAGCTCCGGTTCCTCCTTCTGCTCCATCGATTGTAATAAAATCAGGGTAAATTTTCAAAACATTCATCTGAACACAGATGTCTTCAAACTCTTTTGTATCACCAATACAAAGTTTAAATCCTACAGGTTTTCCTCCTGAAAGTTCTCTTAAATGTTGAACAAATTTTAATAATTCCGCCGCATTAGAAAATGCGGTATGCGATGGCGGTGAAATAATCGTCATTCCTGGTGTGACGTGACGGATTTTTGCAATTTCCGGTGTATTTTTCACCCCTGGTAAAACTCCTCCATGACCTGGCTTTGCACCTTGAGATAGTTTAATTTCAACCATCTTCACATTGGGAAGTGTAGAATATTTTGCGAATAATTCAGGATTAAATTTTCCTTCATCATCACGACATCCGAAATATCCTGTCCCGATTTGCCAGCAAAGGTCTCCACCTTCCAAATGGTGTGGAGAAATTCCTCCTTCACCTGTATTATGATAAAAATTTCCCTTTTTTGCTCCTCTGTTCAATGAAATCTGTGCTCTGTCGCTCAACGCCCCAAAACTCATTGCCGAAATATTGAACAATGAAGCATGGTAAGGCTGTGTACACTGCTCTCCCCCAACCCAAACTCTTGGAAGTTCTTCTGATGGAGATTTAGCATAAATAGAATGCTTAATTCCTTCGTATTTTCTGTGATTAACTTCAAGCTGAGTTCCAAAAGGTACCGTGTCACTCAAATTTTTAGAACGTCTGTATACTGCAGAACGTTGATTTCTTGGAAACGGTTTCCCGTCGGTTTCCCTTTCGATGAAGTATTGCTGCATTTCGGGCGAGATCCCTTCGAAAAAATACCTGAAGTATCCCAATACCGGAAAGTTCCTCAGAATAGCATGTTTCGACTGGTACGTGTTGTAAACTCCCAATGCATAAATTGCGGATAGCAGCGTCGGTATCCAATAATGCGCTCTTATTAGTATCGCTACAACCCATGTAGCAATAACTAATACAATCCCCCAAGATAAAAACTTATCTCTCATGAATGTAGTATTTAAAGTTAAAAATAAATTTAGTGGAAATTTTGCAAAGAGACTATGCTTTTGCTAAAAAACTTTCGTAAGACGATTGCACAGAAACCGTGCCATCGGACAGGATTTTTTCTAAATTCAGAAATTCGATTTGATTTACGGATGCTTCGTCAAAATCTTTCTGTACTCTCACATAGTTTTCTGTGAAGCCAAACATTTTGCCGTCTTTGTTTTCATGCTCCCAAAGCACAGGAAGTGTCTTCCCAAGCTGGGTTTGATAGAATGCCATTTTTTTCTTTTCAGATAAAATTCTCAGCATTTTATTTCTTTTCTTTCTCTCAGGAATAGGGACAACACCCTCCATTCCTACAGCTTCCGTGTTTTCTCTTTCCGAATAGGTGAAAACGTGAAGATAGGTAATCGGAAGATCATTCAGGAAATTATACGTTTCCATGAATCTTTCTTCTGTTTCGCCTGGGAAACCAACAATTACATCCACACCAATAGCCGCATGAGGCATTACCTCACGGATTTTGTTTACTCTATCATTATAAAGCTTCGTCAGATAACGTCGCTTCATTTTTTTCAATAAATCATCACTTCCCGATTGCAAAGGAATGTGAAAATGCGGAACAAAACTTTTACTTTTAGAAACCAATTCGATGCTTTCATCTTTCAAAAGATTCGGTTCGATAGAAGAAATACGAATTCTTTCGATGCCTTCCACCTGATCTAGTTTTGAAATTAAATCTAAAAAAGTATGTTCGTGTCTCTTGTTTCCGAACTCTCCTTTACCGTAATCACCGATGTTTACACCTGTTAAAACTATTTCTTTGATGTCTCTGGCTGCAATTTCGGTAGCATTTTTCAGTACATTTTCGATGGTGTCAGAACGAGAAATCCCTCTTGCTAAAGGAATGGTACAATACGTACATTTGTAATCACAACCATCCTGAACTTTCAAAAAAGCTCTGGTTCTGTCACCGATAGAATAACTTCCGATAAAAAAGTCGGTTTCTTCAATTTCACAAGAATGAACAATTCCTTCGCTTTCAGATTTCTCCAAATCATCAAGATAACTTAGAATATTGAATTTTTCTTTGGCTCCAAGAACCAAATCAACTCCGTCAATCTGTGAAATTTCTTCAGGTTTCAGCTGTGCATAACATCCAACAATGACCACCAACCCTTCAGGATTGGCTTTCATGGCTCTTTTCACGTGAAGTTTGCACTCACGATCTGCGTTTTCTGTTACCGAGCAAGTATTGATTACGTAGACATTCGCCTTTTCATCAAAACTTACCTTATCGTAACCGGCATCCGTTAATTGACGGGCAATAGTAGATGTTTCCGCAAAATTTAATTTGCAGCCAAGGGTGTGAAATGCGGCAGTTCGTTGAAAAGTTGACATTGAAATACTCCTATTTTTTCTGGGTGCAAAGATAGTAATTTTAATGTGACTTTGAAATTGATTCAATCTATTGCTTAAATTCTTCCCTCACTTCGGCACTATTCTGATAGCAAACCGGAGACGAATTTGAATCAAAATCCTGAACAGAGAATTGATTTTCCATCTCGGAATTAAATTCTTGGGATTCATTTCTTGCAATAGAAAGTGTTTTCCAATCGTCATTTTTCATCATTTTTGCGATGTAAACGATTTGTCCGATATGATAAGGATAATGCGCCAGTTGTCGGAAGACCGCATCAATTACCGAATGTGCTTCATTTCTGATATAAATCGTTGAATATAAATTTTCGTCATTTATCTGATTCAAAGCATTGAAAAGACATTTCCAGCCTTTTTCCCAATATTCTAAAACTTCTAGTTTTGTTTTAAAGGTATTTACAAATTCTTCATCGCGATTTCGCCAAGGCTTTTCTCCGTCTTCGGTTAAAAAATTTGTCCATCTCGATAACATATTTCCCGCAACATGCTTTACAATAATTGCAATAGAATTGCTCTCTTCATTGAATTGCCAGAAAATCTGTTCATCTGACACTTGGTCAAATGATTTATCTCCAAGCATTTTATAGTACTCAAAACGTTTGATGAATAATTCTTTCATGAGTTTTAATTTGATGATCTAAGTTAAAGGTTTTCATAAGAATAAAATGACAAATTTTGAAAAAATGACGACTTCTCTAGCCCTGATCGCAGCATTTGTTTGAGCTCATTTTCTAATGATTCGGCTCGGGGCGGGCTTCGCCCGCCCC
>NZ_JBDFPQ010000003.1:424109-507207 GCF_039672645.1 Chryseobacterium sp. C39-AII1
CCTTCCAATTCAAAGATTGAATTGCTGATGAACCGAGCCGAATCATTAGAAAATAGCGAGTGCGGAGAGCAGGAAATAGCTCCTGGAAAAGTTGGAGCGTGGATGAGTTTTAGAGTTATAGAGTTTAAGGGTTTACGTTTTGTAAGATTTTATGTTTAATAATCACAAAAACCGCCACTTTCGTGACGGTTGACCTAGTTTTATTTTAAAAATGAGTTTAATCCCTGTTTTTTACCATTACCCAACCTGAATATTGAATTGGGGTGTTCTTTTTATTATTTTCATTCCATGTTACGGAATACCAATACGTTCCTGTGGGAACTTTTTTACCACCGATGGTTCCGTCCCATGTATAATTATTGAATCTGTCAGCCTGGAAAACTTTATTTCCGTAGCGGTCGAAAATATTGAAAATTAAATTTTGTTTGTTCGCCAGTGCTGTATAATCGATCACATCATTAATTCCGTCTCCGTTGGGTGTGATAACATTTGTAAGATTAGGAACAACAATTGCGACATCCACAGGATCACAGTCATAGGTATCTTTTACAAAAACAGTGTGATCACCTCTTGAAACATTATTAAACAAATTTGAATCCTGCCAATTGACATTATCCATCGAATACTTGTAAGGTGCTTTACCGCCTACAACATTGATCGTTACAATATGTGTTGAAATATCAATGGAAGAAATAACAGGTTGATCCGAAGGAATTACTTTTACATATTGTGTCGTAATACAATCTCCCGTTTTCAGTTTTATCCAATACGATCCAACTCCAATATTAGCAATTGATTGGGTTGTTGCTCCCGTACTCCATTCATATCCGCCGAAACCAGAACCAGCATCCAATGTTGTGGTATCTTCAATACAAATAGTTTTATCTTTTAATTCTGAAGAAAAAACAGGAGGAATTACTTCTAATCCAACTTTTGCAATTGCATAACATCCTTGAGAATTGGCCACTTTAATATAAGCAAAGCCGGTTGGAGAAATATACGCTGTTGGCGTTACAATAGGATTGGTAGAGTTAATCGCATCTGTTAAGGAAGGATAATATGATTTAACAATTCCTGTTTGTGAAGTAACTGCCGCCACCGTAAGATTGAATGCCGCAGTTAAAGGATCTCTTTCCAGGAAACACGTTCTTAAAACCGCATCATTTACTACAGCAATGGGATGAAATTTCAATGTTATCACCGCGTCAGCAACACATCCGAATTGCGAGGTTATTTTTACATAAACCGTTCCTTCTGCAGAAACATACGCTGCAGGATTTAGAATTTCATTGGTGCCTGCATTCAGATTAGCCAATGTAGGGTAATATTTTTTTATTGCAGTAGGATCTCCAAAAACACCAGCCGAAGTAAGATCAAAGGTAGCCGTCCCTGCATTGTTATTGTTACAGCTAAATATCGTTACATTTGTACCGCTGATATTTCCTTGTTTAAATTTAAAAGCACCAACTTGTCGGCAAGAATTAATAGGATTATTGGGATTAGCAGGATCTTCATAATGAATACTGTAATAATACGTTGCCGTTGTACTGACCGTAATCGGAGCCAAAATAGGACTTAATCCCGCCAAAGCATCATTCTGCGTGGTATGATACGTCACAAAGAAATTCGGATTTCCGTTTAAAATTCCTGCAGTTAAAGTGCTAAAATCAAAAATAGCAGGCGTATTGCAAATAATAATCTCTCTAGGATCTGCAGGATTAGCCGCCGGACTTCCCGGTGGATTAAAAGGATGTGGCTGCAATGCAGGATCTGTAAATGGTGAAGCTAAGGTTGCCGTTCCGCCCCAAGTTAAAGAAAACGGAGCAACAGTAGTACTTCCCGCTCCTACCCAGTTATCAATATATAAATAATAGGTTTGCCCCGGTAAAACATCCATATATTGACAATAAGGTGTATAGGAACCTCCTGCAGCACTGATGATGGTACTTGTCATATTCATCCCTGTGTTACCGCCAACCAATTGTGTGGTTGCTGCGTTACAGCGAATTGGCGATCCCAAACTTCCACAGGTTACATTCGGGCCATAAATTGCCCAGTCGTAATCTGCATCAGGATCATTCGGGATAAGATCAAAAGTAAGCGTTCCCGCAGTGGCAATAGTAAGTTTATACCAAATTGAATTGTGCTCGCCAGAGGTAAGACAGCCTCCCAGACTTTCATTCTCATTACCAATTCCCGTGGGAGAATACGTAATGCTAGAATTTCCACAAACCGATAACGCGGTTGAACAATCTGCTTGTGAAAAAAATATTTGAGAAATACATACAAATAAAACGAGTAGAATTTTTTTCATATATAATTTTTTTCAGGATTATTAGTGCCAATGTAAAATGGTGTATATCAAATATAAGCATTTTTTCAATCAACAATAACAATATTTAAAAAAATTACATATTTATATGCGAAATATTAAAAATTAGCTCAAGTTAAAAACCGAAACAACAACAATTACTTTATACTTGTGATATTTCCGCAAAGATTCTCTAAATGAAAAATCTTATGAAAAGGGCTTTTCACTTCATGCAAATGTTCTTTATCCTGAATAAAAGTATACCGTGAAGCAAGCGAATTCATATCAGAAACAATCACCAGCCAACATTCATCAACCGAGGTATCATAATAAGGAAATTTCTCGTTCTTTTTTTCTATTAATTCTAAAATTTTCTCTGAACACAGCTCATCAAAAAGATTCATATTATATTCGTGAGTAATGAAAACATTTCTACGATGAAAAGATTTTCGCAAACTTTTTACACAACCAACAGGCTTTCCTTTTTTAATACTTTTATAAATAAAATGAATGATTTCCTGTTGCAGTTCAAGATTTTCAAATTTAAGATTAGGATAGAATTCTAAAAAATAAACACCACGATATTTCGTAGTGTCTTCTTGTTCCAATAATATTTCTGCCTGACGGAAAATCTTGTTTAAGTTGCTTTCCATCTTTTTCATTTCAAGATGATTGATTACCTCAGTCAATTCAATTCCTATTTTTTTGTCGTTGAATTTGGCGATAAAGTCTGGACTCTCGCAGGTAAGGTTTTCGAACTGAACTTCGGGAAAATGATGCATAAAAGAATTCAGCAGCAAAATTTCAGATTTCTTTTTATACTTTTCACGGTCGTGAAGCGGAGATTCATCTATTTTGCGGTGATACTTTTCAATCGGCTTCTTTTTCAAATGTCGATTGAGATAATATAAGCTCAGATTCTTGATCAAATCTTCATCGGAAAATGCCTTTTTCATGTGCTTATCTTTTAATGGTTGTTGAGACACACGAAACCCTCGGTTTCTTTTGATTATCAAAAATTTATAGTTTAAAGTTAGTAAAAAAAACTATGCAACCCTTGTATTTAAAATTAATTTATCAGTTAATTAACATAGAGTTTATTTTCATAATCAATACCTTTGCGCTTCAAATATAAAACTGTGATTTATGGATTTTAAAAATTTTAAAATACCGTATAGTGTTAATCCACAATACTCTAAAAAAGTAGCCTATTTTTCAATGGAATTTGCCATTGAGCAGGTGCTAAAAATATATTCTGGAGGGTTGGGATTTTTGGCAGGTTCTCACATGAGAAGTGCTTACAATCTTAAACAAGACCTTGTAGGAATCGGGATTCTTTGGAAATTTGGATACTATGATCAGGCGAGAAATCACGATCAAACCCTGCAACCAACCTGGACGAAAAAAATGTACAGTTTTCTGGAAGATACTGGCATTAAATTTCAGATCGAAATTCACAGCGCTCCAGTTTGGGTGAAGGTTTGGTATCTTGATCCTGAAACGTTCAATACAGCTCCGATGTTTTTCCTATCCACGGATGTTCCTGAAAATGATCACATTTCAAAAACTATTTGTCATAAATTGTATGATGCCAATGAATCTACGAAACTGGCGCAATACATTTTATTAGGAAAAGGTGGTGCGAAATTATTGGACGAAATGAACATTGAAAGAGATGTTTATCATTTGAACGAAGCTCATGGACTTCCTGCTGCTTTCCATTTGTTGAAAAAATATAATGGTGATTTAAATAAGGTTAAAGAAAAACTGGTTTTCACCACACACACTCCTGAAGAAGCTGGAAATGAGAAGCATAATTTCAAATTATGTTATGATATGTCTTATTTTTCAGGCTTCAGCATGGAAGACGTGAAAAGCATTGAAGGTTCTGATGATGATCGCTTCAACCATTCCCTTTGTGCTTTGAAAATGGCGAGAGTGGCAAACGGTGTTTCTCAGCTTCATGGCGTAGTTTCAAGAGCAATGTGGAGTAAATATCCGGGAATCTGTGAAATTACTTCAATCACGAATGCTCAGGAATTTAAATATTGGGCAGACAAACCGCTTTACAATGCAAAAGATGAGCGTAACGATACCTTATTTGATTATCGTAAAAAACATTTAAAGAAAAGATTATTTAAAATTGTTGCCGACCAGACAGGGAATTTATTTAATCCGAATGTTTTCACTATCGTTTGGGCAAGAAGATTTGCTGGTTACAAACGTGCTGACCTTCTTTTACACGATAAAGACAGATTTTACAGACTTTTGAACAATCCGAAATATCCTGTGCAGATTATTTGGGCTGGAAAACCTTATCCGATGGATTATTCCGCGATTTCTACCTTCAATTCATTAGTTGAAGAAAGTAAAAATCATAAAAATATGGCGGTTCTTACAGGTTACGAATTGTCATTAAGTAAATCTTTGAAGCAAGGTTCTGATCTTTGGCTAAACAATCCGAGAGTTCCTAGAGAAGCTTCAGGAACATCTGGAATGACGGCTTCCATGAACGGATCGATCAACCTTTCTACAGACGACGGCTGGATTCCTGAATTTGCGAAACATGGCGAAAATTCTTTCGTAGTTCCGAAGGCAGATTACATGAATATGAGCATTTACGAGCAGGATAATTATGATTTAAACAAATTATATGAAATCCTTGAAAACGAAATTCTTCCAACATATTACGACAAACCGGATGCATGGAGAAAAATTCAGCATAATTCTATGAACGATGTGAAAGATCAGTTTAACAGTGATAGAATGGCAGATGAATATTACAGAATTTTGTATAATTATAAAGGATAACCTGCAAAGAAGGTTAAAAAATATCTTTAACCATTAAGAAAAATTAAGTTGTTAAGAGTTATTAAGCTTACTATATTTAAGTTTTTTAATCAAACGACTATCTTAATTAAACTTAATTTCTTAAATGAAACCTTAATGGTTTAAAAAATTAAAATTTCCTTTTAAAAATAAGTAAAAAACGGTTTGTAAAATTTACAAACCGTTTTTATTTTAAAACTAATCTTTTTTCTTTTTAGGAACTTTCAAACCAGCCTCTTTGGCCTCGGAAATTCCGATGGCGATTGCCTGTTTTCTGTCGGTCACTTTTTGTCCGGAAGAAGATTTCAACTTTCCTTCCTTAAATTCGTGCATTACTTTTCCTATTTTGTCCTGAGCTTTGTCTGAATATTTTGTTTTGCTCATGATATTGCTATTTTAAGATTTAGGTAAAGCCACTCCGATTTCATAAACGTGAGCATGCTTTAGGTATTTGGATCTTTCTCTTGAAGTTACCGACTCAAAGTGATCATTTTTAATCACAATAATCGGATCTTCTGCATTTTCGATTTCGAAGTTAGCTAAATATCTTTCGTCAGGTGGTGACTGCTGCAGTTTAGCCTTAATTTTTTGAAGTTCGTCAGCATATTTTCTGAAACCTGGATCTGATGAATGGATAAATTTATATTCTTCTCCCGCATCCACAAAATAATGGAGTTTTTTCTCTATTAAGCCTGCTTCATCTGTTATTACCGGGTTATCGTTGCCATCCTTAAAACCCACTTCCACCAAAGTACCACCTTTGCTCTGTGCACATGCTTCAGCATCTTTGAAACCTGAAAAACCTGTATATATGATCTGGTCATTAAAGTCATAACGGTTTAGTTTTTGGTTAAAAGCATTCGTTTCCATAATTATTACTTGATTTGATTATACTTTAATCATATTCAATTTTTCTGCCAAACCCTTTAGTAAAAGAAATATTAGTGTATGGTATCAATAATAAAACTTAATACTAAGAATAACATTCTAATTATATATTTTTGGCAATTAATATTTTACACATTATTAAAAAAACTACATTTGCAAACTAAATTTAAGACATGAAACTCAATTTTATCTTTTCAATGCTGCTCACAGCGGGTAGCCTTGCATTTGTTCAGGCTCAGAGAATAGACGCTGAGAATGTAACATTTCAATTACTAAGAGAACCTTTAAATCCTGTAGATGCCCAAAACAGAAATTTTTCTGTAACGGTAAATTCGCCTTACAATATCACCAAAGAAGACGTTACGAAGCAGGCAAAAGAAGATTTTCAAAAACGTGTAGATAATTACGATCAAAGTGTGGTTGATGCAAAAGCAGAGCACGCAGAAAGATTAAAAGATTACGATGCCGAAGTAAAAAAACTTCAGGAAAAATACAAAACAGAATCTGAGCAATACAATAAATTAAAAGCCGTTGAAAAAATTGCGATGAACGCTATGCCGCCGGTTTTAAGACTTCCTTCAAGACCACAGTTGAACGTTCCTGCAAAGCCCGTTTACACAGAACCGGATCTTAGAAATGCTTTAATTGTTGATAATAAAGTTTTGGCTTCCCAAGTTGGTATCGAAGGTTTTACTAAAGGAAATGCCATCGAAATCACGGTTGACATGGAAAGAACTAATTTTCAAGATAATGCAGGAAAATCTTTTGCCAATCAGCCAACAAAATTGGTCGTTAAGCAAAACGGCGTGGTGAAAATTGACAAAACCTTATTCACAGATTTTCAGGAAATTGCATCTTCGCCAACCAATGAGATCAATTTAAGTTCTCATGAAAAAATGTATCTGCAAAAAGTCATCAATAAAATCAATGAAATTTTAGCGGATAATTATGCTTTTGCGAAATACAGTTCAACCATAAAATTAGAAACGGTAAAAAATAAGGGTGAATATGATGATTTGGAGAAAGCATCTATTTATGTAACCACCAACCTGAAAAAAATGCAGGCAAGACCTGACTATGCTCCCAACAAAACAGCGTTGGAGAACATGGATAAAGGAATTACCATTTGGAAAGATGCATTGAAAAAAATCAATTATGATGATAAAAAAGCGCCATACAATGCTAAAATTGCCGCTTATCTTTATATGAATCTTATTCGTCTGAATCTAGCTTTGGGAAGAAAATCTGAAGCAGAAAAATCGTTAAATGATATGCAGGAGCATTTAGTAGACATGAAATTATCTTGGGATCAAAACAACGAATTAAAAGGCCTTGAGCAACAAATATATAACTAATACAACCATGAAAAAAACAATAATTACTTCGCTTGTTTTGATGAGCGCAGTTGCTTTCGGACAGAAAAAAAACGTTTACGGAGACGCTTTCGAGTTTAATTCTAAATATGAAAAAGACATTAAACTTGTACTGGCAGACGACTATAATCAATATGTTTTCAGTGATATTAATGAAGACGGTTACAGTACTTATCCTCACAAGAAAATCTTAATGAGAAAGCTGGATCAAAACGGAAATTTGATCGATACTTATATTAAAGATTACGCCAACAAAACCAACGGCGTTTTGCATAACTATTTAGGTTCTATTGAAGTCAGCAAAGACCAATTTGTGATCTTTACTGAAGAATTGGAAACAAAGGTTAACAGAAAAGAAATTTTCCAGCATGTTTTCAATAAAAAAGATGGAAACTATACCACAACAAGCGTTGCTAAACTTTTCACAGAAGGCGGCTTGAAAATGGGAACCACTTATCTTCGATTTTCAGAAAACGGAAAATATGTGGCGATTGTAAACGACAGATCGGTTTCTAAAAAAACAGCAAATACGATTGATAATATTGTGATTGATCTTTCTACACTTACCAAAAAGTGGGATAAAGAAATCACGTTGGATACAGATTATTTTGAAGCAGATGCCGCGGTTACGAATTCCGGAAGAGTTTTAATCTTAAGAAAATCAACCGGTTGGAAAGAATCATCAAAATTGGTTTACGTTTCGGCTCAAGGGGATCAGGATATTGCTTTGAAGGATAAATTAATCTTAAAAACTTTAAGCCCTGTTTCTATTAATGATCAGGATTATTTGGTTTCTTTCGGATATTTTACGGGAGTGAGAATCAATCAAAGTAATTTTGGAGATATGGCATTCATCAATCTTCAAAACGGAAATATTACGATGAGCGAGGTTTCAGATTTCAGATCAAATACTAATATGTCGGGAGTAGATATTCCTTTGGTTCAAGTCGTGGACGGAAAAGCATTTTTATACGGATTTAACGTCAATAAAACATTACCGCCGTCAACGCCAGCTAATCGTTTCCCAGATCCTATTTATTCTTATGGTCCGGGTAAATGGTTTACCATAAAATCTGACGGAACTGCAAGTACAACTTCTACTCAAAAAAGAGGAGATATAGGATTTTTCACTAAAGAAAATACGAATTATTTCTTCACAGACAGCTATGGTTTTACTCCATATAAAGTTGGAAGTGATCATACAGATCCAAGTAAATTTGTTGAATTCCAAAACAGATACACGAGCACTGAAGCAAAGTATGGGCAACCTATTTTCACTTCGGTGAAGTACATTCCACAATCTGATCGTGTGATTTTCTTACGAAAACTAGGCGAAAATAAATTGCTTACACAAAGCCTTTATGGTTGGCAGAATTAATCATTTTTATTGATATATAAGCGAAAAGTTGGCAGATATGTCAACTTTTTTGTTTTAAATAATTCACCAAATCCTAAACTTCATCTGTAAGATTTAAATATTTTATATATTTGAATTCTTTAAAATTAGAAATGAAAAAATTCTTACTAACGCTTACCGTTGCTGCTGCATTTCAAAGTTTGTCTGCACAGGAAATCACTTTAGATAAAATATATTCAGGATATTACCGTGGAAAAGGCATTGCCGGAATAACATCCATGAAAAACGGCGAAAATTATTTAGTAATTGAACCGACAGGAATTGCAAAATATTCTTACAAAACCTCTCAAAAAGAAGGAAATATTGTAGAGGGACAATTTGAAAGCTATGAATTTTCGGATGATGAGTCTAAAATTCTTTTACTAAAAGGCAGCCAGCCGATTTACAGACATTCTTTTTTAGGTGTTTTTGATGTTAAAGATCTGAAATCTGGGAAAACGCTTTCGTTAAATGACGGAAAACCTGTTCAGGAGCCAAGATTTTCTCCAGATGCAACCAAAGTGGCTTTTATTGTTGATAATAATATTTTTTATCAGGATCTAAACTCAGGAAAAATCACACAGGTTACAGAGCACGGTGTTAAAAATAAAGTATTGAACGGTCTTGCCGATTGGGTTTATGAAGAAGAATTCGGGCACGCAAGATTGTATGAATGGACGAAAAACTCTAATGCGATTGTTTTTGTGAAATCTGTAGAAACAGATGTCCCGGAAATTTATATTCCAATCTACGGAAAAACGCTTTATCCAACAGAAATGCGTTACAAATATCCTAAAGCGGGAGAAAAAAACTCTGTAGTTTCAGCACATATTTACCTTTTGGACGGCGGTAAAAAAACAAAAGTGAATTTAGATAATTTTAAAAATTATTACATTCCGAATGTTATTCAAACTTCAAAACCTGACGAAATTGTGTTGATTACTTCTCAGAGAACACAAAACGCGTCTGATGTATTGAAAGTAAATACGAAAACTGGTGAAGTAAAAAAATTGTTCACAGAAACCGATGAAAAATGGATTGATACAGATAATGTTACCTTAGAATTTTTGGATGACAACAGTTTCCTTTGGGGCTCTGAAAGAGACGGAAACCGTCATTTATACTGGTACGACCAAGATGGAAAGCTGAAAAAACAAGTCACAAAAGGAAATTGGGAAGTAACCGATTATTACGGATTTAATCCTAAATCAAAAGAAATCTACGTTCAGACCACTGAAAAAGGAAGCATCAACAAAGTAGTTTCTAAAGTAAATATCGAAAACGGAAAATCTCAGTTGATTTCTAACGCAGAAGGAAATAATTCTGCAAATTTCAGCAAAAACTATAATTATTTCATCGAAACTTCTTCTACCGCTGCAAAACCTTATACTTTCGTTTTAAAAGACGGAAACGGCAAAACGGTAAAAGAGCTTCAGAATAATAATGATCAGCTTCAAAAATTAAAATCAGATAATTTCACAGAAAAAGAATTCATAACAATTCCAAACAACGCTGGAGATCAAATGAATGCATGGATTATCAAGCCTAAAAACTTTGATAAAAACAAAAAATATCCATTGTTCATGTTCCAGTATTCTGGTCCGGGATCTCAGCAGGTTGCTAATTCCTGGGACAACGGAAACGGAATTTGGTTTGAAATGTTGGCTCAAAAAGGCTACATCGTAGCTTGTGTTGATGGACGTGGAACGGGCTACAAAGGTGCTAAATTCAAGAAGGTAACATACATGAATTTAGGAAAATACGAAATTGAAGACCAGATTACTGCAGCAAAATGGTTCGGAAATCAATCGTATATCGACAAATCAAGAATCGGAATGTTCGGATGGAGCTTCGGAGGTTATATGACGAGTTTGGCAATGACCAAAGGTGCCGATGTTTTCAAAATGGGAATCGCGGTGGCGCCGGTTACGAACTGGAGATATTATGACTCAGTGTATACAGAAAGATTTTTAAGAACTCCGCAGGAAAATCCTGATGGATACGACAAAAATTCACCAACTGAATATGCGAATTTGTTAAAAGGAAAATTCTTATTAATCCACGGAACTGCCGATGATAACGTACATTTTCAAAACTCTATGGAATTTTCAGAAGCTTTAATTCAAAACAAAAAGCAGTTTGATTTCATGGCTTATCCTGATAAAAACCACGGAATTTACGGCGGACAAACAAGACCGCAACTGTATCAGAAAATGACTGATTTTATTTTGGAGAATTTGTAAAAATTGATCTGAAATTTAATGATAAAAAAACTCCGAATCTCTTTTTAAGATTCGGAGTTTTTATTTTCTTTCTTTCCATTGTTCAGGATCTCTTGACGTGTGGAAAATAGAATATATTTCAATTATATTTTCTTCTGCGTTGTATGAATAGTGAATTCCGTAGGGAAATTTCTTGAGAAAAACGATTCGATTATGATCATATTTGAATTCAAAAGATAAAGGATTTTCTTTAATGAAATTGATTTTGGAGCGAAATTCTTTCATAAAATTAATCCATAGTTTTTTATTAATTTTCTTGTACCAATCATTAATTTCTTTCAAATCTTGTTTTACAAAAGGACTATAAATTAACTTAATCTCCACTTTCTAAATCATTTAAATAGTCATCCATATCAGATTCTGAAACAAAACTTTGAGGATTATCCTGAGAATATTTTATCCTTCTTCTTACCTCTTCTTTTTGCCATTCAGGAATATCAGTTTCCCTTACTTTAATATGTTTATGTTTCAAAAAATCAATAAAATCATTTACTTCCTCGTAAAAATTTTCAGGAAGTGTTCTGATATTGTTTTCTAAATCTTGTAACGTAATTTCCATTTTCTTCATCTTTATTTTATCCAAAGTTAATAAAATTCGATTATTATTTTTAAAATTCTATATTTGTGAAATTTGAAATTTATCAACTATGAAGACTAAACATCCTAAGGGATTGCCTTTCCTCTTCTTTACGGAAATGTGGGAACGTTTCGGGTACTATCTTATTCTCGGAATTTTTGTATTGTATGTGATTGAACCCACGGGTTTAAAAGGAGGTCTCGGACTTCCCGACAAAACTGCAGACGACATTTTCGGAACCTATATCGCTTTGACCTATTTGACACCTTTTATCGGCGGATTTTTAGCGGACAGAGTTTTAGGATATATTAAATCGATTTATTTAGGAGGTATTTTGATGGCTGCCGGATATATCGGGATGGGAGTTTTCAAAGATTTGACCTTATTTTATTCTTCATTAGCCTTAATTATCATCGGAAATGGTTTCTTTAAACCAACGATTTCTACATTACTAGGAAATTTATATTCTGAAGAACCTTACAAAGCCAATAAAGATTCCGGATACAATATTTTTTACATGGGAATTAATATTGGAGCGTTTATTTGCAACATTATCGCAGCATTTATGCGAAATAAATTCGGTTGGGGTGAAGCTTTCATTACTGCCGGAGTCGGAATGTTAATTGGTATGGTGATTTTTACAATTGGTAGAAAACATTATATCCACGCTGCTCAGATGAAACCCGTTCAGGAAGGCGATACAAAGCTTTCTGAAATTATGTTGAAAGTTTTCTTACCAGCGATTATCGCGGGAGGAATTGGCTGGGTAATTCCGGGAAATATTTTTGGAAGCGATAATACAGATGCCTTTATTTTTGCGTGTATCCCTGTTATTTATTTCTACGCTTCTCTATATTTTAAAGCAAAACCGGAAGAAAAATCTTCGATTGGAGCTTTGCTATCCGTATTTTTAATCAGTATGTTTTTCTGGGCAGTTTTCAAACAAAACGGAACAGCTTTAACGAGATGGGCAAATTATTACACCGACAGAAGTGTTCCTGCATCCATGGAAAAACCATTGGAAGGCATTTATATGGTTGACGGAAAAAGCTATGAAGATAAAGAAGTTCCTGTTTACGATAATCAATTCCAGTCTCAAAAAGACAAAAACGGAAACACCATCAAAGTACAAGGAAAAGATGTTTATTTTAAAAATATTTCTCCTGAACAACGTGCTGTTTTAGAGAAAAATCCGGAAACGAAAACCTATTTATACAATACAGAATTATTCCAATCGATTAATCCGTTTTGGGTTATTGCTTTAACACCGGTTGTCGTAGGATTCTGGGCTTTGTTAAGAAGAAAAGGAAAAGAACCTTTAACGCCAACAAAAATTGTTTTGGGACTTTTCATTTCAGGATTATCATGTTTGGTAATGGTTTTAGCAGTTTGGGCCGGAGATAACGGAGCTGTAAAAGTTTCGCCTTGGTGGTTAGTGGTAAGTTATGGAGTCATTACAGTGGGTGAACTTTGCCTTTCACCAATGGGACTTTCATTTGTTTCAAAACTTTCTCCAGCGAGAATTACAGCCTTAATGATGGGCGGATTTTTCTTAGCAAACTCCGTCGGAAACAAACTTTCAGGGATTTTAGCGAGTACTTGGTATAATTACGATAATAAAATGAATTATTTCCTTGTGAACTTCGGATTGCTGATATTTGCTACACTTTTAGGAGTTTCTATGTTGAAAAGATTAAACAAGATCATGAAAGAAAAAGGACATTAATCCTTATTTATAGTAAAGAAAATCAAGCTGTAGAATCATTCTGCAGCTTTTTTATTTAATTATAAAATTAAAACCTTGCCGAAAACACAAAAAAAACTATATTTGTCAGTCTTAACAAAAATTAACAATAAAAATGGATAATACTGAAGCATTAAGTCCGAAACCGGATGAATTTGTAGAGAAGAGCAACTCCAGGCATCCTAAGGGATTATGGGTACTTTTCGGAACAGAAATGTGGGAGCGTTTCAACTTTTATGGGATGAGAGCATTGCTTACCCTATTTATGGTAAACTCGCTTTTGATGAAGGAGGCAGATGCTTCAATTGTATATGGTGGTTTCTTGGCGCTTTGTTATCTTACTCCAATGTTAGGAGGTTTCATTGCCGACAGATTTTTAGGAAACAGATATTGTATCCTTGTTGGGGGTACTTTAATGGCTATCGGGCAATTCTTACTATTTATTAGTGCAAGTACGTTCGGATCAAGCTTAGGAACAGCTACAACGATTATGTGGGCTGCCTTAGGTGTTATTATTTTTGGTAACGGATTCTTCAAGCCAAACATTTCGTCAATGGTGGGAAGTCTTTATCCAAAACAAGAAAAATCTAAACTAGATTCTGCATTTACTATTTTCTACATGGGGATCAATCTTGGAGCATTCCTTGGTCAATTGATTTGCCCAATTATCGGAGATGTAAAATCAGCAGACGGAATCAGAGATATCCACGCTTTCAAATGGGGATTCTTAGCAGCTTCTATCGCAATGTTGGTAGGTACGCTTACATTCTTATTCCTTAAAAATAAATATGTTGTAACACCGACGGGAAGACCAATCGGAGGTTTACCAAAAAATAATACTTCTGAAGACTTCGAAGAAGGAGAAGCTCAAACTGCGAAATTCTCTACAGCTTCTGTAGGAATTGCTGTGGTTATTTTTGCTGTTTTAGGATCATTATTTCACTTTGCTTTAGGGCAAAACGTAATCTATTCATTGGTTTACGCGAGTGGTATTGCATTGGCATATTTAATTATGTCTGATTCTTCTTTAACTAAAATTGAAAGAGACAGAATCTGGGTAATTTACATTGTTTCATTCTTTGTAATCTTCTTCTGGGCAGCATTCGAGCAGGCAGGTTCATCTTTAACGTTCATCGCAGATAATCAAACCGACAGACATTTCTTTGGATGGAATATGCCGCCTTCAATGGTACAAATCTTCAACGGAATCTTCGTCGTTGCATTAGCAGTACCTTTTAGTATCCTGTGGGATAAATTGAGAGGAAAAGGCAAAGAGCCTGTATCTCCTTTCAAACAAGCAATGGGATTAGCTTTAATTGCTGTTTCATATTTCATTATTGCACACAATGTTAAAGATTTAGGAAGCCACGGACTTTTAGCTGTTAAATGGTTAATCTTACTATATTTCATCCAAACTTGTGGTGAGCTTTGCTTATCTCCAATTGGATTATCATTGGTAGGAAAATTAGCTCCAAAAAGATTTGCTTCATTATTATATGGTGTATTCTTTATTGCTAACGCTGCTGGATACGCACTAGCTGGAACATTAGGATCTATCCTGCCTGCAACAGGTGATAAATTCGAAGCTGCTCAAAAAATCGGAGTTAGCCTTCAGGATGTTTTAGATAAAAAAGTGACTTTAACTGCTGATCAGGTTGCTGCTTTCGAAAAAGCACAATTGCCTTTAGCAAACCCAACTTTTGCAGGTGTTGAAATTCATAACTTATTCGAATTCTTCATGGTATTCGTAGTTCTTTGTGGTATTGCTGCTGTAATTTTGGCATTAATTTCACCAATTTTAAAGAAAATGATGCACGGTGTAAACTAATCCGCATCAATAAAATACAATGAAAACCTCTGCTAAGTCGGAGGTTTTTTTTATTTTCGTATGTTCTTTATCTAAATACAATACTTGACACATTGTGTCAACAATTCATTAATTTGATAGAACACCCTTTATTAAAACTTAATCATATACATTATGAGCTTAACTTTAGATGAAATACAAAATTTCAAAGGAAAATACCCCAAACAAATCTGGAGCCTGTTTTTCTCTGAAATGTGGGAACGTTTTTGTTTCTACGGAATGCGCGGAATGCTCGTATTCTTCATGATCTCTCAACTCGATTTCCATGAAAAAGAAGCCAATCTTCAATATGGAGCGACACAGGCATTTGTGTACGCTTTTACTTTTGTGGGTGGGCTTTTCGCAGATAAAATCTTAGGATTCAGAAAATCTCTTTTTTGGGGCGGAATTCTGATGATTGTCGGAAGTTTGATTCTAGCGGCTGATCCACATAATAATTTCTTTTTAGGAATTGCATTTACCGTAGTAGGAACAGGTTTTTTCAAGCCAAATATTTCATCAATGGTTGGTCAGCTTTACAAACCAAATGATTCCAGAGCAGATGCAGGTTTTTCACTTTTCTATGCCGGAATTAACCTTGGAGCTCTACTTGGAGGATATTTATGTATCGCCATCGGAAAAGGAGAACTTCTTGCCAACCAAATTCCGGAAGAATTGAGATGGCATTTGGCATTTGGGTTTGCCGCTGTTGTAATGGTTGTAAGTTTGATTAATTTTGTTTTCACACAAAGAAGTTTAGGTTCAATTGGTCTCCAGCCAGGACATCCAAAAAATGAAGTACAATCTGCTCCAATCCCAAAATGTCAAGAATATGGAGTTTATGTTTTATCATTAATTTTCGTTCCCATTATCATGACGATGGTTGCTAAAACAGAATATACAGATTATTTTATGTGGACGATCGGGCCATTAACATTAATCTATTTATTCTACGAAATGACAAAAGTAACGCCGGCAGAACGTAAGAAATTGTGGGCAGCTTTAGTTTTCATCTTATTCTCCATTCTATTCTGGGGAATTTATGAGCAAAGTGGAGGTTCGTTAAGTATTTTTGCTGCTAAAAACTTAAATAAAGATCTTCTTGGATTAGATCCAAACGGTGTAAATAATTCCGGAGGAGCATTCTTTATCATCTTCTTAGCTCCATTAATTGGTTTACTATGGATTTGGTTAAATAAAAGAAAAATTGAACCCAATACCATCATCAAGTTTGGTTTAGGATTTATTTTCTTAGGATTAGGTTATTATATTTTATTTGCGACAAGACTTTTTGCAGACCTTCAGGGAATCACTTCATTGAATTTCTTTACCATTGCATTATTAGTGATTACTTTAGGGGAATTATGCCTCTCTCCTATCGGTTTATCCATCATGACAAAGCTTTCAACAAAAAATCTTCAGGGAATGATGATGGGAATGTGGTTTCTAGCATCAGCATACGGACAATACGTTGCTGGAATCATCGGAGCAGGTTTAGCCACAGCAAAAGAAGGCTCTACAAACTATGATGCTCTCATCACTTATACCGATGGATATAAACAATTAGGATTATACGCGGTAATTGCCGGAGTAGTATTAATTTTGATATCTCCGTTCGTGAAAAAATTAATGCAGGAGGTAAAATAGAAATAAAGCAAATTATGCTTATTTTTACTTAAATATCAAATTATGAAGAAAATTATAAGCATAATATTCCTTTTCTGTTTAAGCTTTAGCTTTGCTCAGGTAAAATGGATGACCATTGAAGAGGCTTTAAAAGCTCAGAAAGAAAATCCAAAAAAAATATTGATCGATTTTTATGCAGACTGGTGCGGTCCATGTAAAATCATGGATAAAAAAACATACGGTCACCAAGTAATTGCTGATATTTTAAATCAAAATTATTATCCTGTAAAATTTAATGCAGAAGAAAAAAAATCAATTGAAATCTTCGACAGAACTTTTTCTAACCCAAATACAGAACAAAAAAAAGGAAGAAATTCTCTACACGAGTTTACGCAGTATATGAATGTTGCAGCCGTTCCAAGTACTGTTTTTTTGGATGAAAAAGGAGATCCGATCACGATTTTGCAAGGAGAGTTGTCTGCAAAGGAACTTGAACCTTATTTAGAACTGATTTCTAAAGATTTATATAAAAAAATCCGAAGTCGTGAACAATGGGAAGATTATCAGAAAAAATTCAAATCTAAAATAAAAGATTAAACATATAAAGACTTTCAGCTTTGAAAGTCTTTTTTAATTTCTATTTTTTCCCGAAATTCGTGGCTCTTTTTAATGAATTTAGAAACCTCCATAGAATACGTTAAAGGCATAGGTCCTGAAAAAGCAAAACTTATCAAAAATGTTTTGGGCATTTCGAATGTAGAAGATCTTCTGAACTTCTACCCTCTCCGTTATTTGGATAAGAGTAAAATTCATAAAGTATTCAATCTTCAGGAAAGTAGTCTTGAAATTCAGTTGAAAGGAAAAATCACCCATATTCAGGAAATTCAGACAGGTAAAACGAAAAGACTTGCCGCTAAATTTAATGATGAAACCGGTTCGATGGATCTGGTTTGGTTTCAATATTCAAAATGGTTGAAAGAGCAAATCCCGATCAATAAAGAGCTTTATATTTTCGGGAAAATCAATGTTTTCAATAATCAATATTCAATGCCGCATCCGGAAATTGAAGTTGAAGAAAAAAAGGAAAATGATGTTCGTCTAAAACCTATTTATCCAAGTTCTGAAAAACTGACTAAAAGAGGTTTAAATCAAAGGTTTTTCCAGAATATTTTAAGAAATGTTTGTAAGGAAATTCCTAGTTTGATTGAAGAAAATATGCCTGAATACATGATAAAACATTTTAAATTTTTATCAAGACAGCATACTTTTTTAAACATACATTTTCCAAAAGATTTAGAACACTATGAAAAAGCTGATTATCGATTAAAATTCGAAGAATCATTCTTTTTTCAGTTGGGATATGCTTTGAAAAAACTTCATCATAAAACGCAGTCTCATGGAAATCCGTTTCCGATTGTGGGAGATTATTTCAATAATTTTTATGAAAATCATCTTCCGTTTGAATTGACAGGCGCTCAAAAAAGAGTCTTAAAGGAAATTCGTCTGGATATGAAAAAGCCGATCCAAATGAATCGCCTTTTACAAGGTGACGTAGGCTCAGGAAAAACGATGGTAGCTCTATTAACCATGCTAATTGCAATGGATAATGGCTTCCAAAGCTGTCTGATGGCTCCAACTGAAATTTTGGCACAGCAACATTACAACGGGATTAAAGATTTATTAGTCGGAACCAAAATAAATATCCGTTTACTGACAGGTTCAACCAAAACTTCAGAACGGAAAATTATTCATCAGGAATTAGAAAGTGGTGAACTTTCTATTTTGGTAGGAACACACGCTGTTTTAGAAGATAAAGTGAAATTCAAAAATCTGGGTTTAGCAATTATCGATGAGCAACACAGATTTGGTGTTGCACAGCGCGCTAAACTTTGGGCAAAAAATAAAATTCCGCCACATATTTTGGTGATGACGGCAACGCCAATTCCTAGGACTTTAGCGATGAGCTTCTATTCTGACTTGGATGTTTCTGTAATCGATGAACTTCCGATCGGCAGAAAACCTATTATTACCGCTCATAGAAGAGAAAAAGACAGAGCGTATGTTTACGATTTCTGTCGTGAAGAAATTCAGAAAGGCAGGCAAATTTACTTTGTTTATCCATTAATTGACGAATCCGAAACTTTAGATTATAAAAATTTAATGGAAGGGCTGGAAAATATTATGGATAATTTTTCGAAGTATAATACGACGATGCTTCACGGGAAAATGAAACCTGCGGAAAAAGATGAAGCGATGAATTATTTCGCTTCGGGAAAAGCAGAAATCATGGTCGCTACAACGGTAATTGAAGTCGGTGTAAACGTACCCAACGCTTCCGTAATGGTGATCGAAAGTTCGGAAAGATTTGGGTTATCACAGCTGCATCAGCTTCGTGGTCGTGTGGGTCGTGGTGCGGAACAAAGCTACTGTATTCTGATGACTTCCGATAAGCTATCCAGCGACAGCAGAACGCGTATTAAAACCATGGTTGATACAAACGACGGTTTTAAAATTTCTGAGGTCGATATGCAATTGCGCGGTCCCGGAGATATTTTGGGAACTCAGCAAAGTGGCGTTGTTGATTTTAAAAGGCTAGATTTGGTGCAGGATGCTGGCATTATTAAACTGACGAAAAAAACGGTTGAAAAAATTCTGGAAGCAGATTCTTTATTGGCAAGACCCGACAATCAAATCATCAAAAATTACTATCTGAGATTCTATCGCGGAAAAAATAAGTGGAGTAAAATTTCCTAGAGAAATAAAAAAACCGCGAAAATATGACTTTCGCGGCCCCCTTATAAAACTGTTATTTAGAAGAAATTTACTTTTTGTTTATATGAAAAATTTATTTTAATAGTTGATTCGCTTCATAAATTAATATTTTGTGGTGTGGTGTGATGATATTAAATTTGGTTTGAGGGATGTTTTCAGCTGCAACTATTAAAATAAATTATAAAAAAACAAAATGAATTATGTTTCCAATTTGCATTATTATAAAAACTAACTGAGACTTTCATTAAAGGCGTAAATGAAACGAATTATCCTTTAACTACTCGCGAGTTTTCATGATTGTACCGTTTTTTTAAAGATCTTCTTCGCTTATAAATTGGAGACTTTATATAATTCATTTTGTTTAACTAACATTGTGATTTATATAATTCAGTTCTAAAATTCGAAATAACTTAATCATTCATTTTTATGTCTTAAAATATGGATGAATTTGTGTTGCTATTTTCTTATTACAAATGTGATGATAACTGTTGAAAAAGTTTTTATATTATTTCAATTTTTAATTACAAAATTTTCACTTTTGTGTGAATATTATGCTTTAAATATTAATATTTAATTAATATTAGCAATACTTAAAAGCTTTTAATAATTATATTTTTAAGATAAAATTATCCTTATTTAATCCTGAAGTATAATATTGCCAATTCAGTGTTATTACATCAGAAATCTTCTTTTTAAAAGCACTCTTACTTTCCGTTTTTTTGATGCAAATATTTCCATTCTTAACAAAAAAATCATCCATTTCTGCATCTGAAATTTTTTCAGAATAAATGGCAGTTATTACTTTATAAAGATTTTCTCTTTTTTTAATTTCATCTAATAATTCGTTCTTTAAAATATCATAATTCATGAAAATTAATTCCGGAGAAAGCGTATCTTCCTTATCTAAATATTCTAAAACTTCATCTGAATTTTGAAATGTTAAAAGTTTAATACCAACTTTTACCTCATTAAAGATATTTTTAAAAAAATCGATATTTTCATCAATATTATCAACCAAGAAAACATTGAGATATTCTTTATTCATAGCCAATTAATAGTTTACCAATATACTTTGAGCTTTTCTTCTTTTCACCACAATTTTGTGAAACTGTGACGGCGTTACTCCTGTGGTATTTTTAAACTGTGTGCTTAAATGCGCCACACTCGAATAATTCAGTTTATGAGCAATTTCTGTAAGACTCTGTTTATTTCCTATAATAAGCTCTTTGGCGTGCTCTATTTTTTGAAGAATAATGAAATTTTCAATAGAAGTAAAAGTAACTTCTGAAAAAAGATTGGAAAGGTATCCGTAGCTATGATTCAGTTTTTCTGCGATATAAATAGAAGCCTTCACGGGAACTACCTCATCGGAAAAAACAAGCTCAACAATAGCATCTTTGATTTTCTGAACCAAAGCAATTTTCTGACTCTCAATGATTTCAATACCATAATCTTCAAGGTTTTTCTTGAAAACTTTATGCTGTTCTTTGGTAAAAGATTCGTAGAATTCTACTTCGCCAAAGTTCAACAAGCGATATTTTAACCCCTGTTCTTTTAGTTTCTCATCCAATACTTTTTTACAAAGTGCATTGAAATCAAATTTAACGTACATTTTCATCCTGTTATAGTGTGTAAAATTTTCGAGTAAATATAATTACTTTATTTCAAATAAAAGTGAATTAGGCGAAAAATTCTAAAAAAAATGTTAAAAAGCAAAAAACTCCTGCATTATTGAATACAGGAATTTAAACACTAAGGATGAAAAAAAATATACTGATAAAAAGCTCTGACAGCTTAGAACCGAGCATATGAATGTACTATTTTATATTTTAATTAATATTTGACTTTGATCTGTTACAAATATGAAGCAAAAAAACACTTCACATGTTATAGAATTATAATTCAATGTTACAGAATTTTAAGTCAATTGTTTGTGAATTAAAAATTCCATTAAAAAATCATCCATGACAAAATTATTCCCAATATCGAAAACCCCTTCATCATATACGCTATAACCTTGAGATTCATAGAAATTTTTCGCTGAATTATATTTATTAACATTTAAAATAATTCTTTCATCCCCTGCTCTCTCAACATTTTCTTTCAAAAACTCTAATGCCCCTTTCCCGAAACCTTTTCCTTTACTTTCGGGAACAAGATAAATTCGGTGAAGCTTGGTTGTTTTTTCCTCATAATGATTTTCATAACCGATAAACCCTTCAAACGAATTTTGAGATTCATCCTGAATTAAGAAATAATGATAATTCGGTTGTTGAAGGTGGTTTGATATTTCTTCTTTAGAATACATTGTATTTAGCATATATTCCATTTGTTCATTGGAAAGTATCTCGGCGTACGCGTTTTCCCAAGACCTTCTCGCTAAATCCTGAATTGAAGGAATATCATTTTCTGTTGCTTTTATAAATTTCATTGAAGTTGAGTTTAATTAATTGAATAAAAAAGGTGAAAAGTATCAACCTTTCACCTTATATGTATAAATTTAAAATTCACAATTTACTACAAAGCAAATTGATTATTCACCTTTTAAATATTCGCCATTTCAGCCTTAATCTTAGCATAAAGACCTTCGGAAGCCGGAATTAAAGGAAGTCTTAAATAATTTTTAATGATTCCTTTTTCAGCCAAGACAGCTTTGATACCGCATGGGTTTCCTTCAGCAAAAATCAATCTTGTAATCTCAACCAATTTGTTGTGAATTTCATAAGCTTCATCCACTTTTTTATCTAAAGCCAGCTGAACCATTGTTGAAAATTCTTTAGGATAACCTTGTCCGATCACAGAAATTACTCCTGCCCCACCCGCTAAAGTTACCGGAAGTGTATATTCATCATCACCAGAAACCAAGTTGAATCCTTCTGGCTTTTTTCTTAAAATATCGAAATACTGAAGAATATTTGGAGCTGCTTCTTTAATCAAGAATAAGTTCGGGAACTCATTTGCTAAACGCAAAGTTGTTTCTGCTTCAAGATTTTGTCCTGTTCTTGACGGAACATTATAAATAATGATATTTTTTCCTGTAGAAGCCAGCGCTTTATAATGTTGGTAAAGCCCTTCCTGATTTGGTTTGTTGTAATATGGAGATACAGAAAGTACTGCTTCAAATGCAGAAAGATCTGCTTCCTCAATCTGTTTTTTTACTTCCAGCGTATTATTTCCACCGATTCCTAAAACCAAAGGAACCCGTTTATTATTTACCTTAATGATATGGTCAATTACCTGTTTCTTCTCCTCAGCAGAAAGCGTCGCAGCTTCCGCTGTAGTCCCCAAAACAACCAAATAGTTGGTTCCGTTTTCGATATTAAAGTCTACCAATTTTGTTAAACTATCGAAATCAACGGATAAATCTTCATTAAAAGGCGTCACCAGTGCAACACCTACTCCTTTTAAATTGCTCATCTGTAAGAATTATTTTTGCCAAATTTAATAATTTAAGCTAAGAATTTGTAATAAATAATAATGTTTTATTCTACATATAATTATATTTGCATATACTAAAAGATATTATGAAAAATAAATTCTTGTTACTAGGAATTGCTCTGGCAACACTTTCGGCTTGTAAGACGGCTTCATCGGCTTCTTCCACGCAGCTTGTGAAAGTGAAAACCCAGAAAAATATTTCTATTAATAATGAGCTAAAAAATGATGAGGAGTTTGTAAAATTTATTGAACCTTATAAGCAAAAATTGGATAAAGAGATGAATCAAAAAATCTCGCACACCAATGTAGATCTTACCAAACAAGGTGACAATAGCAATTTGGGCAATCTTTTAGCAGACTATACATTTGAAGGAGCTGATGAATGGGCAAAGAAAAATCTTCAAAAAAACATAGATGCAGCACTGATTAACATCGGAGGAATCCGTACAACAATCGGTAAAGGCGATATTATGCTTAAAAATGTATTTGAAGTAATGCCTTTCGAAAATGAAGTGGTGATCGTAAAAATGAAAGGTTCGGATTTACAGGGACTTTTTGATTATTATGCTAAAAATCAAGTAAATAATCCGGTTTCTCATTTGACGATTGAAACCAATAACGGACAATTAACCAAAACTTTAATCAACGGAAAAGCAGTAAATCCAACACAGGATTATTACATCGCAACCTCTGATTATTTGGCTTTGGGCGGTGATAATATGAAATTCTTCGCTCAAGGAGAATCTATCGCAACAGGAATTAGAATGAGAGATCTTTTTATTGATTATTTTAAGAAAAATCCTGAAGTTGTAGTAAATAATGATGTTCGTTTAAATTTTATCGGTAAGAAATAATGGATAGAAAAAAGTTTTTAAAAGCAATAGGTGGCGGAACTTTGGCAATGGCTTTAGCTCCCAATATGATGATGGCGGAAGAATTGAATATTCTTGATCTGAAATCCGCCAACAAACTTACTATTCTTCATACCAACGATCAACACAGCAGAATAGAGCCTTTTGATGCAAGCTATACCAGAAATCCTAATCAGGGAGGTTTTGCAAGAAGGGCAAGTTTAATTCAACAAATCAGAAATCAGGAAAGTAATGTTTTACTTCTTGATTCAGGAGATATTTTTCAGGGAACTCCCTATTTCAACTTTTTTGGAGGTGAACTGGAGTTTAAATTAATGTCCATGATGAAGTACGACGCTTCAACCATGGGAAATCATGATTTTGATAATGGCTTGGACGGATTTTTAAAGGTTTTGCCGAATGCGCAGTTTCCTTTTATCTGTTCTAATTATGATTTTAAAAATACAATTCTCGACGGAAAGACTTCTCCTTACAAGATTTTCAATAAAAACGGAATCAAAGTCGGGCTTTTCGGAGTGGGAATTCAGTTAGACGGATTGGTGGGCAAAAAGCAATACGGAGAAACGGTTTATTCGGATCCGGTTGAAGTTGCTCAGCATTATTCCAACTTCCTGAAAAACGAACAAAAATGTGATCTGGTGATCTGCCTTTCTCACATTGGCTATGATTACAAAGACGAACCTAATAAAATCAGTGATAAAATCTTAGCATCCAAAACAGAAAATATTGATATTATTCTGGGAGGTCATACCCACACTTTCTTACCTGAACCTGAAACTTTTACCAACAGAGCCGGTAAAAATGTTTTGGTAAACCAGGTTGGATGGGCAGGGCTTCTTTTAGGAAGAATAGATTTCTTCTTCGATTCAAATAAAAACGTAAAACATATTTCCTGGAATAATCAGGTGATTGACAGCAGCATAATAGCATAACATGAAAAAACTTTTAATTTCTCTTGGAATTTTAGCATCCCTACAAGTTGTAAATGCTCAAAATATTTCTTCTAAAAAATGGTCGGATCTTTTTTCCTACAATAATGTACTGGCCATGAAAGAAGGCGGAGGCAAAATAGTAGCAGCCACAGAAAACGGGATCTTTTTTTATACCATTTCCACAGGTGAAATTACAAAGTTATCAAAAGCCAACGGGCTTCATGATGTGAAAATATCTGCATTTGATTATAATCCGCAAACCAATATGGGACTTGTGGGTTATCAAAACGGTTCTTTGGATATTATCACTCCAGACGGAGTAACCTATGTTGTTGATATTCCTTTAGCAACAGGCTATACAGGAAATAAAAAGATTAATCACATATCGATTACAGGAAGTAAAGCGACTGTTTCTGTAGGCTATGGTGTTTCTATTTTTGATTTGCCTAAAAAAGAATTCAATGATTCTGCATTTTTCATCACCGGAGGAGTTTATGAAGCCAGTAATGAAGCAACAATTGTTGGGAGTAAAGTATTTTCTGTAACCAATTCGGGTTTAAAAAGCCACGAAATAAATACTACATTTCCTGTTTACAGTACTTGGACTACAGAAATGGCTGGATCATTTAATCATATAGATTCAGAATCTGTAATGACGTTCGGGTCGCCAACTGCAGCCTATTTATACAATAGCGGAACCTCAACCGCTTTACCGGTAAGTTTCTCTAATATTCGTGATATTGTAGTAACCAATAACGATATTATTGTAACTGATGCCAACAGAATTTATACATTTGGAACCAACGGTACTTCCAGCGGAAATGTAAGTATTGGGGAAGAATGTAACACCGCGACAAAAGTTAATGGCAAAGTATACGGAGGAACAAAACTGAGCGGTATAAAAACCGAGGATAATATGGTCTTCAAACCAGATGGTCCTTATAGCAACACTTCTTATAAAGTTTCATTATTAAACGATCAGATTTGGGTTTCAACAGGAGGTAAAGAAGCCTACAACTCTCCTACCATAAGGAATCTAGGATATTATCATTTTGATGGAAACAAGTGGAATTATCCTGATTATTTCATCAATAATCCGATAACATTCAATGTTTTAGATGTAGTACCAAATCCTTCTAATCCGAGTGAAGCCTACTTTGTAAATTATATTTTTAATCAAGACAAAGGCATCTACAAAATGGAAAACGATGTCTTTAAAAAGAGATATAAAAATGATGACGGAGCAATTGGCGAAAACCGTCCTGGAGGCATTGCGTTTGACGAAAATAATCAAATGTTTGTATCGGCAGGAATTGTAAACAGTACATTAGGAAACGTAGGATATTACTTCTATGATAAAGCAGCCGACGATTTTATTCTTGTACCTGTAATTTCTGGAGGAAATACTCAAAAGCCTGTGGTAAAAGATGGAATGTTATATATTCCAAGTCCGTTTTTTGAAGCAGGAGGTTTGGTAATGAAGCAATATGGTAACAACCCAACCTCTACCACTGCTCCCTATAAAATTCTTAAAAAAGACAATGGTTTACCGGCAAATGGAACTGTTTCTGTAGCTGTTGATAAAGACGATAATGTTTGGATCGGAACAAGATTGGGAATCAGAATTCTTTCAAATCCAAAATCTGCCATTACAGATACAGCTCCAAAAGCAGAAGCTATCATTATTGAGCAAAACGGAGTTGCAGAAGAACTTTTCAGAGATAATGCCATTCTTCAGATCGAACCAGATACAGGAAATCAAAAGTGGGTTTCTGTGGAAGACGGTGGTGTATATTACCTTTCACCAAGTGGCGAGCAGACTATAAAGCACTTTACAAAAGAAAATTCTCCTTTGCCAACAAACAGTGTTACTGACATAAAAGTTGATTCTAAAACCGGAAAAGTTTATTTCGTTACTCTTGATGGAATCGTCGTATATCAAGGTGATGTGGGCGATGTTAACTCAAAATTCGGAAACGTGTTGGTGTATCCGAATCCTGTGGTTTATTCAAACTTCAAAGGAAAAGTTACGATAAAAGGTCTTGCTGAGAAAACCAATATCCGAATAGCTGATGCTGCCGGAAACGTTGTACACTCGGCGGTTGCAAGAGGTGGATATTATGAATGGGATCTGATGAGCCAGAAAGGTAAGCGTGTTGCTTCAGGAATTTATTTTGTCTTAATGACCAATGAAGATGGTTCTGATAAAGCAACTGCAAAAATAGCAGTGGTAAATTAATGAATTCACAAAACGGATTTCTAATTTCCTATTTAAAATACGGAGAAAATGATGCTGTGCTGCATTGTTTTACTGAAGAAGATGGCTTTCAGACTTATTTTCTAAAAGGTATTTATGCCAAAAGAAATAAGAAAAAAGCCTTACTTCTGCCGTTGAACCAGCTTAGTTTTTCTTTAAATCCGATTAAAGGAAACGGAATTCAGACCGTTTCAAAATTTGAGTTGGTAAAGAATAATGATATTTATACGGATATAAAAGTAAACACCATTATATTTTTTATTTCAGATTTTTTAAATCATATTTTAAGAAACGAAAGCAAAAACCTAAGTATTTGTTGGGGAATTGAAGAATTTATCAGCCAATTATCTCAAAAAAATTATCAGGCACATCTTGTTTTTTTAATTAAAATCTTAAAAATTCAAGGCGTTTCACCTTTGATTAGTGATAAAGATTTTCTCGATCCTGAAACGGGAACTTTTTCATCAACCATCAATCATCAATTGTTTAACAATACGATTTCTCTTATCTGGAAAAGTATTTTACTATCTAAAAATCCTTACGAAATCAAGATTCATTCGTCATGTCGGAAAGAATTTTTAGACAGCATTCTTATCTATTATCATTATCATATCACCGATTTTAAAACACCGACATCACTGGAAGTCATTCAGGAAATATTTGAATAGCAGCAACTCATCTTGAAAATATTTTTAAGTTTTACAAAGCTAAAAACCAGCAACTATCAACCAGCAACCAAAAACAATTATTCAGCGTCATCCGGCATTTCTGTTTCAGATTCGGCAATTTCTTTTTTAGAAAATCTAGGCATCAGAATCTTTGCAATCAATCCTGTCCAACCTGTTTGGTGGGAGGCTCCTACTCCACGTCCGGTATCTCCGTGGAAATATTCGTAAAATAAAATATAATCTTTGAAATCAGGATCAGTCTGAAATCTCGAATACTGCCCGTTGAAAGGGCGATTTCCGTTTTCATCTTTTAAAAATAATTTAGACAATCTTTTACTCAGCGCATCTGCAATCTGATCTAAATTTGAATAATTTCCACTTCCCGTAGGATATTCCACCAAAAAATCAGGACTGTAATAAAAGAAAAAACGCTGCAGGCTTTCAATAATTAAAAAATTGATGGGGAACCAAATCGGTCCGCGCCAATTGCTGTTTCCTCCAAAAAGTCCGCTATCACTTTCTGCAGGTGTATATTTTACGGTATAATCTGTTCCATTTAAATTTAAAGTATATGGATTCTTCTCATACTCTTTCGATAGAGCACGCACACCAAAATCACTTAAAAACTGATTAGGATCCAACATTCTGCTCAATAATCTTTTCAAACGATGGCCTCTCAACAGAGACAGTAAATGCTTAGAGTCCTCCCCTTTTACTTCCCAATGGGAAACCAACGACGCCAATTCCGGTTTATTTTCCAAAACCCATTGCATTCTTTTTTTGAAATTTGGCAGTTTTTCAATCATTTCATCATCAATCACTTCTACTGCAAACATCGGAATAAGACCAACAATAGTTCTCAGTTTTAAATACATATGATTGCCATCATTGGAAGCAATTGCATCATAGAAAAATTCATCTTCCTCATCCCAAAGGCTGAAACATTCTTCACCCATATTATCCAAAGAGTTGGCAATGGCAAGGAAATGTTCAAAAAATTTCATAGCCATTTCTTCATACACATTGTTATAAAGTGCCAATTCGAGAGCAATTCTCATCATATTTAAAGCAAACATCGCCATCCAGCTCGTGCCATCCGACTGTTCCAGTTGTTCGCCATTGGGAAGCGTTGTATTTCGGTCGAAAACCCCAATATTATCGAGTCCTAAAAATCCGCCTTCAAAAATATTATTTCCGTTAAGATCTTTTTTATTCACCCACCATGTAAAATTCATCAACAGTTTTTGAAAGGCACTTTCAAGGAATTCCAGATCCGGTTTTTCTTTAAAATATTCATCAATTTTAAAAACCCTGAACACTGCCCAAGCATGCACCGGCGGATTAACATCACTGAAATTCCATTCATAAGCCGGAAGTTGCCCATTGGGGTGCATATACCATTCAAAAAGAAATAATTTTAACTGATGTTTAGCAAAATCCGGATCAATCAAAGAAAAACTAATGGTATGAAAAGCCAGATCCCAAGTCGCATACCAAGGATATTCCCATTTATCAGGCATGGAAATAATGTGCTCATTGTTGAGGTGTTTCCAGTCATAATTACGGATCTTCTCACGGGATTTTGGAGGTTTTGCCTGAGCGGGATCGCCCTTCAGCCATCGTTCCACGTTGTAATGATAAAACATTTTATTCCATAACATTCCCGCAAAAGCCTGTCGCTGAACCAATTTTTCATCATCAGACTTTATTCCCTGCTGAATTTCATTATAATATTCATCGGCTTCTTTTTGTCTTGAACTGAAAATTTCATCAAAATCTTCAAATGGCTGATTCAGTTCTTTGTCTGATATTCTGAATTCAAATGTTTTTGTTTCTTTTGGCTTAAAATTTTCGTCTATAAAAAATGACGCTTTGGTGCCTTTATTATTGGGATTAACCGATTGTACATTTCCGTTAATTACAAAATCATTAATTCCGTTTTTGGGATAGTTTGAATTTCCCGGACATTGATAGATATTCTCATTATCAGTTTCGTTATCACAAAACAGTACTTTCTCCGATTGATTAGCGTAAATATTTTTTATTTCTAAATCTTTATGATTGATTTGTATCGAATTCACCTCATCAGATTTCATTTGTGGCTGATAATCGTTGTATCCCCAATTCCAAGTATTTCTAAACCAAATGGTCGGAAGAATAATTAATGATGCTTGATTTTCGGATTTGTTGACAATCGTGAGCTTCACCAGAATATCATTTTGACTTTCTTTCGCGTATTCAATAAAAATATCGAAGTATTCGTTCTGATCAAAAACTCCGGTATCGATGAGTTCATATTCAGGTTCATCTTTGGATCTTGCAGCATTCGTTTGTATCAGATCATCGTAAGGGAAAGCATTTTGAGGATATTTGTACAGCATCTTCATATAAGAATGTGTAGGCGTAGAATCGAGATAATAGAAATATTCTTTCACATCTTCTCCATGATTTCCCTGATCGTTGGAGAGACCAAAGAAACGCTCCTTTACCATTTTATCTTTCTTATTCCAGAATCCGACAGAAAAAACCAGCTTTTGGAGATCGTCACAAATTCCGCAAATTCCTTCCTCGCCCCAACGATATGTTTTAGCTTCAGCGATGTCGTGGTTGGTATAATTCCATGCATCGCCATTTTCGCTGTAATCTTCGCGCACAACTCCCCATTCACGATTGCTGACATAGGGTCCCCATTTTTTCCAGCTGACATCGGATAATCTTTCTTTTTCTTTCATACTTTATAAACGATAATTGATAAATGGTATATGATTAAAGGGCTAAAAGTGAATGGTGAATTTTGCTTCGCTAGTCAATGGTGAATTGATATCTAGCTTAAAAATTGACAAGTGAAACAAATTCACTATTGACCATTGACTTTCAAACGACTGCTTTTTCTATTTTCGGCTGCATCGCGCCCCGGATTGAACGGCCTGTCTGAGCTCTTTTTATAAGCGTTGGACTCAGAAAGGGCATAAAAAAGCGAGTAGTGAAAGCCGGAAATGTGCGCCCAAACTTATCCTCCGGTAGAAAAACTTTCGAAGGTTGTCATTCCACCATCCACGAAAATACTGGCTCCTGTGATGTAATCTGCAAGATCACTTGCTAAAAATGCGGCGAGATTGCCGATATCCTGTGGTTGCCCGATTCTGTTATAAGGAATCAGATCTAGTAATGAGTTTAAGGCTTCCGGAGTTCCCCAAGCGTCTTTATTGATCGGTGTTTGAATAGCTCCCGGACATATTGAATTGACCCTGATTTTATCTGCTCCGTATTCCTGAGCCAAAGTTTGCATCAACATACGGATTGCGCCTTTACTCGATGCATAATTGGCATGCCCCGCCCAAGGAATAATCTCGTGAACCGAGCTGATATGGATGATCTTGCCACAGGCAGCGGATCGGGAAGTGTCGATTCCGCGACGAAGAAATTCTTTTATGGCCTCTCTAGCACATAAAAACTGCCCGGTGAGGTTGATGCCGATGACGGTATTCCATTGATCGAGTGTCATTTGGGTGAATTTTGCATCTTTCTGAACTCCGGCATTGTTGATGAGGATATCAACCGTTCCAAATTGTGCAACAACATCCTGAAACATTTTCACCACCTGATCTTCCTTGGAAACATCGCATTGATAGGTCATTCCGTTTCCTCCAGCATCGGTAATTTCTTTTAAAACAGCTTTTGCTTCGTCTGTAGAATGTTGCGAGGAATGATTGACGATAACTGTTGCTCCCGCCGAAGCGAGGGATTTTGCAATTCCGGATCCAATGCCGCTGGAAGCTCCCGTTACGATAGCTACTTGACTATGAAGTGATATTTCCATGTTTTATTATTTGATGTTACTCAAATTTAGTTGAAAGTATCACGCCAAACATGAAAATTCTGAATTAAAAGTTTCTTAAAGTTTGAGGATTAATAAGTTTTGGCTAAAGCCCTTTCTTAATTGAATGGGAATGTTGATTTTTTCTCTCGCAGATTTTGCAAATTGCGCAGATATTTGTGGTGAATCTATGTGTTAATTGTTTGAAAAATTGATTTTAAAGTCTTTTGAACATTAAATATTGTGGTCCGCTTCGTCCGATGCGGGTTTTTCCTTCATATTGATAACCAACTTTTAAATATAACTCGTAAGCGGAAATATTATTTTGATTAACGGCAAGAACGATTTCATTACAGTCTTTGAAATTTTTTCGTACAAAATCATCCACCTGAATCATTGCACTTTTTCCGATTCCTTTGCCCTGTATTTCAGGGTTTATGGAAAGGGAACGCAATAAAGTTGAGTTTTGATTATCCGTTAAATCTAATTTATCTTCACCAAAATCTAAGGTAAAAAAGCCGGCAATTTCTTCATTATAGAAAATCGTAACGGCAAATTCTAAACCCGTATTTCTTTGGGAAATTCGATTTAAAGCAAATTCGGCGGTAGAAGTATATTGAAGCTGAAGTTCATTCAAAGTATAATTTACTCCAGAAAGATCTTCTGGGCTGAAAAATTGTAAGCGAACCATATTTTAATGATGATAAATATCTTCATACATTACTCCTGCGCGAATTTCCATGGGAAGTTTATTTTCTTCAGGAACGATCGGGCAATTATAATCGTAAGCGTTGTAAGCACAGAAAGGCTGATAAGATTTGTTGAAATCTAAAATGATGGTATTTCCTTTTGGAATCGTTAAATCCATATATTTTCCGCCACCATAAGTTTCTTTTTCATTGGTTGCATCACGGAAAGGGAGAAATAAATAATTCTTATATTTCTTTTGTTTGATTAAATCTAAACTTTGATATAAGGTTAAAGTATATGATTTTCCGTCTAATTCGAAAGTTGCTTTACCGTATTCTCTATAGGATTTTGTTTTTCCTGAGGAAGTAGGAAGATCAAAAGGTTTCGCATCTTTTGTTTTGGTAAATGTTGCGGTTACTTTATATTTCAGATCAAAAGGAAAGAAAGGATGTCCTTTAAAATTGGTGAAATTATCACCTCTTAAAGGTGTCTCCTTCGGATTAAGATATTCTGCATTAAGGTCTTCCTGAAATTTTTTGATTTCCACAATATCTTTAGAAACCATTTTCTGAGAAAAGGCAAGTAAAGGGAAAAGTATAAGCAACAAAATATATTTCTTCATGAACTTATTTGAAATTGGGGTTAAAACTATGATTTTTTTGTTTTCGCCAATATTATGATTATGTTACAAAATACTGACCGTTTTATAACAAACAAATTTCATGAATTTATTTGATTTTTTTAGTAACTGTTTTGGGAAAATGATAAGAATAGGCAAATATTAATTTTTGAACACGAAGTTCACGAAGCTTTTTTGGTTATTAATTATTTTTTAGTTTCACAAAGCCGTTTCACTTATATAAGAATAGAGAGATTTTTATTATTCATAGAGTCAGACTTTTAGCTAGCTTAATAATTTTAATGATATAGATTAGCTTTAAAATTCTCTCGCAGATCAAGCAGATAGCGCAGATTTTCTATTTTTAAAGATATCGTTTGCTAAATTTTTCATATTTGATACTGAACATTTCTGTTCACAAGAATTTTTTACTCAGCAAATGATAGCAATGCTTTAAAATAGAAGAATTGGCAAAATCATTCTAATAGGATTCAGAAATTTTAACCCGATAAATGTCTGAGTTATTTCTTTTGATCGATTCCACGAAAAAGCCTCCTTCTTCGGGAATAACTTCCTTCAAATCAAAACTTTTACAGTCTTTAGGTAATCCTGAGAAAACGAGTGTAAACCAAAAATCCCGCATAAAAGGAACGGGTGTCCAATTGGGGAAAATGGTAATATTTTCGGCATGAATCAATTTACTTTGATGCTCCGATTGATTATCAAAAAGATACGTTGTATGCCAAATCCTGATCAGATTTCCTAAAAATGGTGATGCCGGAAAGCAACAGTGCACAATTACCTGCTGCTCTTCTTCTATTTTCGTCTGAAGAGATTCCAGCAATTCTTTTGCAATGATGGGCTTTGCTATTGTTTCTGACATGTTTAGGAAATTGTGAGGCAAAGATAATTAATTTTAAAATTTTTGTTGAAAGATAGCACTGAAAAAAATCCCATTCAGAGAATGCATAAACACATTGTAGCTTATTGTGAAGTTAATTAGAATGATCCCTAGAATGTTTGAATATCCTATTTTAAGATGATAACATTTTTTTCAAAAGCTAAGATAATTTTGAAAATTTCATAAAACAAAAATGGCTTTACAAAACTGCAAAGCCATTTTTAAATATTTATGAATCAGATTAATATTCCAATTCTAATTTTTCTTTAGAATAATCTCTCAATTTGTCCGTAAGTTCTGGATGTTGGGCTAATTTCAGTCCGTAAGAAGGCACCATTTCCAGTAATTTAGCTTTCCACTCTCCTTCCATTTTTTCAGGGAAACATTTTTCAAGAACATTCAACATCGCATAAACTGCTGTTGAGGCGCCTGGAGAAGCTCCCAATAATGAAGCGATTGTTCCTGCTTTATTCACCACCACTTCAGTTCCGAATTCAAGTTTTCCACCCAGCTGGTCATCTTTTTTAATGATCTGAACTCTTTGTCCAGCAACTTTTAATTCCCAGTCTTCTTCTTTCGCATCCTTGATGAATTCTCTTAAATGCTGAATTCTCTGTGCTTTATTCATCGCTACCTGCTGAATCAGATATTTCGTTAATGGTAAGTTATGCCACCAAGCTCCAAAAAGAGATCTTAAGTTTTTAGTATTCACACTTTCAGGCAAATCTAAATAACTTCCCTCTTTTAAAAACTTCGTTGAAAAACCTGCAAAAGGACCGAAAAGAAGTGCTTTTTTACCATCAATAATTCTTAAATCTAAGTGAGGAACCGACATTGGCGGTGCATCAACAGTTGCCTGTGTATACACTTTTGCCTGATGCTTTTCTACCAATTCCTGATTGTGAGTTACCAACCACTGTCCGGAAACAGGGAAACCTCCATATCCTTCACTTTCTTTAATATCCGAACTGTCTAATAATGGCAAAGCATATCCTCCGGCTCCGATGAATACAAAATCTGCCACCACTTCCTGTTTGTGATTTTTAGTTCTGTCTTTCACCTTCATCTCCCATTTTCCGTCGTTACGAGGATTAATGTCTTTTACTTCATGATAAAGGAAAATCTCAACATTCGAACCTAACATCAAATGTCTTCCCATTTTTCTTGTTAAGCTTCCGAAATTCACGTCTGTTCCCATATCCATTTTTGTGGCTGCGAGTACTTCAGATTTATTTCTTTTACTCATTACCAATGGAATCCATTCTCTCAGTTTATCATGATCGGTTGAAAACTCCATGCCTTTGAATAAGGCAGATTCTGATAATTTATCGTGACGTTTTTTCAGATATTCAGCGTCTTTTTCACCAAATACCAAACTCATGTGCGCACAAGAATTGATGAAATCTTTAGGCGTATCCACATATCCTTTATCCACAAGGTAAGCCCAAAACTGCTTAGAAATTTCAAATTGTTCAGCAATACTTTCTGCTTTTGAAATGTCGATGCTTCCGTCTGGCTGTTCCGGGGTATAATTTAGTTCGCAAAAAGCAGAATGTCCTGTTCCTGCATTATTCCATGCTGCGGTACTTTCTTTGGCGAATCGTCCCAGCCTTTCAAAAATGGCAATTTCAAGGTTAGGATCAAACTCATGAAGCAAAGTTGCTAAAGTGGCGCTCATAATTCCGCCACCTATCAGTACAACGTCGTATTTTGGCTTCGGTGTTCTGCTAATAAGCGTTTGTGGCATAATTCTAAATTTTACAACAAATTTCGGGAAAAATTTTAAGAATTAAAGCCTGATTATACGATTTAGCACGTAATTTTTTAGAAAAAAACAAATTAGTTGATAGAGAAGAAAATATGATGGAAAATATAAATGAAGTGCTATCGAAAAGATAAATTTTAATAGAAGGTAAAGGTTAAGATTAAGGATGAGAAAAACTTAAGTTCTTAACTTTTTAATAAAGATCTTAATGGTTTTAAAAATTTTATTTTCTGGAGATTCCACGGATTGGCTTCATTTTTTCCAAAAAGGAATAAAATTTCGCTTTTTGATCGAAATAATATCAAAAAAAAAACACTTCGGCTCGGAACAGTTTTAATTATTAAAAATCAATTTTGCTCAAAGTCGAAATGTTTGAAAATATAATTTAGTTAAGTTTTGTCGTTAACTTTTTGAACTGTTTTTCAGCATTTTTACCTTCATACAAAATACTGTAAATGGTATCAACAATTGGGAGTTTTAATCCTTTCAATTTTGATGTTTTATAAATGGAATCGGCTGCGTAATATCCTTCCGCAACCATATTCATAGACTGGATGGCAGATTTTACGGTATATCCTTTTCCGATAAGGTTTCCTAAATTTCTGTTTCGGGAGAAAAGCGAATAAGCCGTTACCAATAAATCGCCTAAATAAGCACTTTCATTCACGTCTCGCGGTGCTTCATAAATAGCTTCAAGGAAAGTTTCCATTTCACGAATAGCATTGGAAACAAAAACTGCGGTAAAGTTATCTCCATAGCCTAATCCGCTTGCGATACCCGCTCCGATAGCGAAAATATTCTTAAGAATCGCACTGTACTCGTTTCCTAAAATATCTTTACTGGAATGCATTTTAATAAAATCAGAATTAAAAATATCAACCAATTTAGCTGAAACTTCCTCTTCTACTGTGGCAACTGTAAGGTAAGAAAGTCTTTCCATTGCAACCTCTTCCGCATGACAAGGCCCTGCAATCACCGCCTGATTTCTGAAACCTATTTTAAATTCGTCTCTTAAATAATGAGCAACCACATCGTTCACTTTAGGGATAATTCCCTTGATCGCAGAAACGAAAATCTTGTCACCATATTCACAACTCATTTTATCTAATGTATCTGATAAATAAATAGATGGAGTTGCCAAAACAATAACATCACAAGCCGAAACCAACTCGTTGATATCTGTCGTAAGCTTTAAACTTTTAAGATTAAAATTAACGGCCGTAAGATATGTCGGGTTGTGACCACGAAGCTCGATCGCTCCTTTTACAAACTCATTTCTTACGCACCAATGCACCACTTTGCAATTTTCTACAAGCATTTTTACGATAGCCGTTGCAAAACTTCCGCTTCCTACTACGCCAACGGAAATGTCTTTTTTATTCTTTTTTGAATTTGAAGTTTCCGAATTTGTTTTCTTTTTCGCCATAACTGAAATGTGATTTGCAAATATATTAAAACAAAGGTTGAACAGTACTTTTGAAGGCATGATAAAACCCATTTTTAGAAAAAATTAACACTTCAACACAATTAAATACATTAATCGCCGTTTATTACAGATAAAAATAAAAGTATGTTAAGAATAACATCAAAAAGTTATTTTTAATTAAATTTGCAAGCTTAAAACCGTTTTTTTAATTCTAAGAGCAGGAAAATGAAGAAATTTCTAAGCAGCAAGAAAAACGTAAATTTCCTTTTAGGAGGGCTTTTATTAGTAGTTTTTGCACAAGCCATTTTTATTGTTAAGTTATTTTCTCAAAAAGATGACAAAACCTACGAGGTGAATCTTGTGAAGATAAACACCCAAAAAGACAGCGTAGATTATCTGAAAATGAAAACTGACCTGAGTATTGTAGATCAAACTGTTGCTCAGCTTAATTCATTTTTAAAGTCTAAAGATGTGCCGAGCGAAAGATTGATGGCATTAAGTAAAGACAGTATTTCCAACTCTGTATATCTGGCAAAACAATCGAACCGATACAGCCAATATTTAATAGATTTACAGAAAAAGCTTCAGGAAGTTCCGCTAGGAATGCCTACTGATGGCTATATTTCATCTAACTTTGGGATCAGAAAAAATCCAATTCCTTTCAAAACAGTCTATGCTTCGGTAAAATCACCGTCTAAAACAGACTCGAAACCTATTGCAGCAGCTGCCGCTCCTGAAGTCAAAGCAGAACCTGTGGAAAAAATAATAGAACTTACGGACAGCTATGGAAATAAAAGAGAGGTAAAAGTAATGGTAACGCCAAAAACGACACCTGCTGCTCCTTCTCCGGCAGCTAGTTCATCAACAAAAACTATCGCTTCTAATTCAAATACTAAAACAGCAACTCCTGAAAAAAATAATCCACCTGCTGAAGCAGACCAAATGCAGTTCCATAAAGGATTGGATATTGCCGTGGCTTACGGTTCGGATGTAATTGCAACGGCTGCAGGAAAAGTAATCTTTTCCGGACAGAAAGGTGGTTATGGAAATTGTGTTATCGTCTCTCACGGAAATGGTTTAGCAACTCTTTACGGTCACTTATCTCAATTGGTCGCGAAGGTAAATGATAAGGTAAAAGTAGGCCAGGTGATTGCAAAATCTGGAAATTCCGGACGTTCCACAGGACCTCATCTTCATTATGAAGTACACAAAAATAATACTCCGGTTAATCCGAAGTTATTCATGAATTTGTAAAAGATTTTAATGTTATATAAAAGTCTCGGCGGAACCAAAGGTTCCGCCGAGACTTATTTTTAGCACTAGCAATTCGTTATTTCAAAAAGCTCAATTTACCTTCAAGATGAACTAAACTTCCATCTTTTGCTGTAAAATTAGAGTACACAATATTTTTATTATAATCTTCGATGTGCGTTATATTGTATCCGTTTTTAGGTTCATGCCAATATACAAGAAAAACATTTTTTGCCACTTCAACCACAGAATACTGTACGGTATCCGTATCTCCTTTTGACTTTCCTTCTGCCTGAACAAAAGTCATCGTCTTATTATCCTTGTATTCTTCAAGAAATTTTGTATCGTTAAAATCCACCAATACTTTTCTTCCAATAGCTGGATAAGGAGATTTCAAATCCCAGTTCATTTCTCCCAAGAAAACTTTCACACCCATTTCCAATTCATCTTTTCCGGGAAGAGTTGGGTATTGCTTAACCATATAGTTTACGATGGCGTCTGAAGTTTTATATTCTGTAACCGCTTTTTTAAAGTTTTCAAGATAGTTTTTAACAAGATTCAATGACTTTGGTGAAAGATCCAGCTTGGCATAATGCGAAGGCACAACCTGTTGAGGATTGAGGGCTTTCATGGCATCAATTTTAGCAATCCATTGATCGATTGCAGCTTTATTTTGAGTGTCCGCCATCCAGATATGAGATTCCACGGTCACCGAAATACCGCCAAGAATAGTTTTAATGGAAGGAATCCACAAAAAACTATGGGCAGGATCATCGATATTGTCTTTGATCTCAATTTTGTTTCCTTCCAGATCAGGAATTTCAGAAACTGCTTCAGGAATAATAATTTCAGAAGGCGCATCATTTTTCAATTTTGGTCCCCAAACTGCCAATTTTCCATCTTTAGACCCTGAAATTAAATACGCCGTTTGTGCCGTTGAAATAATTTTCACATTGGGAAAAGCTTTTTTAATGACATCTAATCCGAAATAAAAATCAGGATCACTGTGAGAAATAAAAACCGTTTTCAGATTTTTACCTGTAGCTTTAATTTCTTTTACCAGCGCTTCTGCATATTGTTTTTCAAACTGTGCATCCACCAACATCGCATCTTTATCTCCATAAACAATAGTGGAAGTTATCGGAAAAATAGCTTTAGATCCCGGATTGAAAACTTCTATCTTTAAATTTCCCGCCCAAGCAAAAGTTACACTCAAAACAGCAATTATTGTTAAAAACTTCTTTTTAAACATCAATAAAAATTTTAATTACAATTAATAAGCAGCGGTGAAACGTTCACGGATATGATTATTCTGCTCTAATTCATCTACCAAAACAACTGCAACATCTTCTACAGAAAGTACGCTTCTTCCTTCTTCATTGAACACTGGATTTTCCAAAGCTGTTCTGTATTTTCCAGTTCTCACTCCTGCAGTTCCCTGATGCATTTCGATAGCCGGACTAAAGAATGTCCAGTCCAATACTGTATTTTCTTTAATTTTATTTAGATAATCTCTTGCAGCTGTTGCTCCTGGTTTAATTTCTGCAGGAAAATCTGGTCCATCTACCAACTGATTTCCATCGATGAAAAGGCTTCCCGCTCCACCAACGGTAATAAATCTCTTCACGCCCGATTCTTCAACTGCCTTTTCAATGTTTACAGAACCATTTAAAAAGTCTTCATACAAGTTTGGGTTTGTCCAACCTGCATTGAAAGAGCTGATTACCGCATCATTTCCTTTTAAAGCATCTGCCAATTCGCTTACATTATTTACATCAACACTTTTAGCGGTTATTTTTTCATTTTGCTGAACTTTTGAAGCATCTCTTACAATCGCTTCCACTTGATATCCTCTGTTTACCAATTCGTTTACCACTTGTGTTCCCACAAAACCTGTCGCACCAATTACTGCTACTTTTTTCATAATATTTTATTTTTAAATTAAATTGTAATAATTTTTGTTACATTTTGAATCAAATTTTTTTATTCAAACTGATCACTAAACTCCTGAAGTGTTTTATCTCCTAAAAAGTTTAAAACCAATCGATCAGTTTCTGTAAATAAATGATCCAAATGATTGTTAATATCTCTTCCCACAGCACAAATCGGATTAGGATTTTGATTTTTCTTTCCTAAAAGCTCCGTATTTTTTACCGCTGAATAAATTTCAGAGATGGTAATAGATTCGGCTTTTCTCGAAAGCTGGCTTCCTCCCTCTTTTCCCTGGCGGCTGACAATTAAACCGGCTTCCTTCAAAACAATAATCTCTTTACGAACAACAACCGCATTGATATTGATGCTACCCGCCAGCCACTCAGAATTTAACCATTCTTGAGGGCTTTTAGCCAATAAAATCATAATATGTATTGCCGTAGCAAATCTTGTGTTGTTCATTTCAATTACAGTACAAAGATATAAATTTTTTAACTGTAACAAAAAATGTTACAGTTAAAATTTTCTTAAAGAATCAACCGATCCAAATCTAATAGTAAATAATTGATATTCTGATTAATTGTTCTCGTCGCCGACTGCATTTGATTCAACATAGCTTCCCGATTGTGCAAATCGTCTGCTCTGTAATAGCCTCCATCACTGAAAATAACTGATTGATCTGCATCCGTTTTATTATCTTCAAACTGATAATGCAGCCATCTTTCTCTCATACTTCCAATGATAGAATGCTTTTCTTTATTTGAAAACTTTTTCTCTGTGTACATATACCAAACAAACGGCGGAAAATTGGCAGCCTTTAGTTTTTCTGTCCAAATATCTCTTAATAAATTTCTCTGATGAATAAATTCAACTTTTTGACCTTTAGGATTTAATGTCGCCAAACCGAATCCGGCTCCTAAAATACCCCCGCCAATATCAATTGCATTGCTCCAGCCGTTATCCTTCACAATACCTCCGGCGATTGAAGCGGCGGCACCTGTTATAATTGAATATAAGATGAGCTTATTATTTCTTGAATCGTTCAGATTATCAACATAACTTCCAATCTGCGCTACTCTTTCACCTTCACAGTCAAATTCGGCAGCAACAGCATCTAATTCTGTTAAAGCAATGGTAATTTTACTATTAATCTTTCCTTTTAATTGTAAAACTTTAACCTGAGCGTCTAAAGACGTATTTTTTTTAAGCTCGATAATATCATGAACTTCATCCAGATTATCCAAAGCATTTAAAATTAAAATACTTTGATCTGAAAACATCGGTTTCAGTTCTTTATTGGCAGCAATAATAGAATCTGAATTATAAGAAGGAACTTTGTTGGTATAATTATATTGAAAAGGCGCTTTACAATAGCTGTCTTTAAGAGTAAGAATATTTTGCTTAATGACCTGATTTTTTCTGGAAACACAGGACGTAAGCATGCTAAAAGCAGCAAGGAGATAGAATAAATTTTTCATTTGGTTGTATTTTTATTTGTGTAAAGCTTTAAAACTGCAAACAAATCTGCAATCATTACTAAACACTAAGATAATACAAATAAAAAAATCTACCTGAATGTCAAGTAGATTTTTAAGCTATTTTTAAGGATATACTATTTGATATCCAACAATTCAACTTCGAAAATAAGCGTACTGTTTGGCCCGATTTCTTTGCTGATCTGCTGATCTCCGTAAGCCAAATGTGGAGGAAGAATTAATCTCCATTTACTTCCAACAGGCATTAACTGAAGAGCTTCCGTCCAACCTTTAATTACTTTATTCAAAGGAAATGAAGCCGGAGTACCTCTTTTTACAGAGCTATCAAATACTTTTCCAGTGATTGTTGTCCCATGATAATGACATTTTACGGTAGATTTTGGTCCCGGTTTTTCGCCGTCGCCTTCTGTGATGATTTCATATTGCAAACCGCTTGGCAGCTCAACTACAGATTCTCTTTTTCCGTATTCTGCCATATATTCCTGACCGTCTTTCAGGTTTTTCTCTGCCAATTCTTTTTTACGTTTAAATAACATATCTGCTACTCCCATAATTAAATATTTTTGCAAAGATAGTTTTTTGTGACGGAAGATGGGAGTTGGAAGATGGAAGTTTCTTTTACAATCATAGAACAAAAACCATTTAAACAACTATTTTTCAACACATTAAACCACCATCCATTTACTTCTTCAAAAAGTTCAAATATCTTTAATACTGGGTTAACATCTTTGTCGAAACTTGGCGTTATAATTGAATTTAAAAACTAAATGCCAAGTCCATTAAAATATAATAAGAAATACGACAAGCTAACCGACGAAGAAAAGGAACTGCTTGAGATCAATAAAAAAAGTATCGCCGACTTTGTTGAACAGTCATCAACCGTAAGCGATGTAAATTACGCCACCCGAAATGCCCATGCAAAGACCTATGCGGTAGCAAAAGGAGAATTCATTATTGATAAGAATGTACCTGAAGAGCTTCAGCCTTTCTTTGATAAGGAAAAATATGAGCTGATGATTCGTTTTTCGAATGCGCAATTGAAAATTGATGATAGCAAAAAAGATGTTCCCGCCTACGGATTTTCGGTGAAGATAAAAGATGAAAATGGTGATTTGCTCGCCAATTATCCTTTGGTGAACTTTCCTTTGTTTCCGATCAATTCCGTAAGTACTTTTTTGAAATTATTTACCTCTGTGAATCGATTTTATATTAAAAAATGGAGTTCTTTTTCGTTGATGCTTCAGATTTTAAAAGTTATACCTTCCACTTGTACAGGTTCGTTCTTAAAAAACGGTTTTAAGCTTTTCGCTAAAAGAAATGATTTTATTTTATCATTCGATTATCATTCGGTTGGGGCTTACCGTTTGGGAGAAAATATGATGAAAATAAAACTTCAACCTAAATCGGTTGATAAAAATTTCGATAAAAAAAAGAAACCAAAAGACGCTTTGAATCGTTATTTTAATGAAAATGATTTTTACGCCGATGTTTTAATTCAAATTTGCTATGATCTGAAGCATCAACCTATTAACAGGTTAAATGTTGAATGGAAAAATTCGCCTTTCGTCAAAATTGGAGAAGTAAAAATTGAAAAAGGTTCTTTGCAAAATCCAACGGCTTGTGAAAATGAATTGCTGTCTTTTAATCCTTTCGAAAGTAAATATTATTTTCAGCCTGTTGGAAAGATCCAAAAATTGAGAGATGAAGCGTATAAGGTTTCGTTGCAAACCCGTCAAAAAATTAATAAACTATTGAAATATAAGTAGTTTTTATGGTTGAATAGTCAATGGTGAATTTTGCTTTGCAAGTGAATAATGAATTTGATATTATTAAGAATATTTTAATTCAAAAAGTATTTCATATATCCCTCTAATTTGTCATGCTGAAAGTATCTAAACACTAATTATCTTAATCTGTTTAGATTATTGTCAGAATGATAAACTTTGAACATATTTTCAAATACTAAAATGAATGGCTTCTACCCTAGCCCCGATTGGAACGACATCCTTTTGGGTTGCGGCTGGAGCGAAGCAGAAGCCGTAACCCAAAAGATACAGTGGAAAGCGGGAAAAAGCTTCAAACAAAAAAAGCTCTACACAATGTAAAGCTTTTCTATATCTAAAGATAGTTGGTATTATTTTTCAATTTTCTCTTTCTCTTCTTCCTCTTTATCAGGGAAAATGATTGATAAGATCACGGAGATTACTAATACTCCCCCCACAATTCCTAATGAAACTGGTGATGAAATGTGAATCCACGGTGCGATTAGCATTTTAACTCCAATAAATGACAAGATAATTGCCAATCCGTAAGGCAGTTTGCTGAACATGTGTATGAAGTTTGCCAAAAGGAAATATAATGATCTTAATCCTAAAATTGCGAAAATATTCGAGGTGTAAAGGATGAAAGGATCATCTGAAATCGCGAAGATCGCCGGAATAGAATCTACCGCAAACAATACATCTGTAAACTCGATTACTGCCACAACTACCAAAAGTGGAGTTGCCATTTTAATTCCGTTTTGAACGGTGAAGAATTTGTCTCCAGCATAATTATCAGAAACTTTCCAGAATCTTTTGATCAGTTTAGCTCCGGCAGTATTGCTGTAATCTTCGTCTTCATCATCGCCACCATCTCCCCAAGATTTGATCCCGGCATAGACAAGGAATAATCCGAAAAGTACCATTACAATATTGATCTGAACGGCCTGTCCGAAAATATTCATTTCAGGCAAGTACGTCAAATTAATCAATCCAACTCCGGCAAAAATGAAGATCGCTCTGAAAATCAATGCTCCGATAATTCCCCAGAAAAGAACTTTATGGTGAAGATATTTCGGAACTTTAAAGAATCCGAAAACTAAGATGAATACAAATAAATTATCCACCGAAAGAGCTTTTTCAACCCAATAAGCTGCCTGATATTGTGTAAATTTCTCCACTGCCATAGCATGACTTTCCGGCGTTCCGTCTGTATTGAAAACCCAATACACCACTCCAGAAAACACCATAGACAGCGAGATCCAAACAATTGACCAGATGGTAGCTTCTTTGGAAGAAACCTCATGACTTTTTTTGTTGAAAACCCCTAAGTCAAGGAGCAACATGATAACTACCGTTACCGCAAATCCCCAAACCAACCCAGGATGAAGATCTATAATACTTTGATGTTTATCCACTTTTTAATGTGCTTTTTATATGATAAAAGCAATAGTTGTACGAATACAAGTATTGCCATTTAAATTTATTGTCTTAAAATTCAATATTTTAAAATAAGTTTTGGCTAAAGCCGGATTAGAAACTTACCTTTTCATTAAACGGGCTAAAGCCCGTTCCTATTGAATCCCAATTTTATAGATATTTTTGCTTTACCGTTTCAATGGTTTCCTGCAATTTTCTATCTGCTGTTGGATCTCCAATCGCATTGAATTTCCACTCGTTGTTTCTTTTGTAGAAAACACCCATTACCATCGCCACGTGACCTCTGAAAGAAGCATCGTTAGCAATATCATATTTAGCGAAAACTTCTTTTACATTCGTAGGAGTTCCTTCGTAAATTCTGATTGAAGCAAAAGGAATTGTTCCGAAATCCTGACCTTTATAGCTGTTCAAAACCAAAGCAACGTGCTCAACATTTGAATCCAAATTACTGAAATCTACAGTGATTACTTCATTGTCAAGACCGTCGTTTCCATTCACGTCACCTGTTAAATCATCGCCACTGTGCTTTACAGCTCCGTTTTTAGATTTCAGGTTTCCGAAATAGATCACTTCAGTCGCATTTTTATTAGAATCGTATAAAATACAGCTTCCGTCTAAATCAACTGCCTCTCGAGTTACTCCACCGAAAAATCCTTTTTTCTCAATAGCCCCCCAGTTGATCCCAACACAAGCCTGAGTAAGCGTTGTACCATTTTCCTTCGTAAGGTTAATTCTTTGACCTTTTTGTAAATTGATAGCCATCTTTTTATGTTTAGTTTATTGTTTTTTAGCAAAGAAACAGAATTCCCGTATTTAAATTCTACGGTTTTCAGTATTCTTTGTTTTTTAATTATTATTTAAATTTAAATTCAACATTGCGCGCAGAATATTCGTTTCTTCATTAATGTCAAAAATTTTGCTCATGATATCAATGCTTTCCAAATTTTGGATATAATCTTTCAAAACAGAGGTTACCTGTTCCGGCAATGTTCTTTTTCTTTGGTTGATATTTTCTTCCAACTGCTCATTTTTCTTTTTCAACTGATCCACAATAGATCCCTGATTAGATTCATTGGGCGATATATCCAGCTTTTCCAGTTTTTTTGAATCGATCAGGTACATTTTTTTACCTTCAACATCAAAAATAAAATGATCATCCGACTGGAAAATTTTAAACAACTCATATTCATTTCCGGAAATTACATATCCGCAGACAAAACGAGCTTTAAAATCCTGAATATTAAGTCTTCCCAATAATTTTCTTTCGATCTCATACTCAAGGTATCGATAAGCAGGAAAAGTATCCGACTTTAATAATTCTTCATCCACATCATTTCTGTAAAATTCTGTGGCATATCTTTTATTAAAATACAGCACATTATCCCAATTCAGACGGAATTTATCTTCCGTAAGATCTTTGTAAAGGCTTTTCAGCTGATTAGAAAAAACTCCGCTGTACATTCTTCTGTCTGTTTCAAAACTATCAACACGCTTATCTTCAAACCCCGAAATGTACTTGTTATTAATATCAATTTCGTTAATGATAACCAACAGATCGTTTTCCTTTTGCCTTTTAATTTTGGTCAAAAGTTCAATCAGGCTATCGGTATATTGCAAGTGAAAAAGTTCGAGTTTACTGTAATCCAATCCCGTATTTTCCCGAAAAAGATTGTGTATAATATCGGTTTTAATGTAAATCGAAATTATATCAACATTTTCAAAAAAATTACACAGAAGTTTAAGCTTTGTTAATCTTCTATTGCTCTGAGATAGTATGTTTACAGCATCATCATTCACCTTTTTCTATGCTCTTATCCTCTTACATTTGCTTTTAATTCGTGCTCTAAAGTCATCAAATCCTGATCCAGCTTTCTTCTTCCTTCTGCACCTTGTTTCTGGATTTGTTTTACTTCATTTAATGTATTAATCAACTTCGAAGTCGTTTCTCTCAATGTTTCAACAGACACAATCGTTTGCTCGTTTGCTCTTGCCACATTCACTGAATTCTGACCTAAACGCTCGGCATTTTTTCTCAAAATATCTTCCGTTGTCGCAGAAACTTTTTGTTGAATTTCAATGCTTTGCTGTTGTCTGTACATTGCAACGGCTAACGAAAGCTGGTTTTTCCAAAGTGGCAACGTCGTTGTTAAGATCGTTTGGGCTTTTTCAGCAATCGAAACGTTGTTATTCTGAACCAATCTGATCTGCGGAAGAGACTGCATCATAATTAAACGAACCACTTTAAGATCCGCCAATCTTCGGTCTAATCTCGCGATAAAATCTCTTTTATCTGCAATCTGATAATCCTGAAACTCCTGTGTATTGGCCTCCATGTGGGTTAGCTCAGCACCAGCTCTTTCCATTCTTAGATTTCCGACAATGACCAGTTCTTCAATTTGCTTGATGGCATTAATATTACTTTCAAAAATCGTTTGTAAAACTGCATTATCTTTCGTTGAAGTAATGATTCCAGCATTTACTTTATAAGAGATCTGATCGATATTGTTGATAATTTTATCATATTTGGCAAATAAATTCTCAATCTGCGTCATTACACTTTTCATGAAAGGTAATTTGCTTAAAAAACTTTTGAATTTATTCTGATTTAATTCTTCAACATCTACATAATTCAACTCGATCAATAAATTATTAATCAATTCTCCAACTTCACCGGAATTTGATCTTCTTACATTTCCTAAGAAACTATCACTCTGGTTCGATAACGTTCTTTGAAGCTCTGCTCCAAAATTAACGATCGATCCCGGATTTGTTTCATCAATAGAATCTGCAAGAACTTCGTATTTTCTACGCTCTTCAGACTGCAGTTGCGCTAAATTTACGTTTCCGTCTCTATCCATCACCGGAGCCGGAGCCATACTTGGCGTTGCAGGTGTCGGAGGAGTCATCGGAGTTGGTTCAAACGTCTTTAGAGGCTCGATTGATCCAAGCGGATCTATAGATTGATTTTCCTGATTGTCCATAATAAATTATTGATAGATTGATACAAATTTTTCAAGACCTTCTCTTTGCCCCGCGCCTACTGCTTCAAATTTCCACTCTCCGTTTCTGTTATAAATTCTTCCGAATTCTACAGCGGTTTCAATAGAAAAATCTTCGTCTAGTTCGTATTTTAAAATTTCTTCGTTCGTATCTGTATTGAAAATTCTGATGAAAGAATTTCTCACCTGCCCAAAGTTCTGTCTTCTGGCATCTGCATCGTGAATGGTAACAACAACAGTGATTTCTTTTACAGCATCATCAATTTTAGTTAAATCGATTTTAATTTGCTCGTCATCTCCAGCTCCGTCACCTGTTAAGTTATCACCAGAGTGAACTACCGCTTTATCCGGAGACTCCAAATTGTTGTAAAAAATAAAGTGATTATCTGAAATTAACTTTTTATTTTCTCCCAACAAAAATAAAGATGCGTCTAAATCGAAACCCGTTCCCGTAGAAGTATTGTTGGTGTCCCAACCCAATCCTACAGTAAATTTTGGTGCATTTATATTTTCTCTCTGTCCTTTTTGTAAGTTAATAGCCATAATTTAGTTCTGTTTGCGTTAAAGTGTTTATATTATTTTCAAATTCTTTTATGAGATGGTAATTATTACTGATTGCCTGTTCCAGCAAATCATCCATCTGTTCTTTTTTTACTTTAGACGTAAGATAATCAAAATTACTTGAATCTAAGCCCAAAATATATTTTACAATCCTTGTGTTGAACTGAAAACTTGGTTTCAGCATGACTTCTGCAATGTGTTCTACGTTTTTCACCGCATAATAATTGAAGAAATTTTCAATCTTTGGATCCAGCTCAAAATTCATCAGTTCAGCATAATACATGAATAAAAAATCACCTTCTACATTATATTCATTCAAAATTTTATTCACGGTAAACTCATGACTTCCCGTTATTTTAATATCATCTATAAAAATACAAAGTTTTCCTTTAAGAAAATCCTTATCCAGATAATAAGTATCATTGGCTATCAGATTTTTACGATCTTCAAAGCTTAGATTTCCGTAATCTGTTGTATAGGTATGATTTCTATTGATTTTTGATAAAATGCTTGATTTTTTTCCTTTCTGAAAAAGATAAAAATCAAGATGCTTTTTAAAGTAAAAACACAGGAAATTAGAAGCCGTCGGAATCGCCATGTAAGGACTTGGCAACACAACGATCTGCTGATCTGTGTTCAGAATTTCTTCATGAGAAGCAATAAACCCAGTAAACAATTCCTTTGCAAATTTTTGTGCAAACGACCTATCTCCGTACTTAAAATAGCTGTATTCTGCGGGCGAAAATGTAAACTCATCCGCCGAATGAATGTGATGTAAACTATATCTTTTATTCATCTTTTATTGTTAGTGTTTTAATAAATGTGCATTGAAACCAAAATCTTTCGCCCCTTTATAATCTGCAATCGGATTATCGCCGATGTGCAAAATTTGATTTAAACTTAAATCCTGATTTTTAATTAAATTTTTCACTTCCTGAAATATCTGAGGATTCGGCTTTGAGCAATTAATTTCATCAGAATAAATATGAAAATCGATGTATTGATCCAGATTCTCATTAATAAGGAATTTACGCATCGTTTTTCCTTTGATAAAACCTGTATTGCTTAGAATATTTATCGTTTTTCCTTGATTTTTAATTTCATCAAAAAAATCATGAATATTTTCAAATATCACAACAGGGCTATATTCTAAAAAAAGATCTTCACTTTTTTGATAAAATTCGCTTAAAAAATCTTTATTCAATTGCTTTACATCTACATTTAGAGAATTTAAAATCAATAAATAAATCTCAAAAGTGTCTACATTCCCACCAATTACTTCATTAATGGTATTACACAAATCGTCGTAATATTTTACCGTTTTCGCAACTTCATCAATCGGTTTTTCCACATTAAAAAATGAGGAAAAAAGCTCAACTCTTTTTGCTTTAAATTCAGGGTGAGATTTTATTAAAGTAAGCCACAAATCAAAAGAAAAATGTGAGTGATTGTGGATGTCGATATCTGTTTTCAAACCTTATAAGTTAAAATTTTTATTTAGCTTTTTCTTGAAAAAGATTTAATTGATTTCAAGTTTTTCATCGTTAGTTTTTTTAGCCGAATCATTTCAATTCTTTCCAAAGATAGAATTTTTAAATTAATGTAGAAATGTAGTTTTGTGTTTTAAGATATTTTTATAATTTGAACTAAATACCAATCATTTTTTAACGCAATGCTCGCAAAGATTTTCTTGAAAATCATTATGTATATTTTTCGTTCGCAAAGGCGTTTCACTCAGCCAAAATTTTCTGATATCATTTGCTGAACGAATGTAGCAATGCAATATTTGTCAATTTTTTGTCCTTTGAAAAAAATCAAAAAAAGTTTTTGCTGTTAAAATATTTTTTCTAATTTCGCAACCGATTAACAATCAACAATGTCAACAAAAATGATAAATATAATTTCTTTAAGCAATCCTATCAGAGCTGTGTACTTTGGTAGCACTGAATATTTATCTGAATAACGATCGACCTTTATAAAACAAAAAATATAACGAAGGCCTATCTGTTCAGATAGGTCTTTTTTGCTACCCTACTTTCAGCTTTTCAATTATTCGAAAAGGTGATCTGATATTTTTCACGAAAGTAAAATTCAATTTCTTACAAAAATGAAACGTAAGGACAGGGAATTTTTGTGCCTAAAATTCAGAACAACCTTAAAAATCAACAATTTAAATTAAACAAAATGAAATACAACACACGAAATATAGGTATCATAGCACACGTCGATGCAGGAAAAACGACTTTAACGGAAAGATTGCTTTATTACACTGGAATGATCCACAAAATTGGAAACGTAGACGATGGAAATACGACGATGGATAAAGACATTCAGGAGAAAAACCGAGGAATTACGATTTCATCTGCAGCAATTTCCACGCAATGGAAAAAGGATGATAACATTTTCAATATCAATATCATCGACACTCCGGGACACATTGATTTTGCGGTGGAAGTTGAACGCTCGTTACGAGTTTTAGACAGCGTTATCGCGGTTTTCTGTGCTTCTTCAGGAGTTCAGCCACAAACGGAAAACGTCTGGTTTCAAGCTGAGAAACATGGAATTTCAAAGATTTGTTTCATTAATAAGATGGACAGAATCGGAGCCGATTTCTTCGCTGTTGTGAATGAAATCAAAACCAAACTGAATGCAGTTCCTTTGGCTTTGCAAATTCCGATTGGTTCTGAAGACCAATTTGAAGGCGTTATCGATTTAATCAAACAAAAAGCTTTGTATTGGATCGATGAAAATGGAGAAACGATTGTTGAAAAAGACATTCCTGAAAATTACCAAGCTGAAGCTGATGAATTCAGATTAAAGCTAATGGAAACATTGGCAGAATGTGACGAAATTTTCTTTGAAACTTTTATGAATTCTGAGAATAAAATTTCTGAGGAAATGATTTTTGAAGCAATTCAAAGAACTTGTCAGGCAAGGAGTTTGGTTCCTGTTTTATGCGGTTCTGCTTTTAAGAATAAAGGTGTTCAACCTTTGCTTGATGCAATTGTAAGTTATCTTCCAGCTCCAAATCAACTACCTTCTATTAAAGGAAAAGATGCGAAAACGGAAGAAACGATCGAGCTTGAAAGAAATGAAGAAGAAACTTTTTCAGGATTGGTTTTCAAGGTTGTAATTGATAAACATATGGGGAAATTGGCAATGCTTAGAATTTATTCAGGAAGTATAAAATCCGGTGACACAATTCAGAATGTAAGAACAGGTGAAAGTTTCAGGATTTCGAGGATTTTGCAGATGCAGTCGGACAAAACGTTAACGATTGAAGAAGGAAAAGCGGGAGATATTGTTGCTTTGACAGGGATAAAAGATGCGAAAACGGGTGATTCTTTATCATCCATTGAACGAGCTGTTTTGCTTGAAGCCATCACAATTCCTGCTCCTGTTATCCGTGTTTCGATTGAGCCGAAAACGAATGCTGATGAAAAATCTTTCGGTTTGGTTTTAGCTAAAATTCAGGAAGAAGATCCGTCGTTGATTGTTGAAAGAGACCGACAAACGGGAGAAACTTTGTTAAGTGGTTTGGGAGAACTGCATCTTGAAGTGACTTTAGAAAAAATCCGATTGAATCATGGAATTGAAATTAATCAAGGAAAACCGAAAGTTTCGTACAAGGAAATTTTAACGGAAACCAGAAGACACAGAGAAAAACTTTCCAAACAAAACGGTGGAAGCGGACAATTTGCCGACATCACTTTTGAAATTGGACCTCGAGAGGATCATGAAATCGGTTTGGAATTTATCAATCAAATTAAAGGTGGTGTGATTCCGAGTGAATTTATTCCGTCTGTTGAAAAAGGCTTCAGAGAAGCGATGGAAAACGGAGCTTTGAGTGGAAATCCTTTGGAAAGTATGAAAGTTACGCTTCTGGACGGATCCGTTCATCAAGTTGATTCTCATGCCTTTGATTTTGAAATGGCAGCAAGAGATGGTTTCAAAGAAATAGGAAAATCTTGTAAACCTAAATTAATGGAACCCATTATGAAAGTTGAAATTCAAACCATTGAAGATTATACGGGCGTTGTGACGGCGGATATCAACAAACGAAGAGGAATGATCACTTCGATTAATGAAAAATCAGGAAGAAAAATCTTCACAGCGGAAGTTCCTTTGGCTTCTACTTTTGGATATATTTCTGATCTGAGAACGTTGACGAGCGGTAGAGCTTCGATCAGCATGAAATTATCGCACTATGCTTTGGTGCCTGATTTCATTGCAAATACATTAGTAACCTAAAGAACGAGGGCTGTAAATTTTATTTTGCAGTCCTTGTTTGGGTTTATAACGTTTTTTTCTCGCGCTGATTTTGCGGATTGCGCTGATTTTCTAAGACGATTAATATGACCTTGTTTTTAATCGCATTACATACGATTCTATCCTAAATCGTCCCTTCAGGACTCTAACCTAATTCATCCTTCAAAACTCTCCTACTTTCAAACCCTAAAAGCTCTCCTACCTTTCAGGCATTACTTTATACGTCGGGTCATCCTGGATATTGACTTCGATGACAGCTTCTGCATTTTTCAACATTCTGATACAGTCTTCGCTTAGATGTTTTAAATGAAGTTTTTTATTGAGCTGATTGTATTTTTTTGACAATTTATCCAAAGCATCGATGGCGCTCATGTCTACAATTCGGCTTTCTTTGAAATCAATGACCACTTCATTCGGATCGTTTGCAGGATCGAACTTATCTGTAAATGTTGTGACAGAGCCGAAGAATAATGGTCCGAAAATTTCGTAATATTTAACACCATTTTCGTCGATATATTTCCTGGCACGAATTCTTTTCGCATTATCCCACGCAAAAACTAAGGCTGAAATTATCACTCCAACCAAAACAGCCAATGCCAAATTGTGAAGAACAATCGTAATTAAAGCCACCGTCATTCCAACAAAAATATCGGATTTTGGCATTTTGTTTACAATTCTAATCGAAACCCACTGAAAAGTACTGATGGCAACCATCATCATCACGCCAACCAAAGCTGCCATCGGAATTCTTTCGATAAATGGCGCTCCAACTAAGATGATAATTAAAATCGTAATAGAAGCAATAATTCCGGAAAGTCTGGCTCTGGAACCTGCATTTAAATTCACTAAAGTTTGGGCAACCATAGCACAACCGCCCATTCCGCCTAAGAAACCATTGGTAATATTCGCCAAACCTTGAGCAACAGATTCTTTATTGGCGCTTCCTTTTGAGTTGGTAATTTCATCAACCATTGATAATGTTAATAATGATTCTATCAAACCGACTCCAGCCATAATTAAGGCATAAGGAAAGATAATTTGTAAAGTTTCCAGTGAAAAAGGAATACTTGGAATATGAAAAGTTGGAAAACTTCCGCTAATGTGAGCGATGTCTGCAACGGTTTTTGTATGAATTCCGAAACCTAAAACGATTCCAAAAACTATTAAAATAGCAACTAAAGAAGCCGGAACTACTTTTGTAATTTTAGGAAAAAAGTAAACAATCGCAATAGTTAAAGTAACCAACCCTGACATTATGTATAAGGTTGTACCTTGAAGCCAACTTACAACTCCATTTGCATCGGTTATTTTAAATTGTTCAACCTGAGCCATAAAAATAATGACAGCCAAACCATTCAGAAAACCATACATTACAGGTTGTGGGATTAATCTTACAAATTTTCCGAGTTTAAAAATTCCCACCAACATCTGAAAAATACCTGCAAGAATAACGGTTGCGAAGAGATATTCTACCCCGTGAGCTTTAATTAAAGCAATTAAAACAACGATGGTCGCTCCTGCTCCACCGGAAACCATTCCGGGACGTCCGCCGAAAATCGCGGTGACCAATCCCATCATGAAGGCAGCATAAAGCCCCGTTAATGGAGAAAGCCCCGCCAAAATGGCAAAAGAAAGCGACTCCGGAATCATGGTCATTGCCACGGTAAGCCCTGCCAACAACTCGTTTTTATAATTAATTTTCTGAGAAAAGTCGAATAATTTCATGTGTAAAACTGAACCACAAATGTAGAGAGTTTAAAATAATTTACACAAAATAAATTTTCTTAATTAATACCACAAAAGCTATATTTTATTTCACGCAAACGTCCATTTATTGTATATTTTTTAACATAATATTAATTTTAACGTTTTTTTTAATATATTTTTTTGTAGTTATTAATTAGGATTTTTTATATTTGAAGAACAAATGTTGGTTAATTTTTATCAATAAAATCTTGACGGAAAAAATAAATTGCTGCAATCACAGTATTAAAGGGAAAAATTAACAACTAAAAATTATATAAGATACATGAGAGAGCTTTAATAGGTAAGATGTAATTCAGACTTATGGGGAAGAGTTTGGAAATATGAAATTTTACGAGATTAAATGAAAGGATGATCGCTCACGACAATACGAATAGGACTCTTAGGATGTATTTAAGAGTAATTCTTTGGATATATTATCATATCTAATCATTATACATTACACTGAATAAAATAAATCATAATTCTAATTTTTCTTTATATCAACAATAAAGGAAGAAAAACTTTTATCTGAATAAAACAGATTGGCTTACCTATTGATCTAATGTATATTGTTTAATGATAAACATTACATACACAATGCTATACAAAGAGATACATATAGGACATTTTATAAAAGAGCGAGTAGACGAAAAAGAAATTACTATTGAAAGAATATGTAATTTTTTAAATAAAGATGAAGAATTTATTGAAAATGTTTACAAAAGCAAATCTATCGATACAGAAATTCTGCTGAGATTCTGTAAACTATTAGAGTATGATTTTTTCAGACTTTACAGTTCTCACCTTATTCTTTATGCTCCGCCTTCTGCGGTACATAAAAACCCTCAGAAATCTGAAAAAATTCCTTATTTCAGAAAGAATATTTATACGCAGGAAATCAAGGATTTTATTATGAAAAGAATTTTATCCGGAGAGATGACTCAAGGGGAGGTTATTAAAGAATATTCTATCCCTAAAAGCACATTACACAGATGGTTGCAGAAAAGAAATGATGTAGAATAGAACACACACAGCTAGGATATGAGACCCAATTACACCAAAATTTATCATGACATGCTTAAGCTGGAACACCCGGATAAGCTGAAAGACCCAAAGATTAAAGAACTCCTCAAAAAATTGAATACGACGGAAGATGTATTAAATTTTAATGAGAAGATATTCACACAATCTAAGGAAAGCCAAAGAGACAATCAAAAGCTTAAAACGTATGACAAAAAAACGATGCTGAGACTGCTTGAATATCAGCATAAGCACGGTTTTTCAACAAGTTATATGTCTAAAAAATATAAAATAAGCAGAACTACGATCGCCAAATGGAAAAAAACATTTGAAGAAGATCTGGAAAAAATAACAGCCGATAAATAGTAATTTATCGGTTTTTTATTTAATAGAAAAAGTATCTTATTTTTGTAATTATATGATAAAGGATCGCCAAAAAACTGAGATGATTAAAATTACACGATTGCTTAAAAATAATATTCTTCTGTTGATAATATTATCTTTTGCATCATGTAAAGAAAAAAAACATGAAAAAGTAGATAAGTTATTGACTTTATCTCAAAAATCATATAACAATTATGAAAATATTAAAGCCTTTAACTATGCATTAGAAGCAAAAACCATTTCACAAAAGGCAGAGAATTCCGCAGATATAGCAAAAAGTTACTATCAACTCGCTTTCATTTCGTCTGAAATGGGACTTCAAAAAGAAAGCCTTTATTATATCAGTAAAGCTTATGAACAAAAATATACTTTGAGTGATAAACTCCTTCAGGCAAAACTTAAAATCGTAAAATCTGCAAATTATTATACCGCAGAACTATATTCTCAAGATATCAGAGAGTTATTTGGTGCATTAAAACTTATTGAAAAAGATAATAATACCCAATCGAATATTACTAAAGCACAGATTTATAGGGAGATTGGCGGTTATTATGAAAATACAAAAGGAGATTTTGATTCCGCTTATATTTATTATAAACTGACTCAATTTGAGTTTGATAAAATCTCCGAGCGATTGGTTTATAGTGATTTATCTAATTTTTATATTCGCCTTGGGACGATCAGCATTAAAAAAAATGACAACGATAAAATAAACGAAAAAAATAAAAAAGATAATTATGATCAGAGCTTAATTTTTTATAAAAAAGCACTCGCTATTTCAAAAAAATATAAAGCAACTACTTTACAAACAGAATACCAAGCCTTGGGAGATTATTTTTACAGTACAGATCAGTACCCACAGGCATTAGATTATTATTTAAAATCTTTAAAAGAAAAACAGCCCGCAGCAGATCCCTATGCATTAAGAACTTATAGAAATATTTCGGAACTTTATGAAATTCTCGGAGACAATGTTAATAGAGATAAATATAAAGAAATCTTCGAAACAAAAGTAAGAAACGATGAAAGTCGAAATGCTAAAAATATGGATTTCATTGTGAAAGCCATACTAAAAGATCAACAAACAGAAAATTCACAACATCAAAATAAAAGCTTCACTTTATTGTCGATAGGTATTTTAATTTTATTTTTAAGTCTGTTTTTTATTTATCGAGTTTTAAGAAAAAAATTAAAACAGAAAGAAGAAAAGATCTCCGAAGTAACCACTACTCTTGAACAAAAAGAAAAAGTAATTTTCGAAAAAAACCAAGAAACCAAAGAGCTAAAAATTAAGGTTAATGATACTTATAATGAATTAATAGAACTTGCAAAAAATAATGATCCTGCATTTTATTTTAGGTTTCAGGAAATCTATCCGGAATTTCACAATACGCTATTAAAAAATTTTCCAGGACTACGAAATACCGAGCTTATACTCTGTGCTTATACATTTTTAGGATTTAGCATTAAAGATGTTGCAGAATATACATTCAAGTCTGTAAATACAATACGCAACAGAAAACAAAATCTCAGAAAAAAATTTGGTGTTCCTACGGATAAGGATATGGGCGTTTGGTTAAAAAACCTAATCTATCCGAATAATAGCGAATAAAATATGCATAAACAAAAATCAATCACAATTCTATAGCTGTTCAATTCAAAAACTATCTTATTTTTGTAATTCGACAATACCATAATCATCAAAGGCTTTAAGGGGCAAAAGTTAATATGATTTATACGATTACAAAAAACAGTCTGCAATTATTTTTTATTTTTTTTTCAAGTTTTTTATTCGCTCAAAACGCGGACATTAAAGAGATAGATGCACTCTTAATGAAATGTTTTAATAGCAGAGCCAAATATAATAATATAGATGCTTTACAGTATGCAAAGCAAGCCAGCAGCTTAGCAGAAAAAACCGGAAATTCTGAAAGAAAAGCAAAAAGCTATTATGAAATGGCTCTATTAACATTAACTCCAGAGTTACAAAAGCAAAGTTTAATTTTCACTAATAAAGCTTACGAAGAACCTTATACTAAGCAAAACATACCTCTTCAGGCGAGAATAAAAGAATTAAAATTTTATAATTATTCTATGCTTGGGCTCACTTCTCAGAGTATGAAAGAGCTATTTGGTGCCGTAAAACTCTTAGAGAACAGAACAGACGGAGACTCCGAAAGAACAATTACCAGCATTTATGGTAATATTGGAAATTATTATCAGACAGAAAATAAACTAGACTCTGCTGCTCATTATTATAAAAAAATTTATAATCTCGTTAATGGCTTCTCAAAAGAAATTCAAGCTATAAGGCTTCCGGAGTGCTATTTAGCCATGGGTGATGTTTTTCGTGAAAGAAAAATGCAAGATTCTGCACTCTATTACTATCAAAAATCTTATCAATTTAAAATTAAACATAAAAATCCTTCAGTTTTCATGGAGTATATTTGCTTTGGTGATTACTATAAAGCAGAAAAGGAAAATCAAAAAGCCTTGAATTTTTACTTAAAAAGCTTGGATAATATTAAAGAAAGCAAAGTAAATATTGAACCTTATTTATTTGTTTATGAAGAAATATCTAGCATATATGGAATTTTAGGAAATAAGCAGCTTCAAAATGAATATCAAGAAAAATACAATCAAAAAATAAGAGATGCTAATGAGCTTAAAATAAAAAATACAGAAAAAGCACTTAATATTATTCTAAAAGACAACGAAAGCCAATTAAAAGAATCACAAAACAGGATTTATTTATGGATTTCCCTATGTGTTTTAGCACTCTTTATTTCACTTCTTTTCATTTACAGAACATTAAGAAATAAACTAAAACAAAAAGAATCTGAAATAAACCAGGTGACAACACATCTTGAGCAAAAAGAAAAAATAATTTCCGAAAAAAATGAAGAAACAAAAGAACTTCAACAAAAAATAAATGACGCATATAATGAAGTCATAAATTTGGCTCAGAATAATGATCCTGCATTTTATTTTCGATTTTTAGAAGTCTATCCGGAATTTCAGACAAAGATGCTAAAAGAATTTCCGGGTTTAAGAAACTCAGAACTTATTCTTTGTGCCTATACTTATCTTGGCTTTACAATAAAAGATGTGGCAGAATATACCTACAAATCTGTAAATACTGTTCGAAACAGAAAGCAAAATTTGCGAAAAAAATTCAATATTCCAACAGAACAAGATATGGGAATATGGCTTCGTGAGTTAATTAATCCAAATCAGGAGAATTAATAAATTATTAAATATCAATATATTAAACCAAAGTAGTATACAAATGGTATACTATTTTTTTTGTGTTTTGATTAATTTTTTTTCTATTTGTATCAGAAAGTTGGAAGATGAATTTTGATAACCTTTTAAAAACATTTGATGAAAAAAAAACATATCATCAAAATTAGCCTAAAGACTTTCTATTAAAAATACAAATCTGAAATTGCCCCAAATTTTAAGTTTGTATTTAAAACACAAGATGAAAATTAATGGAGCAAACAGGGTAATATCTTCATCCTAATATTGCCCTGTTCCTATTAATTTTTAGGTTATTTTAATTAAAACCTTCGAAAAAAATTATTAAATATTCTATTCAAAAACTAATGTTTGAAGTAGAATATTTTGGCATTAATCATAATATTTTTTGAAGGAAAAAATAATGATGATGCCATTGAAAACACAAATAAAAAAAAGCATTTTATTACTCCTGATTCTTTTTTCAGGCTATATATCTTGCCAGAATAAAGATCTGAAACAAATTGATAGTTTGCTGAAAAAGGCAGATTATTTTAATAAAAAATTTCAAGATCTTAACGAATTCACAACAGCAAGAAGGGCTAATATTCTCGCGAAAAAAATAAACAACAGCGAAAGAAAAGCAAGAAGTTCTTACTACATTTCGCGTTCTTTATTTAATCTTGGGCTTCAAAAAGAAAGTTTAGCACACATTAATTCAGCAACATCTGACGGATATATTCCAAAGACCCTTTACTGAGTTCTCTATTTACCGAACTTAAGGGATACATTTATAAATTCATGAATCTGAAGTCACAGGGTATCTTTCAATTCAATAAAATATTTAGCATTCTAAAAAATGAAAATAGTGAAGAAGCCTACGAAATAAGAGCAAGAACGTATGCTAATCTCGCCCAAATGACTTCTGATAAAGATTCAGCTTATACTTATATTCAGTTACAAGCCAAACAATTACAAAAATTACCAGAACAAAAATATTTTAATGCAATCTGCGAGCATTACAGTTATCTGGGAGGTAATTATTTAGAAAGAAATGATTTTGATTCGGCATTTAAATATTTTGAAAAAGCGCTGAAACTTAAGAAGAAATACAATGATCCTGTATTATATGAGCAATATAAAGGCTTTGGCAGCTACTACATCTATAAAAATAATTACCAAAAAGCATTAGATTATTTTCTTAAAGCAAAAGAAAATATGCAGCATTACATTTATCAACCCAGCTATTATGCATTTATCGATGCTCAAATCTCTTATACCTATGCAAAACTTGGCAATAAAGAGATGTACGAAAAATATGAAAATTTAATTGCCAAGAATAATGCAAAAATTCAAAAAGAGCAAGATCATAATATGGATTATGCTTTGCATGTAATTTTAAAAGACCAAAAAAGAGATCAAGAAGAATCTAATAAACAGCAATATATTTATATTTTAGTTGGAATTATTGCCTTAAGTTTAATTTTCTTCCTAGTTTTTATTGTTTTGCGAAAAAATCTTAAGCACAAGGACAACATTATTTCAGAAGTTACACATACTTTACAGGAAAAAAATAAAATTATCAATCTAAAAAGCCAGGAAACCGAAGAACTTCAACAAAAAATCAACCATTCTTACACAGAATTAGTAGAATTGGCAAAAAACAATGATCCTGACTTTTATTTTATTTTTCAGAATGCATATCCTAATTTTCAGAAAAAAATGCTGACAGAGTTTCCCGGATTAAGAAATTCAGAATTAATACTTTGCGCTTATACATTTTTAGGATTTTCTATAAAGGATATTGCAGACTACACCTACAAATCGATCAATACAATTCGAAACCGAAAGCAAAATCTTCGTAAGAAGTTCAACATACCGACGGAGCAAGATATGGGATTTTGGTTAAGAAATTTTATTAATCCACAAAGAGAGAATTAATTAAAATACTGAATATTAAACCATTAAATAAAAATAGTATATAAATGGTATTTCCTTTTTTTTGTCATTCAGTGATTTTTGTTTCTCTTTGTATCAGAAAATTACACGGATTTACAAGTAAGGTCACAAAAATCGAATGATGAAAAAAACACAACCTCAAGCTTTTAATTAGAAAAATTAATCCCTAGAATTTTCTAAAAATAAGAATGAAAATCAAGGAATTTGAATATTGCCCTAAATTTCAAATTTCTTTTTCCAAACAACACAAATGAAAAAATCTGAAAGAAAACAGACTACATCACAATGATGAAAAACAAATGACAAAAGGGTAATACTTTAGTATTATCCTTTTTCATATAAATTTCAAATCTTAATTCCTTTCTCGTTTACATTTCTCAAATTGATTGATTTTTTTAATCGATTCTCGCTTTTATGCTTTAAAATAAACTTAACAACTTGTTTTTTTGACGTAAATTCATATTACACTTTGTACAATTTGCATCATTTTATTCGTTAATATTAGATGTAAACTTAAATCTTTAGCAAAAAAATGATAAACTAGTGAAATCATGGATTATATCTAGTATTTATTAAATTAAGAGTTATATTTTTGTAACAATCATTCATCACAACTTTATGGGGCAAAGTTTTATGATTAGAACAAATTATATTTTAAAAAATAGCATCATGCTACTTTTCATTTTATTGTCAAATCACGCGATTTGCCAAAGTAATGAAGTAGAAAAAATCGATGTGCTACTCCTTCGTGCATACAAAAATCATAAAAATTACAAAAATATTCTTGAGCTGGAGGATGCTAAGGAAGCCAATGTATTAGCAAAAAAAATAAATGATCCAGAAAGAATCGCAGAAAGTACATTTTCTATCGCTCGTGCCTTAAGCTCATTAGAATTGCAAAGAGAAAGTCTTTTAGCTATAGAAGAAGGCCTCAAATTAAGTTACACAAAAGGCGATCCGCTTTTGCAGGCTAAATTTAAAGATATAAAGGCCTATAATTTCAATGCCTTATCATTAAAATCTGAAGGAAGAAAAGAGCTTGATGATATTTTAAAGCTTTTAAAAGGAAGAAAAGACACCACTGCCATAAAATTACAGTCAAAAATATACAGCAATATCGGGCATCTCTATTTTGATGACGATAATCCTGATTCTGCACTTGCTTACTATCGTAAGAGAGAAAAGGAGATCCGAAAATTGCCAGAATATATAGCATACGCAAACTACGTAGATCATTATATTTCTATGGGAAATGCTTTTCTTAAAATGAAAAAAAATGATTCTGCATTATATTATTTTCAAAAAAGCTATGACGTATCAAGACAATATAATGATTACAGTCTTTTTTTATCCTACATGTCTTTAGGGAAATATTATCATCAGAATAAAGATTACAAAAAAGCGCTTGATTTTAATTTAAAATCTTTAGAAGAAGTTGATAAAAAATCGATGAATATCATGGGTTTTATTAAAATTTATAAGGATACGTCTGAATTGTACGGTATTTTAGGCAATAACGAAAAAAAGACAAAATATGAAAAGCTTTATAACGAAAACCAAAACAAAATTTCTGCAGACAGAGCAAGAAATATGGACTATGCTATAAATATAATTCTAAAAGACAAGGAAAATCAATACAATTCTTCTCAAAAAAGAAAATATACCATGATTTTTGCAGGAGTTTTTATACTAATACTCTTATTTATCATTATTTATAAAATTTTACACAAAAATCTGAAACACAAAGAAACTTTCATCACAGAAGTTACCAGTACCTTAGAAGAAAAGGAAAAATTGATCTCTCAAAAAAGTATCGAAAAAGAAGAGCTTCAGCAAAAAATAGGCGATGCTTATAAAGAGGTAATGCAACTGGCGCGTAATAATGATCCTTCATTTTATTTTCGTTTTCAAGAAGTTTATCCGGAGTTTCAGAAAAAATTACTGGAAAATTTTCCGGGCTTGAAAACTACCGAGCTCATCTTATGTGCTTATACTTTCTTAGGATTTACCATTAAAGATATTGCCGAATACACTTTTAAATCAATCAATACCATCAGAAACAGGAAGCAGAATTTGCGCAAAAAATTCAGTATTCCCACAGAAACTGACATGGAAGATTGGTTAAACAATACTATTTATCCAAAAGAATAAATAAAACATAAATATTTAAAAATCAAAACATTAACCAAAAGTAGTATACAAATGGTATACTACTTTTTTTGTGTTTACATATTTTTTTTATCTATTTGTTTAAAATTTAAAACGAAAATAATACCGAATAAAAACACAAACAATTAAAAACAAACCATAAAAAACACAATAAACAATAAAGTTTTCAGAGAGTAAATTTAAACTGTTGTTTTCATGAAATTGCCCCAATTTTTTTGACTACAACAAACAACACAACATGATGAAAAATTTAAGTAGAAAAAGGTAATATTTTTTCGATGTTACCTTTCTACTTTTTACTCTTTATCTCAACAAAAGTAATCAACAATAATTTTAATAATACAGTAAATTAAGTCAATATTTTGTTACTTTTGCCTAAATAAGCTATAACTAAAAACACAATAAAGCTTCATGACGAATAATTATTTAATGCTCAAGAGAAGCTTTCAAAAATATTTTCTTTTTCTATTCTTCTTTTTTTCTTCTAGTCTTATTTTCTGTCAAAATAATGATACTAAAAATATTGATGAGCTTTTAAAAAAAGCAGAAATCAGCAGACAAAAATTTAAACATCTCGATCAACTGAAATACGCAAAAGGCGCACTTATTCTTTCCCAAAAAGCCGAAAATTCAGAAAAAATAACACAGAGTTATTATACAATGGCGAGAGCACTCTCCTTTCTAGAAATGCAGAAAGAAAGTTTTACCTATGCTAATAAGGCACTAAATGAGCCTTATGGAAAAAAAAGCAACCTTTTACAAGCTCAGGTAAGTGAAGTAAAAGCTTTCAATTACTACAGTTTGGGATTAAATTCTCAGTTTACTAAAGAGCTTCCTAATATCATAAAGCTTTTAAAGAATGAAAATAATAGAGAAGCCATTATCTTAAAACAAAGAACCTACTTAAATCTTGGAGCATTAAAACCAGATTCTGCATTATATTATTCTAAATTATCTTACGATGAATTAAAAAAAATTCCTGAAAGGCAAATTCATTTAGAACTTTCAGACTATTATCGATATATGGGTACGGATTTTATGGATAACGAAAAGCCAGATTCTACACTCTACTATTTTAATAAAAGCTTCAAAATTAATTTAAAATATAAAGATCCGGTTGTTTTTCAGGATTATACGTCATTTGGAGACTATTTTACCTGGCAAAAGCAATACAAAAGGGCTATTTCTTTTTATGAAAAAGCAATCAAAAATATTAAGGACCAATCAATTGCCCCTTATCATTTTCACAATAACAGTTTATACAAGAAAATTTCTGACTTGTATGGTAATCTTGGAGACACAAAAAAGCAATCTGAATACAAAAAAATATATACCGATCTACAACATAAACTTCTTTTGGAAAGAGAAAAAAATATAGAGGAAGCTCTAAAAGTAATTCTCAGTGATCATGAAAATTTTTATAAAACAAAAGAAAAAACACACTATACTTTAATCTTTTTCCTTATTATCATTATAATTCTGCTCATTTTTATATTTTCCCGCTTAATTTATAAAAACCTAAAACATAAAGAAAATCAAATCAGCGAAGTAAAAGGCAATCTTCAGAAAAAAGACGAAATTATTGATCAGAAAAACACAGAAACCAAAGAACTGCAACAAAAAATAAATAAAGCCTACACCGATATTATAGATTTAGCCAAAAGTAATGATCCTAAATTCTATGAATATTTTCAGGAAATTTATCCTGAATTTCAAATAAAAATTCTTCAAAATTCCCCAGGGCTTAGAACTTCTGAGTTGGTTTTGTGTGCTTATACTTTTTTAGGATTTACCATTAAAGATATTGCAGAATATACATCAAAATCGATAAACACTGTACGAAACCGAAAGCAAAATCTTCGTAAGAAATTCAATATTCCAAAAGAAAAAGATATGGGGATTTGGTTGAGAGAATTAACACAAACTCAAAAAAAATAAATTAAAACATTAAAAACAAGAAACTTACATATAAATAGTATACTGATGGTATGCTATTTTTTTTGAATTAAAGCTAAATTTCATTCTCTTTGCATCAGAAAATTAAATCAATGCATTTGACGAAATTTTTAAAGCACAATAAATAAAATTAATTAGATAAAAAAGCACAAACACAAATAACAATAAAAATTTTCTAATATTCTATAATAAGGGCAAAAACACAAATGATGAATTTGATTAGTAAATAATCAAAATTTTAAAAACACACAAAAAATGATGAATTAATAGTAGAACCGAGCGGAACTAAACTCAATTTATGATTGCTCTTCTACTATTAATTTTTTTTGAAAGAAAAATTTTATTGCTCAAAATAATTCTCAGATAATTTCAATTGATCTATAAATTTAAATTTATTTCATTTTTAATAAAAAAATCAACCCAAAGAATATAAAACACTGAAAATAAAATAATTAATTTAAAATAGTATAAGAATAGTATACTGTTTTTTTTGTTAAGAAATATTTTTTTAATCTATTTGCACAGGTAAATCAACAAAAGGTGTATAATTAAAAACACAAATGATGATAAAGAAAATTCAATAAGTTTTCTAAAAAAATTTGACTAAATCTAAACACAATTGAAAATATAAAAATTAACCTTTAGATTGATTTTCCGAACACAAATGATGAAATTGAATTTTGCCAAAAACAAAAATTCAAAAACTAAAAACACACAATGAAAAAAAATTTTTATTAATGAAAACAAGGGCAATATTCTGAGTATTGCCTTTTTATTTTAAAACAGCATTCAACATTTTATTTTAATATCTTTCAATCAAGAAGCCGAATGAAATTTTCATCCGGCTTCTTTTATAAAAGGTCACAATCGAAAAAAATAATTGGGGCAGCGTGATGCCGGAGTCGAACCGGATAATCTTGCCGGTATTACCGACTTCATTATTCCTCCCCTTCAAAATGTTCACGATTTATTTTTTCTCTTAGTCACTTTTATTTTTAAACAAGGCAACAACCAAAAAGTGAGTCGTGCTCTAACCCACTGAGCTACTTTTCCTATTTAGATTTTGTGTTTTTTTTGTGGAAAAGGCGAGATTGTTCATTGCTCTTTTATATTTTATTTTTTGTATTCACGAATGCTGTGCATTTCGAACCCGCGACCCCGTCGTGATGAGCGAAGTAACACTATTTTACGGCACTTGTTTTTATTTTTTAAATTTCTTCTTCCGCAATAAATGTTTTTACAATAGGATGTACTTTTGCTTCTTTTGGATGATAACTTATCCCAAAACTTGACCAACCAGAAGACCAATAAAGCATCATTTCTTTAAGATAAGGAACGTCTTTTGTCTCGTCGTATTTAAAATTTTCATCAAAAATTTCTTGTACTTCAGGTAATAATTCTGGATAAAACATTTGATCTTCCTCATCAAAAACGTCTTCGTAAATACCAAGATTACTTCTGATTTCATTTAACAAGTAAGTTCTAAAATCCCATCCCATGACAATAATATCAGAACCCCACATAGAAAGTATCGGTTGCCATTTTAAATTAGGTTCGTTTACTACAAAACGGTGACCAAGAATAGGAATGAGTTGTGGAATTTTCAAAAACCACTGTCGAAAAATCTCTATTCTCTCCTCCTTAGACGAAGGTTTTTTACCCCACGATTTTAGCCAGACTTTATTCAATCCTTCAACATCTGAATACAACCAATCCGAAAGCCCGTAAAGCCTATCTCTAATTTCTTCATCATCTTTCAACCAATTGTAGAAAAAAGTACTTTCTTCAGTAATAATTTTACCTTCATCTTCATATTCTATAATTTCTTTCTTATCAATAGCATGTAAAACTTTTAAAAATTCTCTATGTTCATCATTAAATTTCACAGCGTATTTTTCTTCAACCTCATCGATTTGTTGGTCGGTAAGTGGTTGCCATTTTGCACCATAAAATCCATGTTCACTCCAATCTTCGCTCGACCAAATATTTTCTGTGCGATCTTTAATCCAGTATAAAAAATCTGTAAAATTTTCAGGTATTTTCATTTTATTATGTTTAGTAATATAACTGATTTATAATGAAATAATTTCGTGAAACTTGTTTATGTTTTTAAAAACAAATAAGGTAAAAGGCGAAAAGAGTGTGCTCTTTTAAGAGCGCCGCTTTTACCCATTTTGGGCAGTGAGCCGGCAATTCGACATCTACAAGAGACTTACGTTTTCTTGCGAAAACTTTTGCCCGGTTGGTTTTCAACCCAACTTCGCTAGTTCGGTCACCCGAATTACGCTACCTTAGAACCGTTATATTTACGAAGGAACCCTTCTCTACGACACTTATTTGTTATAAATTTTAAATTAAAAAAGAGGCAAAAGACGAGAAAACTCTTTATATAGATCATTTTCATATCTATTCTGGAGTCGAACCAACATCATAAGATTAACCGAAGTAAGTTTTCTCTAACGGCACTCTTTATTTTAAATCAAGGTAATTTTCGTACAGACACTTACGCTTACATCTTACCATTAGACGACTGCTTTCGCAGACAGGACTCAAACCTGCATCTTAAGCCTGGAATCGAAGCATTTCTATACTACGACACTTGACATATTTTTTAAATTTTTAATGAAAAAGAGGCAAAAGGCGAAAAGACAGACATGCACCCGATCCTTACTATTATTCAGGAAATTGCACTTTTTCTTAGATTTTTGAGGTCTAAATTCTGACTCGAAGTAAGCCTTTTCTACGGCACTCTTTGTTTTTTTAAATCAAGGTAAAAATGGCAGAATCTTCCGTACATTTTGCTCTACCATCTGAGCTACATCTCGTTTACAACAGAGAAGGCAGGAATCGAACCTGCGACACAAATATTTAACATCGAAGTATGATTCTAAAACGACACTTGATTTTATTTTTAATCGTTTTATTTCTAAAAAATACAAGGCAAATATTAATAAAAGCTGTCTTAAAACTCGTCTAGCCACTCGACCACACCTTTCGGCGAAAGGATTCGAACCTTTGTATAAAATCGAAGTAACTTTTATCCACGGCACTTGTAGAATAATTTTTAAAATCGAGCAATGTTTAAAAAGAGATTTAAGTTCAATGTAAAGTAGAAGTAACTCTTTCTTACGGCATCGATTATTTTTAAGTAAGGTGAAAAATCAAACAGAGACTTATCGACAGAGCGATACCATTACGCCATTCTCAAATAAGAAACAGGATTCGAACCTGTATTGCTGTCCCCCGAAGTAACTCTGTTTTACGACACTTACTTTTTTAAGTTTTTATGATTATAATTTTTTTGTTGAAGCAAAATTATCACCTCAGTGCGCATTCTTTTTACGCAGTTGTTTTTTTAATTAAAAACCAAGTAACAAGCTATAAGAGTTTTTGAATGTTGTTCAAATTGGAAGTTTGACGATGGAACTCTTAAGATAACGACATTGGTCAGTTTAAATCGAGCAATCTAGCGAAAAGACTCTTGTTCAAGTGGAAATCGAAGGAATTCTTTTCTTACGGCATCGATTGTTCTTTTTTAAGTTTTATGGTTATTGTTTTTTGTTGAAGCAAAATTATTGTATTAGTGCGCAATCTTTTTACGTTGTTATTTTTTTGTTTTTGTTCGTTTTGCCTTGAAGCAAAAGAACCAAAAGTTCAAGACTTGGAAATTCCGGCTAAAAATTTAAAAAACTTCTTAAAATCTCCAAACTCACGCCTTGCTTTTCCCAACGCTTGTTCAAACAGTGGATATTTTTTAACGGAAATTTTTAAAATTTTCTTAACGCCTCCATTTCCTAGGTCGTTTTTACAACTATTCTTTTTATGTCATTGCGAGGAGCGAAGCGACGAAGCAATCTCATAATAAATTCTTCACTTCATTGCATTTCGTTGTGAATGACAAATTTTAGTTTCTTATTCCAGCAATTATTTCTGAAATTGATTCTGCATTTTTCAACTTCATTGAATTCAAGATTTTTAAAACCTTATTTTTAAAATTTACAGGATGATCTTTTATTTTATCAAACTCTATTTTTAATTCCATTTCATCAATTTCGAAAATAGGTTTAATACTGACAAAATCTTCTAAGTTTAATTCTGTATAATCTGAAAATTGAACTTTTCCATTTTCTTTTTTATAGAAAACCCAAGGATGTCCAATTTGTAACACTGTCCATTCTTTTGAAGAGTTTTCAAAAATTTTTCTCCATTCTGAAATATCTCTGAGATCTCCGCAACACATTGGTTTAATTAAAACTTTTTCGTTTTCCATTAAAACAATTCCTCCGTTGAACGATATTATACTATCTTCAAAATCATCCAAATCTATTTCTTCTAAAAATTCAGTTAGAATGATTTGCAGATTTTCATCATCAATAATTTCTGTATCAACGAAGCATGATCCTTTTTCTATAGCATCGAAATCTAGCTTTAATATCGTTTGTGATTTTATCCATTCATTATACCATTCTTCCGAATCATGAGGATCAGATATTTCAGGTAGTTCGGCATCTTCTTTTTGATACCTTAATGGCGAAATTTCTATTGTGTTAATAAATCGAATCATTTTGTACAGTTTTTCTTTTCTAGCCCCGATTGTAACGGCATCCTTTTGTGTAGCGAAGCGGAACAAAATATACAGTGGAAAGCGGGATTAAGCTCCTAAATAAAAGTAATTATCCAATTTGAAAATCACTTATCATTTATGACTTATAACTTATATTTTAAAGCAGTGCCTTTTACAGCACTACTTTTTTTATCATTGCTACCGCTGATTTTCGGTCTTCCAAAGCATTCAATATGTCGAAAATTTTGTCTGACCAACCTACGATAAGGTATACATCATTTTTTCTGACATCTAACGGTTGTCTTCCGTAACCAGCCAAGTCAAAAATATACAATTTTGCATTCGGATTGAAACTTTTGTATTGATTCCACGAATTTTCGAAAGAATTTCTACCACTGTTGCTATCCCAAAGCTGAGTGTCGGTGAACAACATTACTTTATCCACTTTTTCACGTCTGTTCAATAGATCTTCGATCACCAAATAACCGTTTGTGGAGTAACCAACTTCACCTTCTCTTTTGTAGAATGCATCTACGTTTCTCAGGATACCGTTTTTAGGCATTGGAACTCTCTTCCAAGTGTCACCAAACATACCTGAAATCACATTTTTGCACTGTGACTGCAACATCATCGACATCAACAGACCGATATCGTACAACAATACTTTAGATTTCGGAGAAACAGGCTGTTGCATCGAACCGGAAACGTCTGCCGCGATCACCACCGACGTATCGAAACCAAAACCTTTGATGTTTTTTGCACTCACCATCACTGCATTTTCCAATGCTTCCATGATGGATGAGGTATATTTTGAATCGATATTTTTCAATTCCTTATATGCTGCCAAAAATCTGAATGGTAATTGCTTTGAATTTCTCACGGCTTTTTCATCCGACAAATAATTGCACACCTTGTTCATCGCTTCCGGAGAAACGTTGGCTTCTAAAATATTCCTAAGATTTCTCAGAGTCGCCATATAACCCAATTTGTTGCTGAAGATCAATTCTTCCCATTTGTTTTTAAAAGCTAATTTTCTTTCTGCGTCATCGGCAAATTTGGTCTGACCTAAAACCGAAAGTTCAACTTCCCAAGTGTACGGAGTTTCCAACGAATCGTTTACGATTTTGTTGAAAATTGCCTGTTGATTTTCATCTTTTGCTTTTGGGTGAACCAAGAACAAGGCATCTTTTAAAGTAACTTCCGCTTTTCTGTTGTATTTTGCGAATTGGTATTCATCAAATTTGTTGAAAGATTTTACCAAACCTTTTTGAATTTGTTTTGAAAGCTTGTTCAATTTTTTTAAATCTGTTCTTTCGTTGGCCAATTGGTAATAAGCCAATAGTTCTGTGATTTCGTCCGCTCTTTGGATAACTCCGTCAACGGTTCTGCTCACCAAATCTGTACCTGAAGTCTGTTTTGCCAATTCGGTCGTCAAAACCAATGGAATGGAACGCAAATACATATCTTTTCTTGCATAAACAGCTAGTTTAGCAACAAATTCAGGATCATTTTTCTGAATCAGAGACCGGATTCTCGCCAACCTTTCATTTCCTTTTTCATAGGTTGAGTTTGATAATCCTGTTGTAACAACAGCACTATATAGTTCTTCTGCAGGTGTCATTGTATATGCTTTTGCACCTTCATAATTCGCTACTACGCTATTTGATTTTCTTAAAAAATTAAATTTCATGGTTACTGTTTTTTAGTTAAACATTTTTGGAGGATTATCAGTTCCTCTCTGATTTCTGATGCAAAGTAAGAATGCTTTTGCGCAATGTTTTTGCGTAGTTGAATTTTTGTAAAAAAATTTTGTTGAACATGAATTGCACGAATTTTTACACGACTCACACTAATATTTCTTTGTGAAATTTGTGAAGTATTTGTGGGATTTGTGTTTAGAAAAAATCTATTATTCATTTTATATAAAGGAATCAACAATTTGAAGTTTATGAAAATCTCTTTTCTAGCTTTGTTTCATTAAAATTTTAAACTATGATTAAAGGATTATATGAAACGCATGTTCAGGTAAGTGATTTGGAAAATGCGATAGAATTTTATACAAAAGTCTTGGGATTGGAATTGGCTCACCGAGACGAAACCCGTCCGATTGCATTTTTATGGATTGGAAAAAATAAGGAATCGATGCTGGGTTTGTGGGAACAGAAAGAAAATTTGCAGACCAGACATTTTGCTTTTACTGCCGATAAAGAAGATATTTTAAATTATTCCGTTGAATTTTTGAACAATAAAAATTTAAAACCGTATAATTTTCTAAAAAATGAAAGTGTTCAGCCAATGGTTTTCGCATGGATGCCTGCTTTGGCTATATATTTTAATGATCCGGATGGAAATCAATTAGAATTTATTTCGATTTTGGAAGGTGATGGAAAACCTGAATTGGGTGTGCTTTCTTATGAAGATTGGTTGGAGAAAAATAAATAAAACCTGATTTAAAATTTAAATCAGGTTCTCTTTGTTTATTGTTTGATTAATAAATCGGATTATCATCCGATTCTATTTTAAATCGTCCTTTCAGGACTCTTCTACAAAAAAACAAGACAGGCTTCGTTTTCACGAAGCCCATCTCTATAAGAAAGTTATTAGTTTTTCTATTTTGTGAAAATTTCTTTCAGCTGAGAAACAATATTGCTGTTTCCGGAAACGGTGATATCTCCAATTTTGTCGGCGATTTTCTCCATGTATTCCATTTCTTTCAGCTTCCAAAGGACTTCGTTTTCTTCCATTAATTTCGCTGTGTTCAACAAACTTCTTGTGGAGGCGGTTTCTTCACGTCTCATGATGCTGTTTGCCTGAGCTTTTTTCTCAGCAATCAAAACCTGATTCATGATTTCCTTCATTTCACCTGTCAAAATCACATCTCTGATTCCTGCATCAGATGCTTTTAAACCTAGTTCTTCAGCTTTGTTTCCAAGATTTTCAAGGATTTCTTTTCCTACAGAATCTTTTTTCACAAGCAATTCATCCAACGTCAACGCTCCAACAAATTCACGCAAAGCCAATTGCATCAGAATATATAATTGCTTATCATATTCTTTATTTTCCATTAACGCTTTTTCGATGTTTTCCACCTGAAAACGCACGTAGAAATTGATACGAAGCATGGCTTTATCTTTTGTCAATAATTCCTGACCTGCAATTTCCATTTGCTGCATTCTCACCTCAACAGATTTTACATCGATGGAAGTTTCATTGTTCCAGAAATAATAAGTTCCGGCTTCAAGAACTTTGATTAATTTTCCGTCTATCAGCAAAAGTCCTTTATATTGATTCATTACTACAAACTTTCTTACGAAATTTTTCAACTTTATATTTTCAAGAATTGTTTTGGAAATTTTTTCGGTGATCTCAACTTTCGTTAAGTCGATTTTTTGAAACTCTCTGTTCAAAATTCCTTTCCAGAAAGCGTATTGACCGACATTTAGAACTTCTTTGAAAATTCCGTTTTCGTACATCAGAACGATTTCACCATCTTTCACTTCAACCACTTCCAATAGAGATTTCAGGCTTTCATTTTTCAACAAAAGATTAAGATCTGTATTAGATTTAAACAAAGATTTCATATCATAAATTTCCACAGATTTGTTTCCAAACATCCAGAAATTACCTTCTCTTAAAATCTCAATCAGGTTACCGTTTTTGAAAACCAAACCTGTTTCATATGCTTTAATTTGTACATTCTTTATCATCGTTTTACTATTTTAAATGGTTATTAATTTCAATTAAAAAAAAGAAAATCCGGAATTTCTTCTTCCAAAAACGGCGGAAGGAAAGCAATTCAGAAAAATTCGTTGAGCTTAGAATCTTATTTTCACATTCAGTTTCTAAATATTCAGATTTTGGGCGTGTCCCTCGCCTTACCTTTACCAGCAGCTTGGGTCGCTACGTTCACTTCTATCTTTTTTGTTCACATTTCGACTTCGCTCAATGTGACAAAAAAGGATATCCGTTACCATCGCTCACGCGGACGATCGTCCTTTTTAGAAAATTCATCCAAAAAATTATTGATTCTTCGTCTCCATTTCATTTTCAGAAAATATCTTTTCTTACAGGCTTTTTCAAAATGTTGATTCAACAACTGAAAAAATCCCAGACTTTTCCATGAATATTTTTAATGAGAATATTCAAAACTCGAAAAAAAATAGATTTTGAGTCTATTTTCAACCTACGTTAAAAATGTAGTGCTCTAGCCAACTGAGCTATCTAGTGCGTAACGAGAGTGGGAATCGAACCCACGCATTCAAAAAAGCTATTACTCTAACCGGGCTGAGTTATATTTCCCCAAAGGAAATAGAAGGATTCGAACCTCCGACCCATAGCGCATGGTAGAAGTTTTTTGGCAAACTCCTGAAACCTTCAAGTCAAGTTGAACAGAACGAAATAATGTTTCTCAACAAATTCTTCTGCAATGGTGTTATACAGAAACACTCAACAAGACCTGCCTGATATTTTGACTAAAACCTGTTTTTCAAAATTTTAGTGTTGTTCTATTTTGATGATGCAAAGTAAAAGGGAAATTGCGCATTGTTTTTGCGCTGTTATTTTTTTTTAATAATTTTCTTTTGTCTTGAAACAAAAGAAACAAAAGTTCAAGACTTGGAAAATTCCGCTAAAAATTAATTCTGTTCTCTAAAAATTCTAAAACTCGCGCGAATCTGGTATTTGTTCTTCGATTCAGTATTGGTCTCGCGCTCAAACAGTAGAATTTTCTTAACGTTCACAGAATTAATTTTCTTGACGCTTCATTTTCCTATGTCAATAAAAAAACTCCCTTTTTGAAAGGGAGTCATTGTTACATTTTTAGATTGCTAAATTGTTACATTATTATTGTTGCAGACACCAATGCAATATTTTCGCAATATTTTTGGCATCATCAACACCTCTATGATGCGTGCCTTCAAGCTTGAGATTCAATTCTCCTAAAGCTCTTGCCATACCGACACTTTTACGAACTGTCGGATGCAATTCTCCGAACAAAGTTTTCACGTTAATATGATCGTCACTTAAAGGATAATCGATATTGAATCTTCTTGCCTGATTTTGAAGCATATTCAAATCGTAGTTTCCATAGCTTGCCCAAGTCAGATCTTCAGAATCGTATTCTACTCTCAGAATATCTAATGCATCTTCCAGCAAAATGCCCTCATCATCTAGCATTTGTTGTGTAATGGAAGTCAGTTCCGTACAAAACGGACTCACTTTTGAAAATTGAGGTTTTACTAAAATCCCCTCATTTTGTGAAATTCTTCCGGTTTTTGGATCCATAATGCAAACTCCGATTTCTATGATTTCACTTTCCTGCCCTCTCGGTGGTCGGTCTTCCCAACACGTGGCTTCGAGGTCTATAATTAATATTTTATCTGTTGTTTTCATTTGTTTAAAAAATTTAATATTTGAGGCTGGAAGTTTGAAGCTGGAGGCTGGAAGTAAATTTCACACCGCAAAAACTTCCCGCTTCTATCATCCATCTTCCTTACCAAATTATTATCTCAAAATTTCTCTCAAAATTTTGGCGGCGTTGTAAGCATCGTCTGCTCCACTGTGATGATTGCCTTCGAAATCCATATTCAGGAACTTTAAGGCTCTTTTTAAGCCCATCATTTTAAAAAGTCCGTTGTATTGTTTGAATTGATACATCACATTGATATAATTTTCGGAAAAAGGATTTTCAATACCGAGATAATCGCATTGTTCAACGATCTGCTCTTTATCAAAATTTCCAAAACCTGCCCAAGTAAGCTGATTTGAGTGATATTCATCTCTGATTTTCTCACAGGCTTCTTCGAAATAAATTCCTTTTTCTTTAATTAATTGTGGTGTAATTCCGGTCAGTTCAGTGCAAAATTTATTAATTTTAGATCTTTCCGGAATTATATAAATGCTTTGTTTCTTGGAAATTGCTTGTGTTGTTCTGTTTAATTCGCAAATTCCTATTTCTATAATATCGGTTTTTTGTCCGGCGGGAATTCTGTCATTTTCCCAACATGTGGCTTCCAAATCGATGATTAATATTTCATTGGTTGTTTTCATAATTTTTGGTTTAAAGTATGGAAGCGGGAAGTTGGAGGCTGGAAGTAAATTACGCGCTGTAAAACTTCCAGCATCTTGCATCCAGCTTCCTTCTCATTAATTTCTCGGAGCAAATGGTGGAGTCCACTTTTTCTTTTTCATAAATTCTTTAACTTCTTCGTAAGAAATTGGATAAAAATTATGACAATCTACACCGACATCGAAGCTCAGAGCCATTTCATCATCCGGCAAAGTTCCGTGTGAATGACCGTAAAGTTGCCAAACTCCGCGATGTGAACCATTCCAAGTTCTCATGGCGTAATGAAAAAGGATGATTTTTTGTTTGCCATTGCTGTTTTCAGGCTCATCGATTTTTAGTTCGTGATAATCTCTGATAGACGCGAATCGTTTAGGATAAGTCAGAGCTGCACCTTCGTGATTGCCTTTTATTAAATGAATATTTCCATTTAACCGATCCAAAATTTCTTTCGTGAAATCAGGTTTGCCTAAACTCATATCACCTAAATGATAGACCGTATCGTTCTCGCCGATCCTTTCATTCCATCGTTTGATGAGTTCTTCATTCATCTGTTCTAAAGACTCAAAAGGTCTTTCTGAGAATTTTATAATATTTTCGTGACCAAAATGGTGGTCTGCTGTGAAAAATATATTGGGTTTCATTTTTTTTAATTGTTTGTTTTTTTAACTACAAAAGTTTTACGTTCTCACTGTCATTCTGAATGGAACGAAGTGAAATGAAGAATCTCTAATAATTGATGTTGAGATTCTTCCTTCGTCAGAATGACAAATTTTCTGCACGTTTTAGTTAATAAATTATTTTATGATTCAATTTTACATGTAAAAAAGTTTCGATAAATAATTACCGAAACTAAATTTTTACAGTCATTAATTCTTCTTTTACAATATCAATGACCAAAGAATTTAACTTTTTATTGATCCTTTTCTGTTCTTCTTTTTCTATGGTTGTGAAAACTTCCGGAAAATCTTTTTCAAAATCTTCTAAAATATCCTGAGAAAAAAGACCGATCACCTTGCCAATCATTTTCGGTTCGAATTCGCCAATTTTGCTGACAACGTTATTCAATCTGTTTACAGTTGCATATTTTTGGATTTCTTCCCAAATATTCTGAGCTTTTTCGCTAAAGTTGATTTGTTTTTGAACAGTTTTATTCTGTTTTCTAACAACTTTAGACTTTTCAACCCATTTTTCATTTTTATTTTTCAAAATGACTCGTGAGCCGTTTCCAAAATATTTGGTTTTCAAAGTTTTAATAATTGTTCCTTCACACATGTTGTTCTCGACTTCAGGTAACTCCAACCAAGCTGGAATTTTAGAATCGAAAACATTCGGATAATGTAAGGCATCTTCCAAAATTCCCTGAAATAAGATTTTTGCATAGAAAAATCCGGTTTCTTCAAAAATTTGATTGACAAAATCTGTATCCAAATAAGTAGTTCCATTCAACTTGATATCGAAAGCGTAAAACTCATTGTGAGGAGCATATTCAACACCCTTTTGAACTTTAACTGCATCTTTCACAGGTTCTACTTTTTTATGCTTGTAACCACCTCCGAACAATTCGCCGTAAATCACTACGGTTTCAACATCGGGATGCATCGTTTTCACTTTTTCGAACGCTTCAATTACATTTTTTCTGTAACGTTCTAAAATTTGATGTGCATTGAAGAATTTTTCATCCTGTTCAATAAAAGCTGTTCTTTTCGCGATTTTAATTTCCTTTCCGTCGGTGAAGAAAGAGAAATTAGCCCCGTGAACTTTCTCCTGCACAATGAAAACCTCATCTCCAAACCCCTGCATCCAAATCTGATCGATCACACGGTTTTGGTAAGTGTTTTCTATGGAGTTATATGTTTTGAAAATCATTTTTTTAGTTTTTAATAGTTTTAATTACTTCTTTTAAACTTGAGAACTCTTAGTTTTTTTAGTTTACAACTTTGAAAATATTTAGTTCACATAAGAGAAAATCAAAGATTTTCAAAAACTTAAGTATTAAAATTTTGTAGTTTTAAATAGTTCTAATTCATTATTTTTCATCTGAGTAACGTGTCTCTGAGCATGAAGTGAAAGGAAATAAATGTATTCATACACATTGATTTTTCCCAATTCGTTCACTGTCATTGTTGTTTTGCAGAGAAGACCTTCGCCGTTTTCATCAAGTCTAAATAATTTAAACATTGATGATATTGTTTAGAAATTAAGCTTCTGATTTCAGTTAATTTTAATTCTCCTTTCGGCTCCATGTGTTCTGGTCTTATCCATTCAAAAGCATCATAGTCACCTACTTTTTCAAACTTTTCTTGATTGAAACTGTAATTTTTTATTTCAATATTTAAATCAAGATTCAAATAATTTCGCATTGCTTTTTTTGAACCTTTTTCAATTAAAATCAACAAATAAAAGTTCGTAAAATAAATATGTTCTAGAATCTGTCGAACTGTCCAACCTCCATTTGAAGGTTGATAATTCAACGTTTCATTATCTTTATCAAACCACCTGTCAACCTCATCAAAACTGAGTTTCAAATGCGTTTTTATATCTTGAATACATCTAAAAATGTCCATTACAATTTTTTAAAGTTTTTTAAAAGGCTCTCAATATTTTGCTTTCCAACAGGATTCATGGAGTGGCAATAGAATTTGGGTAAATCCAAATAGTTATCCATACAATATTCTACCAGCCATTTTGCGCAATCGTAACCTGTTTTTTCCACAAATTCCTGAGAATTCGGTTCCAAATAATGTTCATCAGCAAGGTCGTGGTCAAAAGAGATCATTTCCGGAAGTCCTTTTTCCAAAATCCTGTTGACAAACTGCTTGTAATTTCGGACGATATGCCAATCTTTTCTGAGGAAAACATCCTGTTTGGTATAATGATACGCTTCAATCGGATATCTTATATCATCCAGAAACAGTAATCTTTTTGTTATTTCCATTGCTTTGTTTTATTTTTTTGGATGGATGCTAGAAGCTGGATGAAGGAAGTTAATTTCATACTATTAAAAAAATTCCATCTCCCATCATCCCGCTTCCAGCTATTTTACACCATCATATCAGCACAATTTGAACTTGCGAATGCATAAGGTTTTGCTTTAAACACATATCCCATTCCCAGAATATATCCCATTGCGTCTTTCAAAGCGACGTTGGATTTGAAGTCCGGATCGGTGTTAATGTCTGCGTGTACCTCCATTTCCACATCATAAGTTTCCAGAATAGAGCAAATTGCATAAGCGATTTCTACGGATTTATTCACCTCGTTCAGCATACGCTCTTTAATACTGATACTCTGTATTTCTCTTTCTTTTCTGATAAAGGTAAACGCTCCTTTTCCCTCACGAATAAAGACAACTGCCGTAGCATAATTAATGGCATCACCATAAACGTGGGAGTCTGAACCCACACATACTTTTAGTCGATGTCCATTTGCCTGTTCTCGGATGATGGCTTCTTCTACCAACTGTGTGATAGAGTGTTGGAAAATTTTTCCCTTCATGTTCTGCCATGTTTCTTGTTGCGTTTCCATTTTTTCTACATGTTTTGTTTTGTCTAAATTTTTATTAATTATTATGTCAATTGTAAAAGGTCAATTTGCTTTGCTTGTCATTTTTTTTAATTTACTTGTGAAACAAAATTCACCATTGACTATTCACTTTCTTGCGCTACGAACTGGACTCGAACCAATACCATCAGTTTTGGAGACTGAGATGCTACCATTACACTATCGAAGCAATTTTTGCTGATTCGTCAGGACTCGAACCTGAACAACAAGAGTCAAAGTCTTGTGTGCTGACCAATTACACTACGAATCAATTTATAAGTAATGAGTAGTAGGTAATTAGTAATATTTTTTGCGCATAATTTATTACTCATTACACATTACTTATTACTCATATCTCGCGGAACAGACAGGAATCGAACCTGTACCTTTAGTTTTTCAGACTAACGTGCAGACCTGCTACACCACTCTTCCTTGTGTATGAATGATAATTGATAAGTTATAAATGATACCATTGTTACTTTTATCATTTATTATTGATGATTTATCAATTATACTTTTGTACGGGAAGAGGGACTCGAACCCTCAAACCTTGAGCCTAAATCAAGTGTGTCTACCATTTCCACCATTCCCGCGAATTTTATAAGTAATGAGTAGTTGGTAATCATTAATAAAAAATTATGTCTTATAAATTCATAATTAATTATAACCGTTGCAATAATTACTCATTGCACATTACTCATTACTTATATTTTAGGTCTGAGAAAAGCTTGTCTATATTTATAAACTATGCCTGTTATATTCGTAAAGATCTTCTGCGCTCGACAAACTTTTCCCTTTCCATTTAAACCTATTTCTTTGTGAATTGTGAATCGTCAATTTACTTTGTAGTCAATTTTTAAAATTCACTTGCGCAGTAAAATTCACTATTCACTTATTCACTTTTCTGTACTCTATAAGGGAATCGAACCCTTGTTTTCTGCTCGAAAGGCAGGCGTCCTGAACCGTTAGACGAATAGAGCGTTTTTCTTGTGAATTGTCAATCGTCAATTTACTTGGTAGTCAATCTTTAAATTCACTTGCGGAGCAAAATTCACTATTCACATTTCACTTTCTTTGACCATCTGACCAGGAGTCGAACCTGAACAACAAGAGTACATTTCCTGCATGCTGCCATTACATTATCAGCGGTTGGTGGAAGTAGTAGGATTCGAACCTACTCAGCAATGAAGCAACAGATTTACAGTCTGCCCCGACTCTCCAACTTCGGCGTACTTCCGGTTTTCATGAGTAATAAGCAATTGGTAATGAGTAATATTTTATAATAATCTTCCAATTCTTAACTTTTAATTTCTTGTGAAGAAAAACAAAGCCTGTCTTTAATTTTTGTTTGATATAAGAACTTCTACGCTCGACAAACTTTTCTTTTTCTTCGGAACTAATCTCATTTTAGTTATTTGAGATGGTTATGAGATTGTTCATAACCATTTTATTTTTTTATCTGAATTCACGAATGTTTCACATTTCAAAACTCACTCAGCTTACGCAACGGTTTTGCAGACCGCCCCGACTCTTTCACTTCGGCGAACCATCGTTTTTATGAGTAATCAGTAATGGGCAATGAGTAATTTCCCAACATTCTGATTATTCTTTTTTATTTAAATTTTCATTAAAAAATAAAGCCTGTCTTAATTTTTTGTTTGATATAAGAACTTCTGCGCTTTGACAAACTTTATTTTACCTAAAATTTATATTATTTTTAAAAATTTCATCATCCAGCCTCAAAGTGAGTTAAGAAAAAGCCTGTCTATATTATATCGTGTTTTTGGCATAAAGATCGTCTGCTCTCGACAAACCTTTTCTTTTTCTCTTTTGAAACAATTAACTTGGTGTGAATTGTGAATAGGTCAATTTGCTTCGCTTGTCAATTTTTAAATTCACTTGTAAAACAAAATTCACAATTGACTATTCACATTTTTTCGTCTGGAAAGCAAGATTCGAACTTGCGACCTCCCGCGTCCAAGACGGGTAAACAACCACCGTTATCTTTCCAGTTTTGCAGATTCACTTTAAAAATCTTCTCCGAGAGACAGTCGGATCCGAAATTTTCCGTGAATCTTTGCGGTCTATGCGAGAATCGAACTCGCAGTGCCTGAGCGACAGTCAGGCAGGTTAGCCATTACCTCAATAAACCTTTTGTGATTCCGACAGGATTGTTCATGAATTTCATATTTTATTTTTATGGTATTCACGAATACTTCGTATTTCGAACCTGTAACCCTGGGTTTAGAAAACCCATGCTCTATCCAATTGAGCCACGGAACCGTTAAATGTGAATTGTGAATAGTCAATTTGCTTTGCTTGTCAATTTTAAATTCACTTGAAACAAATTCATCATTGACTTATTCACTTTTCTGTAATCTCAGAAGGACTCGAACCTTCAATCTTCGATGTCGTAAACCGACGCTCTATCCAATTGAGCCATGAGATTTTATTTGTGAGCGGTCAATTTTAAATTTTAAATTCATTTGTGAAGCAAAATTCACCATTCACTTTTTGTAATCCCAGAAGGACTCGAACCTTCAACCTTCGGCGTATCAGACCGATGCTCCAACCCATTGAGCTATGAGATTGTTTTTAATTTATGAATAAGCAATCGTCAATCTGCTTTGGTTATCAATTTTAAAAAATTCGCTTACGAAGTAAAATTGACCATTGACTATTCACTTTTTGGGGTATCTCCGGGGATCGAACCCTGTTCTCCGGTGCCACAAACCGACGCTTTACCAAATAAGCTAGAGAAACCATAAAACATCAAAAAGCGCCTCTTTTCGGGAGGCGCTTTATATTTTTAGACGGGTCAGTTTATTAGCTGACCCATTTATATAAGCACCTTTTATCCACAAATTCACTATCAAGAAGAACAATACAAGCATACCCCTGCCCCGTCGGTTCTACACCGCGCTGTCTTGAAGGTAAATTAGATATGTTATGTAATTGTTTCATTTTATTTTTCTTGTTTTAAAAAAAGTTTGTTTGAAAGGTTGAAAACTTGTTGCTTTCAATTTTCGGTTGCAAAGTAAAGATGATTTTTTTTAACCCGCAAATTTATTTTTCATTTAAACATTTGAAAATCAATTAATTATGACTGAAATTTAGAATAGAGAATTTCCGTCCGCAATATTTTGCAGATGTCTTAAATACCTAAATGACTGTCTCTCATCGGGTTACTTATCACGCTTTATTTTCTTATTAATTGTTCATTTGTTATTAAATAATTTTCATTTTTATGGTTATTTTTTTTCATTCTAAATAATTTCTGCCCTAAAAACACAAAAAACGCCCCGATCATCGAGGCGTTTCTGCAGTATTTTGTTTAATTTTTTACGAGTTTACAGTAAATAATTTTCAAAGCAAGCACATTTCGCCTCATTCAATATCATCCATTCATATCCGAACGATCCCTTTACTACAGGGCGATCGCATAGATTTAAACTGATATGTGCTCTTTGTATTGTCATAATTTTATTGGTGCAAAGATAATTGTTTTTCTTAATTAAAATAGAATAATGGATGATTAGCAGCCTAAATAACCTCATCATTATTGTTAATTATTAAGGATTTGCAGACGCTTCGACTTCGCTCCTTTAGATTTGCAAAAGAAAAAAATAGATAACTTTAGAAAAAGAGAAAGCATTTAATTAAACTAAGACACGCTCTGAATAAAATTCATATGCTGATAAAGAATTAAATGCTCT
>NZ_JBDFPQ010000030.1:0-18059 GCF_039672645.1 Chryseobacterium sp. C39-AII1
ATAGAATTCGGAGGCAATACAAAAGCAAGTTGGTTGTACTCATTATATACATAGTAGGTATCCACCTGCTCATTACCATTGAATTTTCTCATCAATATAAGCTGCCCTTTTGCATTTTTGAACTGTACTGTCTTGTTTCCATCTTCATCAGTCACTGTACTTTTAGACAGCCTTTCCGCAGGATAGGTTCCGGACTTGGTAAGTACACTTTTGGTAGCACCGTTTTCCCATGAAGTAGATACGGTGAATTTATCAACCTCTCCTGCTGCATTGGCCTCATAACCAAAATTTATCGGCTTGGAAGCCCACTGGGTTCCTACGTTAATCTGCTGCAATACTTTACTCAAAGGGGAACTTTCCAGCACGTTTTCAGAATAGATCTTTTCGGAACCATATACAGCAGGTGCATTGCTTAGTGGAGAGGTATATAAAAGTCCGTTTTGAGTTCCCGTCTGAGGAACCGGAAGATAATTTTTAACCTGTCTTCCCAAATGATCATATTCCACATGTCCTACAATATCTTTTCCTGTAGGAGATCCTTTAATGTCGATCACCTGAATCGGTTTTCCCCAGCTGTCAAAATATTGTACGCTTTCTGTTTTCCTGCTACAATCATCATTGAGACAGGTGGAGTTATAGATATAATTTTCAGTACCTGTAAGCTCTGTTTGTGCCGAAACGGTGGCCATAACCAGGATACTGAATATGCTTAGAAATTTTTTCATGATTGTTGTTTTTATGGCTTGTAGTTGTATTGATATTCTCTGGTTTTCTTCGGTACTTCCGTTCCGTTGTTATTAATATCTATTCGCTTGGAGGTTTTTAGTCTTCCTGCATCATCGTATTCATAAATCTCCCTCATGCCTGAAGGTGAAGTTACGCTGGTAAGGCCTACGATAGGATCATAGGTATACGTTGTGATCTGATAATTGGCCAATGCCGGATTGTTTCTAAAATTATCCAACGTCTGAATCAAAGCAGGTTCTACATTGCCTGAAGTATTCGTATTATCTGCGTCTGAACCCGTAACAATACCCTGAGTATAGGCAGATACCTGCGCATAGGTAGCGCCTTCTACTTTAGCAATGACCTGGGTATTGTTATATCCATAGATCAATGTTACCGGAAATCCTGTAATATCTGTATACTGAAGCAGATTTCCTTTATTATCATACAAATCCATCTTCATATTCTCTTTTGTACTTCCCTGGAGGTTCACAGATTCTACCGAGGTAGGCATCAAAGAAGGGGCTGCATATTTGGTAATCGCTTTAGAAAGGGTAATTCCGTTTTGTTTTTCTTCAACAATCACAGGGCTGCTCGTCATATAAGCTGCTTCAAGGTGACCATACTCTGAAAGGTTGACCGGATAGGTCATAAATCTTTCTACCACATCACCATCTACTGTTGTTTTGGTATACACCGGTTTAAACGCATTTCCTTCAATCTGAGTTTCAGACGAATTTTCAAGCTTTTTTCCGTCTTTATAAAATACAGTACTTTTGTTAAGAGTCTTCTTTACATAAGCAGGTTTAGAAGAGAAATTTCCGCCAGAGGCATTGACAGTATATTCGTCCGTGGAATAATAATCCAGTTCAAATTCACTTTCTTCACTGGATAAGAGGTTATTCTGCTCATCATAGACTTCTCTTTTAAAAGGAAGCCCCTGCTTGGTTATTCTGTAGTAAGGCCAAAAATAAATAGGCTCTAGCTGAGTTCCTCCGGTTTGATATTTAGGATAGTCGTTTGCTGTTTTGAATCTATTCTTAATATATCCTTTTCCTGTTTCTGAAACTTTTACGCTGTTATAAATGATATAAGAAGAGTTGCTGTACTTACCGGCATCTGCTTCATTATAAAATTCGTAACCACTGGTACTGTTTACCTTATCAAACGAATCATATTCATAATTAATGGTGCGCTCTGCATTGGTATCCGAACTATTTTTATAGAATTGGGTATTTTTTATTCTGTAACCTGTTGCGGGCATAGCATTTCTAAAAGGTCCCGGGCGAAGGGTGGCTCCTAGTATATTGATGGTTCCAGTACCATTTACTCCCCCTGTGGAAGTAAATTCTACCGTGTAATCACCTGGTTTACTTGAAAAAGTAAATTCCTGTAAGTAATTTCCTTTCACAACCACATTATTGATAAGAACCTCGCTGCCTCTTTTTAATTTCATGGTAAGACGCCTGGGTGGAGTGGCATTTACAAAATTAAGATCAGGAAGTCCGGGAAGATCAGGAAAATCATCATCATCATCTTTTGGAGGGTACTGAAGATTTATTTGAAGCTCTCCTCTAAAATATTGTTTTTTATTGTTATCCCCTGGAATTGTAAAGCTATAAGACATACTTTGAGAAGAGTTTACGTTAAACGAAGCAACATTACTGCTGATTTGAAAGTCAGGGTTATAAGTGTACTCTTCAACATATTGTAAATAATCCGGGTCATTATAATTAAAGAACTTTTCATTGGCTTCATAGGTATATTCAGTAACGCCTCCGGTAGGCGAGATAATTCTTTTCAGCATCTGGGTATCAGAATATACAAATGAGGTTTGTTCTACTTTCTGTCCGTTTTTATCATTCTTTCGAATATAATTCAGAAGCCTTTTCCTTTCAGAAGCTTTGAATGGTAAGCTTGCGATACTGTAATTAAGATCATAAGAGTAAACGGTTTTACCTGCAGGATTCTTCATGGTAATCTTTTCCAAGCTATAAGGATCATTTACTGTTTCCTTTAATGCATCATTATATACATAATCGAAGACAACCTTACCGTTAGGTGTAGTCACTGATTTAAGCTTGCAGTATTGTGATAGAAGAGTGTTTCCTGCCTTTTCTGTTTTCTTTTCATATTCCAACGTAGCAATCTCTATTCCTAAAGGATTGATCATTTTTGTCAGAAAATAAGCAGACCTAAACCTTAAAGGTATAACATAATCATAATTGGAACAATTATATCCTCCATAATCAAACTCATCGAAAATGTACTTATAGCCATTATCTGTAGTAATGGAAAAACTGAGTGCCTTAAAAGTTGCGGTATTGGTATTATCTCTTATATATTCTATTTTTGAATGATCCGGGGTAAGATTAATCAATGAAAATGTATTATTGATAACATCTCTTTTTATCCTAAACTTTCCTGAAGCACCGGGAAAATTATAATAATACACATCATCAAATTCATTATTGAAGTGACTTGGCCATGAAGGCATATCATAGCACTCATCTAGTCCATCAATAATTTTTTTATAGATAACGCCGGTACCAAAGAACGACCATCCGGCTCCTACATCACTGGCAGTTTCAGACTCTATTAAATTATTCAAATTATAGCTTAAACTTAAAGGATATCCGATACCCTTATCGGCTAATGGCACATTAAGTAATGGAATATTAATCTCAGGAAGACCACTCGCCAATGATACCGGAATATCAGAATATGTTGACATAGAGGACATAGAAGGTGAAGCAATAGGAGAAGTTACCATTCCTCCGTTTCCTATTCCCAATTGGGAATAATAATGATTGGCAGATAGTAAAAATACCGCCCACATTAATAGGTGTTTTTTCATAGTTATGTTTTTATTTCTTAATCAATTTAGCATTCGCTGTTTTATTCTCATCCGTTTTGATGGTCACTAGATAAGCTCCCTGAATCAAAGATTGTGTATTGATTTTGGTTACTTTATTTTTAGTTTTTAGACTTTGAAGTTGTCTTCCAGACATGTCATAAAGATTAATTTCAGCGTCTTTAAAATCAAACCCGATTTCCACATACGCATAATCTGACACAGGATTTGGATAAATTTTAATATTCTGTTTTTCAATCACCTGATCGATTTGTTTATCTCCCAGTTTTACAATTTTCCAGTTCTCTTTACCGAGTTCTTCTGCGCTCGTTCCAGCCAGAATAATCGAACCATCACGGTTCAGTTTTATATCCGAAAGTCTTTCTTCACGTTTTCTGGATTCACCTTTTACGTGCTTTCTCCACTGCTCGTTTCCATCCTGATTCAGGTACAGCATCCAAAAAGTCTCATCATCCGCCTCAATTCTGCCTTCTGCCTGAGTATAGCCGCCTAACAGAATCCCTTTAGACTTGTCATCCGAAGAATTAATGGTACTCATTCCCATGAGCACATCTCTGTTTTTGAAATTGTAAGATTTTTGCCAAATTTCTTCACCTCTCTCGTTCAACGAAATCAGCCAAATATCCGTTCCTTCTTCCAATCCCACGGTTTTATTGCCTGATCTTTCCGAACGAGATTCCCCACCAATTAAATACCCTGAAGATGTCAATGAAAGCGTTCTTAAATGATCGTCACCTTTTCCACCAAAATTCTTTTCCCATTCAACTTTTCCGTCTTTATTGAGTTTAACAATCCAATAATCGCCTTCACCGAAATTTTCAGTTTGTTTTGGGGTTGCAGATGATAGGTTGTTGGTTGCAGTTTTTCCGCTTCGCGAATACATCCCTAACAAAGCTCCGCCATCTTTCGTGGGAATCATTTTTTCAACTTCATCTAAACCTTTCCCGCCCAAAATTAATTGAGATAATTCCTTTCCGTTTTTGTCTAGTTTGATGATTAAAACATCTTTAGAACCGTATCCTTTTGCTGAATTCTGAACATTCGCAGCAACGATAAATCCAAGATCCGTCGTCTGAATAACCGCTCTGGATTCTTCATCCGAAGTCGAACCAATAGTTTTCTGCCATAATTCATCTCCGAATTCATTCAAGCGAATCAGCCAAATATCAGATCCGCCTTTAGAATCCTCTTTTTTGTCTAAACCTTTTGTGGAATAAGTGGTTCCAGAGATTAAAAATCCACCTTCTTGTGTGGCAACCGTTGCCGATAAAAAATCATGATTGTTGCCCGAAAAATATTTCTCCCAGACTTCCTCACCTTGTGGGTTGAGTTTTACCAAATGGAAATCGTAACCGTTGTTTGAGGTAGCAGATTGTAGTTGGGAGGTGGCAGCTTGAATACTACTTCCAGAAATCAAATATTGCTGATCGATGGTTGTCGTGACTTGGCTTAGAAAATCCTGTGTCGAGGATTTGATGTCTTTTTGCCAGACAACTTCCTGAGCTGAAACGCCCAAGACTGTGCACAAGAAAAATGCACCCGCGTAGATTTTTTTCATACTCGTGTTTATTTAAGTTTTATTGTTACTAATTATTTAAGGGTACAAAAATAATCTTTTTACTTCACAAGAAAAAGATTTATTGTAAAGAGTTAACACTGAATTAACACTTTAATGCAAAAGTAGTATCACTAAGCGACAGAACTTGACGTAAAATAAAAAGCCATTCAAAAATCATTGTATAGACTTTTGAATGGCTCATATATTTTTATTAGTTGATAATTTATTTCACATTCTTCTGCTGCTTTCTTTGCAGCCACTCTTCATGTTTCTTCTTAAAAAACTCATGCTTATAATCTTGGTTTCTGTGGGCAGCATCTATGGAATGCGAAGTATGAATATCAGCATCTTCTTTGGCAAAACTCGCCAGCTTTTCGTAATAACAATGAAGTTGGTCTAGTTCTTTTTCTGTTAATTCTTCAATATCAACGATTCTGTTACTCGCTTTTTCGTTGGCCGCAATCAATTCGTTGAGTTTGATTTGAATGGCTTTAGAATCCTTATTTTGAGATTTTTGAATAAGAAAAACCATCAAAAAAGTAATAATTGTCGTTCCCGTATTGATTACCAATTGCCAAGTCTCCGAGTAATTAAAAATAGGTCCAGAAACTGCCCAGGCAATCACAATTATTGTCGCGCCAATAAACGCATAGCTGCTTCCTGTAAATTTAGTTGCCCAATTAGAAAATTTTTCAAAGACACTCGTACTTGTGTTTGCCATTTTGTATTATTTTGTGAAAAATCAAGCAAAAACTCCGCCGAAGAAGCAGAGTTGAAGTGGAATTAGCTCTTTAATATTTCAATGCTTTATTGCGTTCAATCGGGTTATTAAACTTCTTCATCATTTGCTGAACTTTTTTATTCAGTTCATTGAATTGTTCTTTGTTAGTAACTTTTACATTCATTACAAATATTTCTTCACCCGCATTTTCTTTAAAACCATTTCTCATATCATGCAGCGGATCATTATAAATATCCATCTTTTTTTTCAACCTTACCGCATCTGATACTTCCAACGGTTTACTACCATAAAAAGTTTCTATAAACCCAAAAGTATCGTAGGTATTTTTTAAGTTTTTATTTTTAACTAAAGAAAAAAGATAATTTGATTTTGAATCTTCCAGAAAGAAAATCAGTCCGGCAAGACCGCGGAATTTATAAGGTCCTTCAGGAATAGTGATGTCTTTATTAAACCAAGCCGTCCATTCTCTTCCGCCAAATTTTGTCGTGGCTTTCTGTAAAGTATATTGCCCTAATTTTTGAGTTTCATTGGTTAGTTTCCAAGTCATTTTATCTTCTGTGAGAAAAGTGTACATATCAGAACCTATCAACTCATAATTTTGATTATTATATGAATCTTTTGAGCGTTTAACACTAATAAAAATCACCTCCAAATCGATGGTCATAATTTCCTTTAGCCTTATTGATGGAATCTGATATCAAATAATTATATTCATAAAATTTCACGTCCTTCGGATTCACATCCAACACAAAATGTACCTTATCGTATCTCGCTTCAGTAGAATCTCTTTTGAATTCCAATTCATACATAAATCTTTTTGTCTGTGCCTGTAAACAAAAACCAAAGAGTATGAATATGATGAAAATTTTTTGCATAGTTATTACTTCAAAACAAAGATACAGATTCATTTTTTTCAATTTAATGATTAAATAAATAATCAATCAAAAAAAAATATAATAAATCTCAATTTTTTGATTTAATTTTATCATAACTTTAATCATAAAAACAAATTTAAATGAAAACAATTACAAACAAGGAGTTTTATTTGGGTTTTGAAGATTTACCTAAGCCAAAATATCCTTTTCCTGATTATATTCACCCTCAATTTGAGCAGCAACGGCAGGAATACTACCAATGGATTGATACAGAATATGCTATTCAAAGTAAAGAAGCCCGTGAAAAACATAAAAAGCATCATCTTACAGATATTGCTGCACGAGGGTGTCCGTTCTTAAAAAGTATTGAGGAACTAAGACCATTATCTAACTATACTGCTAACGGCGCAATGATGGATGATTATTTTGACAAATGCTCACGTAGGGAAATGTATGATATTACGCAACGTATTATTTCTATTCTTAATGGGGAACTTCGGGATGAGCCTGAGGAAAATGGTATTTTTCATTTATATTGGGTGCTTCGCCAAGATGCACTAAAAATTAATATTCCGAAAAATATTTATGACCGATTCGTGAGATCTATTCGCTATGTCTTTGAAGGATATTCTGAGGAAAAAATTTATTACAGAAGCAACACCGTGCCTCCCTTAGCAGTTTACTTACTCATTCGCGAGGCAACTAGCGGTGTTTTACCCTATTGTGACTATGCTGCTTTGCAAAAAGATTACCGAGAAATTCCGGATTATATTTTTGAACATCCTCACCTAAAACGAATTTATACCCTTTGTGGACTGATGATCGGAATACATAATGATATCATATCTTTGCCAAAAGAACTCCATCGTGAAGAAGACACTATGAATCTTGTAAAAGTTATTCAGAATGAGAAGAATATTCCAATGAAGGATGCTTATATGGAAGCTATTAAATTACATGATGAATATTTACATGAATTTTTAATTCTTCAAAAACATCTTCCTCCTTTTGAAGGTTTCCATGATTTGGTAGCCAATTATGTAAAAGATCTGGGTATCATGATCTCCGGAGTTTATGCATGGCATACCAACGACACATCAAGGTATGTAAATGGAGGCTTTGTGGAGGGAGAATACGTAAGTAATATAAATCAATAATAAAAACAAAGAGTCGAAATCTTATGGTTTCGATTCTTTGCTTTATTTTATCATCAAGGCAAATCATTTACCTTTACATATACTTTCCGACCATTCAGCGGACGAGTTGTTCTGAAGTTTGGCTCGGTATAAACAGATTTATAAGTTGAAAACTCTGCATCCGAAACCTGCTGCTTATCTTTAAATACAAACCAAGTTACTGGTCCCCCGTCTGTAGCTGAAGAATTAGCTCCAAAATTCGGAGTGGTTAATGAGCCGCTATATGTGTAATATTCTTTGATATTTGATGGAAACAAAGTAGATAAATCAAGCGTTGTATTGGGAGAATTAATCGCGTTTGGTGTCGTTGGTGACTGATTGAATAAATCCTGAAGTCCCGGATTGCCGTTTCCTGAATCTACCAAAACACCTAAAACCGCATAAGAATTATCTAGCGATCGATTTACAAAATGAATTTCCATCTTACTGTAAGCTCCGTTAATGGTATGCTCACTGCTGTAATGAAAATGGAAATTAACCAGATTATATTGCTTTCCGCCGACTGTAATATAATTGTTGAAACTGTCTGCCCCCGCAACATTTACTCTTAGGTTTTCACCTTCATTATTGGCGACTGAATTTAAAGTGATTGCTCCATAGTGAATATTCGGGTCATTGCTTTTAAATGGAATCAGGTTTGAAGTAATAATGTCGATTGGAGTTTGAGATTCTGCAACCGCAGAAGAGAAATCTGAAGTGACGATGGGCGTACTGATGAGATCTGATGGATAAGAAGCCAAGATGTGGTTTTCATCATCTTCTTTACTACAAGCCATTAAAAACAATTGAGCAGAGATAAGAACAATGCCTACTTTCCCTACTCTAGCCGCTGAATTTTTCAGCACTAAAAAGATTTTTTTTCTGTTATCATTTGCGTTAAACTATTAAGTATATATTTTTTTAACAACACAAATGTAAATACAGTTTTGAAGAAAACGGATTAAATAAATTTAAATTTAATTGTATTTTAATGAACTATAAAAAGGTTAAAAATCAATTCAATACATCTTGAAAAATGATTTTAAATTTAAAAATTAAATAAAAATATCAATTATCATTAATACTAATTATTGATTTGAAAATAATCATTTCAAACAAAAATAAAAATCCGCTCCTCGAAAGGAACGGATTTTATTATAATCATTGCAAAGTATGCAATTATCACACTTTAATTTCTACGTCAACTCCTGAAGGAAGTTCTAATTTCATTAGAGCATCAACAGTTTTAGAAGAAGAAGAGTAGATATCCATTAGTCTCTTGTGAGCTGATAATTGGAACTGCTCTCTTGCTTTCTTGTTTACGTGAGGAGATCTCAAAACTGTGAAGATTCTCTTGTTCGTTGGCAATGGAATTGGACCGTTTACAACAGCACCAGTAGCCTTTACCGTTTTTACGATTTTCTCAGCAGACTTGTCTACCAAGTTGTAATCGTAAGATTTTAGTTTTATTCTGATTCTTTGTGACATTTCTTGTACTTTAAAAAATTAACCTTTTGCTTTAGCGATAATATCTTCAGCAACGTTTTGAGGAGTAGCTTGGTACTTCTCTAATTCCATAGAAGAAGTAGCTCTTCCTGATGAAAGTGTTCTTAGAGTTGTAACATATCCAAACATTTCAGAAAGTGGAACTGAACCTTTAATTACAACAGCACCGTTCTTTTCTTCCTGACCACTGATCGTACCTCTTCTCTTGTTAAGGTCACCAATGATGTTACCCATATATTCTTCCGGAGTTACAACTTCCAGTTTCATAATAGGCTCCATAATTACCGGCTTAGCAGCACGTCCCGCTTCTTTGAATCCTAATTTTGCAGCCATTTCGAAAGAAAGAGCATCAGAATCCACTGCGTGGAAAGATCCATCTTTAAGAGTAACTTTAATACCTTCAACTTCGAAACCAGCCAAAGGACCGTTCTTCATTGCAGCTTTAAATCCTTTTTCAATTGCAGGAACAAATTCTCTAGGAACGTTACCACCTTTGATCTCATTGATGAATTCTAAACCAACTTTACCTTCGTCTGCAGGTCCTAGTTCAAATACAATATCAGCAAATTTACCTTTACCACCAGATTGTTTTTTGTAAACCTCTCTGTGTTGAGCAACTTTTGTTAAGTTTTCTTTGTATTCTACCTGAGGTTGTCCTTGGTTTACTTCAACCTTGAACTCTCTTTTCATACGGTCTACAATGATATCTAAGTGAAGCTCACCCATACCAGAGATGATCGTTTGTCCAGAAGCCTCGTCAGTTCTTACAGTAAACGTAGGATCTTCTTCAGCCAATTTAGCTAGAGCGTTACCCATTTTATCTTGGTCAGCTTTAGTTTTAGGCTCAACAGCGATACCAATTACGGGATCAGGGAAAACCATAGATTCAAGAATGATCGGGTTTTTCTCATCACACATCGTATCACCAGTTTTGATAGATTTGAAACCTACAGCAGCACCAATATCTCCAGCTTCAATATATTCTACTGGGTTTTGCTTGTTAGCGTGCATCTGATAGATTCTAGAGATTCTTTCTTTATCTCCTGAACGAGTGTTCAAGATATAAGAACCTGCATCTAGTCTTCCAGAGTATGCTCTGAAGAATGCTAGTCTTCCCACGAATGGGTCAGTAGCGATCTTAAATGCTAATGCAGAGAAAGGCTCATCTACAGATGGTTTTCTTGTGATTTCAGCGTCAGTTCTTGGGTCAGTACCTTTGATATCATCTTTATCCAATGGAGAAGGCAAGTATTTACATACTGCATCCAACATAAACTGTACTCCTTTGTTCTTGAATGAAGAACCACAAGTCATTGGGATAATAGATAAATCGATAGTAGCTTTTCTAAGAGCTTCGTTGATTTCGTCTTCAGAGATTGAATCTGGATCTTCGAAGAATTTCTCCATCAAAGTCTCATCGTAGTCAGCCACAGCTTCTACTAATTTCTCTCTATATTCTAGAACTTCATCCTTCATGTCTTCCGGAATTGGAACTACTTCGAAAGTAGCACCTTGTCCAGCTTCATCCCAGATGATCGCTCTGTTTTTAATTAAGTCTACAACACCTTTGAAATCTTCTTCAGCACCGATTGGTAAAACGATTGGAACTGCGTTTGATCCTAACATGTCTTTAACCTGGTTTACCACGTTAAGGAAGTCAGCACCTTGTCTGTCCATTTTGTTTACGAATCCCATTCTAGCAACTTTGTAGTTGTCAGCAAGTCTCCAGTTTGTTTCAGACTGAGGCTCTACACCATCTACTGCAGAGAATAAGAATACCAATCCATCTAATACTCTAAGAGATCTGTTTACTTCTACTGTGAAGTCAACGTGTCCCGGTGTATCGATGATGTTGAAGTGGTAAGGTTTAGTTTCTGGCAAAGCTTTTCCCTGATCTGTTGGAAAGTTCCAAGAACAAGTAGTTGCAGCAGAAGTAATAGTAATACCTCTTTCTGCTTCCTGCTCCATCCAGTCCATTGTAGAAGCACCATCGTGAACTTCTCCAATTTTGTGGTTTACACCTGTATAGAATAAAATTCTTTCTGTAGTGGTAGTTTTACCTGCATCGATGTGAGCAGCAATACCAATATTTCTTGTAAATTTAAGATCTCTACCCATTTCAGATTAGAATTTAAAGTGTGAAAACGCTTTGTTAGCTTCCGCCATTTTGTGAGTATCTGTTTTCTTTTTGAAAGCAGCACCTTCTTCTCTAGAAGCAGCTACTACTTCATTAGCTAATTTCAAAGCCATAGACTTATCATTTCTCTTTTTAGAGTAGCTAATTAACCATTTCATTGCCATAGAAATTTTTCTATCCGCTCTGATTGGCATAGGAATCTGGAAGTTAGCTCCACCTACTCTTCTAGAACGTACTTCTACGTGAGGCATAACGTTTGTTAATGCATCTTTCCAGATTTCAAGGGCTGTTTTCTCAGTTTCTCCTTTTTTAGTTTCTACGATATCTAATGCATCATAGAAAATTTTGAATGCGATAGACTTCTTACCGTCTAGCATTAAGTTGTTTACGAATCTCGTTACCAATTGATCATTAAATTTTGGATCTGGTAACAACGGTCTTTTTTTCGCTTTCGTCTTTCTCATTGCTTCTGTACCTTATTTAATGATTATTTTTTCTTTCCTTTTGCAGGCGCTGCAGCAGCTTGTCCTGGTTTAGGTCTCTTAGCACCGTACTTAGATCTTCTCTGAGTTCTTCCATTTACACCTGCAGTGTCTAATGCACCTCTTACGATGTGGTAACGTACTCCCGGTAGGTCTTTCACCCTTCCGCCTCTAACCAATACTATCGAGTGCTCTTGAAGATTATGTCCTTCGCCCGGGATATAGGCGTTAACTTCTTTACCGTTAGAAAGTCTTACCCTTGCTACTTTTCTAAGTGCAGAGTTAGGTTTCTTAGGTGTAGTAGTATATACTCTCGTACATACACCACGTCTTTGTGGACAAGAATCAAGGGCAGCCGATTTGCTCTTCTTGGCAAGCGTGGCTCTTCCTTTTCTTACTAATTGTTGAATAGTAGGCATTTAATTGCTTTTTATTTTAGGGTGCAAAAATAGTAATAATTTTTTAATCTACAAGTAGTTGAGTATAAATAATCTTATTTATTAAAATTCAATTAACAATAATATAATACGGTAAGGCTCAGTATCATTCAAAAATCTGAACCTTTACATTTTTATTCCAGTGGAATGTTTTGATGTTATTTTGAAGAGATTCTTTCATTTTAGAATCAATACAGAAAATAGTAACGCGTGTTTGAGAAACAATGTCATTATTAGCAACAGATAAAACAGCTACTTTTTGCCAATCTTTAGGAACAAAGCCACGAAGCCACTCTTCATATACAATCGCTATCTTGAAATTGTTCTTTTTTGAAAAATCACCAATATACTTTCCGTAGTCTTCATCAGAATTTTTTACTTTTTCGTTGAATTTAATCATTTCCTGAGAACCTAAACCGGCAATATCAAACAAATGAATATTCGTAAAATAGGAAATCGCCCCAATATCATTCGCAACAATTTTAGAATCATTATAATAGGTATGAAGAAATTTGGCAGACTGAACCTGCTGTTCATAAATATTTTTAGGCCCATAAACTAAAATTCTATTGGCGAATCCCATTTTTGAAATCAGTAATACAATGTTGGCAAACAATAAAATATTCAGAATAAGATTTTTTTTAAGTTCAAATTTAAAATAGATAAAATACTCTCTAAGCCTAGGAATAATAAGCATGGCAAAAGCTACAATAAGATAAGCTTCGTATCTTAGAATACTTTTCAAATCTGCAAAAACACTATGAAGCAGCATCGTAATCGCCCAAACGAACAGGAAAAAATTCTTTTTATAAAAATCTTGTAAAGAAGTTCGTTTTTTATAATCGCTAAAGATCACAAAACAAAGCAAAAGCAGCGGCAATAAACATCTTTTATAAAAACTTCTGTTGAAAAGTGCTGTTAACAAAATGTCTTTTATCTGATAAAAAAAGTCTTCTCCAAAATCGACGTGTGCACCTTTTACAACCACAGAATTCGGAAAAAAATGTCCAGTATGAAGATTATTAAAATATCCGAAAATTAAAATCGGAACAAAACCGAATACTAAAATCAAGATTGATTCTTTAAATTTCTTCAGAAAAGCCAGGAAAAAAGCTAAAGAAACGAAGTAAAACATCATTTCAAACCTTACCAAACCTAGCAATAGAATCGTTCCATAAAAATAAAAGAGTGAATTTGTATTTTTAAAATCACTTGAAATCCAATTGGTAAAAAAGTAAATATTAATGACAACCAATAGAATTTGTAAAATATGCTCCATTCCGGAGAACATTTGCAAATGTAAAACAGAAGCAAATACAGTAGCTAATACAGAGATACTTATAAATCTGACTTTATCTGAAAATCGGGAATAATATTTCGTTAAAAAGTAAATCACACCCATCATCAATAAAATATTAATGAAAATCGGTATGAGAGCTGAATTTCCAAATAATTTAATGCAAATACTGATCAAATAAGTGAATATCGGTGATGATGAAGTGGAAGAAAATGCATATTGAGTCATTCCCCACACATGATGTAAAGCAAAATTCTTTGCAATTGCTAAATGAATGTAAGCATCATCTAAAACATAAGTGAAATTACCATCTGTTTTAGAAATCGCCACAAAAAAATACAACAGGCAAATTCCGAAGAAAATAAAAATAGAAACCAGAAAACTTTTCATCATTTATTAAAATTTAATATTATAATTAATCTAAAATAAGCCAAGAAGTGTACAAAACTTTACTTTTATCCCTTACCGTATCATATTTCACCCATTTTATCTGAGGATAAAAAGTTCCAGCAAGCGATTGTTTTATTTCACCTTTTTGGTTATTTGTATGTTCGTAATTGAAAGATTTATTAATAATCGGAATATGATATTTCGTAACATTCTTTATCTCCTTCTGATCATTATAGATATATACTTTATCCTTAAACTTTTCCATTTGAGGCTGAATCTGATGCTTATTCTTCAAATAATTAGACGGACTTTTTAAACTATACGCCACCAAAAACACAAAAAAGAAACATCCTATACGCCAAATCCATTTATCTGATTTTTGATTTTGAAAATAAAGAATCAGAAATGAAAAGAATAGACAAACATTCGCAGCAGCCTGCAACCTCACTCCCATTTCTTCAATTTGCTGAAAGTATCCTGAAAGAAGAAGTGACACACCATAAACAGCTGCCGTTATCCATAACAATTGATGAAAATAATATAACTGTGTTTCTTTTGCTTTTCGGTAATAAGTAAGTAAATATCTGAACAATAAAATATCAATCACAAAAACAAAAAACTGAAAAGCCATACTCGCAAGACTGTTGGATGCAGGCTTTATTCCTATATAAGGATCTACGGCGTTGGCTAAACCAAAAATATCTCTCACCGTATATATATAGGATATCCAGATTGGTTTTCCTCTTAAATTTTCTCCTGTAAAGGTGCCTAAATTCAGAAAGTTAAACAGCAAATATCCTCCGACTCCTATTCCTGAGAGAATTACAAAAAATAAGTAAGGTTTAAAATATTCTTTATTTTTAATTTTATTAAAAACAAAAACACCAAAAACCAACGCTGACAAATAAATATAAACACCAGAATACCTTACGGTAAATAAACAAGTGAGCGCAATTGATGCAAAAACCGCATTTCTCACCATATTTTTTTTCATGAAAACCTGATGCAAAAAGTAAATCATAAAATACAGAAAGAAAATAAAAGTACCCTCAGAAAGCGTTCCTGCGAATACAAAAAAGAATGTTTTACCCATAAAGAGTAAAACCGTTTCCCTAAAATAATATTTTTTAAAATAGGAAAATAATAAAATCGTTGATGTTAAAAGTAAGTTTAAAATCTTTGACGACCAGAAATAATCCTTCGTAAAAAAATGACCGATTTCCAGTAACAAAGGATAACCTAAAGGAAAAAGATTGGTTTTTATTTTAGGCAAATCAGATGCAATTCCGAAATAAGACAAGCTGTCGGCTCCTATTCCGCCAGTTGGAAGAAAAAAAGTGTGAACAAAATAGGTAATTACTATTATGATAGCCGCAATCTTATATTTCATCATAGTATTTAGTCTTTTAAACCGCAATATTAAGCAAACTTATTCAAATTAATTTAAAAAATCCTGCCATAGTTATCATCTATTGGTTAGGGGAAAGTTCGGCATGATATTTCCTTCAAATAAGGCATAATTAAATAATAGACTTATGAAAAACGCAAGCATTATCGGGCTAAAAGAAGCCGATTGTAAAAACATTGCAGAAAAACTGAACATTTTATTGGCCAACTATTCTGTTTTCTATCAAAACACGAGAGGCTCTCATTGGAATATCAAAGGTGAACAATTTTTCACTTTACACCCTAAATTTGAAGAGCTTTACAACAGTTTAGTGTTAAAAATTGATGAAATTGCTGAAAGAATTTTGACATTGGGAGCAACTCCAGCACATAATTATTCAGATTATCTAAAAGTGGCAACTATTCAGGAGAGTAAAGAAGTAAGCGACGGAAATAAAAGCGTAGAAATTATTTTAAATTCTTTCAAAGTCGTGATTGATCTTCAGAGAGAACTTTTAGACATTACCGATGCTGCCGGAGACGAAGGTACAAACTCCCAAATGAGCGACTATATCACCGAGCAGGAAAAAGAAGTTTGGATGTACAACTCTTATCTTGGAAAATAACTATAAAAAATTTATCAGAAAATATTAAAAAAATCACCTTACATTTAGGTGATTTTATTTTTAATTATTAAATTTGCGTATAAATTACACAATTATGCACGACGTACGATTAAACTCCATCTTAGACAATGATTTCTATAAAATCACAATGCAGAATGCGGTGGTGAAATTATTTCCGAGCTCTATAGTAAAATATGAATTCATCAACAGAGGAAAACATCAGTTTCCGGAAGGTTTTGATTCGGCTTTAAGAGAAGCTGTTAATAAAATGGCCGAACTGAAGCTTACCAAGGATGAAAAAAAATTCATGGCAAGAACCTGTCCTTATATCGATCTTCCTTACCTTGATTTTCTGGAAGGTTATCATTATGACCCGTCTGAAGTAAAAATTCATCAAGAGGGAACTGAACTTTCCGTAACAGTGGAAGGACTTTGGTACCGAACTATTCTTTGGGAAGTTCCGTTGTTAGCATTAATCAGCGAGCTTCATTATGAAATGAAACATATGGAAAGAGATTCTAATGAAGTAGTAATGAACAAGACACTGGAAAAAGCAGAATCGTTAACAAAGTTAGGGGTAAATTTCGCAGAATTCGGAACCAGAAGAAGACATTCTTACAAAGTTCAGAACTTGGTAATGGAAGCTTTAACTCAAAATAAAAAGAATACATTTATCGGAAGTTCCAACGTGCATTTTGCGATGAAATATGGTGTAAAACCCATTGGAACTCACGCTCACGAATGGTTTATGTTTCATGCCGCGGAATATGGTTTCAAAATGGCAAACGAACTGGCGCTGGAACATTGGGTAGATGTTTACAGAGGTGACTTGGGTGTTGCGCTTTCAGACACATATACAACCGATGTTTTCTTCCGTCAGTTTGATAAAAAATTTGCTAAACTTTTCGATGGCGTTCGTCACGACAGCGGAGATCCTTTGGAATTTGCTGATAAAACAATTGCCCATTATGAAAAACACGGCATCAATCCTTTGTTTAAATATATTATTTTCTCGGATGCTTTAAATCTTGAAAAAGTAGAAGAAATTACGAATTATTGTAAAGGAAAAATCGGCGTTTCTTTCGGAATCGGAACTAATTTAACCAATGACGTAGGTTTAAAACCAATGAATATTGTGATGAAATTAATTGGCGTTCAGGCTCCAAACAAAGAATGGATTCCAACCGTAAAATTATCCGATGAACACGGAAAATATACCGGAGATCCTAAAATGATTGAACTTGCTAAAGAATTTTTAGCAATAAAAGATTAAGATAAATTTAAACACATCTATCATGAAAAAGACAACTTCCCTCCTTGCTTTCGTTTTGTTGATTTCATTTTTATCAATTCCATTAAAAGGGCAAAATAAAAAGACTGAATTTAATCAGGAATTAGCCACAAAACTAGGCGCAGACAAATACGGCATGAAAGCGTACACCATCGTAATGCTGACCACCGGAGCCACAAAAATTGAAGAAAAAACCAAAATGAGCGAACTCATGAAAGGTCATTTGGGAAATATCGGAAAATTGGCAGATGAAGGGAAAATAATTGTCGCGGGACCTTTTCTGGAAAAAAATAAAGAAAATTATCGCGGTATGTTTATTTTCAATACCAAATCTAAAGAAGAAGCGGAACAATGGGTAAAAACCGATCCTGCAGTACAAGCCGGGGTTTTCAGTTATGAAATTTTTCCGTGGTATGGTTCGGCGGCTTTACCTCTGTATTTGGAGCATCATAAAGAGATTTCACAGGAAAATCCTTAAACTCAAATTGATTTGAAGCCTTTTCCTGCTTTCGCTACTCGCTTTTTCGGGTTTCGGCTCGGCGGCTTCGCCGCCGAG
>NZ_JBDFPQ010000031.1:0-14140 GCF_039672645.1 Chryseobacterium sp. C39-AII1
CGCAGCTACTTTTCTGTCAGTTTCGCTCCGTATTTGCGTGTGCAAAAGTAATAACTTATTTTTAATTGACCAAATGTTTTTGAAGAAAATTTTAAAGTTTTTTGATGACCTTAATTTCTTTATTCCATCTAATCAATCCCACTCCTGCTCCCCGTTTTACCGGACTGCAAAGATACAAACTTTTTCTAATCTCACAAGATTTTTATCTAATTTAATTCTAAAATTATTTTAAATGAAATTTGTTTGATTGGATGGGTTCTTATCTAAAAAGTGTGTGTTGTTATTTGCCTTTCTTAAGGCTTCTCTTCGCTTCCTACTTCCTCTCGTTTTCAGTGGGGCAAAGATAGAACCTTTACATTATATAATCCTAATTTATTTAACATAATGTTCATTTTTAATTAATATTTAAGCTTAATTAGCTGATTACGCGGGAGATTAATTTTAAACGAATGTTTAGGGATTAGGTAAGAGATAGCGGGTAGCAGGTTTTGAGTGGTTTAAGTTTGAGGGTATAAGAGTTAGAGAATCTGAGCGTTATAGGGATTTTTGAGGGATAAAGTGAAACCTCTTAGGTTTTGGAAAGTTATGAGGTTTGAGTGGAGATGAATGGGATTGGGTAAATGAAAGGTAGACCTTATTATATAGGTAGAATATTATTGAATCGTCTTCGTATAAACCACCTCGTCAAAAATTCTACGAATTTTTGACACTCCTCCAGAGGAGGAGAATTTTTATGAAGGTGGCACTCTTTTAAATAATATCGTGTTAATAGTGCGGAAGGACAACTTCCCTAGCCCCGATAGAAATGACATCCTTTTTTGTGGCGGGCGGAGCGAAGCGCAGACCGCAACAAAAAAGATATAATGGAGAGCGGGAAATAGCTACTGAAAAAAATTGGAAAGTGGGAGTGTTGGAGAGTTGGAGCGGTTGAGCGTGTAAAGGTTGAAGGGGTTGGAGATTGCTGCGGCGCTGCGCTCATCGCAAGGACGAGAAGTTTAGAAAAATCTTTTGATAAGAAATTTGTAAGTGTAGTAACCGATAAGACAGCCGATAGTGTCTGCGACAATATCTAATGTTTCCATAGATCTGCCGAGCCCCATTTCTTCCTGAAGAATTTCGGTTAGAAAAGCATAGATAAGTATGATCTGGAAGAAGTAAGAGAATTTAATTTTTGGAAAAGTAGCGATAAAACAAAATCCAAGGGCTGCAAATATGCTCAGGTGCAACACTTTATCCAGACCATTGAACATAAACCAATATTCCTGGTTTTCTTCTCCGGGTTTTAGAAGCATATAAGTAAGAAATGCCCAATAAATGGGCAGTATCTTACTAAATATTTTTGAAATTTTATCCAATGATAGCCTGATATTCTTCTGCAGAAAGTAATTCTGATTGATCTGCACCGTCAGCAATTTCTAATTTGATGATCCATCCGTCTCCATAAGGATCTGAGTTTAGTGTTTCCGGAGCATCTTCTAATTCTGAATTAAATTCAATAACCTTTCCTGCAATTGGCAAGAATAGATCTGAAACCGTTTTTACAGCTTCTACACTTCCGAAAACTGCACCTCCTTCTAAATCATCATCTACAGTATCTACATCTACATATACGATATCTCCAAGCTCTCCTTGCGCGAAATCTGTAATACCAATGGTAGCCACATTACCTTCGATCTTAATCCATTCGTGATCTTTAGTGTACTTTAATTCTGATGGTGTGTTCATTTTTAAATTTTTATTTTTACAAATGTATTCAAAATTCTATAAGCTTCAAATACCCCGATATAAAAAATGTCCCTCTACATTGAAGGGACATTTTTTTGTTTTAAATTATTTGTTCTTAGAAACCTCCTCCAGTTTCACCAAATGTGAAGGTTGCGGAGATTCCGGCTCTTACTGTTGATAACGGGAATGCCGTAGAAATTTTGTATTTCGAGGTCATCTGCTCGTAGAATACTCTTAAGTTAAGATTTTCAGAGACGTTATAGTCTGCGGAAACTTTTATGTTTAATAATTTCTGTCCGCCCGTGATCTGAGAATCATCTAGCAAAATATTCGTGATGCTCGTTTTGCTATCTCTTAGTGAGAAGTCCCCTCTAATATTAAGATCGCTTCCTTTTCCTCTTCCTCTACCTCTTACATTGGTCATTCCTAATCTGAAGTTACGGATGATATATCCAAGTCTAACCACATATTCTGTATTAGCATCTTCGGTTAACGTATGGTTTACCAATCCTAACAATAGCATTCTGTTTTTATTATACTGAATACCAAACTGCATATTGTTTCTCATCGTAACATCAATCCCGATAAGCGGTGAGAATGATTCAACATAACCAACCTGAGAGAATGTGTAAGGATTGATAAAATCTCCATTTACATCTAATCTCTCTCCCGTAGAAGTTGCATTGTAATAATCGACACTAGACTGAATTCCCGTTGCCGTATACGTTGCATTGTATGAATGCAAAATATCAAACTTGGAGAACTGCCCGCTGATAATCGGAATATTTTTTAAACCTGAATATGTGATCTTCCAGTTTGGAAGTGGCATTCCAGCTTTTTTAGCATTTCCGATAGGTTTTGCAGATTTACCTTCGACCGCAGCTCTAAATGCAGGGATCAATACATATGCATTAGCAATACTGTAGCCTTGTGTGAATCCATTATCACCTGGTATCCCTAACATGCCTTGAGAAATTGCTCTTGCATTTTCTCGGATCGCCTGATAAACCGCTGCCCCATCTTTAAATGAAGTTTTCAGCAACATTACAGAGTTCGAGTACGTCACAATATCACTTGTAAAGGCATTGTTGAAGCCAAGCGTTTCCGGACGGCTAGGATCATCAACAATAGCATCTACATTATACCCCGATTGAGAAAGGTTTCGGTTATAATTATGCAACGCATTAATATCAATTCTAAATTCTGTAAACGGCATCACTTGCAAGCTAGCCCTTAATTCTTTTGTTGACATTTGAATATAAGGATCCGTCATGTAAGCTGAATTACTCAACCATCCGTTTTCAATAGCCGTTCTTCTGATATCTGCCTGAGATCCCAAAAGGAATCCAAGTGTAGGACCTCCCAATGTCTGACCATACCCATAAAAGTTCGGTGCAGAAAGTAGGCCTGGAAGAACCGTACCATTATTTTCAGAATAACTAACATCTAACTGCTTGAATGAAGTTAAGAAGAAAGCCATACTTTGTAAAACGGTAAGCTTATTTTTGAATTTATAGCTCTTATACTTAAATCTTTTCTTCTCCCATTGTTGCGTGTAAACGTTATTCAATGAATCAATTTCCTGCTTACGTTTCTGAAGTTTTGATGAAATATCTTTAAAATATTTAAACTGACTAAAGAATTTCGGGAAATCTGCAGTTGCCGTTGCCTGAATGACATTGGTGTTCTGACCAATAGAACCTAAACTCGCCGGTTTGTTGGTATCCGGATCGATGAAACTCAACATTGAAGTAGATCTTGCATTCCAGTTGTACGTAAATCCGTAGCCTACCTCAGCATCAATAAAATCTAAATATGGTAGATACTGGAACGGCAATTTATAATTCAGCTGAACTCTGTGGTTGTAAAGAACCGGCCTACCCGATCTGAATACATTTCCAAAGATCGCACTGTTATCCATTGTGTTTACATCCACATTATCATTCAACGTTCTGGTTGCCGAGTTGATTTCTAATTTCAGTGATTTTGTAAAGTTGAATCCTAAACCATACTGCCATCCGAAGTAGAAGTTTCTATTTCTGATCGCTCCGAAATCATCCGCTACATTTCCGCTTAAAATAGATTCAATATTTCTAAATTCAAGCTCGTTGTAATTTCTATCAATTTCAGTTCTGAAAGACAATCTTGTCGGAATTGGGTTGATGTTAAATTCTTTTGCCCACTTCAGATACTTCGTAGACTTCGCCGTATCGCTGATCATTTTATTGAAAGGCTTCAGAACCCAAGGCTTGAACGTATAGTTGTAGTCTACATATCCTCTCAGATATTGTCTGTAATTTCTTTTTGTATAAATATCTCTGTAGTAATCATCATTGTAAACTGCCGTTACAGAAACGTTTTCTATATCATAGAACTTCGGTTTCTTATTAGCATTTACTCTTTCTTTATGCATATTCACAACACCGATACTTCTTTGCTGCGTGTACGTTCTTGCTACTTTTTTCAGCTGCTCTTTGTTGGCTGCTTTGCTAAATTCAACATCGGTATCCAAAGGATTGTATTTCGGATCTTCGATGGTTTGTGAATAAGAATAATTCAACGGAATCTTCACCCCTGTTTTTTCAGGAAGCAATTTATCTACATTCACCGCGGCATTAATACTGAAAGCCGATTGTGTCGACTGGCTTCTCTCGGCAGGTTTAGAATCTATATTTCCGAAACCAACCGAAGTATAAGACGCGCTTGTATTAATAACCGCAAAATCTCCTAAGTTGAAATTTAAACTTGCATTTCCTGCGTAACCGCCATCATTTTCAATTTCTGAAAGACGAATTTCGTTTACCCAAAGTACTCTACCTTTTCCAACTCTACTGTCGGTATTATTTCTGAAACCAACCATAATCGTCGTAACAGCCCCTAAGCTCGGACGACCTTTGATATAAATTTTTCTGTTACCATCAGCATCACCATAAGATGGATCTAAAATCCTTTTCGCAATCTCGGTTGGGAAATCTTTATCTCTCCTGATTTTTGCATCAACAAAACTTTGAATATCAAGATCTACATCGTTTTCTGTCGGCCAAATCTCAAGCGGTGTTGTTGCTGTACTTGGAGTATATTTCAGAGAAGCTTCATATTCATAGTAGTTATCTGTAGCATCACTACCAAAACGAATGAAGAATTTTTCATTTTTATCATAAGTATTAGAAGACGGACTATCCAAATTTTCGGCATGTACAAAAAGTTTTAGCTTTTTATATCTTCTCATGTCTAAACTTGTATTCTTGAATACCCCTCTAGCTTCGTTACTCAAATCTGTTACCTTCATGTATAAAGAAGATTCATTTTGTCTTTGAGCACCAGCATTTCCGCTTAATACCTGTCTGTCAATTCCCGGAGGCAATACATAAGGCGGTTGATTCAACGCGTTCTCTTCAATATTTACACTTCCAACTTCCAATTTAGACATATCAGTAGCCGTAAGGTTAGTTAGCCCTTCATCGGTAGCTTCCCCTGTAGATTTAGCAATATTCTTAGGATATCTTCTCCAGTCTGATCTTACCAAATCCATTGTTCCGAATCTTAATGTTGAAGTTTGGTCAAACCCTGTTAGCATCATTCTGGCGAATCTTACATTATTTAAAACAGATTCATTATGATCTCCAGCTGTTGGATCAAATTTAGAAACTGGAATTCTGAATAGATACCATTTTACATCGTCACTCTGCCCGTTTTGGAATTGCGCTTTTACAATTTTCTCATCAACAATATTGTTTTCACCTAATGTTAAACTCGCCTTATCTAGTCTTACTTCATACTGATTATAACTTTCTGTTTGATCTAAGTTGTAATCTTTGTTGATATCTTCTGCATCCGGCGTTTGCGTAGCAACCTCAAGAGAATTTGCCTGCGAGTTTCCTTCCGGGTTTCTAAAATATTTATATCTCTGTACAACCGATGCCGCTTGACTTCCCGTGAATTTATCCGAAAGATAGAATACAAAGTCATCCACAGCAGGGTCAGCAAGATTAGTAACAGGGTTTACGAAAGTATTTCCGAACCTCATCGCTTCCTGATCTGAGCTTAAACCATCATACCCCAAATCCTGCATCAATCTATCATCACCTTCACTCGAGAAAGCATATAAAATCGGCGGCTGTTTTGGCTGAGTTCCCCAGTTTGAACTTGTCGTTGTAGATGGTGTAGAACCTGTAGGTAAACCATTTTCATACTGCATATATCCGTCTTTCAAAACATCCTCAGAAACGTTTCCTAAGTGAAATAATAATTTAGGATCAGCTCCAAGAGTTCCTCCATCCGCATAAGGATCCATCAACCAGAATTCAACATATTCAATATTAGAATTAATAAAGTTTGAAACGCTGATCGGCCTCATAATACCCGCCCATCTCTGCTGAGTCGTTTCGCTGTTCGGATTTACGTTATAAGGACCTTTTTCCTGTGGATAATACGAAATATCGAAAGTATTGGTATACGTTTGTTCACCAGCAACGAAATCTCTGTTGTTATAGATCTCAGAATACATTACCCTTCTCGAAGCGTGGTTGGAAACCGACTGTGGTGTTATACCATTCGGAGCTCTTCCCGCTACTCCCCAGAATCTTGAATCAATATTATACCAAGATAGCAATCCTCTTCCGTAACCTTCTGTAAGATCGTTTGTTTTTCCAGCTCCGGCAAAAACACCACCTGATTTTTCAGGCTTTGATGCTAAGCTCCAAGCTAAAGGCTCTTTTAGTGAAATTTTAGAAGTGGTTTGTTCAAAATCATCAATATAAGACTGGTCATTGGTTCCTTTATTCAATCCTGGAAGTAAGTAAGCCGCTTCCATTTTGAAGTTTAGATTCGATGGTGCTTCTGTCTTCACCATTGGAATTTTATTGGTAAGTCTTGTAAGGAAAGGCAACTGATTATTATACATCATGTTGATTCCCGCCATAGTATTGCTTACAGCTTCCTGACCATAATTTACTTTTTGGGTAAGAGGCTGTTCAGAATATCTTACAACCGTTCCGCCCAAGGTAAAGTTTTCATTGAACCTTCTTTCTAAATTGATTCCGAAGAAGCTCTTTCTTTGCGTATTAAATGTTAATTGATTTTCTAATGAAATATTAATCGCCTGCCCAGATTGTTTTACCTGCTCGTTGATAATGGTAACGGTTCCGAGCATATAGTCAACGGTATAGTCAACTCCTTCGGTTAACTGTACGCCGTTTGCTGAAACTTTTACCGAACCTTGAGGTACATTTACCGCTCCCAAAGAAATACCTTGGCCCTGAGTTCCTTTGTAACGTCCTTCAATCGTATATCGCTGAGCTAAATTACTTGAAGAAGCAACCTGCTTTTGTTGGCTATACAAATCTGAGAAAACATACTGAGGATCATTACTTCCCAAAACCTGAGCCATATACGAACCGAATGGCTGCGCTTTCGTAAAGATCACTCTTCCACTTTCTGGCCTAATGGTAATTCCGTTGACAAAGTCGAAAATACCATCCCCCGTAGTGCTTCCGTTGTTCTGTAAATCTCCATTTACATTCAGACGATCCCAGTTGAAGAGTTTTAACAAGTTAATATCCTTAACAGTAGTATCCGGAAGATAATTTACTTTACCTCCGGTTTTTGGATCTCTGTAGAATACATTCAAAATAAATCCATCCTGATTCACCTGGCTTGCGTCCATAGAATAGATGTTTTTCATCATCAAATCCCACATTGGCGATGCCGTATTGATCGTAGAGTTCGGTCTTAACACTTTCGTAATAAGCACAGGGCTCTCTTCTGAGAATTCCCCCACTTTATAAACCTTTTCACTTCCGCTCATCGTATAAGAGTACGAAACTGCTAAAAGCTGATTGTCATTCAATCTTTGGTTTAATGAAATATATCCTAACTGTGGCTGGAAAATAAACTCGTTTGAATTTAATCTTCTTGCCTTTGTATTGTAGATAAAATGTTCACCATTTTGATAAGGGTCGGTACTTCCTGGAAAAGTTTGTCCTTGGAAAGTTCCCGCATAATTTTTCCCCTGCTCTCTTGTGCCCATAGCATTGGAAACAGCTGTATAAAGGCCGTTTTGAGAGTTATCCGGAAAGCCTGCCGCAACTTCACCCAAATCTCTAATCCCGACAATACTTTTTTGGTTCTGAAGATTGCTGTTCCCTTGATCGAGTACCCAAACTTCAATTCTTGTAATATTAATTTTAGAATTAAGCTGAGGGTAATTAATTAAAGCATTATCATAGTTTTTTAAGAAATAATGATCTAAGAAGTAGTGCTGATTGTCTTCATAGTCCAAAGCATTGAACTTAAAGGTATTCATCACACCTCCTCCCTGAACAACGATATTTCTAGCCTCCCCTCTTTGTTGAGAAAGTACTACAGTTCCGTATGTTTTTCCTAACTGAAATTCAGTTTTAACCCCAAATAAAGACTCAGAACCACGAATCAAACTTGTGGAAAGCGGCATATTCACATTACCAAATTCTACCCTTTTAATGATCTTATCTTCTCCTCCGGCATTGGGTGCATTTACATCATTCAAACCTTTTTGCTGAAGATCTTTCCAGCTTCCTTTTGCCTGCCAAACGAGGTTCATTCTGTTTTCAAACGCAAAACCACTTTGAGTATCGTAGTTAGCCTTTAACTGCAAATTTTCCCCTACTTTACCTAACAAACCCAACTGAATCCTCTGATCGATATCAAAGGTAAAACTCGTTCTGTTTTGTGGTAAAATAAGCGGATTGTCTATCTTTTGGTAAAGACCTGCGAGATCGAAAGAAGCATATCCTGATGGGATAATTTCAATTTTGTTACTTCCGAAAATGGTTTCAAAAAGCTTATTTCGAATCATTAACGAAGGAATCAAACCTTTTTTGGCAGCATCTCCTTTATCTTTTCTGTAAAGTAAGCTGTATTTGTCTGATTTTTCTTTATAATAGGCCTTTGTTTGCGAGGCCATCATAAATTCTTTATAATCTTCGGGAGACATTGCCGTAGGTGGCCCCGTAATTGTATTACCTACCTTAGGATATACATAGTACATACCCGTTTTTATGTCGTAAAACGCCTCATAAGTTGTAGGGTCAGCAAGCTGATAATCCTTCTTTATGATTGCAGTATCACGCACTGGTGCTGCTGGACGCCTCTGTGCAAATGTATTGAATGAAATACACAGGAACGACAGGAACAAAAATATTTTCAGATACTTATTATTTTCCACCAAATGTTAAATGTTTTTTAAAATTTGTTTCACCAATTCCTCTACCGAGATACTTGGATTTTGTTTTATTATTCTGTCTGCAAGCTTCTCGCTCATACGTTTCGGAATACCCAAAACTTCTAATGCAGATAACGATTCTTCCTTGATTTTATTATCTACAAACGTAGAAATATTTTCATCTGGATTGCTGAATTTCTGCACCTTATCTTTAAGGTCTACAATAATTCTTTCAGCAGTTTTGGCACCGATACCTTTCGCTTTCTGAATTACCGCACTGTTCTTGGAAAGTATGGCCGCAGCAATCTCATCAAGACTTAAAGTTGATAGCAAAATAAGAGCAGAAACAGCACCCACGCCATTAACGCTTATTAACAGATTGAACATTTCTTTTTCCGAACGAGTGTTAAACCCAAAAAGTAAATGCGCATCTTCTCGAATAATTTGTTGAATAAAAAGGAAAGTCTCCTTATTTAAAGTCAGTGTCTGTGAGGTCATTAGGCTAATACCTACATAGTAACCAACTCCTTGTACGTTGATTACTGCGTAAGTAGGCGTAAGTTCCTGAACATTGCCTTGAAGTGAAAATATCATTATTAATTTTTAAAACTCCCAAATATAGCAAATTAAACTAATTAATATTTTCATTTAACACAGGAATGCTTTTTAACTTAATTTTAGGTGATGATTTTAAAGATTTTACGAAAAAACAAAAGACTCCAAAATTTTGAAGTCTTTTTTGATAGGCTGGAAGTGGAAAGATTGAAGCTGGAAGTATTTTCGGTTATCACAGCCACGCATCGAATGATGTTTTAAAATGAAACCTTTTAAATTTCAAACCGACTCTCCTTGTCTCTTTTCACTTTTTACTTGCCTCTTATTTAATTCAAATCAATATTAGTATAATCATGGATTACGAAAGTACAACCGTTGTCCATCAATTCTTCTTCGGAATGCGTAGTTGTAATTCCAACGACTTTTAAACCTGCATCTTTTGCAGATTTTATTCCGCCCATTGAGTCTTCAACGGCTAAGGTATCTTTTCCGTCGACCTGTAATTTTTCAACCGTTTTCAGGAAAATATCAGGATTCGGTTTTCCTTTTAAAACCTCGATTCCGCCTGTGATTTCGTCAAAATAATTTTTGATATTCAATCCTCCTAAAATAAAATCAATACTAGCAGGAATTCCCATAGTGGCAAGACCAATTTTGATGTTATTTTGTTTTAATTTTTGAAGAAAAGGAGTTAATCCATTTACTTCTTTAATGTGTGGTTGATATAAATTCTGATAAGCATTTTCTTTTGCCAATCCCAACTCATGGATTCTTTCTTTAGACAAATCATTTCCAAAAAAACGGATAATCATTTCGTCTAGTGTTCCATGATTTTGAGCTGAGAAGTTTTCAGGCTCTATCATAATTCCGTATTCCTTTAAAAATACGATCCAAGATTCTTCATGATAAGGAATGTTATTTACCAAAGTTCCATCCATATCAAAAATAATCGCCTTTGCATTAAAATTCATCTTTTTTTCTATTTGTATTTAAAGTTAAAATTAAAAACCTTCAAGGTTTTGAAGTCTTGAAGGTTTAATAAAGCTTAATTTATTTTTATTTTTTCTCTCTTCTCTGAGCATCAAGAACAGCAACCGTTGCTAAGTTTACGATCTCATCAACGCTTGAACGCATCTGTAAAACGTGAACTGGCTGGCTTAGTCCCATCAAGATTGGTCCGATAACCTGAGCTACTTTCATTCCTCTGATGATTTTGTAAGATAAATTTGCAGATTCCAAATTCGGGAAAACAAAGGTATTTGCCGGAGTATTTCCTAATTTTGAGAAAGGATAATCGCTTAAATGATCTGCATTCATCGCAAAATCTGGCTGAATTTCTCCATCCACAATCATTTTAGGGAATTTCTCGTGAAGAATACTTACCGCTTTTGCTACTTTTTTAGATGTTTCAGAAATTGCAGAGAAATTTTCAAAACCTAACATTGCAATTCTTGGTTCGATGGCAAAAGTTTTAACGGTAATCTCAGCCATTTTAGCAATATTTACCAAATCTTCCGCTGTAGGATTTTGGTTGATAGAGGTATCTGCGAAGAAAATAGGTTTCTTTTCAGATAGAATCATCATCATTGCCGCCACTTTATCAACCCCTTTATCTTTTTCGATCACTTCTAAAACAGGTCTTAACGTAGAAACATAGTTTTTAGAGAAACCAATGATCAAACCATCTGTATCGCCATGTTTCAACATCAATGGCCCGAAATAATCTCTCTGACGAACAAATCTCTTTGCTTTGTACTCGTTCATTCCTTTTCTCTGACGAAGTTTCCAAAGTGTTTCTCTGTATCGTTTTCTGTTTTCTTTTTGGTCATCATCGCTTGGATCGATAATCGGCACATCCAACTGGATTCCGAAACGTTCCATTTGCTCTTTGATATATTTTTTGTTTCCTAACAAGCTTGGAAAAGCAATACCTTCCTCATAAAGAATCTGAGCCGCTTTTAATACATTATATTCTTCAGCATTTCCTAGAGTGATTCTTTTCGGGTTAGATTTTGCACGGTTCTGCATCATTCTTACCAACTTCTCATCTCTTCCCATTCTGTCAAGAAGCTGATTTTCGTATTCCTCGAAATCTTCGATGGTTTTTCCAGCAACACCACTTTCAATCGCCGCTTTTGCCACAGCGCTTGATACTTTAGTGATCAATCTGTTATCGAATGGCTTCGGAATGAAATATTCTCTACCAAACTGAAGATTCTGAATATTATACGCTAAAATTACAGCTTCCGGAACCGGTTCTTTTGCCAAATCAGCGATCGCGTGAACGGCCGCTAATTTCATCGCTTCATTGATTCCTTTTGCCTGAACATCTAATGCTCCACGGAAAATATATGGGAAACCAAGCACATTGTTTACCTGATTAGGATAATCACTTCTGCCTGTTGCCATGATCACGTCTTTACGAGTTTCAAGCGCAAGATCGTAAGCAATTTCCGGATCTGGGTTTGCCAATGCGAAAACGATAGGATTCTCGTTCATGCTTAGCAACATTTCAGGAGTCATTACGTTTCCTTTAGACAATCCAATGAAAACATCAGAACCTTTTACGGCATCTTCTAATGTATCGATATCTGTTTCAACAATGAAATCTAATTTTTCAGGCGTAAGGTTTTCTCTTTTATGGTTGATAACTCCTTTACTGTCGCACATCAACACGTTTTCTCTCTTCAGACCTAAAGAAATATAAAGGTTGGTACAAGCAATTGCCGCTGCTCCAGCTCCGTTTACCACCATTTTTACTTCTGCAATATTTTTATTGGCAATCTGCAAAGAGTTGATCAAAGCGGCAGCCGAAATAATCGCTGTTCCGTGCTGATCATCGTGCATCAAAGGAATATCTAATTCTTCTTTTAATCTTTGCTCAATATAAAAAGCTTCCGGAGCTTTAATATCTTCAAGATTGATTCCCCCAAAAGTAGGAGCAATCCCTTTTACAATATCGATGAATTTATCCGGATCTTTTTCATTGATTTCGATATCAAAAACATTAATATCTGCAAAGATCTTGAATAAAAGACCTTTCCCTTCCATTACCGGTTTTGAAGCTTCTGCTCCGATATCTCCCAACCCAAGAACGGCTGTACCATTGGAAATAACTGCTACCAGATTTCCTTTTCCCGTGTAATCATAAACTGTTTCCGGCTTGTTGTGGATTTCCATACAAGGAACTGCAACCCCCGGTGAGTATGCCAATGACAAATCTCTCTGAGAAGAGTGTGGCTTTGAAGGGATAACTTCGATTTTTCCTTTAGGTTCGGCTTTATGGTAATCTAACGCGGCCTGATTAAAGTTCTTTTCGTCGCGGTGGGTTTTACTTGACATAGAATTTTATTTTTTGTTTAAAGTATATATTTAATATGGTAATCGACTAAACTTTCTATTGGTTTTTGTACGATTTGCCCCACATTAAGGTTAAGCTCTGCTGCCGCAGAACGTAGAATATTTTCGTAATAATAAGCAATGGAGCCGATAAAACTAACTTCGGCATCTTTTGATTCTTCATATGGAAGAACCTGATAATCGAAGAAATTCAGCATTTCTTCGTGCACCATTTTTTGAAGATAAGGATGATCTTTTCTGTCGACCACAAATCTGTTGAAGTCGGCAAGAAAGGCATTGGGTCTTGTCTTGTGATACATGTTTTTCAATGCTTCATCAATGGTTAAATGGTAGGTATTTTCAAAATCTTCCTGCAAATCCTGTGGTAGTTTCTGCATGAAGAATCTTCTTACCAATTGTTTTCCGATGGCGCTTCCGCTTCCTTCATCTCCCATGAGGAAACCCAATGAAGGTAATTTGATCGTTAAATCTTTCCCATCGAAATAGCAAGAATTGGAACCTGTACCCAAAATACAAACGATTGCAGGCTTACCCTGATAAGCAGCATACGCCGCCGCCATAAGATCTTCTCTTACGGTAATTTCTGCATCTAAAAATACTTTGCTTAATTCCTCAACAATGGTATCGCAGTTTTGCTGAACACCACAGCCTGAACCATAGAAAAAGATCTTGGTAATGGAATTTTTAACGGAAGTTAAACTTGTATTTTTTTCGATTTCCGGAACAATAAGTTCTTTGCTGATAAAATTTGGGTTGAAACCAATGGTTTCCGTTTTCAGGAAAACTTTCTTAAAGTCGTCGAGTATTACCCAATCTGTTTTGGTAGAACCACTATCAACAATAGCAACCATATCTTTCATTTTAGTTTAAGGATGCTAAATTATGAATTTATCTTGTAAGATGTGAGATATTCGACATGACATATATGTTATTTCTGGTCTCGTCGTTGTCTCCTTTATTTTGGAATATTCTTTATTTATTTTAGAAAGTGCTCCTTTTATTTTGGCGCGCGTGTGTTTTGGTTTAAATATTTTCATCAGTGTTTTTAAGTTGTTATTATATTTAATTTTGATTTAATATACAAATTTTTAAATTAATGACTAAAACCCTAGCCCCGATTGAAGCTTTGTTTGAGCTCATTTTTTTGTTTTCGGCTCGGGCTGGCTTTGCCAGCCTTTGATGTTGTAACCGAAAAGATTTTTAAATCCTGTTTTTCTATTTACAGTTTGATTTCTTTGTACTGTAACGCCATCTTGAATAAACTCGTCAATTCTCTGATAACCTTGATTAGAAACTGAC
>NZ_JBDFPQ010000032.1:0-11740 GCF_039672645.1 Chryseobacterium sp. C39-AII1
ATTTTTGAGGGAAATTTTATGGTCTTTAAAAACTGACATAATGATGGAATATCACCTATAAATATAAAAATAAATCCATGCAGAAAAGAAAAAGTCGAAAGAAAAAATCTTCCGACCAAGACTAGCAGCTTCGCTGCCGCCGCCGAAACCAAAAAAATAGCGAGTGCGGAGAGCGGGATTAAGCTCCAGAAAAAATTCGTTTTTAAGAAGTGAGAGAGTTTGAGGGGTTGAGAGTTTTAGCGTCTATAAGTTTTACGAAAATATTTATAATAAATTTATTGATATTCCTAGAATAACAAAAACCTTTTGGAAATCCAGAAGGTTTTTGCGTATTAAATGTGGAAATGTTTATTTCTAGTTGAAATAATTCTGTTTAAAATCGAATCTAGCAGGTAATTACTCCCGGGCATCCGATGTATTGTGTGCAGTATTTCGGGCCTGTAACGGCTCCTGTACAACTGCATCCGCAAAGCGAAAGATCCGGAGTGATAACCCCTCCCGTGATTTCTTTTAAATCGCTTTTACCTAATTTCTTAGCGTTTTTCAAAATGTTTTGTGACATGTGATTTGGTTTTGAGATTAAACAATATAGTTTAGTTACATTTCAAAGTTAAACAAATATTAATTATTCAAAGCATAATTTAATGGGAATTTTCATAATTAATTTATTTTGTTGCACTTATTAAAAAATAAACGGAAAACCAATTATAAATATTTCTTAAACAAATCATATTTATTCCCAAAATTGTTATTTAATCTTTATAATTTTTAACCACAAAAAAACCTTCCAATTTCTTGAAAGGTTTTTATAAATATTTTAAAATCAAATCTTATCTTGCGATGTTCACAGCTCTCGTTTCTCTGATTACTGTTACTTTTACCTGTCCAGGATAAGTTAATTCATTTTGAATCTTTTCTGAAATGTCGTAAGATAATTGTGAAGCTACTTCGTCATTTACCTTTCCGCTTTCTACCATTACTCTTAATTCTCTACCCGCCTGGATTGCGTATGCTGAAGATACACCTTCGAAGCTTAATGCAGCAGATTCAAGGTCTTTTAATCTTTGGATATACGATTCAAGAACCTGTCTTCTTGCTCCCGGCCTTGCTCCTGAGATCGCATCGGCAACCTGAATGATCGGAGATAATAGAGACGTCATTTCTACCTCGTCGTGGTGAGCTCCAATGGCATTGATAACTTCTGGATTTTCGCCATATTTTTCAGCCCATTGCATACCTAATAAAGCGTGAGGAAGTTCAGACTCCTGCTCCGGAACTTTACCGATATCGTGTAATAAACCTGCTCTTTTTGCTAATTTTACGTTTAAGCCTAATTCTGCAGCCATTGTTGCCGCAATATTTGCTACCTCTCTTGAGTGCTGAAGTAGGTTTTGTCCGTAAGAAGAACGATATTTCATTCTACCTACGATTTTAATCAATTCTGGGTGTAATCCGTGGATTCCTAAATCAATGATCGTTCTTTTACCTACTTCAATAATCTCCTCTTCGATTTGTTTTCTTGTTTTTTCAACAACTTCTTCAATTCTCGCAGGGTGAATTCTACCGTCTGTTACCAATCTGTGAAGTGATAATCTTGCGATCTCTCTTCTTACCGGATCGAAACATGAAAGAAGGATAGCTTCCGGAGTATCATCAACGATGATCTCAACACCAGTAACCGCTTCTAAAGCACGGATATTTCTACCTTCTCTACCGATAATTCTACCTTTTACCTCGTCAGATTCTATATTGAAAACAGATACAGAATTTTCAATAGCCTGCTCTGTTCCGATTCTCTGAATAGTCTGAATAACGATTTTTCTCGCTTCTCCTTTTGCGTTCAGCTGAGCTTCTTCCATGATGCTCTGAACGTGTGCCTGAGCTCTCGTTTTTGCTTCTGCTTTTAAAGATTCTACCAATTCAGCTTTTGCTTCTTCTGCAGAATAGTTAGAGATTTTTTCTAAAATTTCAACCTTTTTAGCTGTTGCAGTATCCAAATCATGCTGTTTTTTCTCTAAAATCTCTGTTTTTTTAGAATAATCAGCAATTTGCTTGTCTAAATCTTTTTCAAGTTTTCCAGTCTTGCTAAGCTCGTCGTTCAGCTTGTGTTCCTTATCTTTAATTCTCTTTTCTACTTCCTGCATTTTCTTTTCACGAGACTGAATATCAGCATCGTGCTGAGACTTTAACTCTAAGAATTTTTCTTTAGCCTGAAGATTCTTTTCTTTCTTTATGGATTCGGCCTGTACGTTAGCTTTTTCTATAAGATTTTCGGCATTCTTCTTCGCATCATCTATAATAAATTTTGCTTTGGTATTCAGTGAGCTTTTAGAGAAAAACATCCCTATAACCGCACCGATTACTAAACAAACAACGCCGATTATAACTTCTATCATAATTTATATTGAGTTTTAATTGTATTCATATCCTTTTAATTTTTTCACATAAAAAAGCCCACAATAATCCAGAGATTGAGAGTAAACTCCTAATCAACACGATTTGAACTGATTTCCATGGTCTGTAATCCGATTAATCGGCACGCCATTCCATGGACATTTGTTCGGTAATTGTTTAGCGTTGAGTTTACCTTTAATGTGTTAGAATTATCGTAGGCAGCTTGTTGCGGAAAAAAAATCTATTTCCGCTATTTTTCATTCAACGACTGATTGATTTTTGATAATCTGTCATTGGTAGAATGTATTGTTTTATCGTAGTTCGCAGACACTACTTCTGCATTGGTTCCCAGTTTCAGGGCACACATTGCCAAAGCATCTTGTTTGTCTCTCACATCGAAATTCTGTTCAAAATCTTTAATCATACTTTCAATTTGCTTCCCTACCTTACGCAAAGTTTCCTCCTCTGCTGCCGGTACGTTCAGCGGATACACCCTTCCTGCAATGTTGATGGTTATTCTTCTTACCTCCATTATAATCCACTGTTTTGAAGCTGTGCAATACAGAAATCTATCTCTTTTACCAATCGGTTGATGTGACTTTTCATCAATCTATTGTGCTCAGGATTTCCTGATATTGCTGAGTAAAGTTTTATATTTTTTTGCTCTTCTGCTAATACCTGACCTTTCTTTCTTTCTTCATCATATCTTTTCTTCAGGTCTTCATGCTCAATACTTAATTCTGAAAATTTCTCAGTAAGATTTTTATAGTTTTTCTGTAAAAGCAAAATCTTTTTTTCTAATTCTGAAAAATTGTTTTCTAAATCTTGAAGCATTTCAGGTTTGTATATTCTAACTATTAGCAAAAATAACAAAATATTAATACTAACAAAAATAAAACTCTCTATATTTTGATCTGTAAACAAAAAAGGAGACGCTTTTGGCATCTCCTCTATATTTTTAAGTCTAATTTTTCTTATTCGAATTTCAATACGAACATTACCGCTCTTGTCTGTAAAGTAGACATTGCAGCTGTCCAGTACGGAGGCGTAGTAGCATTATCAGATACAACCTCGTTGTTCATGATAAATGTTCCTCTGATTGCCGGAGTAAGTTTAAACTTGTTAAAGTAAAGCTGAATACCCATCTCTGCAGACCAACCAAAGTTGTGCGTAGTAGATCTGAAAACCTGCTGCATGTTGTCATCCGTAGAATCTGCATTCGATTGTAGGTTTACGATATAATTTACCCCTGCTGCAACGTATGGTCTTGAATTATACCATCTGTGACCGTGTAATTCTAACATAAAAGGGATATCTACCAAAGTAGATTTAATTTGTCTTGTTTTATCTTTATCCGTTAAAGGAATCGGGGTAAAAGCCGGGTTTGTTAAAGTACCATGTTGATAAAAGTCATTAGACTGTGTGTTGAAGTTCAGCTCTCTCTGACCAAATTGCAAGCCTGGTTCCAATCTTAAATCTAAATAATCATTCAGTCTCCATTTAGCGATAAGCCCTGCCCCGAAACTGTAACTTTCTTTAGATGTAACTAGATTTTGGTTACCATTCATACCGTATGTTGGGTTCAAAACAATACGATAATCTAGTTTATTACCATTCAGATAAAAACCCCAGCTGAACTTCTGCTCGTCGAATTCCTCCAACTTATCCATTCTGTTTCGGGTTCTAAATTGCGCGTTGGCAAACATTGCAATATTTACTGAGGCTAAAACCAGTGCTTTTAATAAAAATTTATTCATAGGTTACTTTGTTGCTTTATAAATTGTGGCTATACCTAAACTTAGTTTTTTATATTCAACTTTTTTAAATCCTGTATCTAAAAGAATTTGCTTCATCTTTTCCCCGAAAGGAAATGCATTTACAGAATCCGGAAGGTATGTATACGCCCTATTATCTTTGGAAACCAGCCTGCCTATTGCCGGCAGAATGTTTTTGAAATAAAACATATACAATGGCCCCATCAACCCCTCAACCTTTGAAAACTCCAGTATATAAACACTTTTGTTATCTTTAACTACTCTTCTTAACTCTGCTAAACCTTTTTTAAGATTTTCAAAATTCCTTACTCCAAATGCAACGGAAACAGCGTCAAATCTATTGTCCTCGAAAGGTAAATTTTCTGCATCGCCCTTTTGCATGGAAATTTTGCCGTCTAAATTAAGTTTTTTTATTTTAATAACGCCAACATTTAACATTTGTTGCGATAAATCTAAACCAATTACTTTTGCGTTGGTTCCTTTTTCAATGGTGATTGCAAGATCTCCCGTTCCAGTAGCCACATCCAGCACTTCCTGAGGGTTATCATTTTTCATCATTTTCACCAATTTATTTCTCCACAAAACATCAATTTTCAGAGATAAAACACGATTCAGAAGATCATATTTTGGTGCAATATTGTCGAACATATCCTCTACCTGGCTCTTCTTAGTAGCGTCAGAATTGTAGGGAGTAACTTTAGTAATATCTTTTGTCAAAACTTAAAACTTGTAATATTCTTTATAATAATTAAGGTAATCCTGTTTTCTGAAAATCTTTGATCTAGACTCCACCTGTTGAATGTTCTTGATCACTTTATCATAATCTTCATTTACATTATAATAAAAATCTTCACTGTATAATTTGTTGAAGTGTTTTGCACCTCCGAAATACGTTTTTCCGTCGATTGTGGTTTTATCAAGTGCCAAAAGTAATGAATCTTTTTTAAGATTGTACCCGTAATACTGATCATTGATGTAATAATCCTGATGGGCAATATTCAAAAGACCACGGATCTTATTAACTTCAAACGCAGAATCGTACAATAATTTTTTATTTTGATCGTACACTTTAATCGAATTTTTTCCCAACTTCAAATCAACATCTACAAATTGTCCGGCAGAAACAACTCCTTCCGAACCATTGTTTATTTTATAGTAATATGTATTGGGAGTAGGATTATCTACTACGTAATAATTTTTTTTGGCTAAAAAAAAGAAGTAGATTCCAAAGGCAACGAAAAATACCACAACTGCAATAATTAAACCTTTCAAAGACGGATTATTTTTCATAGACTGTAAAGTACATTTTTTGCAAATTTAATAATATTTTTAATTCTTCGTTATTAATATTAATTATTAACTTTGCAACTTTAAAAAATCATTTAAACGAATGCCGAATACGATCATTATTGGTTCTGGATCTTACCTTCCAAACAGAATTATAGGTAGAGACTTTTTCTTAGATTCAGAGTTTTATACAGAAGACGGGGTGAAGATTGACAAACCTGCTGAGGAAACTATTTCAAAATTTGTAGAAATCACGGAAATAGAGAACAGGAGATTCATAGAAGATGATCTTTCAAACTCACAAATCGGTTACGAAGCTGCAAAATTGGCTATTGCAGATGCCAACGTAGATCAGGAGGAACTTGATTATATTATCTACGCAAGTAATTTTGGTGAAGTTACTGTAAACGGATATGCAGACTTTATGCCGACAATGGCGGCGAGAGTAAAGAATAAATTAGGCATCAGAAACAGAAAATGTATCACTTATGATATGCTTTTCGGATGTCCGGGTTGGGTGGAAGCTATGATTTTGGCTGATAATTTAATTAAAGCTAAAGTAGCAAAAACAATCCTGGTAATCGGTGCTGAAACATTAAGCAGAGTAACAGATCCGCATGACAGAAACAGAATGATCTTTGCAGACGGAGCCGGAGCAGTTGTGGTACAGGCTACAGATCAGGAAAACGTAGGAATCATTGCTCACAACACAATCTGTGATAACGGACCGGAACTTGATTATTTAGCAAACGGACCTTCTATCAATAAAGATTCAGATCAATCACGTTTATTTGTAAGAATGCAGGGTAGAAAAATCTACGAATATGCACTTAAAAATGTTCCTGCAGCGATTAAAGAAACTATCGAAGACGCAGGTCTTTCTATTGAAAACATCAACAAAATTTTGATTCACCAGGCAAACGCTAAGATGGATTATGCTATGATCGAAAGACTTCACAAATTATATGATGTGAAAGATTATGATCATTCGATCTCTCCAATGACGATCCAAGACTTTGGAAACTCGTCTGTTGCAACAATTCCTACCATGTTCGATTTAATAATTAAAGGAAAAATGGAAGGTCAAACGTTTAAAGAAAAAGGTAACATTGTAATGACTTCGGTTGGTGCCGGAATGAACATCAATGCTATCGTATACAGATTTCCTTAAAATTATTTTAATTAACAAAAATATAAAAGCACAAAGGAAGTCTTCTTTTGTGCTTTTTTGTAAATAGAGTTATGCAAAGAAATTTTTTAATCATTGCCGGGTTATTTCTCCTTTTGGAAATTTACATTTATCAGGCGATACGAACATTAACAGATAATTTCTGGATAAGAACAAGCTATTGGGTGATTTCACTGGCCATTTACGGGTTTTTCGCGTACGAAGTTTCCAACTTCAGCCGAGCCGACCGAAGTATGGTAAGAGCCCAGATCATGATCTCCTTATTTTTGATCTTTATTTTACCAAAAGTCTTCATTGTTCTGTTTTTATTGATTGATGACATTTTCAGAACGGGAAGTTATTTAGTAGGATTAACGCGACCGACCGAGAACTTCTTCCCGGAAAGAAGAAAGTTTTTAAGTCTGGTTGGGTTGGGAATGGGCGGCGTTCTTTCCGCTTTGTTTATCGATGGAATTACCTTTGGAAAATACCGTCATAAAGTGAGAAGAGTAAGAATTAATTTCAACAACCTTCCGAAAAGCTTTAAAGGATATAAAATTGTTCAGATTTCCGACGTCCACAGTGGAAGTTTCGCAGATCCGAGCAAACTGCAGCACGCTATAGATTTAATCAACGAACAAAAACCAGATTTAGTTTTATTCACCGGAGACATGGTCAATAACGTGGCAGATGAGTTTAAGCCATTCATTCCTTTATTTTCTCAAATCAAAGCGAAAGACGGCAAGTTTGCAGTTCTTGGAAATCACGATTATGCAGATTATGTTGAATGGGCTTCTTTGGATGCGAAAAAGAAAAATCTTGATACACTGATTGATTATGAAAAGCAGGCAGGATTTGATATGTTGAGAAACGAACACCGTGTAATTGAGAAAAACGGCGAAAAAATATATATTCTCGGCGTTGAAAACTGGGGATTAAAACCTTTCCCACAATTCGGAAGAATCGATGATGCATTGAAAGGAGTTCCTGAAGATGCCACCAAAATTTTAATGAGCCACGATCCTACACACTTTGATCATGTGGTGAAGAAACATCCGGTAGATATTCATTTAACGCTTTCCGGTCATACACATGGAATGCAGTTTGGTCTGGATCTGAAAAACGTGAAATGGTCACCCGTTCAGTACCGTTATCCAAAATGGGCAGATCTTTATGAAAGTGAAGGAAAAATGCTTTATGTAAACCGAGGTTTTGGAGTTCTTGGATATCCGGGAAGAGTTGGTGTTTTACCGGAAATTACGCTTTTTGAATTGGCTTAAAAAATTCAAGGTTCAGAGTTTTTGGGTTTAAAGTTTTAACCTAAGCCCTACAACCTAATTTCTGCAACCTAAAAAATATAATCTTTCATACGCGAAGTAGCCATCTCCTTCTCGTTGAACCAAGCAAGGAGGGCATCTAACTTGTCCTCCATTTTTTTTCCTGAATTTCGTCTTCTGTAAAAAGGAATATCAAATTGATACGTGCTGAAGTCTGTGAATTGCCACGCATTGAGATAAATCAAAACAAAGCCATCATTTTTCAGGGTTTCGAAAACCATATTTTCATAATACTTCGTCGGCAAAATCTGAAACACAAAATCATTATAAGGAAGCTGACTGTAAGGCGAAATACTTTCCGGGACAATACTCAATCCGTTCTCTTCGCTGATTTCCGTATCTCTTTTTAAACGTTTAAAAGGAAAAAGAATATTCGCGTTATCGATATTGGAAACATAATTAAATTCCAACGATTTCAATTCTTCAAGAGGAAGTTTATGATCTTTTTGGCGAATTCCTCGAATCTGTTTTTCTAAAAAATCCTGAATAAATTTCTTTTCATTTTCAATTTCCTGAAGGCTGGAATTTTTATTATAAAAAGCAATTTCATGCCCTTGAGATGAAATTGCTTTTATTAAATTTTGCAGTTTTTCTACAATAGAAATCTCTATAAAAAAACTGGCTTTTGTATCGTGAAGATCTAAAATTCTAAGAATCGCTTTCGTATTATCTTCTGTAATATTTAATCTCTCTTCACCGGAAATTTCAAAGCCATTTTTAGCTTCGGCTTCAATATTTGCGATGTTGAAAGTCAATAATATCATTTAAATTAAAGTTTATATAAATTGTATATTTAATTAAAAATCAGATGTTAAAAAGATAAATACTTAAAGCTTTACTTTATATAATTAATCCTTACCTAATTTTACTCTTAAATTCTTGATCATATCTTTAGACATTTCAGAAATTCCGAAATCGTAAGACAATCCCCAATCTTTTTTAGCAACAGAATCATCAATTGAAGCTGGCCAAGAATCTGCAATCTGCTGTCTGAAATCTGGTTTATAATCGATCGTAAATTCAGGAATTTCTTTCTTGATTTCTTCCGCCAATTCTTTTGGAGTAAATGACATTCCACCCAAATTATAAGACGAACGAACGGTAAGATTTTCCGCCGGAGCTTCCATTAATTTCAAGGTTGCGTTGATGGCATCATCCATATACAACATCGGCATTCCTGTATCTTCGGAAATGAAACTTGTATACTTTCCTTCTTCAATCGCTTCATAAAAAATCTCAACCGCATAATCGGTAGTTCCACCACCTGCCGGAGTTTTCCACGAAATCAAACCAGGATATCTGATACTTCTTACATCTACTCCATGCTTGTCGAAATAATATTCGCACCACTTCTCGCCTGCCATTTTAGAAATACCATAAACGGTTGTAGGATTCAACACAACATCCTGAGCTACCTCATGCTTTGGAATTCCTTTCCCGAAAACCGCAATTGAACTTGGCCAGAAGATCTTTTTAAGAAGTCCTTCTTTTGCCATTTCACAAAAATGAAGCAAGGGTTCAAGATTTAATTTCCACGCGAAAATAGGCTGCTTTTCTGAAGTTCCAGACAATAATGAGGCCAAATGATACACCGTTGTAATTTCGTAATCTTTAATAACCTGTCTTACCAGCTGAGTATTGGTAACGTCCATTCTTTCATAGTGCCCGGCAGAAGTTATGCCCTTTTGCCATCTGTCTAGCCCTGAAGCCACAACATTTTCCGCACCATGCATTTCAACAAGTCTGTTCGTAAGTTCGGTGCCGATTTGTCCCAAAGCACCCGTAATCAGTATTCTTTCCGTATAGGATTCCATTTTATTCTTTTTAGTTGATCAAAGCAAAAATAAATATTTTACCCCCTATCTTAAAACAAAATTGTAAATTCGAGTATAATTTTTATCATGAAGAAGTATATATTTCTATTGGTACTTGCAACACAATCTGTATCAGCACAGTACACAGACATTAATATTGTTAAAGAAGTAAAAGTAAAAAATAAAGGCGTTGTAGTATCTGCTCACCCTTTGGCAAGTGAAGCCGGAGCAAAGGTGATGAAAATGGGCGGAAATGCCTATGACGCCATCGTTGCTACACAATATGCATTGGCGGTGGTGTATCCCCAAGCCGGAAATATTGGCGGTGGCGGATTTTTGGTTGGGGTGAAAAATAATGGTGAAAAATTCACCATTGACTACCGTGAAACGGCTCCAAGGAAAGCTTCCCGAGATATGTATCTTGATAAAAACGGAAAAGCCAACACCGATCTTTCTCAAAACGGAAGATTAGCAGTCGGAATTCCTGGAAGTATTGCCGGATCTTATGCAACGTTGAAATATTGTAAACTTCCGATGGAAAAAATCATTCAGCCGGCGATTGATTTAGCTGAAAAAGGATTTGCGATTACTGATCTTGAAGCCAATATGCTAAATTCACAAAGAGAAAAATTCCAGAAGCATAACCAATCTCCAATAATCTTTGTTAAGGATGCACCTTGGAAAGGAGGTGATATTTTGGTTCAGAAAGATTTGGCTGAAACCTTAAAATTAATTCAAAAACAAGGAGCAAAAGGATTTTATGAAGGAAAAACGGCTGCACTTTTGGTGGCTGAAATGAAAAGAGGAAACGGAATTATTACCTTAGAAGACCTTAAAAACTATAAAGTTGCCGAAAGAAAAGCACTGGAATTTGAATATAAAGGAAACAATGTAGTTTCGATGCCTTTGCCTTCAAGCGGTGGACTTCTTTTAGCTCAAATGCTGAGAATGGCAAGTTTTGAAAATCTTGAAAAATATCAGCAAAATTCTAAAGAAGCGGTTCAGATTATGGTAGAAGCAGAAAGAAGAGCTTTTGCCGACCGTGCCGAATACATGGGAGATCCAGATTTTATTCAAGATAAAACCTCTTATCTAATTTCTGATGAATATTTAAAAAGCAGATGGAAAAGCTTTAGTTTCAACAAAGCAACTCCGAGCGCTGAAGTTGGAAACATCATTAAACAGCCGAATGAATCTACACAAACCACTCATATTTCAGTACTTGATAAAGATGGAAATGCAGCTTCTGTGACCACTACCTTAAACGGATATTATGGAAGTAAGGTACTCGTAAATGGCGCGGGATTCTTCTTAAATAATGAAATGGACGACTTTTCTATCAAGCCTGGCGTTCCGAATATGTTTGGAGCAGTGGGTGGTGAAGCCAATGCTATTCAGCCTAATAAAAGAATGCTTTCTTCAATGACGCCAACTATTCTTCTGAAAAATGGAAAACCTTATATGGTGGTGGGAACTCCGGGAGGAACAACGATTCCAACTTCTGTTTATCAGTCGATTGTAGATGTCGTTGATTTTAAATTGAATGCCAATATGACGGTTAATGCACCGAAATTTCATCATCAATGGCTTCCAGAAACGGTTTCTTATGAAAAGAACTTTCCTGAAAACGTGATTAAAGATTTAGAAAAATTAGGTTATAAGCCCGAAAGAATAGATCATATCGGAAAAACAGAAGTGATTACCATTGATGAAAATGGAACCATTCATGCTGTTGCCGACGGACGTGGTGATGACTCTGTTGCGGTTGAATAAATTCGTTATTTTTATCATTAAAGTTTAAATTACAAATGAATATTTTGAGTTTCGGCGGGCTTTCAGTAGTCTTGGTCGGAAGATTTTTTCTTTCGACTTTTTCTTTTCTGCATGGATTTATTTTTATATTTATAGGTGATATTCCATCATTATGTCAGTTTTTAAAGACCATAAAATTTCCCTCAAAAATAT
>NZ_JBDFPQ010000033.1:0-6141 GCF_039672645.1 Chryseobacterium sp. C39-AII1
TCTGTTCTGCCAAAGCATCTACAACACCCCATCTTGCCAGGTCAGGCATATACATTCTCGCTCCAAAATCATACATTCCTGTTTCCTGAAGCTCTTTTCCGTTGTATTTGTAAGAATACAAGCTTCCAAAAGCCGAAGCATTAGATCCCCCGATATGATTCAACCCAAAAGGATAATAATTGTTGGTATCTCTTACCTGAACGCCTTCGCTGGTTTTTGAGAAGCTTATTCTCGTATTTCCTAAATGATCTTTATACTGGTAAATATAGCGGTTTTAATTATCAACATAAAAACGAATAATCATTAAGATCATTCGTTTTTCTATTAATTTATCACACTTTTAATTGTTGAATTCCATTCATAAAAGAAAACAACATATCTGGAGTATTATCCAATTTTATAAGCCATTTCCTTTTGAGACATCTCTTTTCATTCTATGCTTAAAATCCTCAAAGTTAGAATCCCAAAAAAAAGGTGGTTGATAAGTGTATAGAATCGCTAATTCATCCATAAAAAACCTTACTCTTTCGCCACAATTATCTTCATATCCATCATCATCATAATTATATACAAAATTATTTGCAAATTCTTTAAAATCTAATGATGTTAAAAGATACTTATTCTTGTATAAATTTATATACTCAAACATTGAGATAATAAAATCTCTATATTCATCCAAGGTCATCTTGGATATATTTTCTGGTTTTAGTTCAATTTCTAATTTTTCTTGAATTTGTTTGATAATTACATTTCTTTCTTCCATTATAATTTATTTTACAGGGTGCCAAGCTGGGGCAGTGGTTTGAATTAATGTTCTAAAAGTTCCTACATTCATAGGAATTGCAGGACGTATTTGTCCATAAAAAGGATTTGAAGGATTTGAGACTGGTATTCCAATCAAGCTATAAGATGCTAATGAGCTTGCTGATATTCTAAATAAAGTTTGTTTTTTATGGGTGTCAGGAACATTTGACGGAATTACATTTCCGTAGCCAACAGTTACAGACAGACCATTTGAAAAGAGAGGCGTTATCATAGTAGAGTTAGAAAGAAAATTAACATCTTTGTCTCTTAAGCCTAATTTATCTAAACCTTCACCAACCATTGGTATACCATTTACACTTCTCATATTTCTATATAAATATAAATCTTGGGGAGTATTTGTTGTTGTAATAGGTATATCCAATGGCATACCTCTTGTCCAATCAAATTTGGGTTCCTTGATCATTGCTGGATATAAGACAGCACCTAATGTTGCAGCAGCGGTTGAGACTGTAGCACCTCCAACTCCCTCAATTAAAGACCCAAATGATGCCGTTTCTGCAGCAACACCTTCCGGGATAAAAGCAATATCTACAATAGAGAAAGTAACTGCGCTCTTCTTACTTTTTTTACCGCCAAATAAATTTCCAAAGAAACTACCAACGCGCTGCCAGAAATTAGGTCCTGTATCATTATTATTATTTGACGGAGGATTTAGATAACTCTGTAATACATCATAGGCTTCTTTTCCATAGTAAGTTTCTCCTCCAGAGCCCTCCTGTCCACCACCAGCATCCTGAGCGAAATACATTCCATGAGCACTTGAACTTCCCATTCCATTATAACTCGACAACGTAGAGTTTGGATCAAAATCTCCATTAAAGGCAGAATGCTCTCCATATGTTTCTCGCGGACTGTTTCCATCAGGATCTATAAATCTTAGTGGATTATTAAATGCGTAATTATATGGAGAATATCTTCTCATCTGTTCTGCCAAAGCATCTACAACACCCCATCTTCCCAGATCCGGCATATACATTCTCGCTCCAAAATCATACATTCCTGTTTCTTGAAGCTCTTTTCCGTTGTATTTGTAAGAATACAAGCTTCCGAAATTAGAAGCATTAGATCCCCCGATATGATTCAACCCAAAAGGATAATAATTATTGGTATCTTTTGTTTCAAGAACGCCTGCGCTGTTTTTGAAAAAAACCTATAATTTGAAATTCGGGTATTGAAAATCAACACCCGAATTATTTCTATCTTAATTAGGATAGAATCTTTTATTTCTTAAAACTCTGTAAATTATTAAAAATAGATTTCTCAAATAAAAAATGATAATAATAGGAATAATATAATACATTATATTATTTAATAATGCGAGAGTTGTATGATTAAATACTGTATTTTTTTTTGATATAATAGAAAATAATCTCAGCCAATAGGAATCATTATGATCATAGTAACTAACTGTAATAATACAATATATAAAATGTAATAAAGTAATAATATAAAAATTTAACGGGTTTATTTTTATACTTTTTAAACTTCCTAAAATAATATTAACAATAGTTGCTATGAATATTATCTTATCAAATAATTCACTAAAATCATCATAAAAAGATTTAGGAGTAATTACAATTACTACTAGCGTTATAAAACTAATTAAATAAAAATATATTTTCATGTCTACTATTGTTTTATTGGAATTTGCATATTAAATTTTTGTCTTAAATAATTTACAATTTTCATACCTCCGTCACCTGGGCAATATCTTGTATCATTTATTTTTTCAATATGTCCACCAAGATACTGAATCCCATATTGACTATTCAAATATGAAACTAAATTAGTCAAAGATTTTCTCATTGCTGTGCTTGCCCCACCATTTCCATTAATATAATTCTCAACAAGGAATTTTTCGAAAGAAAGCCCTTTATTTTGATAATCTAAGTCTGACATTAAGACAATACCAATATTAGAAGTATTAGCTCCAGCTGTATGTGCACCCTTTATATATATGGGTCTTCCTTCATATATGTTCCCTTTACTATCAATTGCAAAATGATAAGGAATATCTGCATAACCATCATTTTGTTCCTTATCTTGTAATTGTTGAATTGTCATATAATTCTTTGCATTTCCAGAATGATGAATTGTTATTGTATCATAGTAGGCCGATAAACTAATTGGTAAGCTTTCCCAGCTTCTACCATTTTTAATAGGATCTTTTGCTCCCCATTCATTTTTTAGCAAAACTTTTTAAGAAGAAAAATAGGGCATTGATTACAACACCCTAATTACATATTAAAATTTTAATTAATTTAGAATATGTAGGTACTAATTTATTATAGATGAATTAGGAATCTTTTTATTTTTTTTTATAAATAAATCATTAATCTTATATTTAGCATTAGAGTTCCCCATTTCGTAAGATTTTAGTAAATAGAAAAGTGATTCATTTTTATCTTTTTCAGATATAAATCCATTTTGATTATTTAGTAAATTTAAAATATAATAAGTATCAAAATATGCATCACTATAATTATGATTCTTTGCCATTTTTAAAGAATAATATAAAAACTCCTGCAAATGCCCCGAAACAGAAAAATCCTTAAATGATTCTTGATAAGCTAAGGTGTCACCTTTAATAATAGCATCATCCAATAATTTTTTCTTTCTTTCCTTATTTTCATAATTAGTCATATAAGGATTCTCCTCTTTTGTTATTTTAATTGAATCAGAAGATTTTTCGGTTAATTCATTACTATTTTTATCATTGCAAGTAATCAACAATAAAAAAGATAGGAATAATAAATATTTCATAGTTTATATAATTTATAATTAATATTTTAACATTTGAAAAGTAGAATACATCATTCTATTAATTTCTTTACCGTTCATATAGAACACTACTGTTCCCATTGAGTCATATAAGCCTAATTCTTTATTAATACTTTTAATAGTAGGGCTTTTAGTAATACTTTCCCTTCCATATGTCGCATAACCATCAAATCCTATTACTAAGGTTTTTTGATGTTTTTGTGAAATCATTCTTGCTATTGAAGTTTCACCATTAAGTTCTGAAGCTGACATACATGCATATAAAATAAGTGTACTATTCTTCATTGATTCTACATTCTTCCAATTTATACTTTTTTTGTTCATTTGTATATCAAACTCATCCGCTGTCAAGATTTTAGCCTTTTCATCTTGTAATAAACCTACATTTCCGTGTCCATATACTCTGAAAATACCATCTCCTTCAGTATATTTATATTTTTCAGATGCATTTTTAAAAACATTATGAAATACAGAGGGCTCAAAAGCTCCAAAGAAGTTTACTGGTGGTTCATCATTATTCGCCCCATACTGCGTAAAATCAAACTGCCCAAAATTAGGAGTGTACTGAGGGTTTAAATAACTCTGTAAAACATCGTATGCTTCTTGACCATAATAAGTAGTTCCAGAGCCTTCTTGCCCACCTCCTGCATCCGGAGCAAAATAGTTGGCCAATGAATTACTCATTCCTGAAAAGCTCGACAATGTAGAGTTTGGATCAAAATCTCCATTAAATGCAGAATGTTCACCATATGTTTCTCGCGGACTGTTTCCATCAGGATCTATAAATCTTAAGGGATTATTAAACGCATAATTATACGGCGAATATCTTCTCATCTGTTCTGCCAAAGCATCTACAACACCCCATCTTCCCAGATCCGGCATATACATTCTCGCGCCAAAATCGTACATTCCTGTTTCCTGAAGCTCTTTTCCGTTGTATTTGTAAGAATACAAGCTTCCAAAAGCCGAAGCATTAGATCCCCCGATATGATTCAATCCAAAAGGATAATAATTGTTGGTATCTTTTGTTTCAAGAACGCCTGCGCTGTTTTTGGAAGCCTGTATTTCCTAAATGATCTTGGCATTTAAATATAGCGGTTTTCCGTAAAACTGTAAAAAGAGTAGCTGTGGCTACTCTTTTTTATTTATGATTCTATTAATGGAATATCTTCGTAATTATCAACTTTAAGATTTAGAATATATTCTATAATTTTATCTACGTCTCTTTTGGGGCATATCTTTTGTTCGTTCCATGCCGGTTCTTCTGGATAAAAAGAAAATCTAGTGGATCCATCATTATTAAAAATAATTATACAATTATATTTTACTTTTTTATCCACTATGCTCAAATTTCCAAAATCGCAACGAATACTTAGATTATCCTCAGAATAATTTGGATAACTCCCTGCAAATCCAAATGAGAAATAATTATAATTAATTCCTACATCTTTTAATTTAAACAAAAAATAATGATACAATGTATACCTAATATCTAATGTTACGAGAGAAAGATAATTCATATAATCAATTGCAGAAGGAACATCATTAAAAAGTTTTAATGTAGTATTTTTATCTAAATATTTCAATCCTTTAGCCACAAAATGTTCTTCAGAATCATAGAATACTGAAATTTCATCATTTGTTGCCTTAACAATGACGTTCTTATAATAAATTGTTATACTATCTTTAGTTTGGAAATATTTTCGATAAATATCATAATCAGGAATACTGAATAAGGCATACTTAAGTTTTTCTATCATCTTATTTAACTTTACTTAATATAACTTTACCATCTCTAATTATTTGAAAACCACCATCAAGAAATACTTCTGTATAATTCAAGGTACCTTTTTTTCCTGCCTGATAAATCATTTTAGAACCATTCAGCCCAGGATATACATTTTTAGCTCCTTCTCCTACTAATTTAATTATTCTATCATCTGTTCTGGTTTTATCTAACATTTTAAATACGTTTTCTAAATGATTAATTGTTGCTTCCTGTGAAGTAAGAGATTTAGCTTCAATATTTCCTGCATATTCCATAAATCTAGCAAGTCTTTCTGTCCAGCAGGTATTATGCACCAAAATCTCTTTCTCAGAAACATAATAATTATGGTTGCTTTCAACTTCAAAGTTATAGACTTTTACCTTTTCATCCAAGAAATTAATAGACTCTACGGGAGAAGTTGTTCCGTCTAAGGTTGTTAGAAGCATTCCTTTGGTAAGATCTTTGGCTTCTATCCAGTTTCCGTTTACGTAAAACGGGTGTTCCGGGGTGCAGGTAATTTCGGTACCGTTTACAGTAATTTTCACTAATGAAGAAGAAGTATTGCGGGATAATGCCACTACTTTTTTCAGTTCTTTTTTGCCTGTTTCCTCATTGTAGCTCCATACAAGATCCCTTTCTCTGATGTCTTCAATCTTTTTGTTACCGTTCTCTACCGAAACTAAAGTTCCCTCTGCAAAGCAGATTTTGATCAATCCATTGGTTATTTTACCCATAGGACCACAAAGATATCTGCTGAAATTTCCGGC
>NZ_JBDFPQ010000034.1:0-3315 GCF_039672645.1 Chryseobacterium sp. C39-AII1
TTTTAATAAAAACTGGCGGCGACCTACTCTCCCGCGTTAGCAGTACCATCGGCGCTGGTGGGCTTAACTTCTGTGTTCGGAATGGGAACAGGTGAGCCCCACCGCTAAAACCACCCTAAAGGTTGTATATAAGGTTGCAGGTTGATGGTTATAGGTTACAGGTTTTCCCTGCTACCTGATAGCTATCATCTGCTACCTGTTTTTATCGGTAAATTTCATCACAAAGGCAAAACCAGTGTCGCACTTATAAGGCTTAAGTAAGCTTGAGGCTTAGGTTAAGATTGCTCATTACCTATTACTCATCACTTATTACCTATATCTAGGCTATAAATCTACGGGTAATTAGTACTACTCGGCTATGCTGTTACCAACTTTACACCTGTAGCCTATCAACGTGGTCATCTCCCACGACCCTTAAAAGATGTCTCATCTTGAGGCGAGTTTCGCACTTATATGCTTTCAGTGCTTATCTCTTCCAAACGTAGCTACTCAGCGGTGCACCTGGCGGTACAACTGATACACCAGAGGTTTGTTCAATTCGGTCCTCTCGTACTAGAATCAAGCCCTCTCAAACATCTAACGCCCGCAATAGATAGAGACCGAACTGTCTCACGACGTTCTGAACCCAGCTCGCGTGCCACTTTAATGGGCGAACAGCCCAACCCTTGGGACCTTCTCCAGCCCCAGGATGTGACGAGCCGACATCGAGGTGCCGAACCTCCCCGTCGATGTGAGCTCTTGGGGGAGACTAGCCTGTTATCCCCGGAGTACCTTTTATCCTATGAGCGATGGCCCTTCCATACGGAACCACCGGATCACTATGTCCTGCTTTCGCACCTGATCGACTTGTTGGTCTCACAGTCAAGCACCCTTATGCCATTACACTCTACGCACGGTTACCAAGCGTGCTGAGGGTACCTTTGAAAGCCTCCGTTACTCTTTTGGAGGCGACCACCCCAGTCAAACTACCCACCACGCAATGTCCTTCTAAAAGAAGTTAGGCTCCAAGTAAGTAAAGGGTGGTATTTCAACGTTGACTCCACAAACACTAGCGTGCCTGCTTCAAAGTCTCCCACCTATCCTACACATTACTTACTCAAAGTCAATACGAAGTTATAGTAAAGGTTCACAGGGTCTTTTCGTCCCATTGCGGGTAATCGGCATCTTCACCGATACTACAATTTCACCGAGCTCGTGGCTGAGACAGTGCCCAGATCGTTACACCATTCGTGCAGGTCGGAACTTACCCGACAAGGAATTTCGCTACCTTAGGACCGTTATAGTTACGGCCGCCGTTTACTGGGGCTTCAGTCAAACGCTTCGCTTACGCTAACGCCCTTCCTTAACCTTCCAGCACCGGGCAGGTGTCAGACCCTATACAGCATCTTTCGATTTAGCAGAGTCCTGTGTTTTTGATAAACAGTCGCCTGGGCCTCTTCACTGCGGCCACCATTGCTGATGGCGTCTCTTCTTCCGAAGTTACGAGACTATTTTGCCTAGTTCCTTAGCCACGACTCACTCGAGCACCTTAGGATTCTCTCCTCGACCACCTGTGTCGGTTTTGGTACGGGTTGCTTCACTTCGGCTTTTCTTGGATCCGATTTCACTATAACAGCTTCGCCCGAAGGCTAGGCCTTGACACTTCCGTCCGTCTTCAATAGCTACGTCGAACCGTCCCCTTTTTAGTGTGAGCAAGTATGGGAATATTAACCCATTGTCCATCCACTACCCCTTTCGGGTTCGCGTTAGGTCCCGACTAACCCTCAGCTGATTAGCATGGCTGAGGAAACCTTAGTCTTTCGGTGAGGGGGTTTCTCGCCCCCTTTATCGTTACTTATGCCTACATTTTCTTTTCTGTCCGCTCCACAATACCTCACGATACTGCTTCGGCGCAAACAGAATGCTCTCCTACCAGATGTATCTTAAATACAAATCCATAGCTTCGGTAATATGTTTATGCCCGATTATTATCCATGCCGGACCGCTCGACTAGTGAGCTGTTACGCACTCTTTAAATGAATGGCTGCTTCCAAGCCAACATCCTAGCTGTCAATGCAGTCCAACCGCGTTGCTTCAACTTAACATATATTTGGGGACCTTAGCTGTTGGTCTGGGTTCTTTCCCTCTCGGACATGGACCTTAGCACCCATGCCCTCACTGCCGTAGAACATTTATTAGCATTCGGAGTTTGTCAGGAATTGGTAGGCGATGAAACCCCCGCATCCAATCAGTAGCTCTACCTCTAATAAACTTATATACGACGCTGCACCTAAATGCATTTCGGAGAGTACGAGCTATCTCCCAGTTTGATTGGCCTTTCACCCCTACCCACAGGTCATCCGAAGACTTTTCAACGTCAACCGGTTCGGTCCTCCACTTTGTGTTACCAAAGCTTCAACCTGCCCATGGGTAGATCACAAGGTTTCGCGTCTAATCCTACTAACTATCCGCCCTATTCAGACTCGCTTTCGCTCCGGCTCCGGACCTGAAGTCCTTAACCTCGCTAGTAAAATTAACTCGTAGGCTCATTATGCAAAAGGCACGCCGTCACAGAATTAATCTGCTCCGACCGCTTGTAGGCGTACGGTTTCAGGTTCTATTTCACCCTTCTATTCGAAGTGCTTTTCACCTTTCCTTCACAGTACTTGTTCACTATCGGTCTTTCAGGAGTATTTAGCCTTGGAGGATGGTCCCCCCATATTCAGACAGGATTTCACGTGTCCCGCCCTACTCATTTATCATCTATATATACCTTTCGAATACCGGGCTATCACCGTCTACGGCCGCACTTTCCAGTACGTTCTTCTAAATATATAAAGACTTTTGGGCTAATCCGCTTTCGCTCGCCACTACTTACGGAATCTCTTCGATTTCTTTTCCTCAGGGTACTTAGATGTTTCAGTTCTCCTGGTTTGCTCCTCCTAAGAGGTAATACATCTTCAATGTATTGGGTTGCCCCATTCGGACATCTGCGGATCAATTCGTGTGTGCCAATCCCCGCAGCTTTTCGCAGCTTACCACGTCCTTCGTCGCCTCTGAAAGCCTAGGCATCCGCCATACGCCCTTAACGATTTCTTTCCTATTTTTAGGTTACTCAAGCACTTATAAGTGCTCGGTTTTCTCTTTGTGATGTCTTTACCGTTAATGTCAATGATCTTAAATCTACTTCAAGTTTAATTCGCAAATATTGTTTTTGGCTCTATTCGCTTTTTTAAAACTAAACCATCCATGATGGTGGAGAATAAGGGAGTCGAACCCTTGACCTCCTGCGTGCAAGGCAGGCGCTCTAGCCAGCTGAGCTAATTCCCCCTCTAG
>NZ_JBDFPQ010000034.1:3415-5244 GCF_039672645.1 Chryseobacterium sp. C39-AII1
CAACCAAACAAAAAACTAAAGCTTTACTTTGAATAAGTACTTTGTGTCTAGGACACTAATTTTGTTTTACGTCAAAAGACGCTCTAAAATGAGATGTTCCAGCCGCACCTTCCGGTACGGCTACCTTGTTACGACTTAGCCCTAGTTACCTGTTTTACCCTAGGCAGCTCCTGTTACGGTCACCGACTTCAGGTACCCCAGACTTCCATGGCTTGACGGGCGGTGTGTACAAGGCCCGGGAACGTATTCACCGCGCCATGGCTGATGCGCGATTACTAGCGATTCCAGCTTCATAGAGTCGAGTTGCAGACTCCAATCCGAACTGAGACCGGCTTTCGAGATTTGCATCCTATCGCTAGGTAGCTGCCCTCTGTACCGGCCATTGTATTACGTGTGTGGCCCAAGGCGTAAGGGCCGTGATGATTTGACGTCATCCCCACCTTCCTCTCTACTTGCGTAGGCAGTCTCACTAGAGTCCCCAACTTAATGATGGCAACTAGTGACAGGGGTTGCGCTCGTTGCAGGACTTAACCTAACACCTCACGGCACGAGCTGACGACAACCATGCAGCACCTTGAAAATTGCCCGAAGGAAGGTCTATTTCTAAACCGATCAATTCCCATTTAAGCCTTGGTAAGGTTCCTCGCGTATCATCGAATTAAACCACATAATCCACCGCTTGTGCGGGCCCCCGTCAATTCCTTTGAGTTTCAAACTTGCGTTCGTACTCCCCAGGTGGCTAACTTATCACTTTCGCTTAGTCTCTGAATCTTAAAAACCCAAAAACGAGTTAGCATCGTTTACGGCGTGGACTACCAGGGTATCTAATCCTGTTCGCTCCCCACGCTTTCGTCCATCAGCGTCAGTTAAGACATAGTAACCTGCCTTCGCAATTGGTGTTCTAAGTAATATCTATGCATTTCACCGCTACACTACTTATTCCAGCTACTTCTACCTCACTCAAGACCTGCAGTATCAATGGCAGTTTCACAGTTAAGCTGTGAGATTTCACCACTGACTTACAGACCCGCCTACGGACCCTTTAAACCCAATAAATCCGGATAACGCTTGCACCCTCCGTATTACCGCGGCTGCTGGCACGGAGTTAGCCGGTGCTTATTCGTATAGTACCTTCAGCTTCCCACACGTGGAAAGGTTTATCCCTATACAAAAGAAGTTTACAACCCATAGGGCCGTCGTCCTTCACGCGGGATGGCTGGATCAGGCGCTAACCCATTGTCCAATATTCCTCACTGCTGCCTCCCGTAGGAGTCTGGTCCGTGTCTCAGTACCAGTGTGGGGGATCACCCTCTCAGGCCCCCTAAAGATCACTGACTTGGTAGGCCGTTACCCTACCAACTATCTAATCTTGCGCGTGCCCATCTCTATCCACCGGAGTTTTCAATAAAAAACGATGCCGTTTCTTATATTATGGGGTATTAATCTTCCTTTCGAAAGGCTATCCCCCTGATAAAGGCAGGTTGCACACGTGTTCCGCACCCGTACGCCGCTCTCAAGATCCCGAAAGATCTCTACCGCTCAGCTTGCATGTGTTAGGCCTCCCGCTAGCGTTCATCCTGAGCCAGGATCAAACTCTCCATTGTATGTTTGTTCTTGACTCACTCAAAGTTTTGACGCTTTAGTTTTTCCTTACTTGGTTGTTATATTGTATTTCAATGATCTTCAATCTTTCGCTTTGTAACGCAGCTACTTTTCTGTCAGTTTCGCTCCGTATTTGCGTGTGCAAAAGTAATAACTTATTTTTAATTGACCAAATGTTTTTGAAGAAAATTTTAAAGTTTTTTGATGACCTTAATTTCTTTATTCCA
>NZ_JBDFPQ010000035.1:0-4163 GCF_039672645.1 Chryseobacterium sp. C39-AII1
AGTCCGAGGGATACCTATGGAGAACATTCTGCCTTTAATGGAGATTTTGATCCAAACTCTACGTTATCGAGTTATAATGGAATGGGAAGTTCAAGTGCTCATGGAATGTATTTCGCTCAGGATGCTGGTGGTGGACAGGCTGGCTCTGGAGGAGAAACCTACTATGGAAAAGAAGCCTATGATGTATTACAGAGTTATCTAAATCCTCCGTCTAATAATAGTGATACAGGGCCAAATTTCTGGCAAAGAGTAGGTAGTTTTTTCGGGAATCTGTTTGGAAGTAAGAAAAAAGAATCTAATAAAGTAAATGTAGGCATTCCAACAGGTTCTGTAGAGCGTGATATGACTTGGCCAATTATAGCAGGTCTTTTATTTGGAAATGCTGATCCTTATTCTGCCATTGGAAATGCAGGTGTGGGACCTTATGCTGAAGAAAGAGAGACGGTTGGTATGGCAGCTATGCTCTTCATTAACCCTGAGAAAAGTTTAGAAGGTCTGGAAAGTAAGGCTCTTTCTAGAGCTGCAATGTCAAAGATTATGGGGGCCGGGATTAGAATTGATCCTAAAAATTTGCCAAAGAATGTAACCGAAGAACTAGTAGAAATTTTAGCAGGAAGAGGTACTCCAATAATAAGAAATGGAGTTCATGAAACTGTTCGAAATAGCGCTAAGTGGGGAGGTGCTCTAGAATGGAAAATTAAGGATATTCCCGGAACTAGTTTAAATGGAAGCAGAATTATTCAACATCCAAATGGAAAGTGGGGATTAGTCTTTGATCATAATTATAAAAATATAATAGAAATACCAACCAGCTCAACCATAAAATGAAAATAGAATTTTTTTTACATGAAAAAGTATTGTTTACGACAAGTTATATTAAGCTAATTCATAGACAAGAGTTTGATCAAATAATTATTCAAAGTAGTAGTATAAAATCTATCAATTTGAAATTTGGAGAAATTGTAGATAAAGATTTAACAATTAAGATACATTATAAATCTTTTAAAAGTAATTATATTTTTAATGTTTCTGATATTTTTATTAAAACTAAAGAAATTGTTTTATCAGGGCTTCTTAACGATCCCTTGGGTATATATAACCAGAATTACATTGATAATTTTAAATTACTTACTGAAAAGAAAGATAAAATACAATGGTATGAATTGAATTATAAACAGAAATATTATTATCTGAGAGGTTGCGTATTACTAAATGGAGTAAAAGAAGATATTGATAATAAAAACTCAACAATAATTATTGATTTGTCAAAGGTGAAAATTGACTTAGATGTTTATTACGAAATTGGAAAAGCTTTTTTTAAATCGTATGGATATTTTGGTACTGAAATTAATTCATTTGTAGATTGTTTATATAGTATTCAGGAGTCAATGAAAAATAGAGATAAAATGCCCGTTTTAAAAATTAAAGGAGATTTAAATTTTAAAAAATATTTTGAGAGTAATATACTCTATAATGACTTTTATAAAGAATTTAAACAAAGTAATTTTGAAATAATAAAATCAAGATAATGAAGAATAGATTATTATTTAACTACCTCGGTAATTTTTCCAGACATTTTAGTTTCCTTTATTAATGCTAAACCCGATCTCGCGGATTTGTAATCCATGAGTAATAACAACACAACCCATCGCTATTGCGGTGGGTTTTATATTTTTCATGTTTTGTAGTATTTATTGCTCATAAGCCGCTTTTTTTACACCATTTCGGCCTGATCTCGCAGATTTGTAAACCGGGATCTCCTGCGATTGTTGAATGGAAGCTTGATTTTGTAGTCACTTCCAAAGGATTTTACAGTTTTAGAGAAAACCGCTATATTTACCAGTATCAAGATCATTTAGGAAATACGAGAATAAGCTTCTCAAAAACCAGCGAAGGCATTCAGGTAAGAGATACCAACAATTATTATCCTTTTGGGTTAAACCATATTGGGGGATCTAATGCTTCTGCTTTCGGAAGTTTGTATTCTTATAAGTTTAATAGTAAAGAGCTTCAGGAAACAGGAATGTACGATTTTGGTGCGAGAATGTATATGCCGGATCTGGGAAGATGGGGTGTTGTAGATGCTTTGGCAGAGCAGATGAGAAGATATTCTCCGTATAATTACGCGTTTAATAATCCCTTAAGATTTATAGATCCTGATGGAAATGCAGCGTATGATCCAAGATCTATTTATGGAGAGCATTCTGCATTTAATGGAGATTTTGATCCAAATTCTACCTTGTCGAGTTATAATGGAATGGGAAGCTCTCATGGAATGTATTTCGCTCCCGATGCAGGTGGTGGAGGAAGTTCCTGGGGGAATGCGTGGGGAGAACCCATGAAAAATGTAATACTTAATTTTATTAGAGGAGATGAAAACAATCTAGGTAATTTTGTAAATAGTGATTTTGCAGAAAATGGTTGGAAAGTAATTGACGCGACAAGCTTAGAAGATGCTTTGAAAAAATTAGCGGCTTATTTAGGAAATAGCCAAGCTGACAATATTTATATCAATGCACATGGCTTGGTAAGTGAACGTTACACTTTTGATGGAAACGGAGAAGCTATTCGTGATCCAAGTACGGGCAAATATATCATGGTAGGAGATACCGGTTTTTATACCAATATAGATACTGAAAAAATTTTAGGAAGTAACATTCAACAATATATCTCCGATAAAAGCAAATTATCCTCGAACCTTATAAGTAGTATAGATAGTCTTATTGGAATTGGCAATTATGTTAAAGAAGGGAAAAATTTAATTATGGGATCTTGCTGGTCAGTAAGGTTTGATGATCTTTTCGGTACGGGTATCTCATCTATTGTAAAATCCAGAGATATTTTTGTCAATAGGGACTATTCTAGTTTGTTTCCTACTGAAGGTAAAGTAGGATTTCAAAGTTTTATTAAACATAATCAAACATCTCAGGACAAATATATAAATGGATGGGTTTGGTATAAGGATGGTGTAGCTACTCAAAGAAATTTTAATATTATAATGACAAAATATGGAGTCAAAACAATTAAATAAAATAATAATCTTAATAGCCTTAGCTTTTAGTATGAACGTTTTTTCTCAGATGAAAATGATTGATTTAGACAATAAAAAATTATCTGTTAATTCAAAAACTGAAACAAGAAATATAATAAAAATATCAGATGATATTAATTATAGTGTATACTATATATTAAACCAAAAGGATTTTAATTTAAAAAATGGATTAGGAACCAATGGATTAGCAAAAATTATTTTCTTTTCTAAAAAATACAATAAAGGCATACTAACTATTTTTAAACAAATGATATATCATACAAAAAAATCAGTTTATGATATAACTTTACATACAGGATCAGCAGGTAATTATATGTTTGTTTCTTCAATGGCTATACTTGATAAAGATTTCAATTATGAATATTTTATGAAATATTATTATATGCCTCCTCCTCCTCCGAAAAAGGGTAACTATACTTCATGGATTACTTTTCAGGATACTAAAAATTACTGTAATACAATAGACGTTGATTTACTAGGTAATGTTATTTATGAAAATATAGACGATATTTTAAGTAATATAATAAAGGTTAATAGTAATGAAACAAGAAAAAATTGTAATCCAATTATTTATGATATAGATTTAAAAGATTTCTTCCCAAAAAGAATTGTTAAATAATTTTAATAAATAAAAACTGAAAAAATAGGCATTGAAATCAATGCCCTATTTTTATTTTAAAATTTTTCCAAAAACAGCGCAGGCGTTCTTGAAACCAGAGATACCAACAATTTTTATCCTTTTGGGTTAAACCATATTGGTGGGTCTAATTCATCAGTTATTGGAAGTTTGTATTCTTATAAATACAACGGTAAAGAGCTTCAGGAGACGGGAATGTACGATTTTGGAGCCAGAATGTATATGCCGGATCTTGGAAGATGGGGTGTTGTAGATGCCTTGGCAGAACAAATGAGAAGATATTCGCCATATAATTATGCGTTTAATAATCCAATCAACTATATAGATCCTGATGGAAATAGTCCGAGGGATACCTATGGAGAACATTCTGCATTTAATGGAGATTTTGATCCTAATTCTACGTTATCGAGTTATAATGGAATGGGAAGTTCAAGTGCTCATGGAATGTATTTCGCTCAGGACGCTGGTGGTGGA
>NZ_JBDFPQ010000036.1:0-2772 GCF_039672645.1 Chryseobacterium sp. C39-AII1
GGGAATAAAATCAGGGGCGATATCTTGGTATCAACGAAACGTCTTTCTTTATCCTGCTGCTTTTCCTTTAGGTTAATTTTTTTAACTAATCTATATCTATTTTTTTCTATTTGCAAACTTACCATTGAAGAATTTGTTTGAGCTCATTTATTTTGGCTTCGCCGCGCCGCCGAAACCAAAATAAATAGCGAGTGCGGAAAGCAGGAATAGCTTCAAAAAAAAATAAAACCGTAATAAAAAACGGACAATGAAATCAATCCACTGTCCGTTTATAAATTTAACATTAAAAAAATTTACTTTCCGCCGCCGCCGTCTTTTTCAACATCGGTTTTGGTATTTTCTTTTACTTTCTGGTTTCCGAAACGTTTTACGAATGATATGGAAGCTCCGTACCAATCCCATTTTGAAGAACTTCTGGTAAATCCTGATTGGTTATAGCTTGTAGCATCATAATTCGGTCTTTTAAAGATATTCATCAACTGTAAGCTGACTTCCATCTGGGTTTTCGGGAAGATTTTTGTTGCTGAAATATTATGAAATACATTTGGCTTATTGGTGTAAGAATTTCCATTACTTTGATTTCCGACTTCAACCCAAGCACTTAAATTAATATTTTTATTAAAAAGATTGGTGTATGAAAGGTTGGCGGTAGCACTCAGATAACTGATATAAAAATTATTATCAATTTTATTTTTAGCATTAAAATCGCTGTTATCGATATAATACCATCCCAATCCCATATTTACGGTAAATTTATTCTTGAAAAAGGTCTGGTTGGTATTCGCATACAGATAATATTTATGAACTTTTCCATTGAAATTGGATTCCTGGGTAATGGTTACCTGCTGCGGGTTTCCGTTGGCATCAGGAATAGTTCCCGGAATATAGTCTGTCCAGTAATCCTGATCGGTAAACATATATCTGGCAGAGATAAAATATTTCTTTAAAATCCCAAATTTCATGTATAATCTATCGCTCGGGTTTGGATTCAAATCCATATTCCCGCGGCTGTAAATTCCGTCGTTATTAGGAATCATAAAAGGGTTAAACTCTGAATACCAAGGCCTCCAGATATTACGATTGTAGGTTAAACTCAGATCATATTTGTCTGAAAAAGAATATTTTAATAACAAATTAGGCAAAAATGTACCGTAAGAATCTTTTCTCGAAGCACCCGAAACATCCTGACGCATCCTTAAATCGGTATATTCATAACGAAGCCCTACTCTTGTTTCTAATTTCTTAAAAAATGTTCTGCTATAATTGGCATATAATGAATTAATATTATCCTCATAATGAAAGGCATCATTCGGACTAAGCCCGGACAACTGGTTGCCATATAAGCTATTCGGAATTATATTATTATTGAAATTCATCTTTCCTCCCACTTCAAAGGTCGCCCCAGATTTTCCTAAAGGTTGGGTGTAATCTATTTTCAGATAATAATTTCGGTTCTCAATATCAGAAAGAACTCCAATTTCGTTTACGGAAGGCGTATTAGAATAGATATTTCTTAAAAAATAGCTATCTTCCGACTGTCCGTAATAGTTGGTTCCCACATTAATATCTAAAATTCTGTTTTTCTCCTTATCGTAATATTTATAGAAAAGATTGGTTCCCAAATTACGGTTTAAGCCTATTGCTGTCTGGTTTTGCTGAATTGTACTTGTTAATTCATTATTTAAATAATTCGTCCCTTCCGCATTTGAAAAAGAGTTGGAATTACTTTGATAATACTCTAAAATCAACCCTACCGTATTTTTGTCATTCAATGCATATTCTGAAGTAGATGAAACTGAAGGACTCTTATATCTTCCTTCATTTCTAGAGCTCATTTCCATCAGAGAATTATTCGCATAAGTCACATACGTACTTGAGTTTTTCTGCACATTGATGTTATCGCTGTAACTTCCGATTAAGGTTTGTGTAAAGCTTTTTTTATGATAGTTAAGGTTTAAGTTTGTGTATTGCGAATTCTTGGTATTTTGTCTGTTGTTAAATGTTACACTTCCTTTCAGGCCTTCGTCATCACGTTTTTTCAGGACGATATTAATGACAGATCCTGTGGCTTCATATCTTGAAGAAGGGCTTGTGATCACCTCAACCTTCATTAAATTATCTGCCGGAATGGTTTTTAAATATTCCTTCAGTTCTTTTCCTGTAAAAACGGATTTTCTATCGTTGATGTAAACGGTAACAGATTCTCCCTCTGCTTTTATGGCGTCATTATTATCAATACTCACAAGCGGAGTCATTCTTAATACGTCCCAAGTTGTATTTCCGGCAAGAATAGAGCTGTTGGCTACATTGAAAACCGTTCTGTCGACTTTAGATTCTACGGTTGGTTTTCTTACGGTAACGGTAACGGCTTCAATTTCCTTTTCCTTAGGTTTTATGGTATCGTTTTTAGTCTGTGCAAAAGCAACAATGCCCACTAATAAGGCAATCGATGTTAATTTGATTTTCATTACATGAGAAGTTTTCATACATAAGACACCTCAAAAAGAATATTTGTTACATCAGAATGAAAATAAAGTACATGATGTTTATCATTTAAAATTAAAAATCTAAAAATCAAAACATTATAATCAATTTGAATTTTATAAAATGAAAATATTTTCAGTAAATGATGGCGAGACTTTAGTCTTCGACTTCGCTCCTTTAGATTTGCAAAAGAAAAAAATAGATAACTTTAGAAAAAGAGAAAGCATTTAATTAAACTAAGACACGCTCTGAATAAAATTCATATGCTGATAAAGAATTAAATGCTCT
>NZ_JBDFPQ010000037.1:0-1957 GCF_039672645.1 Chryseobacterium sp. C39-AII1
TTGGTATCTTTTGTTTCAAGAACGCCTGCGCTGGTTTTCGAGAAGCTTACTCTCGTATTTCCTAAATGATCTTGATATTGGTAAATATAGCGGTTTTCTCTAAAACTGTAAAATCCTTCAGAGGTGGCTACAAAATCCAAAACCCAAACCGGAGCAATAGGTTTTCCTATTACTTCTCTTGAAGTATAGGCCTGCTCTTCATAGGCTGTTTCCGTTTTACATGTTAAGCACATTCCACCTCCTTCAAAATTTTCATACTGAAAACCATCCAGATATTCTGTTGTACTCGTAGTATTTGTAGAGCCTCTTCCCCCAAGAGTCGTGTATAGTTTTCTCAGTTTTGTGCCGTCTGCGCGGTATAAATAACTTATATTTGAGGAAGTAGACTGTCCTAAAAAATTAGTTTGTACGATTGATAGGTTATTCGGAAGATCCAAAAAGTTATAATTGATATTCTGAATCCCTTTATCCAGCATATTTTTCATATTTCCGTTCTGGTCATAGGATATGGTATTGTTTCCTCCTTCGTACCCAGTATCGTTCAGGGAGTTTTCAATAACCTTTGTCAGTCGGTTTCCGGTGTGCTGATACACCAGATCATCTACCAGTGTTGATGTATTTCCAAAAACAGGAAAAGCATTTCTTTTAAGTGTAGCAATGTTTCCGTTTAAGTCATAGGTTACATGTTCATTAAAATTATTGTTGAACGGAGTTGTAGCATTGGGTTCGGTATAGATGGCATCTTTCAGCCTGTTGAGATCGTCATAAGTATAGGTATATCTTTTCAAGACGTCTTCTGAAGCATTTTTCCAGTCTACTTCGGCTATATTCCCATTGTATCTTCCGCTCCCAATGTTGGTATATACGGGATTGGTATATTTTATTTCATACCCAAACAGTTTACCGTTCAGATTCGCAGGATCATTAATTTTGGTAAGCCATCCACGGATATTGTAGGTATAATCCATCGTTTGCAATGGTTGCGCTATATCGGTACCACCCACTTTTTTAGTCTTTACCTGAGAAAGCTCATTATATTCATTTTGCGCTAAAATCTCCTCAGGATTATTGTCTACCTTATGTTTATGTACCAGCAATCTGTTTTTACTGTCATAGCTAAAAGTCTGTACAATAACTTTTTCAGTATCTGTGCTGAGCCTTTTATGATATACTTTGGTCTGTTTTGCAAGCCCTGCAAAATCTAGCTCAGATTCTGTTTTGGTATATCCTCCCAGGTGATTGATTGTATGTCCGCCGATATTTCTGCCGCTATTGTCATACCAGATATAATTTTGCGTCCAGTTATCATCTTCAATATTTTTCACAAATGAGGCTACAGGCATAGTCTTGGTGCTTCTGGAGATAGGGCTCTGCCCGAGCTGCTTCAATACATTCTGCCCCAGGATCTGGGTAGGAATGGTTGTCGTGCCTGAAGGATAGGTATCGTAATAATTAACGGATAAAGCAGTTTCAATTACATGAAAATAATTGTTGGAATAGTATATCTGTATGCCATTTTGGGTAAAGCCTCCGGAACTTCTGGTCTCTGTAATGACAACATTTCCGGCCTGGCTTTGCATATTTTCTCGGGTACCTCCTGAGATTATTCCCGTATAGGCAGGCCTTCCGAGCTGATCATATTTGCTGATCATCCATTTTCCTGTTTGCCTCATATTGGCGTCCTGACTCAGCACCAATCGGTCTGCTTTATCATACACCATATATTCCCAACCTTTCCCGGGAACTTTTTTCTCTGCCATACGGTTCCAGCCGTCGTAGCGGTACTGGTAGCAAAGCTCATTCAGCAAATCATCAGTTATCGGTTTGTTTATAGAATTCGGAGGCAATACAAAAGCAAGTTGGTTGTACTCATTATATACATAGTAGGTATCCACCTGCTCATTACCATTGAATTTTCTCATCAATATAAGCTGCCCTTTTGCATTTTTGAACTGTA
>NZ_JBDFPQ010000038.1:0-1900 GCF_039672645.1 Chryseobacterium sp. C39-AII1
GCCGGAAATTTCAGCAGATATCTTTGTGGTCCTATGGGTAAAATAACCAATGGATTGATCAAAATCTGCTTTGCAGAGGGAACTTTAGTTTCGGTAGAGAACGGTAACAAAAAGATTGAAGACATCAAAGAAGGGGATCTCGTATGGAGCTACAATGAGGAAACAGGCAAAAAAGAACTGAAAAAAGTAGTAGCGTTATCCCGTAATACTTCTTCTTCATTAGTGAAAATTACTGTAAATGGTACCGAAATTACCTGCACCCCGGAACACCCGTTCTACGTAAACGGAAACTGGATAGAAGCCAAAGACCTTACCAAAGGAATGCTTCTAACAACCTTAGACGGAACAAATTCTCCTGTAGAATCTATTAATTTCTTGGATGAAATGGTAAAAGTCTATAACTTTGAAGTTGAAGATAACCATAATTATTATGTTTCAGAGAAAGGAATTTTAGTGCATAATACCTGTTGGACAGAAAGACTTGCTAGATTTATGGAATATGCAGGAAATATTGAAGCTAAATCTCTCACTTCACAGGAAGCAACAATTAAACATTTAGAAAATGTATTTAAGATGTTAGATAAAACTAGAACAGATGAGCGGATTTTAAAATTAGTTGGAGAAACCAATGTAGTTGTTAAAGATGGTATTAAAACAATATATCAAGCTGGTAGTGCAACTGGAGGTAATTACACTAAAGTTTTCCCAAATGGAGGCTTTCAGATATTTAAAGATCACATGGTAATAATTAATAAATTGAAGTGATGGATATAGAAAATTTAAAGATGACACTATTTAATTTATATTGCAGTACTGGCATTAGTCCTTTTTTTGACTCTCTTTCTTTTGACAATGGGAAAATAACAGCAAAAAATAGGAATGTATGTATTGAGGGAAATGAAGAAGAAATAATTGTTTTTTTTGATGAAAATTTATATTTATACCCCAAAAAACTACAATACTTGACAAAGGATAATACATATAAAACTTTTCAAACAATTAATTTTGCACTTGAATATTTTCAATATATTGTTAGAGCAACTAATGATATGAGATTTGAGTTATATCATTATTTTTTATATGAATTACAAAAAGTTGGAATTACAAATGATTCGTGGAATTTTCATTATACAAATAATGAAAATATGGAGAATATGATAATTAATCTTGGTATTTTTAATTTAAGAAAATTTAATAAAAAATTATTTTTTAATATTGAAATATTATTTTTTAAAGAAAATGTATGTAAATTGAGTTTTATTCCTGAAAAACCATTATGGAACGAAGGGAAAATATGTCCACAAAGAGATGTTGATAAAATTATAGAATATATACTAAATCTTAAAGTTGATAATTATGAAGATATTCCATTAATAGAATCATAAATAAAAAAGAGTAGCCACAGCTACTCTTTTTACAGTTTTATAGAAATCGTTATATTCACTACTATTAGATCATTTAGGAAATACAAGGGTAAGTTTTTCCAAAAACAGCGAAGGCGTTCTTGAAACCAAAGATACCAATAATTTTTATCCTTTTGGGTTAAACCATATTGGGGGATCTAATGCTTCTGCTTTCGGAAGTTTGTATTCTTATAAGTATAACGGTAAGGAGCTGCAAGAGACCGGAATGTACGATTTTGGAGCGAGAATGTATATGCCGGATCTGGGAAGATGGGGTGTTGTAGATGCCTTGGCAGAACAGATGAGAAGATATTCGCCATATAATTATGCGTTTAATAATCCAATCAACTATATAGATCCTGATGGAAATAGTCCGAGGGATACCTATGGAGAACATTCTGCCTTTAATGGAGATTTTGATCCAAACTCTACGTTATCGAGTTATAATGGAATGGGAAGTTCAAGTGCTCATGGAATGTATTTCGCTCAGGATGCTG
>NZ_JBDFPQ010000039.1:0-1320 GCF_039672645.1 Chryseobacterium sp. C39-AII1
TAGTCTTGGTCGGAAGATTTTTTCTTTCGACTTTTTCTTTTCTGCATGGATTTATTTTTATATTTATAGGTGATATTCCATCATTATGTCAGTTTTTAAAGACCATAAAATTTCCCTCAAAAATATTTTACATTTTATTCCGGAAGCACTTTTATGCCATCTTTCTTCAACCACTAAGGTAGATCACTACAGTAAGGTTTTACATGGCAAGAAAATGTTTTATTTGCTTTTGTTCTGTATTTTTGATAATGAAAAATTAAGCCAAAGAACGTTGGAAGATACCTTTAACAGCAGTGGTTTTAAAGCTTTATTTGGATTGGGAGAAGAAGAGAAAATCCGTCGCAGCTCAATTTCGGAAAGGCTTTCAAAAATAGATGTCAATTATTTCAAAGAAATCTACGAGCAAATGTATAGGCAGTTTCTGGAACTTTATGATAAGACCGAAATCGAGAAATACAATTTGATTCGGGTAGATAGCACTACTGTTTCTGAGGCATCATCAAGATTAAAAGAAGGAATGAGTAATAATAGTGGAAAAAAATTATTAAAATTCAGTTTTTCCTTTGATGGAGTTCTTCCTTCCGGGGTTGAAGTTTTTAATGAACAACAATATTCTTCAGAAGACCTTGCTCTTCCTGAAGTGATTCTCAAACAGGCAAAAAAAGAAGAACATCATTGTAATATTTATGTGATGGACAGAGGCTTGCAATCTGCCAAAACAATGATGAATTTTGACCAAAACAGTATAAAATTCATCATCAGATTAAAAGAAAACCGAAAATTTGAGGAACTAGAATCTTTTTTACCCTCGGAAAACACCCGAAAATGGGATGAATGGAAGCTCGTGAAAGACAGCAGAGTGCAAGTTTTTGCACGAAGACCTATTGAAAACAAGAACGGAAAATCTTGTAAAGTAGAAACCGAATTTCGTTTAATTATTATTAAAAATGAGAAAACAGAAAAAGAATTTTGGTTTCTAAGCAATGAATTTGACCTGTCTGCAAAAGAAATATCTGATTATTACAGGAAACGTTGGGACATAGAAGTATTTTTCAGATTTTTAAAACAGGAACTTAATCTTACCCATTTGGTTTCGCTCAACAAAAATGGAATACAAGTAATGGTTTATATGACCATGATTACCTCGATGCTTCTGCTCATCTATAAAAAAGCAAATAGTTTGGGGTATAAAACGGCTAAAAGACGAATCGCGATGGAACTAAGGGATATGATTACTGCCATATTAATCATCTTTGCCGGAGGGAATCCAGATAAAGTTTTTAAAACTTAAATGGTCGGAATTTCTTCCGACCAAGACTA
>NZ_JBDFPQ010000004.1:0-66085 GCF_039672645.1 Chryseobacterium sp. C39-AII1
GCATTTAATTCTTTATCAGCATATGAATTTTATTCAGAGCGTGTCTTAGTTTAATTAAATGCTTTCTCTTTTTCTAAAGTTATCTATTTTTTTCTTTTGCAAATCTAAAGGAGCGAAGTCGAAGCATTCATATAAAGTTTCTCTCAATCTCCACAACAGTTTGAACTCCTGACCATCTCACAAAAGAATTCCCAAAACCAAAAATGATTTAATCGTAATAATTTAGCTTTAAAGGCCAAACTGTAAGACTCATACCCCAAAGAAGGAGTCCCAGACCCGAATCCCGATCTTCATTAGTACGAATTTCCCGTTGCCAAGCCCGTGGATGAGGTTATTATACACCCTTTTCGAAGCTTCTTACTGCTCTGTCGGAGTTTTTAATAGCAACGGTGAGGTTATTCAACCCCTCTTTCGCGGTTTCAGAATAGTCTGCCGGAGTCTCAAAGGGGTCGCTCGGTATCTTAAACTGTGTTTTCGGGGTTGGGAGACCCAAAAATCTACCCTCAGAACCCCGATTCCGACCTTAAAAACCACATACCCGCATTTCGAAACCTCACCATCGTAGTCTGCCAACCCCGATCTACCATTTCAACACCTCGACAGCGCATTTCAGAACGTGGAAAAGCAGCTTCTATAATAGTTAGTATGGGTGATGTCTTCCTGAGCTTAGTTTATTGAGCTATCGAAGATTTTTCCAGTATAATAAATGCTTCGACTGCTTCGCGCTCAGCATGACACTATGAGAATTATGCTGCTAATAAAAGCGATTAGTAGTAGAAATATCATGCTGAACCTAATATTGTATTTATATAAGTTGGGTTTATGGTAACTATTTGGTATGTAGTGTTTTTTATTGCGGTGTCATGCTGAGCCTTGTCGAAGCATCAGTGAAATTACACTATTATTTGATAATATAATAGTCTCTCGATAGTTCGCCAACTTACTATCAATTAAGCCCAGGAAGGCAATGCTACTCGAAGTATGTATTGAATTTACGTTGAGATGCTTTCAGCATGACAAATATGCTGTAATAATTAAAAATCTGACATTCAACCTTTGCTGAGTGAAACGCCTTTGCGAACGAAAAATCAGCAGGATAATTGGAAAAAAAACTTTGTACTCTTTGCGTTTAAAACAAAAAAATCAACGACGAAAAGAGAAAAATAAAGATTTATAAATTAACCAAACAATAAAATTTAGCCGAAAGAAAATAAAAACCACCGAATATTCAATGGTTTTTATATTTTTGTGTATCTAATATTTATTTGAAATGTCTGAAATTGAGAATCAACAAACTCAACACATAAAGAATAATCCAAAAATCATGAAGGCATGGGCGGTTTACGACTGGGCCAACTCCGTGTATTCTTTGGTTATTACTTCTACTATTTTCCCGATTTACTATTCCATTCTTACCACAGCGTACGAGAAAAAAGAGTACGTGGAAGAAACAAAATCCTGGATCGATGTTCCGGTAAGACACCTGATCAAAATCTTCGGAAAAGAATATCAACCGGATGCGGTGTACGGATATTCATTAACCATTTCGTTCTTCATCGTGGTTTTATTATCGCCGTTTTTATCTTCGTTGGCAGATACCATCGGAAATAAAAAATCATTCTTACAGTTCTTCTGTTATTTAGGAGCAACATCATGTATGGGATTGGCGATGTTTACAGGAATGCACAACGTTTTCTTAGGCTTATTATTCAGCATTACGGCGAGCGTCGGATTCTGGGGAAGTTTGGTATTTTATAACTCTTTCTTACCAGATATTGCTACGCGAGATAAGCAGGATGCACTTTCTGCAAAAGGATATGTTTACGGATATATCGGTTCTGTAGTGTTGGTGGTGATCTGTTTATTATTGATTCAGGTTTTCGCAAAAGGTGCGGCTCAACAGTTATTATTCACAAGAATTAGTTTCCTTTTAACGGGAGCTTGGTGGTTCGGATTTTCACAATATACGTTCAAACACCTTCCTCAATTTGGTGATGTGAAAGAAAAATTACCAAAAGATTTAGTATTATTAAACTATAAAAACATCTTCAAAAAGCACGAAGAACAAGGCGGATTTTTTGAAGTATTAAAAGATAATTTAAGCTTCTATAAAGATATCGCGAAAGAAAGTTTTCACGAACTTTTCAGAGCAGGAAATTTATTGTTTAAAGATAGAAATCTGAAGTTTTTCCTTTCGAGTTTCTTCTTTTACAGTGTGGGAATGCAGACTATTTTCCTGATGGCAACGTTATTCGGAAAAAGTGAGATCAATTTGGCTCAAGACAAATTAATTGGTACGCTTTTGGTGATTCAGATTGAAGCGATCATCGGAGCAGTTATTTTCTCAAGACTTTCAAGAAAAATAGGAAATAAAAATGTAATCTCCATCGCGATTGTTTTATGGATTGTTGCATGTTTATGGGCTTATTTCCTTAATAAAGAAAATCCAACAGTGGAATATCAATTCTACGGTGTGGCTGCGGTTGTCGGATTGGTAATGGGCGGGCTTCAAGCCATGTCGAGATCTACTTATTCCAAGCTTCTTCCAGAAAATTCTATGGAAAATACTACATTTTTCAGTTTCTATGATGTACTGGAAAAAATTGCCATTATTGTAGGAACATTTATCTTTGCAACATTGATTGAACATTTCAATAATATGCGTTATGCGGCATTATCAATGACGATTTTCTTTGCAGTGGGGCTGGTTCTCATCCGATTTTTGAAAGTCAAAATGTTGAAAGACAGAGATACTTTATAAATTAGAAGGCGTTAAGAAATTAACGTCTTTTTTATTTTCTGATTTTAAGGGGATTTTAGGTAGTATTTAAATAAATTCAATAAAAATAGTAATGATTGCTAGAGTGACTTACAAAAAAGAACGAAAATCATATTGTTTTGTCACAATTTGTTGATTTTTTTTGTTCTTTTGTAGATTGAAAATTTTAAATATGATAAAGAAAATTCTACTACTCTGTATCCTGCAATGTTCATTGTTAGGATTTGCTCAACATTTGCGGCCTGTTGCCCAAAAAATTTCAGAATATCATAATCAGAAGAAAACTTTTACTCAATATGATTTGTTTAAGGTAAATAATGATGCTCAAAAGCTTGCTGAATTTAAAAGATCGGCTACAGATATTACAGTAATTAACTTAAAGTCTAAAGAATTAAAAAAACTGGTGTATGAAAAGCCAGATTTTTTGGAAGTATCTTTCCCTTTTGACGGAAAACAAATTGCGGTTGAACTTTATAAAAATCAGATTTTCACAAACGAGTTTAAAGTGAAAACGAGCAAAGGGGAGACTGTAAATTATACACCGGGAGTATATTACCAAGGAATTGTGAAAGGCGATGACAGTTCGATCGTTGCTTTCAGTTTCTTTAATGATGATATTGTGGGAGTGGCTTCTACATTAGAATTAGGAAATATTGTATTGGGAAAAGCAAAAAATTCTGAAGATTTTGTAAGTTATTCAGACTCGAAATTAACAGGATTAAATCCATTTGTTTGTGGTGTTGATGAAATGAAGGAAAATCAAAAACAGAAGATATCTTTTGATCCTAACAGCAACGCTGCTAAAAAAGCTGCCACCCAAAATTGTGTGAGAATTTATTACGAAGTTTGTTATAAACCTTATACCAATAATGGTTCGGATATTACAACAACTACAAACTGGCTAACGGCAATTCATAATAATATTGCAACGCTGTATAATAATGATGAAGTAAGAGTTGCGCTTAATGAGATTTTTATCTGGACAGCTCAGGATCCTTATACAAGTACGCCGAGTGCTAATCTTAATAGTTTTAGACAAAACAGACAAACATTCAACGGAGATTTAGCTCACCTAGTCAATGCTCCGTCAACAACAAGTATTGCGTATTTAAATTCTCTATGTTCAACTTTCAAACACGCGTATTCAGGAATTTCTCAAACGTATAATAATGTTCCGGTATATTCTTGGACGATTCAGGCAATGACGCACGAAATGGGACACAGTTTAGGTTCTCCTCATACCCACGCGTGTGCTTGGAACGGAAATAATACAGCCATTGATGGTTGTGGCGCTCAGGCAGGATACAGCGAAGGTTGTACAGGGCCGATTCCTTCGAGTACTGTAAAAGGATCTATTATGAGCTATTGCCATTTAATCTCCGGTGTCGGAATTAGTTTTGCCAACGGTTTTGGTCCTCAGCCAGCTGCTTTAATCAGAAATACAGTAGATTCTAAGCCTTGTTTAGGAATGAATTGTATTACAGCTTGTAATGAAACCATTACAGAAATGAATGTTTCTAACATTACACAAAATTCTGCAAATGCAGCTTTTACAGATGCTAATTCAGCATCTTGGAAGTATAAATTAGCGAAAATGGATGGCACGCTGGTGACATCAGGAAATACCACCAATACGAATTTCAGCTTTTCAAATCTTCAGCCGGCGACGTATTACTTATTATCTGTAGGTACAGATTGTTCTGCGGGTTATCAAAAAACGCAGCTATTTATGACAGATGCCGATTGGTGTAGCGGAGTTTTATTTACAGATACAGGAGGTCAAACGGCTAATTATGGTGATAATGAAACCATCGTGAAAACATTCTATCCAAGCTCTGGAAACTCATTAACGATGTCGTTTACAGAATTTGCTTTGGAACAGGGGTATGACTTTATGTATATCTACAACGGGCCGTCTACAAGTTCGCCATTGTTTGCCAACGGAAATAATTTAACAGGAACTACACTTCCGGGATCTTTTACATCTACGAATCCTTCGGGAGCCATTACGGTGAAATTTGTTTCAGATCCGGCAGAAAACATGAGCGGCTGGAAGGCTAATTTTTCTTGTGCTGTTTTAGCTGTTGAAGATATCACCAAGAGTAATACAGTGGGGATTTATCCAAATCCTGCAAAAAATATGATTACTATTTCATCTAAAGAAAATTTAAAATCATATAAAATTTATGATGAAGCGGGAAGATTAATTAATTCAGCTTCTTCGTTAAAAGGAAGCAAAGTTGAGGTGAATATTTCATCCCTACAAACCGGAAATTATATGGTAACTGTTGAGACTGACAAACAAACGATCAACAAGAAACTAATTAAACAATAATTTTTGAATATATAATAATGAAAGCCTGATTTATTCAGGCTTTTTTGTTAACTTTAAAATAAGAAATGGTGTTTTTAAGATTTTATTAAAAGTTTTAAAAGCATAGAATGTTAAAATTTGTTAGAATTCGGCTTGAATTTTGCTTATATTCAGCGGAATAATTTTTAACTTTGCAAAAAGATTTATTAGTCAAATGACAAACCCTCTATTTTATGCTAAAATAATTCTGTTCGGAGAATATGGGATGATAGAAGACTCTCAGGGTCTTGTGGTTCCTTATAGCTTTTATAAAGGAACTTTAAAGTTTTCCGATTCCGACTCAGAATTCGAGAAAAAATCTAACGGACATTTGCAAAAATATTCGGATTTTCTGGCCAATTTAAATTTGCCTGAAGATTTTACTTTAGACGTACAAAAATTCAAACAGGATATTTCAGACGGACTTTTTTTTGATTCCAACATTCCGCAAGGATATGGAGTCGGAAGTTCTGGTGCTTTGGTAGCTGCAATTTTTGAAAAATATTCAGTAAAAAAACACAATCCTGAAGCTATTTCTAAAGATAATTTAAAGAATTTAAAGGCTGTTTTTGGCGAAATGGAAAGTTATTTCCATGGAAAAAGCTCAGGAATGGATCCTTTAATTTGTTATATGAACCTGCCGATTCTTATCGAAAACAGAGAAAATTTAGATAAAGTTTCAATTCCTGACGGTGAGGAAGGAAAAGGAGCAATTTTCCTGATCGATTCCGGAATTACAGGAGAAACAGGCCCGATGATTCAGATTTTCTTTGAAAAAATGAAGACAGAAGGTTTCAGAAAAACATTAAAAGAGGAATTTATCCGTTACAACAACGCGTGTATCGATGCTTTCCTTAAAAAAGATATGAATCCTTTCTTCAGAAACTTGAAAAAATTGTCTCACTGGGCGTACGAACATTTCAGTCCGATGATTCCTGAAAGTATTTTCAACATTTGGAAAAAAGGTCTGGATTCTAATGCTTATTATTTAAAACTTTGCGGAAGCGGAGGCGGAGGCTATATTTTAGGCTTTACCAAAGATTATGAAAAAGCTGAAAAAATGCTTGACGGCTTCCAAAAAGAGGTGATCTATAGATTCTAAACAAGCTGGAATGAATTCTGAAAAAGAAACCTTCCAACATAAAAATATTGCTAAAAAATCTCTATTTTACAGATTTTCACAATTTGTGGGCTTTCTTTTGGGAGCTCGCTTTTTCGTAGCAGCATTGCTAACTTTTGCGCTTTATGTTTCTACTTTTTTCCTGTTTAATCAGGAGGAAAGTTTAAGAAAATTTGTCTTTGATTTTAAAGTTCACGGGATTATTTTCTGCACCGTTTTAACCATTTTAGCGGGCGGAATTATCAACCAGTTTTATGATTTTGAGAAAGATCATATTATAAAACCTTTCAGAACGAGAATTCAAAGTTTTATTAAGCAGAAATATTTTCTTTATGCTTATGTGACGCTGAGTGTCATTTCATTAGGAGTGGCATGGTTTATTTCGCATAAAGTTTTTGTTTTCTTTGTTGTTTATCAGTTCTTTATGTGGTTTTACAGCCATAAACTAAGCCGAATTTTAATTCTGAATAATTTTACATTTGTTTGCCTTACCTTATATCCTTTTTTTGGAATGATGGTTTATTACGAAACATTTTCGTTAAAACTATTTTTAATGGCAATATTTCTTTTTTTAATTCTACTTTGTATTGATGTAGTGAAAGATACCTTAACAAGAAAAGTGGATGAAACTTTCGGATATACTACAATTCCCAATTTCTTTAGTAAAAAAACAACCAAGATCATCATTATTGCTTTATTGACCTTTACCATGGCAGTTTCGATGAAATTAATCCTTAGAACGGGGATTTCGGGATTCATGTCTTATTACTTTTCAGGTGGACTTTTTGTGATGGTGCTTTGTATTTATTTACTTCTTAATTATTCAAGGAGGAGTAAGTTTTTGACGCTCAGTATTTTGAGATTTTGGGTTTTTGTAGGAATTATCGCCATGCTTTTAAGTGGAATTGAAGGTAATTTGTAAAAAAAAATCTTTAAAAACACTGAGGTTATTCTTACATTTGCGAAACCTAAATTTATATAAAAGTAATGCCCATTTTTAACGATACTAAAGTTGCATTCGCAGATAAATCTGATGCACAGTTAAAGAAAGCGTATTGGATGTTCAAAATGATCGAGCAGCCTTCACTTACAAAAATTGGAACTTCTGTTCTTAATTTTACCGTTCATAATGATTTTCCTTTCGTTACAGGAATTGTAAAAAATACTTTGTTTGAGCAGTTTTGCGGTGGCGAAACCCGTGAAGAAAGTATGAAAGTTGTTAAACAGCTTTTCAAAAGAGGAGTTGGAAGTATTTTCGACTATTCGATTGAAGGAAAGGAAGATGAGGCCACTTTTGATGCGGTTTGTAAAGAGATTAAAGATATCGTAAGATTTTCAGTGGGAAATCCTGCTATTCCGTTTATCGTTTTTAAACCTACAGCGTTTGGAAGAATTGATTTGTACGAAGCAGTTGGAAAGAATGCTGAACTTACTTCAAGCCAAAAAGAAGAGTGGGAAAGAGTGGTAAAAAGATTCGATGAGGTTTGCCAGCTTTGTCATGAAAATGATAAAAAAGTAATGGTAGATGCGGAAGAAACCTGGATGCAGGATGCGGCAGATCATCTTTGTGAAGAGATGATGGAAAAATACAATCAGGAGAAACCGATTGTTTGGAACACCATCCAAATGTATAGAACCGGAAGATTGGAATATATGGAAGCACATTTGCAGAAAGCCAAAGAAAAAGGGTATTTTATCGGCTACAAAATCGTTCGTGGCGCTTATATGGAGAAGGAAAGAGCCAGAGCTGCAGAAAAAGGATATGCAGATCCGATTCAGCCTAATAAAGATGCTTCAGATAAAAATTACAACGCAGGAATTGATTTTGTGATGAATCATTTAGACAAAGTTTCTGCCTTCTTCGGGACTCATAACGAGATCTCTTCGGAGCTGGTAATGGATAAAATGAAAGGTAAAAACCTTGAAAGTGGTAATCCTCATGTATATTTCGGGCAGCTTTATGGGATGAGTGACAATATTACATTCTATTTGTCTGATAAAGGCTATAATGTGGCTAAATATCTTCCTTATGGGCCGGTAAAAGATGTTGTTCCTTATCTTACGAGAAGAGCGCAGGAAAATACTTCTGTGGCTGGGCAAACGGGTAGAGAATTAGGATTAATTAAAAAAGAATTGGAAAGAAGAAAATCAAACAGATAATTTTTTTTTCTTAAAAATATGGAGAGCCTTACAATTTTGTAAGGCTTTTTTCATGTTATACCCTAATAAATCACGTGATATTGATAATATTTATTTGAATTATTAATTATGTTAATCATATATCATTAAAGTGAAATTTCTATTGCATAATTAATGTTAATTTTGTAATTTAGTTGTGTACCATGAAAGCAAATAGAATGAATATTCATTTTATATTAAATAGCTGAAAATAATAAAGCAATAGCTTTAGTTTTCTTCTCAAATATTTTTTGACCTGATCATTTTCCTTGATCAGGTTTTTTATGGCTCAAAACTCTCGAATTTTCCGTTTTCGTAAAAGAGTACGATACGTTTTATCTTATTTTGCTGATTTCCAATAGCTTGTCTAATAATTTCATCATTCGATTTTTCTAATCGCTGAGAATCCGATATTTTTTCCTGTACTGTACTTTGATGCGGTATAAACGATTCTCCAGTAGTCGATTTTGGAGCCTCAATTTCGGGTTGTTCCGCTCCGAAATCAAGATCATTATTCATCATCGTAAAAAGGTCGGGTAGAGAAGTGGTCTTCGTTTTTTCTGTTTCCGAAATTTCTTCAATCTCTTCTTTTATCGGAGTCGTTTCCGGTAATTCAGATTTCAACATTTCGCCTTCACCAGTAGCGAGCCAATCCCAAAGCAGTTCGGGAAAGCGAGATTTTATTTTAATGACAAATTCCAAAGACGGTTTATTTCTTCCAGACGTAATATGAGAAATAGAAGATCGTTGTACATCAATCTCATCTGCAAATTCAGAAGGGGTGAGGTTAGAATACTCTATTACTTTTGAAATTCTCTCGTTTAGACTCATCTTTATAGGTTTTAAATCTCGTTACAAATGTAAATAATATAATTTACAAATGCAAATCGCGATAATAAACAAATGTAAACAATTATTAAATACAATTGTAAACTATATATGATAATGAAAAACAAGTAATTATAAAGTAATAAACATTTGTTAATGATCTTGAATTTAGTTTTTACCACTAAAATTTCGAAAAAGTATATAAATTATGGATAAGTTTCTCATTAATCCACATTATTAACTAAATAATAGATTTATATTTGTGTTGTTAATTCCATAAAGTTGTAAATAGCGAAAATTATTGCTGATAAACCTCTATTTATAAGGGTTTGATAAGATTTACGTTTGTAAATAACCTTTTAAATAGGCATTTTAAGAAGATGCTTGCACTATTTTGATTAAATAAGATTAATGTTAATTTGAAATGATAATTAACTTGTTTACAAACTTAAATATTTAAGATAAATTAGATATTTTTGATTATACAATAATTCAAATTAAACAAGATTTACAATTGTATATTGCTACTATCATGATAGTTTTCCACATCTAAAGTGTTTAATGTTTTTATACCTAAATGCCTTAAAACAGTATATCTAGCACTTAAAGTAATCTTATGATATCTATTTAGATAAATCTCATAATTATCTGATTTTATTTACGTTATATAAAATGAAATAAATTATTATCAATCCACAATTTTATCAACAGACATTTTGGCAGTTCACAGTGTTTATGTGAGTTACAAATGTTAATTTTAATTTTTGATGAAAAATGGTTAAATTTGACTCTTGTAAACTCTTACAGAATGAATTTTGAACAGCTTTATCAGCAAAATCCAGATTTCCCAAATCGCTATATTTCTCCTGAAAAATTATTTTCTTATCTACAGAACAATCTCAGCGATTACATTCAAGAGATCGGAAAATCGTATTTAGAAAAACCTATTTATAAATTAACAGTCGGAACCGGAGTGATACAAGTTCTAGCTTGGTCGCAAATGCACGGCAACGAATCGAACGCAACTCATGCGATGCTCGACTTGTTAATGACTTTAGATCAATCTCCGGAAATGAAGGAAGAGTTATTCAGCAAAATCAAACTTGATTTTATTTTTATGCTGAATCCGGATGGTTCTGAAAGATGGACGAGGTTGAATGCTTGCGATATTGATCTTAACAGAGATTTTCATAATGAAGCGAGTAAAGAGATTAAATTTCTTAAAAATATAGTCGCTTCTAAAAAATATGATTACGCTTTGAACCTTCACGAGCAAAGAACGATCTTCACAACAGACGGAATTCATCCCGCTACCTTATCCTTTTTGGCACCTTCTGAAAATGTAGAGAGAACGGTAACTGAAAACCGTAAAAAATGTATGGCAGTTATTGGGAATATTTATCATCATTTAAAAGACTTAATTCCGAATCAGATTGGGAGATATTCCGATGAATTTTATCCGACTTCCACTGGGGATAATTTTATCAAAGCCGGAATGCCGACCATTTTATTTGAAGGTGGACATTTTGTAGATGACTATACAAGACAAGACACGAGAAAATATTATACGATTGCATTGTATTATGCTTTGAAAGCAATTTCTGAATTAAACTCAAATATCGACGGTTGGGAAACTTATAATGATATTCCCGAAAATCAGGAAACGCATTATGATATTGTGTACCGAAATGTAAAGCTTAATACCGATCATGAATGTATTTTGGACATTGCAGTTCAGTATCGCGAAATAAAAGAAGAAGGAAAAGACGAAATTTCTTTTATTCCTTTTGTGATGGAAGTGGGAGATGTGAAACAGAGAAAAGGCTGGATCGAAATCGATTGTACCGGAAAGAAATTTCTTTCTGAAACCAAATATCCAAAATTGGATGCCGAAGTAAATTTTACAATAGAAGACTAAAATAACAAAAGCGGAACAATTTGTTCCGCTTTTCTATTTTATAATAGTTGTTTTTGTAAACTAAATTTAGTTCACAACTTTAATTCCGTTTGCTACAAATCTGATCTCCTCTTTCGGAGTTGTAATCGCATCGATTTCTGCTTGAGGTTTTTTAGCATCTTCAGCATAATGCTTCTGCTCGTCGATAGAAGTTACTTTTCTTTCAGCAGTTCCATCCAAAACCACGTTTTTACCTTTCAAAGCGGTCGGAACGAAGAACGCATAATCTTTCATTTTCACAAAAAACTGAGAATTATCTTCAGTCTGGATCGTTAACCAACATCCTTTTTTCTCACAAACGTCTGTAACTTTTCCTTTTACCGCTACGTTTTCTACTTTTTTATTATCTTTTTTAAGCTTTTTGCTTAATTTATCTACAGAAATAGCTTTAGATTCTACATTAGAAGCAACGCCGCCTCCATAAACATCGCCTACCAATGCATTTCCTGCCGGAGGTCCGAATTTCTTTGATTCCTGTGCAAAAGCTAAAGTGGAAACACTTACCGCTGCTGCGAATAATATTGCTTTGAATTTCATTTTTAATATTTTTTTCCAAAAGTACTAATAAAATTTTAATCATAAATCCTCAAAAACTTTATAAAAAACAGGTCGCCTCTTCCTCTCTTTACATTCATTTTAAATAAAAACTGTTTCAATATTTTTTATTTGAAGCTTTATCCCGCTTTCCATTGTATCTTTTTGGTTACGGCTTCCGCTTTGCTCCAGCCGCAACCAAAAAGGATGTCATTACAATCGGGGCTAGGTTGAAGTCATCTACTTAAATATCGGAAAATATCCAAAAAGTTTGTCATCCTGTAAGGATCTAAGCATCCTATTATAAAATGATTTGTATGTGAATCCTCGCGATGACTAACTCTATGTAAAAAATTCAGTGAAAAAGTAAAAATCATTAATAACAATAAAACCTTACAATCGTTGTCTAAAAAATATCAAATATACTTTTGAATTTAATTTCAAACAAAATAAAAAACAAAACCTATATTTATTTATATTTGAACCCTATATTTTAATATGCATAAAAAACTGAAACTTTGGGACGCCATTATGCTCGTAATGGGTTCTATGATTGGTAGCGGAATATTTATTGTAAGCGCCGATATGATGCGGAATCTGGGCTCAGGTTTCTGGCTAATAGTCGTTTGGGTAATCACTGGAATTATGACTGTAGCCGCAGCCATCAGCTATGGTGAGCTTTCGGCGTTGTACCCAAAAGCGGGCGGACAGTACACCTACTTGAAAGAGATCTTTGGCAAAAAAATGGGTTTTCTTTATGGTTGGGGATTGTTTACGGTAATTCAAACAGGTACAATTGCCGCAGTAGCGATGGCTTTTGGAAAATTTACCGCTTATTTGGTTCCGGCATTAAACGATGCAGCGCCTATTATCCAAAGCGGAGAGTTTAAAATTACCTGGATCCAGATTTTAGCCATTGGAACCATTATTTTACTCACATATTTAAATACGAGAGGAGTAGAAAGCGGAAAATTATTGCAAAATATTTTTACAGGTTCCAAAATCATTGCTTTATTGGGATTAATTGCTGCCGGATTTATTTTAGTTGATTTCTCACATCTGGCGGAAAACTTTAATTTTGGATATGATTCATTTAATAATCTTAAAAAAGATGCTTTAGGGAATTTCCTTAAAGAAGGTTGGGAACCCATCGGGGGAATGACCTTAATGGGAGGAATTGCCGCAGCGATGGTAGGTTCAGTATTCAGTTCTGTAGCTTGGGAAAGTGTAACCTTCGTTTCGGGAGAAATTGAAAATCCTAAAAGAAACGTTGTAAAATCGATGATCTACGGAACTTCTGCTGTAATGATCTTATATATCGCTGTGAACTATGTTTATCTAAATGCGCTAGGCAGAGATGCGATTGCCTTCGCTGAAAACGACAGGGTAGCGGTAGCAGCTTCTCATTTTATTTTCGGAAGTGCAGGAACGGTGATTATCGCTGTGTTAGTTATGATTTCGACATTTGGTTGTAATAATGGATTAATTCTTGCGGGCGCTAGAGTTTTCCAAACAATGGCAAAAGACGGAATGTTCTTCAAACAGGCAGAAAAGAACAATAAAAATGAGGTTCCTGCCAATGCACTCTGGATGCAGGGAGTCTGGGCTTCTCTTTTATGTCTGAGCGGGCAGTATGGAAACCTTTTAGACATGATTTCCTTTGTGATCGTATTATTTTACATGATTACCGTTTTTGGAGTTATCTATTTAAGATTCAAACAGCCGGATTTAGAAAGACCTTATAAAACATGGCTGTATCCCATCACACCAATTATTTATTTATTGATCGGAACAGGATTTTGTATATTACTTCTAATTTACAAGCAACAATATACATGGCCGGGATTCCTAATGGTGTTGCTCGGTCTCCCCGTCTATTATTTTATTAATCGAAAGAAATCTTAATAAACAAAAACGGCTTGAAATAATCAAGCCGTTTTTGTTTTAATCCAAATAATTATTTTTACTTCGATGAAGCTTAATTATTCTATCTTGTTGCTCTTTTGATATACTTCTGCCAGTAGCGACAAAGAAAGCACCAATAGGATCATTTTTAAAATTTTCTCTTTGCTTTGAAAATTTTGTATAATCAGTTTTAAGATAATTTTGTACAGGAATAATTGGTTTGACGATTTTTTTTAAACTTTGTAAAGTAAAATGAAAGAAATCTTTATCGTCATACGCTTCAATGATTAAACCTGGTAACCCTTTAAAATTATATGGTCCTTCCTGAATAGGTAAATCTGATGTATACCACGCAATGATGGTTCTTTTTCCATATTTTCCAATAGCTTTTTTACAAGAATATGTTGAAATATTTTTAGTTTCATTAATTAATTTCCAAGTAATTTTATTTTCAGGTTCAAAGGCAAAACCATTTTTTAAAATTTTATCATAGACAGTTGATTTCCCCATTTTGTATAAAACTTCCTGAGTGAAGAATGCTTTGGGAATATTAGAAAAGTCAACAACGATATTTCCACCTGCTTTAAAGCTTTGATCGATATTTTTTTTTGCTAGACTATCAAATTTTGATTTCGCATCACTTCTAAATAGTGAAACCTGATCTCCGATTAAAAGACTTGTCATTTCTATTTTCTTCGAATTTGTGTCTGTTGTATCAACAAGAAATGTTGTAAGATACTTGCATTCTATTCTTGAGCTATCAATTTTTTGAGAATTGAATAGACTAAAGAAAAGTAAGGATATTAATAGCTGTGATTTCATTATAAAAAAACTTACAGCTATTTATAGCCGTAAGTTAATATTAGTATTATTTATTAGTTACAGAAATATTCATTCATTAAAGCTCCATTATCAATCATACATTGTCTTGCCTCCTCATAAGTTTCACCACAAGCTGTGTCACTTATCATCTCGTTTGTACAACCAATAACTATACCGTATGAATAGCAATTCATTTTTGATTTAATTTCAGAATTCGTTTGCTTAGAAACATTTTTTTCTTTTTCAAAATTTAATGATTTAGTTTCTTTAGCACTAGTTAACCCAGCAACTCCTATAGCTGCTATTAAAATGATTTTTTTCATAATTGTTTAAGTTTAAAATTTTTAGATTGCAATCTGACAACAATTTTACAATTTTTATTAGTTTTAAATACACAAGTCTTACATTTTTATTTTATGTTAAATTCTATGAATTGTTGATATTTAAATGATGTTTATGGATTTTAGCTAATCAATTTCATAAATTGAGTATTTTTTATTATTGATAATTAGTTATTCTGATTTAATGATTTATAAAATTAATTGTCACTTTAAAGTGATAAATTTAAAATATTAACCTTTATATTCATTTTACTTTAATCGTTTAATAAAATATATGGTTTTATGATTTAAAGATTTAATCATGGAATTTTTTCATTATAAATTCAATTTGTATCACTCTATATTTCGTAGAAAATGTTTAATTTGGTATTCCTTTTCAAGTAAACGATAATTATGAAGTAAAAAATTAACGAAGTAGAATCATGGACACACCAAATTACAGAATGCCTTTTGTTCCATCAACATTAATGACGGAAGGGGGTAGCATAGACATCTGCGACATGGGGGAAAGCATTGCCCATAATATTATGTTGCTGATAACCACCAAAAAAGGCGAGAACAGATATGATGAAAATTACGGAAACGACGTTTGGAATCTGGAATTCGACAATGGCGTTACAAGTGCCGTCTGGGAAAACGTTTTCATTAAAAGTCTAAAAAAACAGATACAGGATTACGAACCCCGAATTGTGCAGCCCCAGATAGATGCGCACATCCTCATCGTAGAACACAGCTACGATACGAAAGAACATACGGAAATCAAAAAGAAAGTAAAAATTGCCATTAATGCAAAAATGGAAGAAACGGGAGAGCGTTTCAGCTTTTCTACAGAACTTTTTCTGAGCCCGATGTCTATCGATTAACCGCCAACACCAAGCACTATTTATGAATTTAGATCAAAATATATATTCCAAAGAGTCTGTAAAGGCAAGGATGCTTCAAAATGCCACGAAAGTATGGGGATTGAAAAGTCCACAATCTTTGGATCCTTTCGTTAAACTTTTGATTGATGCTTTCAGCACAGAAGTCTTTAAAGCTAACAACGAAATACAGACGGTAAATGCCCGAATTTTGGAAAGACTGGCAAAACTCCTCACACCGTCTATTTACACCCATCCGATTCCCGCTCATGCGATTGCCTTTACGCAGCCTTATGACTCGTCGGAAATTTTGCTGCAACATACTGAGTTTTTCTTTAGAAAACAGATGACTTCCACGATCAAATCAGAATCCGATAAACAGCTGAACATTCCTTTTACACCTATTGGCAATATAAGAATTAATAAAGCGCAGACTTCCATTATGTTTGTAGGAAATACATGCTACGGAATTGATGAGCGACTGAATAAAATTCCGATTGCCCGATTTTCGGGAAAGCCTGAAGATTACAGGAAAGTGACCATTGGAGTGGATGTTTCTAAATACGCTAACGAAAATTTTCCTAAATCCGTAAGTGTATTCTGCTCAAATCCTGCATTCGAACATCTGGATTATGTTTACAAGCTTTTGCCTTATATTACCGTTTCTAGCAACGGAAATCCTCTTTTTGTAAAGGAAGGGATTTCTTATCTTAAAAATAATCAGGCTGAAGGATATGAGCAGATGTTTCATGAGCAATCGATTCAGAATAAGATCATTGAAGATGTAAAAAGTATTTATCATCATAAATTCATTGAAATTTCAGGGCTTTCACGAAGTTTATTTTCTGAAGAAGGAAAACTTCCTCAAAATCTGGATTTCCTTGAAGGACGTGAAGAAATTGAAAAATACACAGATGGTAAACGTTATGTATGGCTGACGTTGGAATTTCCGCCACAGTTTACTGCTGAAATTCTGGATAATTTTTCCTTTGTGCTTAACGCATTTCCTATTTATAACCGAGGTTGGAAAAAAACGGAATACAGTTTAGATATTATGGGGAATAATATTCCGTTGGTGACTGATGATGGCGAACATTTTTTATATGTTGATGAGGTTCAGGATGGGGAAGGAAGAAGATATACCGAAATTCCTTTTACTCCAAATGATGATCTTAAAAAAGGTTTGTACACCGTAAGAAAAGGCGGCATGGAACGTTTTAACAACCGTAATGCGGTAGATATGATCGCTAGCGTTTTGGAACTCACGAGAGATGAAATTGCAGCGTTCTCTTTATTAAACAGAGATAATGTAAAAGGCGTGTTGAGCGAAATGTCTGATAAAATGAAGTCGATGGTGCAGAAAGTTAATAATGCCAAAAGAAATATCAAACAGGAGCTGAATTATGTGATCATGGAACCTGTGGAAAAAACCGATCATACATATGCCTCTTTTTGGGTTACCTACTGTACTTTGGCAAACCATATGCGTCCGGGAACAGAACTTTCGAATCAGTTAAAGTCTCAGACTCTGGTTCTTTTAACGGAAACAATCGGCGGTGCGGAAGAACAGAAGGGAACTGACAGCATTCAGGCGTATAAATATGCTTTAACCACGAGAGATAAGATTATTTCTCTGGAAGATGTCAAAAATTACTGCCGAATGGTGCTGAAAGATGAACTTAAAGAAGTAAGGGTAACAAGAGGAACCATGATCAGCAATAAACCTAAAGAAGGTTTTGTAAGAACGGTTGAGGTAGAGATCATTCCGCAAAATTATGCTTTCTACGGAAGAGCGTATTGGGAAAATATGGCCAATATTCTTCGTAATCAAATTGTTTCTAAAGCTATCGACGGTATTGAATATCAGGTGAAAGTAACAAATGAAGACACTGAATTTTAATTAAATATATTCAACTTAAATATTAAAACTATGAAAAAAATTATTGTACTGGCAATGGCATTATCTTTAACCGTCGTCACGGTAAGCTGCAAAAAAGGAATTGAGAAGATTGGAAATGCAATGGCAAAGGGCGGACAGAACGGTGCGAATGCAATTATTGATTTTAATAATGATTTCCTAGATTCCTATAAAAGAACTTCAGATCGCATCGATAACATTCTGAAATATGCCGATGCCGCGGCTTCTAAGGCGAAAGGTGAGAACGTAAGTTATATTCCTTCTGTGATTGGAGGTACAGATTATTCTTTTTCTAAAATTAAAGGTGTACCGTCCGGATTTGACAATAATCAGAAAGCCATTGAAGCAGACTTTCAGACGTATAAAGCTAAAAAAGAAAATATTGAAAAAAAGTTTGAGGAATTAAAATCATACATGCAGGCTGAAGATTTCAAAGATGATAAAGGTGTAAAAGCGGAAGCCATCAGAAAAGAAATTGAAACAGATGCGCAGGCACTTTTTGTAGCAGGAGAGGGGATTTTAGATAAAATAAGACCAGCAACCGATGCTGCAGAAGACGTAATTCTGAAAGATCATCCAATGAAAGAATTTATTATTTCTTCCAAGAATATGATGAATTCTTTAGATTCTGCTTACGGCGTATTAGGAAAACAATATGATGGAAAATTCAATGAAGCAGAAGCGCAGAAAAAATATGATGAATTTGCGAAAGCGGTTGAAACTAATTCAAAAATGGTATTTAACGTAAAAGATACACAGTATTCTTACAAAAAATCTCAGTTTGAAACAGTCAATAAAAACGCGAGCAGCTTCCTGGATGTTTTCAGAAAACTAATCAGAGATTCAAAATCAACAGGACAGATTTCAGACAGCGATATTCAGCAAATCGATTCAGCTTACGATTCAGTATTGAATTCTTACAATACATTTGTGAAGTAAACAATTAAAACAACGATAAAGAAAACCGATGAGAATTTTTTTCGTCGGTTTTTTGTTGAATGATTTTAAAGTAGAAAGGCTTCGGCAGGCTCAGCCTGACAGTTACGGAATGTGATTCTGAGCGTGAAGCAGTCGAAGGATCTCAAAAAGATTAATTTTTTACCCTTAGATAAATTTAATCTTTCAAGACAATAGAAATTCCATATTTTCCTAACACTTTTTAACATCAAAAATTCCTAAAAATTCCGTAATTTTGCACATCGTGATTTTCAGGTAAAGTCACCCCAAATTATGAGTAAATCAACAGAATATATAGAAGTTTACGGCGCACGTGAGCACAATCTTAAAAACATCAATGTAAAAATTCCACGCAACGAATTGGTCGTCATTACGGGGCTTTCGGGAAGCGGAAAATCGTCATTGGCTTTTGATACTATTTTTGCAGAAGGTCAGCGTCGTTATATCGAAACGTTTTCTGCGTATGCAAGACAGTTTTTGGGCGGTTTGGAACGTCCTGATGTCGATAAGATCGAAGGATTGTCACCCGTAATTGCCATCGAGCAGAAAACAACCAATAAAAATCCACGTTCAACCGTCGGAACCGTTACAGAATTGTACGATTTTCTTCGTCTTTTGTATGCAAGGGTTTCCGATGCCTATTCACAGACCACAGGGAAAAAATTGGTAAGTTACACCGAAGAGCAGATCCTTGAAACCATCAAAGAAAATTATAAAGGCGAAAAAATCATGTTGATGGCACCTGTGGTACGTTCTAGAAAAGGACATTATCACGAACTTTTCGTGCAGATGGCTAAAAAAGGGTACGGACAGGCAAGAATTGACGGCGAGCTGCAGGATATTGAATATGATCTGAAACTAGACCGTTACAAAACTCACGACATCGATATTGTAATCGACCGTTGGATTATTGGCGAAACTGCTTCCGAATCCAGAATGGAAAAATCGTTGCGTACCGCGATGGAAATGGGCGAAGGAATTATCGGAATTCAAAAATTAGGAAGCCCGGAGATTGAATATTTCTCTAAAAATTTAATGGATGCTGAAACCGGTCATTCATTAGCTTTACCGGAACCGAATACGTTTTCTTTCAATTCACCAAAGGGAAGTTGCCCTAATTGTAAAGGGTTGGGAATGATCAAAAAAATTAACACCGATTATTTTGTTGAAAATCCAAAATTATCTATCAATCAGGGAGGTTTGTTGCCTTTGGAAGATATCAAATCTAATAAATGGGTGCTTTCTCAGATCAAAAATATTTTAGAAATTTTCGGTTTGGGATTAACGACTCCTTTTCAGGACATTCCGGAAGAAGCATTGGATTATATCTACAACGGTTGTCATAAAGAGTTTAATAAAGATCTTAAATACGCTGGAATTACCAAAAAGATCAAAATTAGTTTTGATGGTTTGATTCCTTTTATGGAAGAAATTATTGAAGAAAGAGAATCGTACGAAGCCATTTTGCTGGAAAGACATTTTACCACAGAAGAAACCTGCCCGGAATGTAAAGGAACACGTCTTCAACCTTCAAGTTTAAGCTTTAAAATCGATGGTAAAAATATTGCTGAGGTTAACGGATTAAGTTTAATTGATCTTAAAGACTGGCTTCATGATGTTAAAGATAAGTTTTCTGAGAAAAAATCAATCATTGCTCACGAAATTTTAAAGGAAATCGAAACCAGACTTCAGTTTTTGCTGGATGTTGGTTTGGATTATTTAAGTTTGAGCAGAAGTTCGAAAACGCTTTCAGGAGGAGAGTCTCAAAGAATTCGTCTTGCAACACAAATTGGTTCTCAGCTGGTAAATGTTTTGTATATTTTAGATGAACCAAGTATCGGATTGCACCAAAGAGATAATGAAAGGTTGATTAATTCTTTAAAAAATCTTCGAGACATCGGGAATTCTGTGTTGGTGGTAGAACATGATAAAGACATGATTCTGGAAGCCGATGAGGTGTTGGATATTGGCCCAAGAGCCGGAAAATTTGGGGGAGAAATTCTTTGGCAGGGAAAACCGAAAGATTTGTTGAAAGCCGATACGATCACCGCTCAATATATTAACGGGAAAAGAAAAATTGCCATTCCTGAAAAGAGAAGAGAAGGAAACGGTAAACATATTATATTAAAAGGCGCGACAGGAAATAACCTTAAAAATATTACCCTTGATATTCCTCTGGGAAAATTGGTTGTAGTTTCAGGAATTTCAGGAAGCGGAAAATCTTCTTTGATCAACGGAACTTTGTATCCAATCCTGAATAAACATTTTTACAGAGCCGTTCAGGAGCCTTTGCCTTATAAAAAAATTGAAGGTCTTGAGCATATCGATAAAATTGTAGATGTAGATCAAACGCCAATCGGAAGAACGCCACGTTCGAATCCTGCAACCTACACGGCGATGTTTACGGACATCAGAAATCTTTTCTCAGAATTACCGGAAAGTAAAATCCGTGGTTATAAGCCGGGAAGATTCTCTTTCAACGTAAAAGGTGGAAGATGTGAAACTTGTCAGGGTGGTGGTTTGAAGGTTATTGAGATGAATTTTCTACCAGACGTTTACGTTCATTGTGAAACCTGCAACGGAAAACGTTTCAATAGAGAAACACTGGAAGTTCGCTACAAAGGAAAATCGATTTCCGATGTGTTGGATATGACGATTGATGAAGCGGTAGAATTTTTCCAGCCGATTCCTAAGATCTTTGCTAAAGTGAAAACTTTACAAGATGTTGGTTTGGGATATATCACATTGGGACAGCAGTCGACAACACTTTCTGGAGGAGAAGCGCAGCGTATCAAGTTGGCAACGGAATTATCGAAAAGACAAACCGGAAATACTTTATACATTCTCGACGAACCAACAACCGGACTTCATTTTGAAGACGTGAAAATCCTGATGGATGCGATTAATCAATTGGTGGAATTAGGAAATTCGTTCATTATTATCGAACATAATATGGATGTGATAAAACTAGCCGATCATATTATCGATGTTGGTCCGGAAGGTGGAAAACATGGCGGACAGATCGTTGCGCAGGGAACGCCTGAGGAAATTGTGAAGTCGAAGAAGAGTTTGACGGGGAAGTTTTTAAAGAGGGAATTATAAAATTATACAGATATATTACGGGAAACCACAATGAAAATTGTGGTTTTTTTATTTATTTTTGAGGAAAACTAATAGAACATGAGCTTTAAACTTTTAGCGATTAGACCATTGGATGGTTGTAATCCGAAATTTCTAAAGAATCTTCAAGAAAATAGGATTTATAAGTTTTACAATGATTATGGTTTTCAAGATTCTAATGGAAATGAGATAACAGACTTTTCTAAATTTATAGAAGTTACTAAAATAGAACCTAATTCAGTAAATTTTACAAATTTATATGGAGATAAGATTAAAGTTTCTGCTATCGTAGGTAAAAATGGTAGTGGTAAAAGTGCTCTAGTAGAACTATTTATTGCTTGTATAAATCAAATTTCATTAAAATTAAAAAATGAAGGAGATTTAACTTCAGATGCTGAGCTTATAACTGCAACTAAAGGTGATAGAAAAAAAATTAAGTGTCAAATCTTTTATGAATATAATGATAATGAATATTTTGTTGTTGAGATAGATGATAGAAATTTTAGTTTTAAAAATTTCAATAATAATTCAGATGTATTTAATTTAAAGAATTTTTTTTACTCTGAAGTTATCAACTATTCTATTTATGCATTTAATTCCAATATAATTGGAGAATGGATAGACAGATTGTTTCATAAAAATGACTCTTATCAAATACCTGTGGTTATTAATCCCAAACGAGATAAAAATAAAGAATTTGGCTGGAGCGGAATTATAGATGTTAATAATGAAAAAAAGCTTTTAGAACAACGTATTCTTGTTAATTTATTGAGACCTATCGTAAAGGAAGAAAAAGAGTTCAGAAAGATTGGAGATAATATGTTAGCTAAAAAAATAAGCATAACAAATAAAGACCTAAAAGATTTCTACATTTACACTAATTTCAAAAAAGAGTGGGGGAAAAAATATATTCAATTCAAAGAAAAAGAAATCTTGTATGAAAAAATAAAAACAAATTCTAAATTAAATTTTTCTATAAACTTTGAGTCATACTATGAAAAAGTACCAACAGTTTCTTGTGGGAATCCTAAACAGATTTTATACTTAATTAAGAAAAAATATAATATAGAAGATATTCAAGATACAGAACTACAAATGAGGATAGACTATTATCTAATATATAAGGTGATAAGTATCTGTAACAAATATAAAGAATACAAAAAATTTAAAACAAATCCAGAATTAATTCAGAAAAGTAGCAAGTATAGAAGATATAATATTAAAATAGGTGAATTAATATCTAAAATTGAGAAAGACAAAGAAAAAAATAAACATTATAGTCATATTATCTACAAGCTTATACAAACTATTAACTATGTGAAAAACTATAATAAATTGTGGAAAAATATAGATTTTTATAAGAAAATAGATTTGGATAAATTATCAAAGGAACTAGATTTGGTAAAAAAAGATAATGAAGATTTAATTGAATTATTACCACCGCCCATTTTTACTACTGAGATATTTTTAGAAGATGATAAAAATAAAAAGCTCGTGAAATTAAGTGATTTAAGTTCGGGAGAACAACAGTTAATTCATTCTATAAGCTCTGTTACATATCATTTAAATAATATCAATTCTGTAAATGGGACAGAAATAATTAAATATGAGTATGTAAATCTAATTTTCGATGAAATTGAATTATATTTTCATCCTGAGTTTCAAAGAAAGCTTGTAAACTATTTATTGAAACAGATTAATAACACTAACTTAAATAGTATTAAAGGTATTAATATTCTTTTCATTACTCATTCTCCTTTTATTCTTTCAGACATAGCAAAGCAGAATGTCTTATTCTTAGAAGTTGATGAAGAAACAAAAAAATCTATACCCAGAGAATATAAAGGTGATAATACTTTTGCCGAAAACATACACGAAATGCTTACGGACGGATTCTTTATTACTAGTACAAAAGGAGAATTTGCTGTTTCCAAAATAAATGAATTTTTAGTTGATTATAAAAAGTGGATTGATTCGTCTAAAAAAGATGAGGATAAAATGAAAAAAGATTTTGAGGATAAAAAACAGTATTATTTTAATCTTATTATGATGATAGGAGAAGAGTATATTAGGAAAATTTTAGAAAGCCAATTTAATGATTTAGAAGTTCGATTTAATCAAAAGAGTAGTCTACAAATGGAAGAGGAAAATCTAATAAAAAGGCTAATAGCAATAAATCCTAATATTAAAATTGATTATAATGCTAAAAATTAAATATCCATATAATACGGATTTGGAAAAAAACATATTTCTTGATAATTATTACAATCTACTCAAGCATGAAATTGTTAATAAAACTAATATAGCTTCTGAAATTAGAAAAATTGATTCAACATGGGATTTAAAAAAGCTTTTGACCGCTACCTTTGAAGATTTAGTAGGCTTTGCAGAGAAATCAAAAACTCAAAATATAGATAACCTTAAAAAATTTTTTTTTAAATCAGATTCCAAAGGAAAAAAAGAATATATTTATTCAAAATTACAGAGGAATATTGCTGATTTTCTGATTAAGGAAAAATTAGCGCTTAATTCTTGCCATTATTGTAATATAGAATTTGTTAATATATTTTCAGATGATTTATACTTTACCACGGTTGATGGAATATTATCTGAAGCACCAAGAAAATTTTTAGAAAAAATTAAAAATATTTCTAAATCAACAATTAATAAAATTATTAAGGAGAGGTCAATAAAATCCATTACTGAAAAAGATTTAAATCTATACTTTCCTAAGATACATACTGATATACTTCGAGAGTTAAATCAAATGTTGAACAGAATTATTGAATTGAAGTTCGATCATTTCACATTAGATCATTTTTTGCCTAAGAGTGACTTTCCATTTTTATCTCTTTCCATATATAATTTAATTCCATCTTGCTATTCTTGCAATTCAAAATTTAAAGGAAGTAAAGAATTTACTTTATCACCATTTTTAAACAGAATATGTCCATCTTCTGAAAGTTTTGATATGGTAAATCTACTTCAATTTAAATTAAATTTTGATGTTAATGATCCAAAATTTGATGAAAAAATAGATAGGATTAAACAAGTTGAAGATATAGAGATTAATATGAAGAACATTACTTCACAAAAAGATATTGATTTATTTTTAAGTATGTTCCAATTAAAGGGAAGGTATACATTTCATAAAGGGCTAGCTTATGAACTGATTGATAAAAGAAAAAAATACCCTGAAAAACAAATTGAAGAAATTGAAAAAATATTTTCTAAAGAAGGAATATTGATTGACAAAGAGACTTTTAAAAAGCACATTTTTGGTTCCGTAATTTTTGAGAAAGATAGTACAAATGAACCTTTTGAAAAATATAAGAAAGAATTAGCTCGACAACTAGGCATAATTTAACCCCCCCAATATTAAATTTTCAATTATTTTAAAAATTTATTCCATTGAAAATCAAATATTTAAATTTTAATGTTAACCCAATGTTAACGGTATGTGAATTTAATATGAATTATTTTAATTAACTTTGGTTAAGAGATACAAAAATAGTTTAGTATAATATTTTAAACCAGTGAGTTATGAGAAATAAAATTCAAATATTTGTGGCATTACTTTTTGTGAGTGGTTTTTCAATGATAATGAATACTACGAAAGCACAAACAACCAATGATAATATGATTGAAGAGATTCAGTTGAGCAAAAATGAAACATTCAACGATATCAGAAGCCGACTGATGGAAAACTTTGATCTTACCAATACAGATTATAAACAGGGAACCGTAAACTCGGTCGTGAAATTCGATATAGCAAAAAACGGAAAAATCGTGAATGTACATTCTAATGGCGATTGTAAAAGTGTAAGTAAAGAAATTGAAACCGTTCTAAGCGAATTAGATTATAAAGTAGACCGCAAAAAACTGAATGAAAATTTGGTTGCTTATACGTATGTAATGCCAGTAACAGTGGAAATCAACAATAGATAAACAGATAATTTTCATAAAATTTTTTTTAACGAAACCCCGCAAATTTTGTGTGGTTTTGTTTTTATAACTTTGTCTGGCTGAGCTTGTCGAAGCCCTTAATAAATAGAAAGTTAATATGTAAATCGTAGAACGTTTGATTGTAAAATTGTAATATTTAAGAATAATTTTCGTTTTATATTTAATCCACAAAATTAAAACGATATGAAAAATTTAAAGAAACTAACAAAATCAGACTTAAAGTCAGTGTACGGAGGGCAACCGAAGCAATACTGTGTTTACTGCGAAAGATTAAACAAAACAGTTTGTAGCACCGTTCCGATTGCACAATGTCCTTAAAATTTTTAACCGCTTTTTATGAAGCGGTTTTTTTGTGCATCATATCATCAATTCAATCATAAAAATGTATACATTTGAGTATAAATAAATTCCTGTGAATCCGATTCTCGATGTGGTTGTCCGTTCCCTGTGTGTCTACCTTTTCATGGTGGTTGCCATACGCTTGTTTGGTAAAAATCAGCTTTCTCAGTTGAATGCTGGAGATGTGGTTTTGCTACTACTGATCTCCAATGCGGTTCAGAATGCAATGGTAGGTCCGGATACTTCTCTTCAGGGAGGTTTGGTGGCTGCATTGGTTCTTTTTACAGCTAATTTTATTTTGAAAAGGCTCATGTTTGCGAATCATAAATTTGAGAGCTTTATGGAGGAAGATCCTGTAATCTTGGTGAGAGATGGTAAAATCGATATAACTGCTTTAAACAAAGTGAAAATTACCAAAGATGAATTAGAGGAAGCGATTCGCGAACATGGAGTGGAGGGAATAGAAAATGTAAAACTGTCGATTTTGGAAGTAGACGGAAATATCAGCGTTATTTCTGAGGATGAAAAAAGCAAGCAGACACATTATTCCAGAATTAAAAGGAAAAATAAACGAAAATATCTTAGATAAATCATGAATTACGAACTGCGAGAAATGCTTCCCGGGGATGAGGTGAAGGTTTTGGAGATTTTCCGACAAGGTGTGGAAAGCGGAATAGCCACTTTTGAGACGACTATTCCCAGCGCCGAAGCCTGGAATATGGATTTTTATAACGATTGCCGCTGGGTTTTGGAGAATGAAACCAATGAAGTGATTGGCTGGTGTGCTTTAAAACCAATTAGCAAAAGAGAGAGTTTTAAAGGCGTTGCAGAAGTAAGCATTTATTTAGACAATAATCATCAGGGGTTAGGTCTAGGTTCGATTTTGCTTAAAAAGCTGATTTTGGATAGCGAAAATCACGGATTCTGGACTTTACAGACCAATCTCTTCCCCGAAAATGTGAATGCATTAAAATTTCATCAGAAAAATGGTTTCCGAACAGTAGGCGTAAGAAAAAAATTAGCCAAGATCAATGGCGAGTGGAAAGATGCGGTGATGCTGGAAAAGAGAAGCGATGCGATTGATTAATTTTGATAGTTAATGAGTCCTGAAGGGACGAATTAAACCAGAATCGGATGCTAATCCGATTAACAAACATAATTGATACAATTTCTAAATCTTTTAATCCACAAATCTTTTAATTAATAAGTAAAAATCTCAAAAGCAACACTTTACATCAAATACTCATAAACACTTAAAACTCTCCAACCCATTTTGGCATTAACCTTGATATTTTTCATATCGAAATTTGAAAAAGAAAAATAATGAAAGGTTTGATTAAAATTGTCGGAGTGACGACAGTAATGTTGATGCTGACTTCATGCGTTGTTCATGAACACCACGGAAGAAGAGGAAGACCTCCTGGGCATGCAAGAAAAGTGTATATCTATGAGAAAAAAGGGCATGGGCACGGTCATGGACATCATAGAGGACGCGGACACCACAGATGATTCAATTGAGAAAAAATAAAAAAGCACTGAAATTTTTCAGTGCTTTTGCTTTATAAAGAAAACGAAAATTAATTACATTCTCGATTTTTTCGGATTCAGAAAAGTATTGAAGATCATCACTTCCTGACCAAATTGTTTTTCCACTCGTTCGGCGATATTTTCCAGTTCACTTTTTACGAAATCTTCTCGAAGGTCATCATTATCAAAAATCAAAAGAAGATTATAGTTTTTTCCTTCGTCGATATAGTCACTGTGAACTTCCGAAAGAATATATTTATTGACATCCATTAAATTTTCTGTCATTAAAATCAATGTTTCATCAATATAATTTTCCCATTCTTCAAGATTATTTTTCGTGCAGTGGAAAGTTATACTCAATACGCTCATATTTTATGAATTTTTAAGATTTTTTGGATAAATTCTACCGCAAAAATCGGCAAATTTTTCGTAAATTAGCCCGTTAATAAAAATACAAAATAAATAATTTTCAAGCTCACAGCTAAAGGTTTGGAAATCATTATAATAAAATTTGTTTATGCAAAAAGAAGGAGAAAGACTAATTCCTATCAACATTGTTGATGAAATGAAGTCATCTTATATCGATTATTCGATGTCGGTTATCGTGTCAAGAGCGCTACCAGACGTAAGAGATGGCTTGAAACCCGTTCATAGAAGAGTGCTTTATGGTATGTATGGATTAGGGGTTTTTTCTAACAGAAAATATTTAAAATCTGCGAGAATTGTTGGAGACGTTTTAGGTAAGTATCACCCACACGGAGACTCTTCTGTATACGATGCAATGGTGAGAATGGCACAAGACTGGAGCTTGCGTTATCCTCAGGTAGACGGGCAGGGTAACTTTGGTTCAATGGATGGTGACCCGCCTGCAGCAATGCGTTACACCGAAGCTAGATTGAAAAAAATCTCTGATGAGGTTCTTTCAGACTTAGATAAAGAAACGGTAGATTTCCAGAATAACTTCGACGACAGCTTACAGGAACCAACAGTTTTGCCTTCAAAAATTCCTAACCTTTTGGTAAACGGAACTTCCGGTATCGCGGTAGGTATGGCAACCAACATGGCTCCTCATAATTTAACGGAATCTATCAACGCGATCTGTGCCTATATTGATAATAAAGAAATTACAATCGATGAATTAATGCAGCACATCATAGCGCCGGATTTCCCTACAGGAGGTATTATCTATGGTTATGACGGGGTGAGAGATGCTTTCCATACGGGTAGAGGTAGAGTTGTTTTAAGAGCTAAAGTTGCTTTTGAGGAAATCGGAAACAGAAATGCAATTATCGTAAACGAAGTTCCTTATCAAGTGAACAAAGCAGAGATGATCGCCAGAACTGCAGAATTGGTTAAAGACGAAAAAATTCCTGGAATTTACGAGATCAGAGACGAGTCCGACAGAAGAGGTCTTCGTATTGTTTATGAATTGAAACACGATGCGATTCCAAACGTTGTTTTAAACTTATTATATAAATATACGTCGCTTCAGACATCTTTCAGTGTTAATAATATTGCCTTGGTTCATGGTAGACCAGAGCAGTTAAACCTTAAAGATATCATCCACCATTTTGTTGAACACAGACATGAAGTAATTGTAAGAAGAACTCAGTACGAGCTTAGAAAAGCGAAGGAAAGAGCTCATATCTTAGAAGGTTTCATGAAAGTGATCGGAACGCAGGATGCTTTAGATAAAGCGATTTCAATTATCCGTCACTCTTCAAATCCACAGGCTGCGAAGGAAGGTTTGATTACAGAATTTGAACTTTCTGAAATTCAGGCTCAGGCGATTCTAGACCTACGTCTTGCTCGTTTGACGGGAATGGAGCTTGATAAGATCCGTGATGAATATGATGCAATTATGAAAGAAATTGCTGATTTGGAACATATTTTGGCGAATGAACCAAGAAGATTCCAGATCATTAAGGATGAACTAGTTGAAATTAAAGAAAAATACGGCGACGAAAGAAGAACAGAAATCGATTATTCAGGAGGTGAAATGTCTATTGAAGATATTATCCCGAACGAATCTGTAGTTCTTACGATTTCTCACGCAGGATATGTGAAGAGAACGTTGCTTTCGGAATATAAAATCCAAAGTAGAGGTGGTGTAGGAAACAAAGCAGCGACAACAAGAGATTCCGATTTCTTGGAGTACATTGTTTCGGCAACCAACCACCAATATATGTTGTTCTTTACAGAAAAAGGTAGATGTTATTGGTTAAGAGTATTTGAAATTCCTGAAGGGTCTAAAACGGCTAAAGGAAGAGCGGTACAGAACTTAATTAACATCGAACCGGACGATAAGATCAAAGCATATATCAGAACCAATAACTTGAAGGATGCCGAATATGTAAACCAAATGAGCGTTGTAATGGTAACAAAAAATGGTACGATTAAGAAAACGTCTCTTGAAGCATATTCAAGACCGAGAGTAAATGGTGTAAATGCTATTGAAATTAGAGATAATGACCAATTGTTAGGTGCTTATCTAACAAACGGAAGTTCTCAGATTATGATTGCTACCAAAAATGGTAAATGTATCCGTTTCCCTGAAGAAAAAGTAAGAGAGGTAGGTAGAGGTTCTATTGGGGTTCGTGGTATTGCGATGGAAGATAATGACGAAGCCATTGGTATGATTGTTGTGAATGATGTGGAGAACGAAACAGTGCTTGTGGTATCTGAAAAAGGATACGGTAAGAGAACTGCGGTAGAAGACTACAGAATTACCAACAGAGGTGGAAAAGGAGTTATTACCCTGAACATTACCGAAAAAACAGGAAATCTTATTGCAATCCAAAACGTTACAGACGAAGATGGTTTAATGATCATCAACAAGTCTGGAGTTGCTATTCGTATGAATATGGATGAGATGAGGGTAATGGGTAGAAATACGCAAGGGGTTAAAATGATTAACCTTAAAAAGAATGACGAAATTGCAGCCATTGCAAAAGTAGAAATGGATAAAGATGTAGAAGAGAATGAGGAAGAAGAAGGAGCGGAGGAAAATGGAGAAATTATAGGAACGCTATTTGATAACCAGGAAAACAATGCAGAAACACCTCAGGCAGAAAACGAAAACCCTGCGGAGGAAACTGAGAATTCTGATTCAGAAGAATAATATTGTACAATTAATATAAAATAGTGATTATGAAAAAGCTAATTTTAAGTTTGGCAATTGTAGCATCAGCTTTTGCTTTCGGACAAAAAGAGGATGTGAATGCTAAACTACAGAGCGCTAACAAAGCAGCTATGGATGCATATAATGCTAAAAACTACGCGGCATCGGCTCCTAAATTTGTAGAAGTTTATGACTTGCTAAAAGCAAACGGGCAGGATGACAAAACGTATATGTATTATGCTGGATTGAGTTATGCATTAGCTAACAACAGCGATGCTGCTATCAAAATTTATCAGGATTTAATTAATTCAGGATATACTGGGGTTCAGACAACGTATACAGCGAAAGACAAAGCTGGGAATGTTGCGACATACGATAAGCAAACTTGGGATCTTTTGAAGAAAAACTCTTCTAAAGACTATACAGATTTCAAAACTGAGCAAACGCCAAGCGTAGAGCCGGATTTGTATGAAACTTTATCTACTTTATTGCTAAATGCTAAAAAGAATGATGAAGCAGTAGCTCTTATCGAGAAAGGATTGGCTAAATTTCCAAACAATGCTAAGTTAAAAGAAGCTCAGGGAACTGCATTGTACGCTTCTGGTAACACAGAAAAATTCATGCAGAACTTAAAAGAGCAGTTGGCTAAAAACCCTAACGATGCTACCAATTGGTACAATTTAGGAGTTTTACAGGCTAAAGATCCTGCAAGTGTAGACGCTGCTATTGAGTCTTTCAAAAAAGCAACTGAACTGAAGTCAGATTTTGCAAACGCTTACCAAAACTTAGTATACACAACAATTGGTGACGATTCTAAAGCAGTTGAGGAAATCAACGCGTTAAGAAAAACAAAGCCGGATGATGCGACTAAATTGATCGATGCAAGAAAAGCAAGATTTGAAAAGTCTTTACCTTTTGCTGAAAGTTGGTATAAAGCAATGCCTACAAGCTTAGAAGCAGTATCAACATTGAAAGATATTTACAGTATCACTAAAAATCAGGCTAAAGCTACTGAAATGAAAGCTAAAGAAGCTGAACTTCAAGCAAAACAGCCCGCTAAATAATTTTAACTATTTAGAATTAAATATAAAACCGGAACATTTTTGTTTCGGTTTTTTTTTGTTCAATAGGAACGTTTTTTATTTTAGATTGTCATGCTCTTTTTTTAAACGCAAAGATTGTTTTGGCTCTCTGCTTATTTTTAGAAGGTAAAGGCAAATGAATTTGCTTGGTGAAGCTTGAAAATACAACTTCATCAAATCAACTTGTTGATTCTTCTTTGCTCACTCCAATATATTTTGCTTTTAAATTAAAACTTTGCGTCAAAAAAATAAGTTTTAGATAAAATCCTTTTCAAAATCAATCAATGCAACACTAATAAAATGGAAACAAGCTCTAAGTGAGATTAAAGGTTTGATGTAATCAAAAAGCTTTGTAAACTTTGCATTAAAATAATTTAAACATTAAAAATCGTCAATATTTATCTTAAAATTCACAACGATTATCATTAAAAATCAATGTTAAAATTCTCTCTAATTCCGTATCTTTGGGAAAAATTTTTACAAGATGATCGAGTGGAAAACCGTCAAAGAATACGATGATATTACTTACAAAAAATGTAACGGTGTAGCGAGAATCGCTTTCAACAGACCGGAAATTCGTAACGCCTTCAGACCAAAAACAACTTCAGAACTATACGATGCTTTTTATGATGCCTCAGAAGATCCTTCTATCGGGGTTGTTTTGCTTTCAGGAGAAGGGCCAAGTCCGAAAGATGGAGGTTGGGCTTTCTGCAGTGGTGGAGATCAAAAGGCAAGAGGTCATCAGGGATACGTTGGTGAAGACGGAAGACACCGTTTGAATATTTTAGAAGTTCAGCGTTTAATTCGTTTCATGCCAAAAGCGGTAATTGCTGTTGTTCCGGGATGGGCTGTTGGTGGAGGTCACTCTCTTCACGTAGTTTGCGATTTAACGTTAGCAAGTAAAGAGCACGCAATTTTCAAGCAGACCGATGCTGATGTTACAAGTTTCGATGGTGGTTACGGTTCAGCTTATTTGGCTAAAATGGTCGGACAGAAAAAAGCTCGTGAAATTTTCTTTTTAGGGAGAAATTATTCAGCTCAGGAAGCTTTCGAAATGGGAATGGTAAATGCCGTAATTCCTCATGACGAATTAGAAGATACAGCTTACGAATGGGCTCAGGAAATTTTAGCAAAATCTCCGACATCAATCAGAATGCTGAAATTTGCGATGAACCTTACAGACGACGGAATGGTTGGCCAACAGGTTTTTGCAGGAGAAGCAACACGTTTGGCTTACATGACGGAAGAAGCAAAAGAAGGAAGAAACGCTTTCCTTGAAAAAAGAAAACCGGATTTCGGAAAAGATCAGTGGATATCATAACATAAGTAATTGATAATAAGTAATGAGCAATTTGAGCATTACTTATTACCCATTACTCATTACTTATAAACTATGAAAGATTGGATACAAGCCGCAAGGCTTAGAACATTACCGCTTTCCCTGAGCGGAATTATAATGGGAGCATTCATTGCAAAATGGAGGCTTTGGGGACAAGGGGGAACCTGGGACTGGAAGATCTTTGCATTGGCATTGGTTGTTACGTTGTTGTATCAGGTTTTATCCAACTACGCGAACGATTATGGAGACGGTATAAAAGGAACGGATGCCAAAAGAGCAACAGAAGCTGAAGCGAGAGCAGTAGCATCTGGAAAAATTACAGCAAAGCAAATGAAAAATGCGGTGATTCTTTTTTCTGTTTTGTCTTTTGTGGCCACAATTGCGCTTTTATATGTCGCTTTTATTCCAAATTACGTAAATGAATTTTACATTTTTATAGGAATTGGAGTCGCAAGTATTTTAGCAGCTATTGGATATACTGTTGGTAAGAAACCGTATGGTTACATGGGGTTAGGTGATCTTTTTGTATTCGTGTTTTTCGGATTGGTTTCTGTTTGCGGAAGTTATTTTTTATTTACAAAAACTTTCAGCTGGGATATTTTATTACCCGGAACAGCCATAGGAATGATGAGTATGGCAGTATTGAACCTTAACAACATGAGAGATATCGAAAGCGATAAACTTTCAGGCAAAAATAGTTTTGCTTTAAGAATAGGATTTAAAAATGCAATGATCTACGAAATGATCCTTTTGCAATTACCTTTAATCTTAATTCTTATCTTTTTAGCGATGAACGGTTTCATTCAGACAAAAAATTATTATGTTTTTATCGTGATGATTCTTTTGTTTCCGTTGGCAAAATTAAGAAGAAGTATTATGTCTGTAAAGCAGCCCAAAGATTTAGATCCGTTTTTGAAACAGGTCGGAATTATGACTTTCGTAATGGCGGTGCTTACAGCAATTGGACTTAATTTTTTTAATTAAAATTTAAATAATCGTTTAAACTAAAAAAGCTTCGGCAAGCTCAGCATGACATTTCTAATACTATTCTTTATTCTTTAGAATATTTGTAGCACTGTCATGCTGAGCTTGTCGAAGCATCTCTATAAAAATTAAATAAATAAAATTATGAAAATACAATATTTAGGACAAAACTGTTTTTTGTTCACGTACAAAGACAAAACAATTTTAAGTGATCCTTTTTACAATTACAAAAAGGCGGAGTCGGGGTTTGATATTTCTGCTCAGAAAATCGATTATATCTTGTTGACCCACGCTCATGGAGATCACATTGCAGATGTAGAAGAAGTATTACAGTTTCACCCAGAAGCTACTATTATTGCGGTTCCTGAGATTTGCGGATATTTCAAAACTGCGAAAAATACAGACGATGTGAACTTAGGAGGATCGGCAAAAATCGATGATCTTAAGATTTCAATGGTTCCGGCTCACCACACGAGTTCATTCCCAGATGGAAGCTACGGAGGCGTTCCTGTAGGATATATTTTCAGACTTCCTGAAGGTAAAAACCTGTACATGGCTGGAGATACGGGAGTAATGGCCGATATGGAGCTGTTTCCAAGTTTATACGGGCATTTAGACCTTTCTATCCTTCCGATAGGTAGCCATTATACAATGTGCCCTAGAAAGGCAGCTTTTGCGTCTGCGGAATTATTGAAGACTCCAAAAGTAATCGGATGTCACTTTGATACTTTCCCGGCAATTGAAATCAACCACGAAAGTGCATTGAAGCATTTTGCAGAAAAAAATGTAGAACTTGTTTTACCAAAATTAGGCGAGACGTTCGAATTTTAATAAAATTTGGAAAGGTAATTTGAAAATTAAAATAGAAATGTTGGAAAGTTTAGACATAAAAAAAGATAATCTTCAAATTACCTTACTTCACTTAAAACCAAAAAAAAATGGCAAGCTACCTAAATCACACCGCTACGACCGATTACCTTTGCTGCGTTCCCACCCTGGAGGATTCTCAGGAGCTGGTTGTTTAGGACTTGCCGTTGCAAAGGTAGGAAATAATTATAAACTTCAAAATAAAATTATAGAAAAATTACTCGAAAAATCCTTTATTAAAGCTAAATTGCTGAAATTTAGACCAATAATTTTTCATTTTTTTTATTAAAATTTAAATATGACGAAAAGTCCATCAACATTAGGAATTATACTTTTTATCGCTACAATGATTGTCTTTTTTGTAGTGTACACTTTTTTCTCAGGTATCAATTATTTTGATATTTCACTGAAAGCCAATGCTTTTGTGTTGCCGATTTTATATGCCCTTGGAGCATTTTGGTCGGTAAAATCGTATTGGAACAACCATAAAATGAATTTTAGAGAAGCTTTTAAAAGAGCTTTCGTTCCGATGTTCATTGGGGGAATACTTTCAGTTTTCAGTATTTATTTATTTTTAAATTTTGTAGATACAGATGCTAAAAAGTTGTTGAATTATCAATATGTGACAAGACAAAAAGCTGAATTAGACGCTGAATATACTTCTGCAAAGAAAATTTTAAAACATCAGAAAGATATTGATGAGCTGGAGCAGAAATATAAAGAAGGTCTTCAGAGATTTAATCCTGAGGCTATTAAAGGAAAAGATATGCTTACGGCAAGTCATTTTTCAGGATATTTCGCCGCAATTCTTATATTTTACGTAGTTTTGTCGGTGTTTTTCGGAGCGTTTTTCAGAACGAAAACCATTCATCCCGAATTAACAAATCAAGAATAATTTTATTAAAAATTAAATGAATTTATCTATAGTTATTCCGTTATTGAACGAAGAAGCCTCTTTGGAAGAGCTTTTTTCAAGGATTGATAATGTTTGTAAATCAAACAGTTTATCCTATGAAATCTGGTTTGTAGATGACGGAAGCACAGATTTATCGTGGAGCATTATTGAAAATCTGAAGGTTCAGCATCCTCAGATTCATGCAATTAAATTCTCAAAAAATTACGGAAAATCTCAGGCGCTTCATGCGGCTTTTGAAAGAACAAACGGAGATGTAATTATTACAATGGATGCTGATTTACAGGATTTTCCAGAAGAAATTCCGGAATTGTATGCAATGGTTGTGAATGAAAATTACGACATTGTTTCCGGTTGGAAAAAGAAACGTTTTGATAATGTCATGACGAAAAATATTCCTTCAAAATTATTCAATGCGGCGGCAAGAAAAGTGTCTGGAGTAGAGCTTAACGATTTCAATTGCGGATTAAAAGCGTATAAAAAACAGGTCGTAAAATCCATTGATGTATATGGAGATATGCACCGATATATTCCTGTTTTGGCTGCTAATGCGGGTTTCAGGAGAATTACGGAAAAAGAAGTTCAGCATCAGGCAAGACCTTACGGAACTTCAAAATTCGGAACCGAGAGATTTATCAGAGGGTTTCTGGATTTAGTAACCCTTTGGTTTGTAAGTCGTTTTGGTGGAAGACCAATGCACTTTTTCGGAGCTGTGGGAACTTTAATGTTTATCGTAGGTTTTCTTTCTGCGCTTTGGCTGGGAATTTCAAAATTAATTGATGTTGCAAGAGGAATTTACGGACATTTAATTACCAATAATCCGTGGTTTTATATTGCGTTAACGATGATGATTATGGGAACTTTGCTTTTTATAGCAGGATTTTTAGGAGAAATGATCATCAGAACAAATAGAGAACATAAGAATTATAATATTGATGAAGTGATTTAATGAAAAAACTTAATTTCACTGTCATTTTTCTTTTATTATTAATTTTATCTTCATGTAAAACAAGAAAAATCATTGGTTCGTGGGAATTTATCGAGGTATATCAGGGGGTAACCATTACAAAAGTAGATTCATTAAAATCTAAGAAAAATACTTCTGTAAAAGGAGAAGGTATTTTAATTTTTAATGATGATTCTACCTTTAATTCTATGGATTCTAAAGGAAAATATAGAAGAAAGGGAATGATTTTGAAAATGAAATATCCCGAACTGAAAGATACAACTTCACTAAAAATTTCTTATATTAATAAAAATTATCTGCTGTTATCGGCGATAAAAAACGATCCTATGACCTGGTTTTATAAGAAAGTTAAAAAAGAGTAGAATGTGTTGATTAAGTTATGAATACAAAAAGTTGTTTGAACTGCGGTCATTCAATTTCCGGTGAGTATTGCTCTCATTGCGGACAGAAATCGGACACAGCAAGAATAACTCCACATTCATTAATCAAAAATGATATTCTAGGATCTATTTGGCACGTTGAAGCCAAATTTTTCAAAACTTTAAAAAATATTTTATTCAGACCCGGAAAAACGGCAATGGATTATATTTCAGGAAAAAGAATCAGTAACAACAATTTTATATCGTTGTTACTGATTCTTTTTAGTTTTAATCTAATTACCTATCATTTCTATGAAAAATATTCACCTGCGCAGATTCTTACCGATGATGTTGTGGAGATGAAAGATTTTTTCTCCAGATATTCTAAAACCATTTTATTTGTTATCATTCCGATGCTCGCGATCAATGCTTATTTTTTATTTAAAAGAATAAATTTGAATATTGCAGAGCATTTTATCATCGGAACAGTGAGTCTTTTAGGAATTTTAATCTTATTTTTGTTGGATGATATTGTTAGTCTTGTCGGTTTGTGGAAACCGATTTCAAAGATTTTCGATTTCATCGACAAAATTATATTCGGTCTTTCTATTCTCTTCCCGGCAATTACTTATTGGAATGCTTTTAAAAATTCATACTCAAAACCAAGTTTATTATGGCGAGTATTGGTTTTTTATGGATTGATGGGAATAGAAATTACGATCATAAGTTTGATTTTATATGAAATATTTTAATTTAAATATGAAAAATATATTTTGCACATTCATGTTGGTGGCAGTGGTTTCGTGCGGAAAAATCTCTCCGGAAGGAAAAGATATCGAAACGAAAGATGTTGATGTTTCCGAATTTGTGAATCTTGATCTGAACGGAAAATTCAGAGTCTTTTATGCAAGAGGTCCGAAAAACTTTGTTCAGATAGAAACATATCCGAATATTGCCGATAATCTTGATGTTGACGTAAAAGATAAAACACTTTCCATCAAAGAAAAACGCGGAACAAAAGGCGTTGATTTTTATAATGTAACGATTTATTCAAAATATAATCTTGAGAAAGTAGCGATTTCTGATTCTGTAGAAATGAATATTTCGAGCGAAATTAAGACCGATAATTTTAGGCTTAATTTAAAAAATAACGCTACATTTATGGGTTCGGTAAATACAAGAAGGGCAGAAGTTGAAATGCTGAACCGAAGCAGAGCCAACTTTTTAGGGCAAACCAAAGAAGCCGTGATAAAGATCTCTGATACAGCAAGTTTGATCTCTCCTTATTGGAAAATCGAAAACCTGAATATCGATTCTAAAAATGGAAATTACGCAGAAGTAAATGTAAAAGATTCATTAAAAGGACATATTCAGAATACAGCGAAATTTATTTACTATAATGACCCGATTCGTGCTTTTAAAATTGATAAAGATACACGAGTAGAGAATAAAAAACTGGATTAAGTATTGGAGGAGAAAAAATATACAGCGAGTAGCATTCAGACGTTAGAAGGAATGGAGCATGTAAGGCTTCGTCCCCAAATGTATTTTGAAGATTGTTTTCTTGAAAATAATTTAAACTCTCTTGTATTTGGATCTTTATGTCATGCAATTGACGAATATTTTGATAATATTTGTGATGAAATTTTCGTTTATGTTGACAAAAATTCATTAAAAATAAAATATAATGCAGGAATGTCTTTAGAAAAATCTTGGGATTTAACTAAAGCTGAATGTATTATGACAAAAATAGGAGCTTGTAGCAACGAAAAAAAACATTTCAAAGTTGGCGATGAATTCTGTCGAGTGGGAATGGCAATAATTAATGCAGTTTCAGAAAAATGTGAATTAAAAACAATTTGGAATAAACAAAGAGGTCATTTTATTTTTGAAAAAGGAAAAACAATTTTTAGAGAAATTTCAGAAATAGAAATTTTCGAAGATTCAACAACAATAAGTTTTGAAATCGACAAAGAAGTTTTTGGAAAATCAATATTTGAATTAAATGATTTACAATTGAAAATAAATTCATTGAAAGAAAAATTACCCAATTTGCAGATTAAGCTTAATACATAAAAATATTTTGTCATTCTGAACGAAACAAAGTGGAGGGAAGAATCTCTTTAAAATAGATTTCTTCTTCGTCGAAATGACAAATACAATAACAATAAATTAAAACTATAAAAGAACAAAATAGACACATATGACAACATTAGAAAAAGCGAAGCTTTGGTTAAGTGACACATTTGATAAGGAAACAAGAGATGCGGTTCAATTGTTAATTGATGGAAATTCTCCCGATTTGGAAGACTCTTTTTATAGAGAGCTTGAATTCGGAACAGGAGGGATGAGAGGAATTATGGGTGTCGGAACCAATCGTTTAAATAAATATACATTAGGTCAAGCAACACAGGGACTTGCGAATTATATGTTAAAGCAATTTCAAGGTGAAGAAATCAGTGTAGCGATTGCTTATGACGTTAGAAATAATTCAAGAGAATTCGGAAAATTGGTGGCTGATGTTTTGACGGCAAACGGAATTAAAGTATTGCTTTTCAAGGATCACAGACCGACTCCGGAATTATCTTTCACGGTTCGTGACAAAAAATGTAACGGAGGAATTGTGTTGACAGCTTCTCACAATCCGCCTGAATACAACGGTTACAAAGTATATTGGAATGATGGAGCACAAATTGTTCCGCCACATGATGAAGCGATCATTAATGAAGTGTATTCTACAAAATTTGAAGATATCAAATTCGATGGAAACGATGATTTAATCGAATGGATTGGAGAGGAGCAGGATGAAGTTTATATCGATGCTTGTATCGAAAACTCTACGTATCAGAATGTTGGAAAAGAAAATTTAAATATCGTTTTCACATCAATTCACGGAACAACGTATACAACAGTTCCTCAAGCCCTTAAAAAAGCTGGTTTCAAGAAAATCGATTTGGTTACAGAACAAATGATTCCTAGCGGAAATTTCCCAACCGTTGATTCTCCGAACCCGGAAGAGCCTGCAGCGTTGGAAATGGCGATGGATTTGGCAAAAATTACCAATGCAGACATCGTTATCGGAACCGATCCGGATGGTGACAGATTAGGAATTGCTGTAAGAAATTTAGATGGAGAAATTCAATTATTGAATGGAAATCAGACGAATACAATTCTTACGTATTATATTTTAAATGAATGGAGAAAGCAAGAGAGAATCACTGGAAAAGAATTCATTGGTTCTACGATTGTAACTTCAGATATTTTCTTTGATATTGCTCAGAAATTCGGGGTTGACTGTAAAGTTGGCTTAACAGGTTTCAAATGGATCGGAAAAATGATCCGTGATTTTGAAGGACAGGAAAAATTCGTTTGCGGTGGTGAAGAAAGTTTCGGATTCATGACGGGAGATTTCGTTCGTGATAAAGATTCTTGCGGAAGTATCATCCTTGCTTGTGAAATTGCGGCTTGGTGTAAAGCGAACGGAAGAACAATGTATCAATATATGATCGAAATTTATCAGGAAACCGGAATGTATTACGAAGGTTTGGTGAATTTGGTGAGAAAAGGTAGAGACGGAGCCGAAGAGATTCAGAATATGATGAAGAATTTCCGTGAAAATCCTCCAAAAGAATTGGCTGGTTCATTGGTTGAAGAAGTGAAGGATTTCAAAGAACAAACCAATTTTGTTGTTTCTAAGAATGAAAAATTAGTAATGAACGACATTCCAAAATCGAATGTATTGATTTATTACACTCAGGACGGAACGAAAGTTTGCGTAAGACCTTCCGGAACAGAACCAAAAATCAAATTCTATATTTCTGTAAAAGATTCAATTACTTCTGAGGCAGATTTCAGAGATAAATTAAAATCTTTGGACGAGAAAATTAATCAAGTTAAAAACGACTTACAACTAACATAAAAAATAGGGTTTAGGATTTAGGAAAAAGGAATTAGGGAATTTTGTACGCAGAAACTAAGCCCTAAAACCTAATTCCTAAACCCTAAAAATAAATATAATTCTAAATAAAAATAAAGTGAAAGTTTCAAAATTAGCGGCGAACCTGATTGGTTCTGAAATTGTAAAAATTGGTAACGAAGTAAATGATTTAAAGGCAAAAGGAGCGGAAATTGCTAATCTTACGATTGGTGATTTAAATTCTAATATTTATCCGATTCCTGCAAAATTGAAGGAGGAAATTCAGAAGGCTTATCAGAATAATCTGACTAATTATCCGCCTGCTAACGGACTTTTATCTTTAAGAAAAGAGGTTTCTAAAGACCTTAAAACAAGATGGAATTTAGATTATTCTCCAAATGATATTTTGATCACGGCTGGTTCAAGACCATTGATCTATGCGGTTTATAAAACAATCGTTGACGAAGGTGATAAAGTAGTTTATCCAACACCTTCTTGGAACAACAATCACTATGCTTACCTTACTTCGGCTGATGCAATTGAAGTAAAAACAACACCGGAAAACAATTTCCTTCCAACTGCGGATGATTTAAGACCTCATTTGTCTGGAGCGGTTTTACTAGCGCTTTGTTCGCCATTGAACCCGACAGGAACAATGTTCACAAAAGAACAGCTTTCTGAAATCTGTGAATTGATTTTAGAAGAAAACAAAAAAAGAGGTGAAGATGAAAAGCCATTGTATTTAATGTATGACCAAATTTATTCTAACCTTACTTTTGGAGCAGAGCACGTAGATCCGGTGTCTCTTTTCCCAGAAATGAGAGAATATACAATTTATATCGACGGTATCTCAAAATGCCTTGCTGCGACAGGAGTTCGTGTAGGCTGGGGATTCGGTCCTTCTCATATTTTGGATAAAATGAAGGCTCTTTTGACGCACGTTGGAGCTTGGGCACCAAAACCAGAGCAGGAAGCGACTGCAAAATATTACGAAAATCCGGAGGAAGTAAACGCTTTCGTGGAAGATTTCAAAAATAAATTAGAAGCTAGCTTAAAAGTTCTTCACGGTGGAATTCAGGATTTAAAAGGAAATGGTCTTGCAGTTGACAGTATTGAACCAATGGGAGCTCTTTACCTTACCATTAAATTAGATTATATCGGAAAAACAAAACCGGATGGTTCTGTTATTGAAAATTCTTCTGATTTGGTATTTTATTTAATCAACGAAGCTGGTGTTGCTTTAGTTCCATTCTCAGCTTTTGGTGAAGAAAAATCTGAGCCTTGGTTCAGAGCTTCTGTGGGAGGTTTGGCTACTGAAGAAATTGCTTCAATGATGCCAAAATTGGAGAATGCTTTGAATAATCTTAAATAATTTAACAATATATCAATCTAACAGTGTATCAATACCATGTTACTGATTGTTACATGGATACATTGTTAGATTGTTACATTAATTTATTACTTATGAAAATAATCGCAGTCATTCCTGCACGTTACGAAGCAAGCCGTTTTCCGGCTAAATTAATGCAGATGTTAGGCGAGAAAACCGTTATCACAACAACGTATCAGAATGTTGTGGAAACAGGTTTATTTGAAGAAGTTTTTGTAGCGACAGATTCAGAAATTATTTTTGATGAAATTGTAAAAAATGGCGGAAAAGCAGTGATGACAGGTCAACATGAAACTGGAAGCGATCGAATTGCAGAAGCCGTACAAAATATTGATTGTGATATTGTTATAAACGTTCAGGGGGACGAACCATTTTTAAAATTAGAACCTTTAAAACAGCTTATTGAAGTTTTTCATAACGATGAAAAGCAAGAAATTTCTTTAGCTTCATTAAAAATAAAACTGACTGAAAAAGAAGAAGTTGAAAACCCTAATAACGTAAAAGTAATTACGGATAATAATGGTTTTGCTTTATATTTTAGTCGTTCTGTGATTCCTTTTCATAGAGAAATTTCTTTTGATGTTGAATATTTTAAACATATCGGAGTTTACGCTTTCAGAAAACATGCTTTAATTCAGTTTTCAAAATTGGAAATGAAACCGTTGGAAATTTCCGAAAAGATCGAATGCATCCGTTATTTGGAATATGGCATGAAAATCAAACTGATAGAAACCAATTTCATCGGAGTTGGTATCGATACCCCAGAAGATTTAGAAAAAGCGAGGAAATTAATTTAAAATTTTTTAATTAAATATTTTGAAAATATGATGCTAACTTGTATTTTCAAATTACTGCATTCCAAATTTTCAAATTAAAAAAGCCTTATATTTGAATTTATAAATAAAATTAATGAAGAAGTTACTTTTAGTTTTCGTCCTGATATTTTCACAAACAATTTTTGCGCAGACTGCAAAAGAAATCATAGATAAAAACATCGAATTATCGGGAGGATTAACCAATTGGAAGTTATTGAATTCAGTATTGCTGCAAGGAAAAGTAATTTTAGGAGTTAAAGACGAATATCCTATTAAAATATATCAGCAACGTCCGAATCTTACAAAAACTGTAATCACCATCGGCGGAAAAGATACTGCAATTGAAGGCTACGACGGAACGAAAGGATATGCAATGAACTATGCAACCAATAAACTTCAGGAATATGCTGAATATATCCCGGAAAGTTTTGATAATGACTTTATTGATTGGGAAAATAAGGGTTTTGAAGCTAAATATTTAGGCAAGGAAAAAGTAGGAGATATCTACTGTCATAAGGTTGAATTAACGAAAAATGTAAATAAAAACATGTACTATTTTGATACAAAAACATATATGCTTTTGAAGGAAGTTAAAAAAGAAGAAACTCTGATTTATTCTGATTATAAAAAAGTAGGAAACCTGTCAATGCCTTTCAGAATAGAATCTTCAAGTCCTAAAAAAGATGGCGATTATGTAATGCTTTTGAATAAAGTAGACATCAACAAAGTTTTTCCAACGAATATTTTTAAATTTTAATTGAATAATTGCAGAAAATCTGCTTCTAAATAATCTTAAAAATGAAAAAGATTTTTTTACTAATGCTTTCATTTGTAGCGTTTTTACAAAGTTGCATGAATCAGAAAAGTGAAGTTTCTAAAGCTAAAACCAACGAACTTATGGGAAAATCAATATACGATTTCAAAGTGGAAAGCCTTGATGGGAAGGAAATTAACTTTGCAGATTTTAAAGGAAAGAAAATTCTTATTGTAAACACAGCGTCAGAATGTGGATTCACTCCGCAATATGCTGATCTTGAAAAGGTTTCTGAAGAGTATAAAGATAAAGTGGTTGTAGTAGGTTTCCCTGCTAACAATTTTGGAGGTCAGGAACCAGGAACAAATACTGAAATCGGAGCTTTCTGTCAAAAAAATTATGGAGTAACTTTTCCTTTGGCTGCTAAAGTTTCTGTTAAAGGAGATGATACTGCGCCGATATTTAAATATTTAACTGAAAAAGATTTAAACGGCGTAAAAAATACAACCATCCTTTGGAATTTTACAAAATTTTTAGTTGATGAAAACGGAAAACTAATCGATTCTTTTGTAAGCACAACGAAGCCTACGAGCGATTCGATTACAAAGTATTTTAAATAGAAATAAAAAAATAATAACGCTTCGGCAGGCTCAGCGTGACATCGCTTCAACTATTCTTTTAAAAAGAAGTTAGTATTAGAAATGTCACGCTGAGCTTGTCGAAGCGTTTATTCATTATATAGCGTCAAATAGGGAAAAATTTACAGTTGATAATTCACCATTCATTTTAAAACTACTCATTACTTTTCTCCGCAAAACAAAAAATATTCCCCAGCTTAATACTGGAATATCCATTACTTTTTATCTTTGAAGAATTAATCATTGCTTTGGCCAAAACATCGGTTGGTAAAGGTTTTTGACTTTCCAATAAGCCCAATTTATTCGCAAATTTTATAATTCGGCTTCCCAAAACTTCTCCCGTTCTGTCGGAGTCTTTTCTTTCCAGCATTCCCGGTTTAAAAATGGTTATTTTATTGAAATGTAACTGTTTTACAGCTTCTTCCAATTCGCCTTTCATTTTAGAATAGAAAATTTTAGATTTGGGATTTGCTCCATAAGCAGAAACCAAAATATAATCTTCCACTTCATTTTCTTTGGCAGCTTTTGCAAATTCGTATTGATAATCATAATCGACTTTTCTTTGTGCATCCTTGCTTCCCGCAGCTTTTAACGTGGTTCCGAGACAGGAAAATGCAACATCACCATTCACTTTATTTTTCCATGCCTCAGGATTTTCGAAATCAACAATATGAATTTTCAATTTATCACTTTGAATATCAATAGGTTTTCGCACAAAAATATGAACTTCTTCAAAATCTTTATCATGAAGTAATTGATTGACCAAATCTTTTCCTGTAGCGCCTGTAGCACCGATAACGAGAGCTTTCATACTTTTTTTGATTTATGGTGATGATGTTTTCCTTCTTAAATTTACTAAATTTGGAATTAATATCAATTATCATTAATCACTTATCAATTGTATTTAATTTATGGATGCCAACGAAATTTTAGACTATTGCCTTTCAAAAAAAGGAGTTACAGAAAGTTTTCCTTTTGATAATGAAACATTGGTGATGAAAGTGGGAACCAAAATGTTCTTGCTGATGGCTCTTGAAAAACAACCTTTAAGTATCAATGTAAAAACAGATCCGGAATGGAGTGCAGAGCTTCGTGAGCAATATCCACAGATTACAGGAGCATTTCACATGAATAAAACACACTGGAATTCGGTAATGGCAGATGGTTTAAAAAGAGATTTGATATTTAAATTAATCGATCAGTCGTATGAATTGGTATTTAAATCATTAACTAAGAAGGCTAAAGAGGAAATTTTAAGTTCTTAAAACTGAAACTCTTCAGTTAATCTTTTATCTTCATCCAACCTTTCAATTAATTTTTCCAGTCCCTCGAATTTTATTTCGTCGTGAAGGAAATCTCTGAACTTTACGGTAATTTTTTCGTCGTAAATATCTCCGTCAAAATCGAGAATGTAAACTTCAACGGTTAGCTTTTCTCCATTAACGGTCGGGTTTGTTCCAACACTTAGCATTCCTTTATATTGTTGACCTTTTACGAAAACTTCAACAATATAAGCACCTTTTTTAGGTAGAAGTTTAATGGTTTCTGTTTCGATATTAGCGGTAGGATAACCAATCGTTCTTCCGATTTTTTTGCCATGAACAACGGTTCCGGAAACAGAGTAGGAGTAGCCCAACATTTCATTGGCTTCTTTTATGTTTCCTGCTAAAAGAGCATTGCGAACTTTTGTGGAACTGATATTATTTTCATGAATATTGATGGCTTCCATTTGTTCGACTTCAAAATCCAATTCCTTTGAAAGTTTTTGAAGCAATTCAAAGTTTCCGCTTTTATTTTTTCCGAAAGAATGGTCATAACCGATAATTAAATATTTAACATTTAGCTTATCAACTAAAATCTGGCGAACAAATTCTTCTCCGGTAAGATTTCTGAATTCTTCATCAAACTCTTTTAAGAATAGATTGTCGATGCCATATTTTTCCATCAAAAATTTCTTCTCTTCCAGCGTATTAAGAAGTTTCAGATTTTCATTGGGATTGAAAACAAATCTAGGATGTGGCCAAAAAGTAAGCACAGCAGTCTCCAAATGGTTTTCAGAACCAATGTTTAATAATTCATCTATAATACTTTTATGACCAAGATGTACCCCGTCGAACATTCCTAAAGACAATGCTAAAGGCTTCTGAGAAGAGTAATCTGTAAAATTCCTGAAAGCTTTCAAAACGGAAAAAAATTTGACTGCAAATATAAAGCCTTTAAAATGATCTCGTATTATATAATAAGAGTTATTTTCAATAGTACTGATTTAATTCAGTTTTAGAGTCAATGAATAAAGAAAAATTGAAAAATATTTTTAGCTAAATATTAAAAAAAACTGTTTATTGTAAAGAGATATTTTAATGGATCGAAAAAACTACTTTTTCTCAAATTTTCTTCTGCATCCTTCCTGTTTGTTCATCTATCAAAGTGTCTTTACAATTGGAGTTTTTGCGAAATTTAACAGGATTTTCATGAATTTTTATCTTAACTAAAAAATATTTAAATTGAATTTTAATCATTAAATGTTTTTATTGTTTGGTGAATTATCAAAAATTAAAATCTTAATGTAAAACATCTTTGCTTTATTATTCTAATTGTATTTAAATTCATAATCCTTTTTCGAGGAGAAAAAGCATGATAAAAATCTTTTTTTTACCAATTGCGGGTTTATGAAGAATCATTATATTTGCACCAAGAAAAAATTTAGCAATGGCAAACCAAATTAAAGGAAAAATTTCTCAAATTATTGGTCCGGTAATCGACGTAGTTTTTAATGATGTGGAGGCAGTTCCAAGCATTTATGACGCGTTGGAGATTACGAAAGAAAACGGTGAAAAAGTAGTCTTAGAGGTAGAACAACATATTGGCGAAGATACAGTAAGATGTATCGCAATGGATGCAACTGATGGTCTTAAAAGAGGTCAGGATGTCATCGGGTACGGAAATCCTATTACAATGCCAATTGGTGAAGCTGTAAACGGAAGACTTTTCAACGTTGTTGGGGATGCTATCGACGGAATTCAGGAAATTTCTAAGGAAGGTGGTCTTCCAATTCACAGACCAGCTCCAAAATTTGATCAACTTTCAACTTCTGCAGAAGTTTTATTTACAGGTATTAAAGTAATCGACTTAGTTGAGCCTTACGCAAAAGGGGGTAAAATTGGTTTGTTCGGTGGTGCCGGTGTAGGTAAAACAGTATTGATTCAGGAGTTGATTAACAATATTGCAAAAGGACACGGAGGTCTTTCGGTTTTTGCCGGAGTAGGTGAAAGAACGAGAGAAGGAAATGACCTTTTGAGAGAGATGCTAGAATCAGGTATCATCAAGTATGGTGATGATTTTATGCACTCTATGGAAAACGGAGGTTGGGATCTTTCTAAAGTAGACCTAGAGGCTATGAAAGATTCTAAAGCTGCATTCGTTTTCGGACAGATGAACGAGCCACCTGGAGCAAGAGCGAGAGTAGCACTTTCTGGTCTTACATTAGCTGAGTATTACAGAGATGGAGGTGAAAGTGGACAGGGTAGAGACGTACTTTTCTTCGTAGACAACATCTTCCGTTTTACACAGGCTGGTTCTGAGGTATCTGCACTTCTTGGTCGTATGCCTTCTGCGGTAGGTTACCAACCAACGCTTGCTTCTGAAATGGGTGCGATGCAGGAAAGAATTACTTCAACTAAAAATGGTTCAATTACTTCAGTACAGGCGGTTTACGTACCTGCGGATGACTTAACTGACCCGGCTCCTGCAACTACGTTTGCTCACTTGGATGCGACTACGGTACTAGACAGAAAGATTGCTTCATTAGGTATCTATCCAGCGGTAGATCCATTGGCTTCTACTTCTAGAATCTTGGCTCCGGAAATCATCGGTGAAGAACATTATAACTGTGCTCAGAGAGTAAAAGAAATTCTTCAGAGATACAAAGCGCTTCAGGATATCATCGCGATCTTAGGTATGGAAGAACTTTCTGAAGAAGATAAATCAGTGGTTTACCGTGCTAGAAAAGTTCAGAGATTCCTTTCTCAGCCTTTCCACGTTGCAGAACAGTTTACAGGTATCCCAGGATCTTTGGTAGACATCAAAGATACCATCAAAGGGTTTACTATGATTATGGATGGTGAATTAGATCACTTACCAGAAGCTGCTTTCAACTTGAAAGGAACTATTGAGGAGGCTATCGAAGCTGGACAAAAAATGTTAGCTGATAACGCTTAATAAATTAGACATAAGATTTTTAGACCTGAGATAAGAGACATTATTTGTCAAAAATCTTTTAATCTTCAATCTTTTAATCTTTTAATCTAAATTAAAATGAATATAAAAATTTTAACACCAGAATACGTAGTTTTTGAAGGAGAAGTAGACTCTATTCTTTTGCCTGGAAAAAATGGTGAATTTCACATCATGAAAAACCACGCAGGAATTGTTTCTTCTTTGGTAGGCGGCAAAGTAAAATTATTTGCTCAGTCTGTAGGTGAAGCATATGCTAAAAACCTTACTAAAGAAGGCGAAAACAACCAAGATTCTATTTTTTCATATATTATCAAAAGCGGTGTTGTAGAATTTAATAATAATAAAGGAATCATCCTTTGTGAATAATTAAATGAAAAGCTAAATATATTTTCAAGAAAGTGTAACTTTGGTTACACTTTTTTTATGCAATGTAGAAATCTGATTTTATGAAGAAAAGTTTAATCATTTTATTTACAATTTTAGGAGTTATCTTCAATGCCCAGCTCATCAAAACCAAAAGAGGAATTGTAAGTCTTGAAGGAATTCATGTGGCAAAAGTCTCTAATAAAGGCAGTGTTTACACCTTTATGGATTTGAAGGAAACGCCCATTTATACCATCGAATTTATTGATAAAAGCGTGGTAGATTCGGTAAGAGACAGCTATATAAAACTCAACAGGATCTATAATCAGGAGAAGACACTTGATTTGGATTATATTTCTCCGTCCGCATTTTCGGGAGATGAAAAATCGGCGGTTTATACCTGTATCAAAGGATTAAAGATCATTGATGAAAGGGGAATTAATATTAAAAATTTAGATGATCTTTTTAAAGATATGCCTAAACGAAAATTGGATACCAAAACCAAAGAAGCGTATACCACGAAAACTAAAATTGATAAACTGAATATTACCGTTAATAATGTAGGTGAAATATTAAGCAATGGTATTCCTGTCGGATATTTCACAAATTTACCGGTAAGCTTCGGTTCTGAAGATACAGTGAGTGATAAAACTTTTGTAGACATTGAAATTTACGACGCTAAAAGCAAATTCATAGGAAAGTATATCACAACAACCAAACAACTTAAAACAGCCGGAGGAAAGTCTTTTACGCTGTTCAGAGAAATGTCGGGAAGAGCTTCTATTTTAAAGTTTCCAACGTATAAAGCAATTGCCGAAAGGATGGCGATTATGGATCCTAATTTTATTAAAATTAAAGAAAAAGTAGAAGTGGGTGAAGTCGTAAAAGATGGTGTTCAAAAATAAATAACATTGCCTGCACTTTCAAAAAATGTGTTTTCTTGAAGATACAGGCAATGACCCTTTTATAAGGTTTTATTATTTGAATAAATTTTTTAAAATTTTTCTTAAACCATTACCACGAAGTTCATCTCCTGAGGCAATAATGGTTCCATTTTGTGTAATTAGAAACGTTGCAGGAATACTATTAACGCCATAAGAATTTGTTGAATTTCCTTTCATCCCTTTTACATCAACGAGATTGTACCAAGGGGTATTTTCTTTTTCCAAGGCTTTAAGCCAGCTTTTCATAGTATTATCTAGAGATACGGCATAGATCTCAAATCCTTTTTGATGATACTGTTCGTAAGCCTTTCGTTGATTAGGAAATTCTGCACGGCATGGCATGCACCAAGATGCCCAAAAATCCAGCATGGTATATTTATTTTTTTTGATAATTTCAGATAGTTTTATTTTTTTTCCATCTGCTGTTATTGCCTCAATATCTTTAAAAGGATGGCCTTTGGCTACTGATTTTGTATTTTCCTTCTGTTTTTGCTCGTCAAGATAGCGGTTTCGGATTTTTGTTATGCTTTCATCTTTTCCTATCCCTTTTTCATAAGTATCCAGTAAGGCAAGTCGGTTTTTCGTTGAATATTGTGCCGTAGTATCGTAATAGTTATTCAGAGTATATGCCTTTACTAGTGCGGGATAATCTTGGGTTAATATATTTTTCTGGTATTTATCCTGTATTGCAAACAGTTTATTTTGTATTTTTTTATAAAGTAATAAAACGGAGTCGTGCGATTTTTTCTTTTTTTTAGCTTCAAACATATCATATCGATCACCTAATTCTTTCATTTTCTTAAAATTTTCCTGAAAATCTTTTTCGTAAGTAAATCCATATACGATTTCATTCATTTTACCACCTTTTACCATAAATACCTGATCTCCAAGAATGGCTTCAAATGTTTCGTTTTCCAAAATAAGTTCCGCTTTGCTTTTCCCAGCCGATATTGCAGCAATACAAGGATGATTTATATGCCCCTTAAATATAAATTTACCATTCTCAATATTGACACTATCCGCTGGCGCAGAGTCAATTTCATTGAAAAAATATACCTTTTTTGGTATTTCTTTCATTCCAATAATTTGTCCTTTTATAATGAATCCTTGTTTTTGCTTTTTACAGGAAATGACAAATAATAATAAAAGGGAAAATACTTTCCAAAAGCTCAATTTATTTTTCATTTTGTAAATATTTTTATTGAGTTATAGATGTAAAATCTTAGACAAACATACGGCTTTCTAGTCGCCATATTGAGATATTAATGACCAACGCTTTGATTTTGATGACAAAATGCCTTGGTCATTTCTTTTTGGCGTTAAAATTAAAATACTGTACTTTGTAACTGAAAAAAACGAGAATGAATGAAAAGATAAAATGGCAAATAGAAAAATACACCTATGAAATTGCTTTTTTCATCATGGTATTATTACTGGTAGGTCTCTATGAATGGATTGCCTCAAACAGTTTTGGATATTTTTTCCCTTCTATATTCTTTTTTTTAATTATTTATTGGCAGGCTCAGCTGTATAAGTTTATCGTATTCCCTCTGTTTAAAAGCCATAAATACTTTCAAGTGATTACCATTACATTGGTTTATCTTACAATTTTGGTTTTGGTATTCTATATTCAGTATAGATTTTGGCTCAACCGTGAGTTTCATCTGGGCATAAGGAAATCAATCAAATTTATGATCTATCATGTGGCAACTTGCAGCATCACTACGATTATCCTCATGTGCCTTTCTCTTATTAAACAATTTTATCAGGAATTAGAAAAAAGAATCACAGCTCAGCAGCTGCTTGGAGAGATCAAAGTAAAATTACTTCCTGCTCAGCTAAGCCCTCATTTTTTCTTTAATATGTTTAATAATTTGTACGGAGTGAGTCTTACAGATCCCAATAGAATCCCAAATTTAATATTAAAGCTTTCGAATTTAATGCGTTATCCTCTTGAAAATGGTGATAAGCCGCTCGTCAGCATAAAAGAAGAAGTTGATTATATTGAGAGCTATATTGAGATGGAAAAAGTACGTATTGGAAGGTGTTGCCAAGTGATCGTAATTTTACCACAAAATAAAGAACTTTTTTCGCTCTATTATATTGCTCCGTTGATATTAATCACATTGGTTGAAAATGCTTTTAAACATAGCGCCGGAACAATAGGAAATTGTTTTATTAAGTTTCAGTTTGAGCTTAATGCAAAAGAATTTAGCTTAAAAATATGGAATTCGGTGCCAGAGACTATTGTTAATAAAGAATCTATGGGAATAGGGCTTTCAAATATCCGTAAGCGGCTAGACCTCCTGTATTTAGATAAGTATACTTTCGAAACCTTTCGATCTAACAAAGTATTTAAAACGGAATTAACATTTAAATTAAATGCGCTATGACTCTTAGAAAACCTTTAAACTGTATCATTATTGATGATGAAGATGGCGCCCATCTTGTGATTGAACATCATCTGAAGGGCTTGGAATGTCTGAAATTATGTGGTAATTTTTTTGGTGCAAAAGAAGCGATGGATTATATCTACAAAAATCCTGTAGATCTGATATTTTTAGACATCAATATGCCGGGAATCAGCGGTTTAGAAATGCTGGCAGCCATGACGCGACCGCCATTGGTAATTTTAACCACCGCTTATTGCGAGTTTGCCCTGGAAAGCTATGAATATCAGGTAGTAGATTATCTGGTGAAACCTATTGGGGTATCTAGATTTTTGGCTGCTATTGATAAGGTTATTGCGAGATTTCAACCTAAGGAAATTAATGCAGATGAAGAACTAATAACTTTAAAAGTTGAGGGTGAATATTTAAGAATAAATCCCCAAGATATTGATTATATACAAAGTTGGGGAAATTACGTTAAAGTATTTACGAAAGGACATTTTGTTCTCGCTTCTACAAGCACGTGCGAATTAGAAAAAAAACTGGATCCTTCCAAATTTATCCGTATTCATAAGTCTTATATTGTTGCTTTAAATCACATTCAAAAAATAAAAGGCAGTCATGTGTATTTGTTAGACGAAATTATTCTTCCGATCAGTAATACACATCGCAAACAATTATTGGAGAGATTAAAATAATAATACTAAATTACAAACTCAAAATCACCCCATTTTCCTTCAACTGCTGTATAGGCTTCGAAAACCAGAATAATTCAAAATCATCAAAATGTTCTTCAAAATTGGTTTTTAATTGTTGAAGTGTAATTTTTTTAGCATTTTCTGTTGAATTTTCTTCCAACATTTTAACCAGCCATTCCGCCTGTTCCTGATCTAAATCTATTGAAACAATATTGGTCTTTAAATGAAAAGTAAGTCGAGTATACGAATAAGTTGCTTTCTTTTTAGTTTTTACACGATTCTCTGCGATTACATTTTTAGTTAAAAATACGATCTTCGAATTGCCCTTAAATGTAAAATTATCGTCATCCAATAAACAATCATGAATATAATCTGGATGGATCGTTGTTTTCGGAACTTTAAAATCAAACCATTCCTGAAGCGGAAGTTCAAAATTAATTCCGTGCATATAATTGAACAAGGATTTTTTTAATCCAAAGCTGAATTTTCCATGATCAATTCCTGTTTTGTCCGTAAAATCAATGTCGTTATTGGCGAATAAAACATCCTGTTTAACTGGCGTTACGCCAAATTCTTCAGGAGCCATACCTACAGGCGAATGAGCAGTCATGGCAAACTGATGCCAAAAACCACTTTGCAGAATTCCCATTTCAAATAACTGACGAACCATTTCCAAGGAATCTACCGTTTCCTGAACGGTTTGAGTAGGGTAGCCGTACATCAAATAGGCATGAACCATAATTCCTGCTTCTGTAAAATTTCGGGTAACTTTTGCCACCTGATCTACTGAAACGCCTTTATCGATGAGTTTCAATAATCGGTCGCTTGCCACTTCTAATCCTCCGGAAACTGCCACGCAGCCTGAAAGTTTTAATAAAAAACAAAGATCTCGTGTGAAACTTTTTTCAAAACGAATATTCGTCCACCAGGTGACAACTAAGTTTCTTCTTAAGATTTCTAAAGCGACTTCCCGCATCAAAGCAGGTGGCGCTGCTTCATCTACAAAATGGAAACCTGTTTCTCCCGTCGTTTGGATCAATTCTTCCATTCGGTCTACCAGAATTCTGGCGGAGACGGGTTCGTAAATTTTAATATAGTCTAAAGAAATATCGCAAAAAGTACATTTTCCCCAGTAGCAGCCGTGTGCCATGGTTAGTTTATTCCATCTTCCATCACTCCACAAACTGTGCATCGGGTTGGCAATTTCAATAACAGATACATATTTATCCAGCTGCAAATCTGTATAATCGGGAGTTCCGACATCTACCTGCTTATAATCGTGCTTTTTAGCATTGTTTTTATAAACGACTTCTTGATTTTCAATTAAAAATGTTCTTTTAAACTGAAGTTCTTCCTCAGGATGCGGGTTGCATACATTTTCACACAGCAGTTCAAGAGGAACTTCTCCGTCGTCTAACGTGATAAAATCAAAAAAATCAAAAACTCTTTTATCTTTTACTTCTCTCAATTCAGTGTTGGGAAAACCTCCGCCCATTGCGGTTTTAATATGAGGATAATGCTTTTTAATGAATTGCGCACATCGAAATCCCGAGTATAAATTTCCAGGAAAAGGAACTGAAAAACAAACCAGTTTCGGCTGAACTTTTTCTAAAGTTTCATGAAGAATTTTTAAGGTAAAATCATCAATAAAAGTCTGTTCATCGGATAATTTTGCATGTAATTCGTCAAAAGAATTAGCACTTTTTCCCAATCGTTCCGCATATCTGCTGAATCCAAAATCGGAATCTACATTTTCAACAATATAATCTGAAAGATCTTCTAAATATAAAGTTGCTAAATGCTTTGCTTTATCTTGCAATCCCATATTACCGAATGCAAATTCCATATCATCCAATTGATTGAATCGGGAAGCTTCCGGAAGAAAATTCATAGAGCAGATCTGTCTTGCCAGCGTCGGGTTTTTACCCTGAAGAAAAGAGATCACCTGATCAATCGTCTTAAGATATTCTTCGCGCAAGGCAAAAATTCTTTGTGAATTTTCTGAAATAGCAGGAAGGTCAATTTCTTTATCAAAGACTTTCTGAAGTCCGCTTTTTGAAAATAATTCTAAAATTACTTCAATTCCCAAATCGATTTGATAGCTTGAAATATTTTTGGTATTTAAAAAACCTTTAATATAAGCAGTCGCGGGATAAGGAGTATTCAGCTGGGTAAAAGGCGGTGTGATAAGAAGCAGATCTTTCAATAGAAAAATTTTTACAAATTTATTTTAAATAATTTAAATTTTTGTGAATTGGTATTTTTATAATATTCTATAAACTTTGGATTTGTCTTAATTTTCTACTGTCGGCAATAACATTTAAAATAACACCGATCAGAATTAAAGTAATTCCCCAGAAGAGATTTAGCGTGAACTTTTCATTAAAAATTAAAACACTGATCATTACGGCAATTACGGGTTCTAAAGCGCCTAAAATTGCTGCGGCTGTCGATCCTATTTCTTTAATCGCATATACCAGACACAAGCTAGAAATAACCGTTGTAAGAAAAGCAAAGATTAAAAAATTAAAGAAAGTAGAAGTAGAAGGGATGGCAAATGAGTGATGCCCAACCATCGCATTGATCATAAAAAATCCTGCTGTAAAAAGCATGGAATAAAAGGAAAGCTTGAATCCTGAAACTTTTAAATTAGCTTTATTAACGATGATGATATAAAGTGCATAAAACAGTGAACTTAGCATAACAATTCCTAATCCGCTATAATTGATTTGTAAGCTGTTTCCTTTTAAACAAAGTATAATAACGCCTGCAAATGCTAAAAGTAATGATGAAACCGAAAGCTTTGTCAGTTTCTCTTTAAAAAAGAAAAACATCACTAAGGCCACAATAACGGGGTAGATGAATAAAACCGTGGAAGCAATGCCCGGCGTGAGGTAATCGTAGCCTAAAAATAAAAATTCTGAGGAAAGTGCATAGCACATTCCGAGTATTGCAAATATTAATAATTCTTTTCTGTTGATAGAAAAACTTTCTTTAGAATAGAGTAAATATCCGCCAACCATTAAGGCAGAAAATAAAAACCTATAAAATAAAGTAACATCCAGTGAGAAATGCGCGTGCTTAATGGGCAAAATAAAAATGGGCAGCAATCCGTACGATACGGCTGATGTAATGCCCAACGCATAACCTTTCAATTTCATCTTTTCTTCAAACTAAAATTTTTATAGACAATTCATAAAAAACCACCGAATAAATTTCAGTGGTTTTTCAAATTTTATTATTAAATAGGTTTAAAGCTTAAACCTTGTTCCTGTAATAATTTTTGCTCCTGTTCTTTATAGTAACCACTTACTAATTTGTCGTGAATGGCTTCAAACGCGGCAAGAGTTTCTGTAATTTCCGCATCGGTGTGTGATGCTGTCGGAATTAATCTTAATAAAATCATCCCTTTTGGAATCACAGGATAAACAACCACTGAGGTGAAAATTCCGTAGATCTCTCTTAAATCTTTTACCAAAAGAGTAGCTTCTACCGGAGTTCCCTGCATCATTACAGGCGTTACACAAGTATTGGTATCTCCGATATTGAATCCTCTTTCTTTAAGACCATTTTGTAGTTTATGAGTGTTTTCCCAAAGTTTAGCTTTAATCTCTGGTTTTGTTCTCAAAAGCTCCAATCTTTTCAAACCTCCGATTACCATTGGCATTGTTAAAGATTTAGCAAAGATTTGAGATCTTAAGTTAAACTTCAAATATCTGATAATCTCTTTATCCCCTGCGATGAAAGCTCCAAAACCAGCCATAGACTTGGCAAAAGTTGAGAAATAAACATCAATCTGATCTTGGCAACCTTGCTCTTCACCAGCTCCAGCACCTGTTTCTCCAAGTGTTCCGAATCCGTGAGCATCGTCTACCAATAATCTGAACTGATATTTAGACTTTAATTCGCAAATTTCTTTCAGTTTACCTTGTTGTCCTCTCATTCCGAAAACCCCTTCAGTAATTACTAAAATACCGCCTCCTGTTTCTTCAGCTACTTTTGTTGCTCTCTGAAGATTTTTTTCAAGGCTTTCAATATTATTATGCTTATAGGTAAATCTTTTTCCAGCGTGAAGTCTCACCCCGTCTACGATACAAGCATGAGAATCCATATCATAAACAATTACGTCATTTCTTCCTACCAAGGCATCGATGGTAGAAACCATCCCCTGATAACCAAAATTTAATAAATATGCAGATTCTTTCTGAACAAAATCAGCCAATTCTCTTTCCAACTGCAAGTGCTGTTCTGTTTCCCCCGACATTGCTCTTGCCCCCATCGGATAAAACATTCCGAATTCGGCAGCCGCTTTTGCATCCGCTTCTATTACTTCAGGATGGTTACACATTCCCAAATAATCATTAGCACTCCAGAAAATTACTTCTCTTCCCTGAAATTGCATTCTCGGGCCAATAGGTCCCTCCAATCTAGGGAAAATAAAATAACCTTCACCGTAATCTGCAAATTGTCCAAGAGGTCCTGGATTTTCTTTTATTCTTTCAAAAATATCCAACATTTTATATAGTACTTTTAAGAAAAAAAGCCTTTTGTAGTCTACAAAAAAGGCTTTATTTGTATCGTTATTCTTTTATTTTATTTAATGAATTCCGTTTTAAAAACTTCATCATAATTATGAACGCAGTTATTCACAAATCCTTGTTCAGCCATCCATTTATCACTGTATACTTTGGTGATATATCTTGAACCGTGATCAGGATAAATTAAAACAACCACATCATCTTCTGTAAATTCATGAGACTGTGCATACTGAATCAATCCCTGAGTAACAGCTCCTGTAGTGTAACCACCCATAATAGCTTCTTTCAAGGCAATTTCGCGGGTTCTGTACGCAGACATTTCGTCGTTTACTCTTACAAATGCATCTACTTTGTCAAAAAGGAGGGCAGAAGGGATTAAATTTTTTCCCATTCCTTCGATTTGATAAGGGTGAACATCTTCTTTGTGAATTTCTCCTGTCTCGTGGTAACTTTTCAAGATAGAACCATCTGCATCCACACCGATGATCTTGATATCAGGATTTTGTTCCTTTAAAAATTTTGCTGATCCGGATAAAGTTCCACCAGTTCCTGTGCATGCAAAAAGGTGAGTGATCTTTCCTTTTGTCTGCTCCCAAATTTCAGGACCTGTAGTCTGATAGTGCGCGTCAATATTCAATTCATTGAAATACTGATTGATATACACTGAATTTGGTGTTTCTGCAGCTATTCTTTTTGCTACTTCGTAATAAGATCTGGGATCATCTGCTGCTACATTTGCCGGGCAAATATATACAGTTGCTCCCAATGCTTTAAGATAAGCTATTTTTTCGGGTTTTGTCTTGTCGCTCACGGCAAGAATACATTTATATCCTTTAATGATGCAAACCATTGCAATAGAGAATCCGGTGTTGCCGGACGTAGTTTCAACAACTACAGAGTCTTCTTTTAATAAACCTTTTTCTTCAGCGTTTTCTATAATATGAAGTGCAATTCTATCTTTAGTGGAATGTCCAGGATTATATGACTCTAACTTAGCATAAACGGTGGCAGGAATATCTTTTGTAACAGTATTTAGCTTCACCATAGGGGTATTTCCTATAAGGCCAAGTATATTATCGTAAACATTACTCATTAGTTCGTTATTTTTCAATAAAAATCTGACCGCAAAAATACAAAAAAATAAATAATTACTAAACTTTTGTTTGATTTCTAAGCAATGAGTAGATAAATTTTATTTTTCTAAGTGCAATCCAGAGATGAAAGTTTTCAAAAAACGCGCCAAATTCTTTAAATTTTGTTAAAAACAGTCTTAAATCATATAAAAGCCTTATTTTCGCGTAATTGATTTAATACTATGAAAAATTGGACTTTTAGGCAATGGAACACCGTCCTCGGATGGGTAGTTTTCGTCATTGCATTTTTCACGTACTTGTCCACCATAGAGCCCAATTTCAGTTTCTGGGATTGTGGAGAGTACATTTCCTCAGCAGTAAAATTAGAAGTAACGCACGCCCCCGGTGCTGCATTATTCCAGATTGTGGGTGCGGTGGCAGCCATTTTTGCTTTAGGAAAGGGCGAAAATTATTCTATCGTGATCAACGCGATGTCTGCATTGTTTAGTGCTTTTACGATTTTGTTTTTGTTTTGGACGATTACACATTTTGTAAGAAGACTTTTAAACAAAGACTTTGAAGACGTTACGAGACATCAGGAAATTTCTATTCTGTTTGCAGGTTTGGTAGGCGCTTTATGCTTTACTTTTTCAGATACCTTCTGGTTTTCTGCTGTGGAAGGAGAGGTTTATTCGATGGCTTCTATGTTTATCGCGCTTTTAGTATGGTTAATTACCAAATGGGAAAACGAATATCAGGCGGCAGACAGCGAAAGATGGGTTATTCTTATTTTCTTCATTTTAGGGCTTTCTGTAGGGGTCCACATGATGTGTATGTTGGCGATTCCTGCAATCTGTTTCGTATATTATGCAAGAAACTATAAGTTTACGTGGAAGAATTTTCTGTGGGCAAACGTGATTACCTTAGTTATTTTAGCGATTGTTTTTAAAGGAATTTTCCCTTTCATCATGACGATGTTCGGAAAATTGGAAATTTTCTTTGTAAACGGTTTAGGTTTACCTTACCACTCAGGAACAATTGCCGGATTTGTTTTAACGGTTGCTATTTGCTATTTCATCATTAAATATGCAAAAAGAGCAAAGAAAAATATTTTTCAGACAGCAGCTTTATCGGTTGTTTATATGATGATCGGGTTTTCTTGCTGGATGGTAATTCCTATCAGAGCGAATGCTAATCCTCCAATGAACCTTAACGATCCGGATAACGCGATCGGAATGCTTGATTATTATAACAGAGTACAGTATGGTGACTGGCCAACAGCTTACGGACAAAACTATACGGCATTCTTGGATGCAAACGGTATTCAGAAAAATGAAGACGGAAGTTTTAAAACTGAAAAAACCGGAGACATTTACGAAAAAGACGAAAAAACAGGAACATACAGAAAAACAGGAGACCGTTTTAATTATGTTTTCAACAAGTCTCAGGTAAGCTTTATGCCGAGAATGTTCAACGAAGATAAAGATGTAATGGCGAATTACATTTCGATGTACGGAGCACCAGATTTTACCTTTAATTATGCCAATGAAGATGTGGCAGACAATCCTGAAGCAAAGCAGGTTTTCGATGAATTGAGAAAGAAATACGAAGATAAATCGATCACAGTTGCTGATTATTTAAAAGTAAAACCTTATAATTTAATTAATGTTCAGAGACCAACTTTCGGTCAGAATTTAGATTATTTCTTCACATTCCAGAACGGTTATTATTTTGTAAGATATCTAATGTGGAACTTCGTAGGAAGACAAAATGACCTTGAAGGAAACATGGAAAGCACAAAAGGAAACTGGATTTCCGGGATTCCTTTCATTGATAATGCATTGTGGGGAAATGCCGATAAAATGCCTTCAAAATTTAAAAATGAAAGTACGGTAAAATTCTTCTTCTTACCTTTATTATTAGGATTGATAGGATTTTTCTTCCAAATGAATAGAGATTTCGGTAGATTTTATGCAATTCTTTCTTTATTCATCATTACAAGTGTCGGAATTATTTTCTACACAGGTGTCAAGCCTTTCGAACCGAGAGAAAGAGATTACGCAATGGTTGGCTCATTCTATGCTTTTGCGATTTGGATTGGTTTAGGAGCAGGTGCCATTCTTTGGTTCTTACAGTCTAAAGTAAAATCGAACGCTGCAAACATTGGTTTAGGCGTAGTTTTATTAGGAGTTCCTTTTATGATGGGCTTCCAGAACTACAACGTTCACGACAGAAGTGACAGATTTACAGCGTATGACTACGGATATTCTATTTTAAAAACATTACCGAAAAATGATATTTTATTTGTTTATGGTGATAATGATACGTATCCGGTTTGGGCAATTCAGGAAACTCAGCAGTTCAGAGATGATGTGAAAGTAGTTAACTTCACGCTTCTTTCAACACCTTGGAATATCGATCAGGTAAGAAGAAAAACATATAATGCAGATGCGATACCAAGTGTATTAACGCACGATGATTACAGAGACGGCTCAAACGACCAGATTTATCTAATGAAGAAAAACGACTGGGAAGGAATTTTCGCTTCGTTAAAAGAACAGGGCGCTCCGGAAACAGAACTTCAGTCGTTCAGAAAATATTTAGTTCAGGATTCAATGACGTTGAAAGAAGCCGTAAACTTCATCAAACATAAATCTCCTGAAAAAGATGAAATTCTTAAAATGATCTTCGGTGAAGAGAAATATGAAAAGTATAATTTCTTACCGGTAAACAAATTTATTCTACCTGTAAATAAAGAGAATGCTTTGAAAGCAGGAATCATCAATCAGGCAGATCTTCCGAATACGGTAAACCAAATTATGGTTAAATATAGATCGAATACGCTTTATAAAAACAACTTAATGATGTTTGATATTTTAGCTAATTTCGATTGGAAAAGACCTATAAATTTCTCTTCTGGAGGGGTTTACGACAGCGAAAATATTTTCTATCTTGATGAATATCTTCAGTTTGACGGTTTTAGTTATCGACTAATTCCGATTCATACGCCGCAAACTCCGGATGGTGAAATGGGAAGAGTAGATGCAAACTCTCTTTACAACACCGTGAAAAGCTTCAAATGGGGGAACTTCAAAAACCTCAATAACCATTTTGATGAAACAGCTACTTCTAATATCATGAGCTACAGAAGTTCTGCAAGCAGAGCAGCGGCAGCATTAGCGATGAGCGGACAAAAAGCAAAAGCGCTTGAATTGTTAGATTTAGCAGCAAAAGAAATTCCGGCTCAAAAATACAACGATCCTCGTTCTTTAAGCTCTTTGGTTTACGGATATATCGTTGCAGGACAAGAGAAAAAAGCGTTGGAACTGGCTGAAGTTCTTAAAAAAGGAATTTTTGAAGAATATGATTATTATGCAAGCCTTAAACCTTCTGAACAGAGATATTTAAGAAGAGCAATGGGAGTGAAGCCGATGGAATATTCGATGGTTGTGAAAGCTGTTACGGATGCTTATACTCAAATTGGTCAGAAAAATAAGGCATACGATTATTTGGTGAGATCTATAGAGCCAATTGATAAGAAATTCAATACTTTTGTAGGTAATCTTAAAGAAATGGGTAAAGAAAAAGCCATGAAAGAATCTGAAAACGTCCAGAAAATAACGCCGTTCTATCAGTATTTATTCGATGTAATGGAGCCTTTTGATTCTACCTATTCTAAAGAAAAAGAAGAACAGATTACAACATCAATTATCAAAGCAACGCAATAACCAGAAACATTTTTTAAGATGATGAAATATGTAGGAAAAACTAATTTCCCTTTAAAAGTTTTTTCAATAGCCATTTTTATATGGATATTTTTAGCAGTAAGTATTTTTTTACTCAATAAATATGTGGTATTTACCGGGAACAATCTTGTATTTCCGTTCTCGGTAATCTATCCATCCTCATTTCTACTAGTAGGCAGTTTATTCTGCCTACTTTTTTTAGGTACGGGGCTCTTGGCTTTTTTACACTATGAAAAACTGAATTTCTTTTGGATTTTTCTGATTTGTGTTGTATTAATTATTTTAGGAAATATGGGCCAGGGAAATGTAGACATAGCTTTTCTGCAGCCGTTTTATTACAAAGGCAGACAATATTACACAGATGCTTTAAACATTACCGATTGGCAATTATGGATTCAGAATTTCAACAAAAATCTTGAATCTTTCCAGCTTCATACAAAAACGCATCCACCTTATACCACATTGCTTCATTATGCTTTCATGGAATTGTTTAACGGTAGTATTTTAGGGATGAGCTTAGGCTTCTTAGCGATTTCTGTTTTAAGTTTTCCGTTGATGAATCTATTAATGAAAAATTTTAATATCGATGCTCAAAGAAGAAAATTATTACTACTTTTCTTCGCGGTAATTCCTTCGGTTAATATTTATCTTTTAGTTTCAATTGATGCTATTGTCCTTACTTCTACGTTACTTTTCCTTTGCGGAATTTCCCAGATTTATATTCAAAATAAACTAAATTTTGTTGGCGTTTTAATGGCCTCTGCCGGACTAATTATTACTAATATGCTTACTTTTTCAGGTTTATTTCTGCTTGCATTTGTTGGAGTTTTATCGCTGATTACTTTGTATAAAAAGAATTTTGCCGTTTTCTTTGCTGCTGTTATCAGCTTTATTTTTACGGTCGGATTTTTTTATTTCAGCTTCGAATATACAGGAAGCAATCATTTAACAACCTTTTTTGAAGCAAGTCATTCAGAAAATCCGAAAGGTTTTATGCTATTACATTCTCCGGTTATTTATTTCTTTACACGATTAGAAGACATTGGCGAAATATTGATTTTCCTTTCATTCGCATATGTGGCTTATTTCTTTAGCTTTAAAAACAGAAATTTTTACCTCTTTAAAGACAAACAAGTAAATACTTTTTCTTTTTCAGGATTAATAGCGTTAGGATTAATGCTTTTAACCGGAGCTTACGGAACGGGCGAAACAGCAAGAGCTTGCTTGTATATCGTTCCGTTTTTTGTTTTGTTTTTAAAAGATTTGAGACAGGAAAAATTAAATGTTCTTTTCGTAATGTGTTTATTACAAACGTTTGGAATGCAGTTAATCGGAAATTATTATTGGTAAAAACTAGAAATTATGAAATATTGTGCATTTCTTCGCGGCGTAAATGTAAAAGGAACCAATATGAAAATGATAGATGTTTGTCAGGTTTTTAAAGAAGCCGGAGTGAACGATGTTATTTCTATTTTAGCTTCCGGAAATATTATTTTTTCATCAGATAAAAAACCTGAATATTTAAAGATCATCCTTGAAAAAGCCATGTCTGAACATTTTTCTTACGAAGCTTTTTTATTCATTAAATCTCATGAAGAAACAGAACATTTCTGGAACGGAAATCCATTTGAAAAGAATGAAGATTTTCATATTTATGCTTTTGTAGGAATCGATGGAGTTGAGAATATTTTGATGAATGAATTCGAATCTGCTGTAAAAACAGAAAATGAAGACGCAAAAATTGTAAATCATATTTTCTACTGGCAGGTTCCGAAAGGAAATACATTAGATTCGTCATTTGGAAAGGTGTTGGGCAAGAAAAGTTTAAAAGATCAATTCACCAGCCGAAACATCAATACATTTGAAAAAATTGTAAAGAAAATGAACTAAGCCCTTTTTTAAGGGCTTTTTTAATAAAAATTATCGCTGTGGTAGCTTTTTTCTTTTTAAATTCGCTTTCTGTTATAAAAAATTATTATTAATGATCTATTCAAAAGAATATACGGTAAAAGATGAACATATTGATGTTCAAGGCATTATGGACGGACTGTACTATCCGTTTTATATGGAATATTGCAGGCATGCTTTTATTGATGAAGTGTTGGGTTTTAACCTTGAAGAAGAAGCCCACAAAGGTAATAATATGGTGCTGTCCGAATATAAAATCAACTTTGTGAGATCTTTAAAAAAAGATGACACAATAAGCGTTACTTGTGAGTTGTATGGCGATAAAGACGGATTGCCAAGACTTCATTTTAAACAATCTATTATTTTAAACAAGAAAATTGTTACTAAGGCTGTATTTACAGGAACCTGCGTTCCGGCAACCGGAGGCAGACCATTTATCCCTGAATCTCTGCAAGCGATTATAAAAAATGCTCCAGTTTTGGAATAAAATGGGATTTTTTTTGGGTTTAAAACTAAATTGAAAGATTTAAACTATATCTGGGATATCTATCAAACCTGCGAAATAATTTCTAATTCCCGAACTTTATCAGTATTTTTACTGAACTTTTTAATTAAAATAAAATGATTCAGTATTTAGATAATATTCAGCACAAACATTCCAAAAACTTTTTCTTAATTGCAGGGCCGTGCATCATCGAAGGTGAAGATATGGCACTAAGAATCGCTGAGAAAGTCATTGAATTGACAAATAAATATAATATTCCCTACATTTTTAAAGGAAGTTTTAAAAAAGCTAATCGAAGCAGAGTAGATTCTTTTACGACCATTGGTGAAGAAAAATCTCTTGAAATCCTTAAAAAAGTAGGTGAAACATTCAATATTCCGACAACGACAGATATTCACGAAAATGAGCATGCAGCTTTGGCGGCTCAATATGTGGATGTTCTTCAGATTCCTGCATTTTTAGTGCGTCAAACAGACCTTTTGGTTGCTGCTGCGGAAACAGGAAAATGTGTTACGTTGAAGAAAGGGCAGTTCCTTTCTCCGGAATCTATGAAATTTGCTGTTCAGAAGATCACAGATTCCAAGAATGAAAAAGTTGCCATCATTGAAAGAGGAAACTCTTTCGGATATACAGATTTAATTGTAGATTACAGAGGGATTCCGACTATGCAGCAATATGCACCTGTCATTCTGGATGTTACCCATTCTTTGCAACAGCCCAACCAGAGTTCTGGGGTTACGGGAGGACGTCCTGATCTTATTGAAACTGTAGCAAAAGCAGGTATTGCCGTGGGAGCAGACGGTATTTTTATCGAAACCCATCCAACACCCGAAACGGCTTTATCAGACGGCGCCAATATGTTAAGATTAGACCTTTTGGAAGATCTTTTACAAAAATTAACCAGAGTAAGAGAAGCTATTTTATAATTCATCTTATTGATTTTTATTTGAAGCTTTTCCCCGCTTTCCGCACTCGCTATTTTTCAGTTTTGGGTTTGTGGGGGGGGGGGGGGGGGGGGGGGGGGGGGGGGGGGGG
>NZ_JBDFPQ010000004.1:66095-240766 GCF_039672645.1 Chryseobacterium sp. C39-AII1
CCCCCCCCCCCCCCCCCCCCCCCCCCCCCCCCCCCCCCAAAAACCCAAAACTGAAAAATGAGCTCAAACAAAGCTTCAATCGGGGCTAGGGAAGGCATCATTTTAATAAATGTTAAAGAAAGTTTAAATAAGTTAAAATAAATTGTATATATTCACGTTTGAAATTTTAAAACATTTCTTTTGAAAAAACTAGTTTTACCGCTGAGCCTTATGGTTCCTGTATTAGTATTCTCTCAAACCAAGAAGAAGGATACGATGAAAACCACAGATATTGAGGAAGTCGTTTTCCAGAAAAAAGTAGCAGGAAGTACGAAAGACATTACCAATGTGAAAATTTCCGCGAAAGATGCCAAAAATGTAGCCAGCATTTCCGGAGGTATCGAAGGGATTATCAAAACGTTACCTTCTGTTAACTCCAATACCGAACTTTCTTCACAATATATGGTTCGTGGTGGAAACTATGACGAAAACCTGATCTATATTAACGATATTGAAATCTACAGACCTTTCCTGATTAGAAATTCTCAGCAGGAAGGTTTAAGCATGATTAATCCCGACATGGTTTCTACCGTTAACTTCTCTGCCGGAGGTTTTGAAGCCAGATATGGTGATAAAATGTCTTCTGCGCTGAATATTTATTACAGAGAACCTCAAAAATTTGAACTTTCCGGAGAAGGAAGTTTAATGGGCGGAAGATTAACGGCTGGTTTTGCTTCAGGAAAAAAAGATGAAGACGGAAATAAAAAATTTACTGCTTTATTTTCAGGAAGATACAGGAATATGAATCTTATTCTTAATACGTTAAAAGAAGATACAGATTTCAATCCTGTCTATATGGATTTTCAGACGTATATGAATTACCATATCACTCCAAAATTATCATTGTCATTTATCGGATATTATTCTAAGAATGATTATGAAATGATCCCAAGAGAAAGGAGTGTAGATTTCGGAAGTTTACAGCGACCACTAAATCTTACCGTTTTCTACAATGGTAAAGAGGACGACAAGTATAAAAATATGATGGGAACGGTTTCTGCGAACTATAAACCATCCGATAAATGGAAGTTTACTTTAGATGCATTTTCTTATCAAAACAGAGAAAGAGAGTATTATTCTATCGGTTCTTCTTATATTTTACAGACATTCGATCCTGTGACGGGCGATCCGATCACCTCATATGATGCGGGCGGACAAATCGAGCATGCCCGAAATGATTTATTTGTAAGAACTTACGGTACACAGTTCAGGGCTCGTTTTTCACCCAATGTGAATACAGATTTTGAGGTTGGATTTAAATATGAAAAAGAAAACCTTAAAGATTTAACCAATGAATGGAAATTGATAGATTCTGCGGGATACAGCATGCCTAGACCTATGGATGATCCTAGAATTGGTGATTATTCTGATCTGGAATTGGCTTATAGAATTGCAGGAAATAATCATATCGAACCAACAAGAATGTCTGCTTACGCACAGTATTCTCAGAAATTTTTCTGGGGAGCAAGCAAAGTTTTCATCAATGCCGGGGCTAGAGTTTCCAACTGGAGCTTCAATAAAGAAACTATTTTCTCACCAAGAGTTCAGTTTGCCATCAAACCCGATTGGGATTCTGATATGTTGTTTAAACTTTCCGGAGGTATTTATTATCAGTCGCCTTTTTATAAGGAAATCAAGGATTTAGATGGGAATTTTAACAGCAATATCAAATCTCAACGTTCAATCCAGGCAATTTTCGCGAATGATTATGAATTTTATATGTATGACAGACCGTTTAAACTAACAACGGAAGCATATTATAAGAAAATGAATAACCTGATTCCTTATTATATGGATAATGTGAGGATTCGTTATTCGGGGCAAAACAATGCAACGGGTTATGCTTATGGTATTGATACCCGCTTATATGGAGAATTTGTTCCTGGAGTAGATTCTTGGTTATCTGCAAGTTATGCGAGGGTTTATGAAAATATAGACGGAAGAGGAGATATTCCGAGACCAACCGATCAAAGATTCAGGTTTGCCATGTTCTATCAGGATTATATGCCTCAGTTTCCGAAAATGAAGGTGAATCTGACATTGACTTACGCCATGGGATTACCCACAGGAGCACCTGTTTTTACAGATCCTTACAGCTATCAGAAAACGTTGCCAGCCTATAAAAGAGTGGATTTAGGACTTTCTTATGCTTTCATAGAGCCTAAAGAAAAGAAATCAGCGTATGGATTTTGGGGAAATTTTGAAGAATTAACGTTGGGAGTTCAAGTCTTTAATGCCTTTAACATTAGAAATACTGTGGCTAATCAATGGATCTCAGATTCAGCGACAAATATGGCATATCCGGTTCCTGTACGTTTAACAGGACGTTTCTTTAATGTAAAGCTTGAGTTTAAGATTAAATAAGAGTAGATTGCAGGTAGCAGGAGCAGGATGAAGGATTATAGTTTAAAAATATTCTCAATCATCTGAAAAATCTGCGGGAAATAAAAATAGAACAAAACCTTCTGAAAATTTCAGGAGGTTTTGTTTTTACCAAATTTTATAACAACAATACATAATTTTATAACATCAATCTCAAAGATATTTTTACCTTTGCTCTGTAATGAAAAAGATTCTTGCCATATTATTCTCTGTTTTCTACTTTGGATTCTCTTCCGGGGCAGTTTTCAGCGTTCATTATTGCATGAATGAATTGGCTTCTGTCAATCAGAAAGTTGACGATATTTGCAGCAAATGCGGGGTTAAAACAAAGAAAGACTGTTGTAAAACAGAAATTAAATTATTAAAAGTTGATGATTCTCAAAAATCAGATTTTCTTAAAATTGATTTCTTACAACAAATTTCAGAGCTTCCACAAAATGAATTTTTCTTTGTAGATCAATCTTTTTCAGCTACAAAATTTACTCAAATTCAAATCAATGCGCCGCCGGAAATTTGGTCGGTTCCAATCTTTATTCACCATTGTAATTTCAGAATTTAGAATTCGTCAGTCGTTTGATTTTTAAAATCATTACGAACGACACGATTTGTCGCATAATGCGAAACATTTAATAATCCTATCTAAAATTTGACTGTCCTAAAACCCAGCTACAAAAAGAAAATAATCTTCTTGGCTAAGTGAAACGCCTTTGCGAACCTTTAACAACAGTTATTAGTAAAAAAATCATTGCGAACTTTGTGTTAAAAATAAACAATATGAAAGGCAATTTACAATCAATAAAAATTAATTCTAAAATTTAAAACAATGAAAAAATATATCATTACAGCAGTATTCTCTTTATTTTCAATCATTTCTATTGCGGCACAATCTAAAAAAGATGCACAGGTTACCAAATTATACCAAAACTATATCGCAATAAAATCCGCTTTAGCTTCAGATGATGCGGACAAAACATCAAAAGCGGCGACAGAGTTCATTAAGACTGCTTCTGCTATCGATGTTAAACAAGTTTCAGAAGGTAATTTGAATATTCTCAGAAAAGATGCAACAGCAATTTCCGATGCAAGAAATATCAGCACTCAGAGAGAAACTTTCATGAATCTCTCGGATAATATGATTGCTTTGGCTAAAGAATTTAAAGTTTCTGAAAATCCTGTTTACGTTCAGTATTGTCCAATGGCAGACGGAAGCTGGTTGAGCGATGAATCTAAAATCATAAATCCTTACTACGGAAAATCCATGCTTTCTTGTGGAAACGTAAAATCTACAATTAAATAATAATTGTATCTTATTTTAAAATAATGAGTTGTATAGCTTAAATTAAAATTTACTTTATATAAATTGTTCAACAGATTCTTCACAAACTTTGAGATCTTATTTAAGTGAAACGCCTTTGCTAACTTAAAAATATTCTCAATAATCTAAAGAAAATCTTTGCGACCTTTGCGTTAAAAACTCAGAAGTATTAGGTAAATCAGTTAAACAATTGTTTTCAAAGTTTGTCATCCTGAAAGGATCTAAACATGCTCGAAATAAATTCTAAATATTCGTGCCGTAGATTCCTACCGGAATGACAAATTTTGTGGATATTTTTCAAGTGTTTTAGTGAATGACAAAAACCTAGCCCCGATTGCAACGGCATCCTTTTGTGCAGCGAAGCGAAACAAAAGGTATAGTGCTTCGACTTCGCTCAGCATAAATTCCAAGCGGGAAGTAGCTTTAAAAAAGTTTAAGCCGGTCCAATATTTAAAGTATTAAAATTCAAGCTATACAACTTCAAAAAACTTCGAAATATTATGAAAAAACTCATACTATTTCTGATGCTTCTATTTTCCGTTTTCAGTTTTTCACAAACAACAAAGACCTATTTTACCTGTCCGATGGATCCTGAAGTAGTTTCCTCAAAACCGGGCGACTGCCCGAAATGCGGAATGACTTTAAGGAAAAAATCAGTTATCATAAAACCTAAAGTTGTTGCAAAACCGGAAGTAAAGTCTGTACCGAAAACAGAGATAAAATCAACAGAAATTAAGAATAAGGTTAAGGATAAAATTGAGATTGAGAAAAAGAATGATGTAAAAAAGGTGAAGAATGTAAATATTACTAAGCCTGTTTTAAACTCTAAAAATAAAAATTTAGCGCAATCAAAATCTCAACCTAAACCTCAATCTCAAGATCATTTCCAATCTCAAAAATATACTTGTCCAATGCATCCGGAAGTAATTTCCGATAATCCCGGAAAATGCCCAAAATGTGGAATGGATTTAGTAGAAATTGAAAATAATTCTTCACATCAAGCTGAAGCTGGACAAGAGTCTCAAAATTCTGTTTTAAAAAGAAATTCAGAAAATGGGAAAGTAAGTTTTGGAGGAAAAACGGTTCGTTATGATTTATATGTAAAAGATACGATCGTCAATTTTACAGGAAAAAACCGTCGTGCGATCGCTGTAAACGGAAAACTACAGGCTCCAACTTTATATTTTACAGAAGGCGATACAGCGGAAATTTATCTTCACAATATGCTGAAAGAAAACACAGGTTTTCACTGGCATGGCGTGATTTTGCCAAACGAACATGACGGAGTTCCATATTTAACGACAAAACCTGTAAAACCTGGCGAAACGCATTTATACAAGTTTAAAGTTTCCCAAAATGGAACCTATTGGTATCATTCTCACGAAGGTTTGCAGGAGCAGATCGGAATGAACGGAATTCTGGTTTTCAACAAAAGAGAAGGTGAACCAAAAGTGAATTATACCAAAGAAATTCCTGTATTGTTAGGAGATTGGAGTGATGAAGATCCGATGCAGATTGCAAGACGGCTTCACATGGCAAATACAGATTGGTATGCGATTAAGAAAAATGCGGTTCAAAGTTATTGGGAAGCTATAAAATCTGGAAATTTCGGAACAAAGGCGCTGAATGAATGGAAAAGAATGGAAGCAATGGACGTAAGTGATGTGTATTATGATAAATTCCTCATCAATGGACAGCCAAGTTCTGAATATTCTCAATTAAAAGCGGGAGATAAAGTTCGATTAAGAGTTGCCAACGGAGGTTCATCCACGTATTTTTGGCTGAATTTCGGAGGCGGAAAAATAAAAGTGGTTGGAAATGACGGAAACGATGTCGTTCCTGTGGAAGTTGATCGTCTGATTGTTGGAGTTTCAGAAACCTACGATATTGAAGTTACGATTCCTGAAAATAAAAGCTTTGAATTCCGTGCCACTTCGGAAGACAGGATTGGTCATGCTTCGCTTTGGTTAGGTTCGGGTGAGAAAGTAGAAGCTCCGAATTTACCAAGGCTCAAGCTTTTCGAAGGCATGAAAATGATGAACGGAATGATGGAAATGAGCGGAAATATGAAACCTATGAACATGACGATGAGCAATCAAATGATGGATATGAATGAAGTGATGTATCCTGAACTTTCTGAAAGTCAGCGAAAAATGACGATGAAACATATAAACGAAATGATGGGAACTAAGACGAAGGAAAACGAAGATCATTCCAATCATTCAGAAATGAATATGCAGGAAGAAAAATCGATTAAAAGGCTATCTTACAATCTATTGAAGTCTCCAGAGAAAACGATTCTTCCGACAGAAAATGTTCGTGAGTTAAACTTTAGACTAGAAGGCAACATGAACCATTATCTGTGGACGTTGGATAATAAAACGGTTACTGAAACTGATAAGATTTTAGTGAAAAAAGGTGAAATTCTAAGAATTACGATGTATAACAATTCGATGATGCGCCATCCAATGCACCTTCATGGCCATGATTTTAGGTTGATTAATTCCAAAGGGGAATATTCTCCCATGAAAAACGTGGTTGATATCATGCCAATGGAAACCAATACAATTGAATTTGCTGCAAACCAAGAGGGTGACTGGTTTTTCCACTGCCATATTCTGTATCACATGATGGCAGGAATGGGAAGGATTTTTAGTTATGAAGATTCAAAACCGAATCCTCAGCTCCCGGACAGAAAATTAGCTTGGAAAGATTTTATGAAAGATAACAGAATGATAAGTTCGATGGCGATGCTTGATATTCAGTCTAATAAATTACATGCAGAAACAATGACGATGTTCGGGCCGAGATGGGCAAATCTGAATGAGTTTCATTCTAATTGGGATTTTAATCATTTTGATGGAAATTTTAAAGTCGGAAGATTTTTAGGAAAATTCCAGTGGGCATTGCCTTATGCAGGTTTTAGAATTCAACAAAATCATGAAATAATGGAACGAAAAATGGCAGAAGATATGGGAATGGATTTTCTCGGAAAGAAAACCTGGTTCGGACAGCAAAAAGCATCAAAAACAAAGGCTGCCTTCATTGTTGGGATGCAATATGTTTTGCCAATGTTGATTATAGCGGATGCAAGTGTAGACCAAAATGGAAAAGTTTTATTGGAATTAAGTAGGGAAGATATTCCGCTTTCGAGAAGATTAAGAGGAAATTTTACTGTTAATTCTGATGGAGAATTTAATACCGGATTACGCTATATTTTACAAAAATGGCTATCGGTTTCCGGAAATTATGATAATGAAATGGGATGGGGAGCCGGAATTACTTTGATGTACTAATAAAATAATATTTAAATAATTAATCCTTCAAGGCTTCAAAAACCTTGAAGGATTTTTTATATAAAAATCACATTTCCAATTGTATAACTCTTTCAACCATTTTCTGATTTACACTTTCAGGAACTAATCTCATCATTAAATTTCGCAAACGAGTTCCTTTTTCCCATTGAGAAAATTTTCCTAGTTTCCAGCTTGTATTCACAACATGATTAACTTTTTTCCTTCTAATTTGCTGGAATTGTTCGAAAATCACATTAAAATCTTTATTTTTTTCTAGTAATTTCCCGATAACGTAAGCATCTTCAATTGCCTGACAAGCTCCTTGTCCCAAATTGGGAGTGGTTGCATGTGCTGCATCGCCGATTAAACAAAGATTTTCAGCATGCCATTTGGGAATAGGATCTAAGTCCATGATATCATTAAGAATAATATTTTCCTGTAGTGTGGAATCAATAATTTCAATAATTAATGGATGAAAACCGTAGAAATTTTCAGATAAACTATGATAGCGTTTATGTTTTCCTTTATTAATGACCGCATACCAATATATTTTTCTATCAGTCATTCTTACGAAACCAAAACGTTTTCCTTTTCCCCAAGTTTCTATTGCTTCCCGATGAAATTCTTCATGTAAATCAAAATCTACCAATCCACGCCAACACATTTGTTGTGTATTACGAATTGTTCCAGTTTTAAAAATCTGATTTCTAATTTTTGAATGAATTCCGTCTCCTCCGAAAATAATTTTGCTTTCAATTTTGGTTTCATTTTCAAAATTTAAAAGATAATTTTCCTGTTTCTGAATTTCTTTTAAAGAATGATTCAATTTAATATTTTCAAAACCAATATTTTCAGCTAGAATTCTTTGCAAATCTGCTCTGTGAATGGCTATATTACAGGAATTATATTTCTTTTCGAGTTCAAGAACGTTTGTTTTAGAGATAAGTTTAAGATTTTCATCAGTAATTGAGATTCCATGAATTTTATTTCCTGCCTTTTCTATTTTTTCTTTTAATCCCAATTTATCAAAAATCTGCATCGCATTAATGGCCATCATAATTCCTGAACCTACGGGTTTTATTTCAGGTGCAGATTCGTAAATTGTAAAATCAAGATTATTTTGCTTTAAAATATTTCCCAATGTTAAACCTCCGATTCCTGCTCCGATGATTGAAATTGAATTCATTATTTTAAATTTTTCAGCTCGTTCAATAACTGATTTTGCTTTTTGATAAAATTTTCTAAACTATCTGTGTCCAATGGATGAGAATCCTGATAATTTTCAATTTCAGGAAGGGTTTTTTTGATTTTATATGCGTCATAAAATGAAGAAAGCTGTACAAAATTAAGGTTAATCTGTACTTTCAACTCATTCAATTTATTAAGTTTAACATTATATTTCTCGGAACTGTTCTTTAAAAGATCCAGAACTTCTTTTTGTAATGTCGAATCCATAATATTTTTCGCCCTTCTTTCCGCATCAGCATAATAATCTTCAGATGATTTTGTTACATTATCATAAAGATCTTTCATAATTCTGCTGTCATTTTGAATTGCCTGAAATCTTTTATCTAATTCTAAAAGTTTGGAATCATCCTTAATTTTTTCAGAATAAATTCCATCAATAATTGATTGAGATTTGCTTAATCTCTTTATTGGGAAGCTAGACTCAGTATTTTCAGCTGCTTTTTCTACAATATTTCTATCCGTGTTGTTATTTTCTTTACATGAAATTATCAATAAAAATAGAGCAGAAGAGAGAAGTATTTTTTTCATGGTTTATTTTATTATTGTGGAAATCCTTTACTTTTTTTAGATGTCAAATATAACAGTCAATTCGTTTTAATGAGTTGAAGATAATTCAAAATTAGTTACAAAAAAAGCGGAACCTGAAAATCAAGCTCCGCCTATAATTTGTTTCGTTAAAATTATTTACCCAAATAAGATTTCAAAATCTTACTTCTGGTGTTGTGCTTCAATCTCTTGATCGCTTTTTCTTTGATCTGACGAACTCTCTCTCTCGTAAGATCGAAAGTTTCACCGATTTCTTCAAGAGTCATCGGATGTTTTCCGTTCAATCCGAAGTATAATCTTACCAAATCAGCCTCTCTTGGAGTCAAAGTATTTAATGCTCTTTCGATCTCGATTTGTAGAGATTCAAGCATCAAATCTTTATCAGGGCTTGGAGATTCTCCGGAACGCAATACGTCATAAAGATTAGAATCTTCACCTTCTACCAAAGGCGCATCCATAGACAAGTGTCTACCGGAATTTTTCATCGATTCCTTAATATCTTCCTCGCTCATGTCAAGAACTTCAGCCAATTCTTCTGGAGAAGGTGGTCTTTCATTTTCCTGCTCAAGGTGAGCGTAAGCTTTGTTGATTTTGTTGATGGAACCGATTTTATTCAATGGTAATCTTACAATTCTCGACTGTTCAGCCAAAGCCTGTAAAATTGATTGACGAATCCACCACACCGCGTAAGAGATGAATTTGAAACCTCTCGTCTCATCATACCTTTTTGCCGCTTTCATCAGTCCTAAATTCCCTTCATTAATCAAATCGGGTAAAGAAAGACCTTGATTTTGGTACTGTTTAGATACTGAAACTACAAAACGAAGGTTGGCTTTAATTAATTTCTCAAGTGCTGCTCTGTCGCCCGCACGTATTCTCTGTGCCAAATCTACTTCCTCGTCTGCTGTAATTAGTTCTACTTTACCAATTTCCTGCAAATACTTGTCTAATGAAGCAGTTTCCCTGTTGGTTACCTGCTTAGTGATTTTTAATTGTCTCATCTATTTTTTCCTCAAAAAAGAGTTTGTATATATTATACGTTTGAGAAAGTAAAAAGGTTACACTTAGTGCAATTATTTTTTATTTATTTAAATTAAATCTGAAAAAATAGTTGTAAATTATGGCTCTCACGCCACACAACAGTGATTTTTAAATTTTATCAGCTTAAATTAGTTTTTGAAAAAATCGTATTGAGACGAATTTTATCTGTAATATTTTCTCAGGAGCTTAATCCCGCTTTCCACTGTATCTTTTGGGTTACGGCTCCGCTTCGCTCCGCCGCAACCCAAAAGGATGTCGTTCCAATCGGGGCTATGGTGGAAGTTATCCCTTTAAACATTTAGAAAAAATCCGCAAAGTTTTTCATCCAGTCAAAGATTTAAATGTAGAATTAGAAATAATTATATAAATCTTTGAGTTTAGATGCTTTCAGCATGACAAAATGCAAAGAAAATTATAACTCATTTCAAAAAACAAAAAAGCGAAACCCAAAGGCTCCGCTTATATTATAGTAAGATGTGATTAACGATCAACTAAAAACCGTCAACCATTAACCAAATTAAAACAAATCATTCAACAATTTCGCCAGTCTCAACCCTCCGTAAAGAAGCTGTCTTTCCATGGTATCGTTGAATTTGTACTGATAATCGTAAGACAATTTAGAACCGTCAGGAGTTTGTGCATAGATTTTATTTGCGATTTTATGAGAATCATATAACCAATCTTCAACTGTTCCTGTCTGAATTTGTTTTACTTCATTATCCGATTTAATATCCAATAATTTAGCATACTCTGTATAGCTGTATTTTTGAGAATCTACCAATTTCCCATCCCAAACTGAGTGTAAATTTGTTTTATCTCCAAAATAAGTAACGTTAATTTTGTTTCCACCTAAATCTTCAGATCTTCCTACATGTAAAGGTTGCGCCAAATCTCCCATAATATGAATAAGGAAAATTAAAGCAATTTTTCTGTCTTTTTCAGAAGTTTTTTCATCTTTAATCTGGCTCGATAAAGTTTTAACCTGCGTATACAAACTCGGACCAGCCTGAGCTTCAAGATTTTTCTCAAAAGCTTTAAAATCAGTTTGAGGATCGATATTTACATAATGCCAGGCCGAAGCTTGCTTCCAAACGCCTGTAGTGTCCGATTTGATAAAATCCGGCCAATTTGCCCAATAAGCAAGACGCTCTTTCCCCATAATTTTCTTGATCTCTCTTCTTGCCTTTCCGGAAAGGTGGTTTTCTGCAATCTCTGCAATAACTCTGTGCCCCGTTAATCCCCACGCATAAGAATAAAGTGAAGATGCCATGAATGCTAAAACCAGCACTTTAGAATAAATACTTTTCATGATAAAAATAACATTTTCTGGATGCAAAGATACAGTTAATTTAAGGTTTAGATTAATATAAAGATAAGGATTTATAAATTTAACTAAATCTTAAAATTAGATTTAAATATATCATTTCATGAGTTTTAAGCCGAAGTTCATACCTAGATTTCCGTATTTTTACGGATATTGATGAAAATTATTCTTTTTAATGCTGATAAATTAGTATTTTTAGAATAAAATTAATTGAAAAAATATTTTTTTCAATCATTTGAGATATATTATTTTTACAAGCCCAAAATCACAGCAAACACTATGTATGAGAATAATATTGTAGACATGCATTACAATAAGCTGCAGACAGACTTCAAAGCTGAAGCTGTAGCCGTAAACCTTTTAAAGTACCATCGTGCGGTAAGCAATATATTCATTGAAAGAATTGGCATCAACGATCGTGCTTATTTAAAGGATATCAAAAGTATTTCCAGTAATTATCTAGGTTTTGATGAAGAAGTTTTTACGCTAGAAACGTATCGAGAAGGTATTTACGATTACCTTCCGGAAGGGCTTTTCCATCCACCTTCTTTAGGAACATCGCGGAAAAATGTAGAAACGGTTGTCCGCGAAATCCGTAAACAGAAAAAAGTAGAAGAAGATGCAAGAAAGTTTTTCAAGCCGTTTGAACTAGAAATATTTTTCACCGAAATCAGCGCTTTGATTAAAGAATTTGATTTTGATATTGCCAGCGATACCGATGCTTTACTGGAAACTGTAAGTGAACTTTGGCCTTTGGTTGATATGCTGGATAAACAGAATGCCTATATTTTTATCCATATTTTACCTTTTTTTCATCAGATAAGAGGTGATAAAAGATGGTTTGAAAGATGTATGAGCGCTTTTTTACAGGTTCCGGTAGAAGTTACTTTCGCTCCGAATGTGATTGATAATATTGAAGAGGAAGACGATTCTATGTTATTGGGAAATTCAAGATTGGGAGTAACTTATATTCCAAGTGGAAGACATATGGATGGACAAAGAAATTGGGTCGTGAATATAGGGCCGATTCCGTATCATGAAATGAAAAAATACATTCACGGAAACCCATTCAGAAAGGTTTTACAAACTTTATATGATTATTTTTTACCAGTAAGTGTAGATGTGGAGGAAAATTTCATCACCGAAAAGCAAGAATATTCATTTGCATTAGAAGATGATGAAAGAAACGCCAACCGCCTTGGATACTCTACATTTCTGTAAAATATTTTAGTATATTTACAATCACCAACAAAATATTAATTTGAAAAGAAACAAATGGAAATTTCTTCAGTAAAAGGAATCTTTTTTAGGTATATTTTAATGCCTTTATTTGCAGTAATCATGATGGTAATTTTAGGAATTATCAGAAGAAATAAGCCTGCCATTAAAATTAAAACCATCATTATCTATGTTCTGCTTTGCAGTTTATGTTTGGCTATTCCCGGAATTTTTGGGTTTGCCGGTAATCTCTTTAATCCTTATTGGTATCTAATTTCGCAGATCATTTACCTTATTTTGGGGATTATTCATGTTAATTTATTGCATCGATTTTTCAGAAAACATATTGATTCTCTGGGAATGAGTATTTTGTTTGAATCCATCCTTTCCATAACCTGTATTGCTTTCGGAGGCTATCTTTTCTATCTTATTTTTGAATGGATGAGCAGAGGAATGGGCTATCCGATCATGGCAGCAACAAGCATGCTTATTTTTCTGGTTCCGATGTTTTTTTACTATTGCTATATTCAGTTTATCAGCATTCCGTTTGATATTTACAAAACTTGGAGATATTCTCCGGATCAGAAATTGCCCGATTTTGAAGGGGCAGATTTCGACCGTTTAATGGTTTTGAATGTTGAATTAAGCAAAAACCTTGAAGATGCAAACCGATTCAGAATTAAAGCCAAAACATTACCGACAGGCGTTACTTTCGGCGATTGGTTTTACAGAGTGGTAGACGATTATAATCATAAAAACCCCAATTCGGTGATTCATCTTTCGGATCAAGAAAGGGAACCTTATTACTGGATTTTTTATACCAAAAAATCATTTTTCAGCTTTAGAAAATATATAGATTTCGACCAGGATATTTCAACAAACGGCATTTCAGAAAATGAAGTGGTGATTTGTAAAAGAGTGATCCAGCATGAAGAAGAAGGAGTAAGAAAACCATAAAATCACACAACAAAAGATATTTACTATGATACAGCCCATTAAACATTTTGCCATCAATTGGGTAGACGGGATGAAGGTTTCCCAGCGACACCTGAACGATCAGGATAATTTTTTAATTGATACCATCAGAGATTCTAATTCATTAGGAATTACCACATACAATTACGGACTTTTACCTATTTCGCAAGAGTTTACAGACCGAACGATATTTGATGTTCATAATACTGCAACCAATGATGTTCAGCTCGTTATAAAGCATTGCAGCGCAGTTACTCTGGCAGGCTACAGAATTGAACTGAACGATAGGAGAGTGAGTGTAAAGTCTTTGGCTAAATCGATGCATGAAGAGCAGGCCGACGGAGATTATTATATTTTAATTTCGGTCAATCCCTTTGATAAAGTGCCTTTCGGAGATATCGATCCTGAGGAAATTCCGCCACGTCATCCGAATGCTCAGCCCAATCATCATATCGAATTACTTCCTGTAACTTCTTTGAACAGCAGTTATTCCGGAGGTAATTATTTGATTATCGGAAAGGTAGATTTAAAAGGTAATATTGCTCAGGTAGATTCAAATTTTATTCCGCCATGTACTTCGATTCAGAGCCATCCGGCATTGCTTGATTATTACAATAATTTTGCTAAATCGATTGGAAATTTGCAGCAATATGCATTTAAAATTATTCAGAAGGCTTCGCATAAGAATCAGAATACGGCTTTGGCACAAAACGTTAAGTTTTTGTGTAATACATTGGTGACGACTTTTGGAGATATGTATTTCCAGTTCAGAAATATTACGCCTTACCAACCGCCAGTATTTTTGATAGAATCTTTTGCCAAACTGGCACTTCGTTTATACAATTCTACTCAAGTTTTGGTTCCTGCAGAATTGGAAGAAATGTTGAATTATAGCTTGGAATGGAGTGAAATTGCGCCTCATACTTTATTAAATCAACTATCAATTGTCGCTGAAACCAATTACGATCATCATAATTGTGGCGAACCACTTTTATACATTCAGCAAATGTTACGAAGTTTAGAAATAATTTTCTCTAAACTGAGCGAATTGGATTATATCGGTCAGCGAAAAGAAAATATCATCGTTAATGAACAGGAAGTTTCAAACAATAACAATCCTAAGAGAGGTTGGAGTGTTTTAGACTAAAAAATAATTTTTGAAAAATATAAATCCCGATACGCAATATTCGGGATTTTTTGTATAAAATTGTTTTAAAATATAGCTCGCAGCTTTTGTAGATTTTATATTAGATTGATTTTCATAAAATAACTAAAAAGATATGCTTAATTTGCAAAATCCACGAGAGAAAAAAATCATAAAAAATCATAAAAAATGAACTTAGATAAAATAAGACAAGGCATCAGAGGTTTGGAAGACAGGAAAATATTTCTAAACAATGCGGGTTCTTCATTAATGCCTAAAGTTGTTGTCGATTCAATGATTGATTATTTACAGCAGGAAGAGCAAACCGGAGGATATATTGTTGCGGCAAAAAATGAAGCTTTTTTAGAAGAATTTTATGAAGAAACAGCTAAACTGATTAATACTAAATCTTCTAATATTGCTTTTGCAACAAGCGCTACGGATGCTTATGCAAAGGCTTTGTCGAGTATCATTTTTAAAGAAGGAGATGTTATTATTACAACCGTTGATGATTATATTTCTAATCAGATTGTATTCATTTCGCTTCAGAAAAAATTAAATGTAAAAATCGTCAGAACGAAAAATCTTTCAGATAATGAACTGGATTTGGAAGATCTTGAAAATTTAATTAAAAAACATCAACCGAAGTTAGTTGCTGTTACTCATATTCCCACCAATTCCGGATTGATTCAGGATGTGGAGGCGGTCGGAAAAATTTGTAAGCAATATGATGTTTTATATTTGGTTGATGCCTGCCAATCTGTTGGTCAAATGGAGGTTGATGTCGAAAAAATAGGTTGTGATTTCCTTACAGCAACTGGCCGAAAATTTATGAGAGGTCCTAGAGGAACGGGATTTTTATATGTTTCAGACAAAGTTTTGGAGCAAAATTATGCCCCTTTATTATTGGATATGAGAGGTGCTCATTGGTCAGAATTTGATGATTATGAATTGTTTAAAACTGCAAAAAGATTTGAGCATTGGGAAATATCTTACGCTTCCCTGTTTGGTTTTACACAAGCAATAAAGTATGCAAATCAAATTGGTTTAGATCAAATTGAAAATTATAATAAAAATCTATCCGGAATATTAAGAAATAACCTTAAAGAAAGTGGTTTCCAGATTTGGGATCTGGGAAATCATTTAAGCAGTATTATTACTTTTTCTGGACCCGACGGAAATTTAGAAAACATCCAAAAAGTGTTGAAAGAAAATAATATATTCTTTTCGGTAACTTATAAAAATTCAGCATTAATTGATTTTACCAATAAAAATATTAATGGAATTGTACGATTGTCTCCACATTATTTTAATACGATAGACGAGATTGAAAAAGTTTCCGAAATTTTGAAGAATAGTTTAAAATAATTTAGATTAAACCATTAAGATTTGATTAAGAGATTAAGGCTATGATTCCAACTTAATATTTTTAATTTCTAAAATTAAATCTTAATGGTTAAAAATTCATTTTTTTACCAATATCTTTTCTGTTGCTTTTTTGCTTAAAACTTCCTGTTTTCCATCAACTTCCACCGTAATGGATTTGTCAAAGTTTTCTATTTTAACGATCTTAATTTTCTTATTCAGCAGTAAATTTCTTTCCGTTAAATAATTTAAAAAAGCATCATCAGAAAGCGTGACAGAAGCGAATACAACGGTTTCGTTCAGTTCACAGGAACTCAATTTTTGAAGATCCTGGGCAATAATATTTCCGTCTTTATCGGGAATAGGTTCGCCATGAGGGTCAAATTTCGGATGATCAAGAATTTCATCCATCTTATCAAAGAAAATAGTAGAGTGTACGTGTTCCAGTTGTTCCGCAATTTCATGTACATTTTCCCAACCGAAATTCATTTTTTTCACCAAAAACATTTCGGTTAATCGGTGCTTTCTTACAACCAAAGCAGCTTCTCGTCTTCCTTTTTCAGTAACGATCAGAGGTTTATAGGTTTCGTAAACCACCCAGCCTTTGTCTGCAAATTTCTTCATCATATTATTAACGCTCGGCATTTTTACGGATAAAAATTTACTGAGTTCGTTAATTGTTACCTTACTTTCATTGTCTACCAAATGAAACAGAGCCTTAAGATAGTTTTCTTCTGTTAATGTTGTTTTCAAAATGTTAGATGATTTTCATTACAAATCTAACAAAATAATATGAATAATCTACTCTTGTTATTTTAAGTTTTTTTAATTTTACAGTATGAAATTTTCATTCAAAAACGACTATTCAGAAGGTTGTCATCCTACTATTTTACAGGCACTTTTACAGCATAATCTTGATCAGCAGGCAGGTTACGGAGAAGATGAATATTCTCTAAAGGCTAAAGATTTGATCAAAGAAAAAATGAAAAGTCCTCATTCTGAAATTTATTTTGTTTCAGGCGGAACTCAGGCTAATTTAATTGTAATTTATTCTATCTTAAGACCTTACCAATGTGTAGCTTCTGCGACAACAGGACATATTTTGAATAATGAGACCGGAGCTATTGAAGCAACCGGACATAAAATTTTAGGGATAGAAAAAGAAGACGGAAAACTAACTCCTGCAGATATTATTCCTGTTTTGGAAAGTCATCGAAATGTTCCTCATCAGGTAATGCCTAAACTGGTTTATATTTCTAATTCTACGGAGTTGGGAACGATTTACACATTGAAAGAATTAGAAGAACTTTCGGCTTTTTGTAAAGAAAATAAGTTGTATTTATTTATGGATGGCGCGAGATTGGGACATGGTTTAAAGGCAGAAATCAGCGATCTTACCTTAGAAAAAGTAGCAGAACTTACGGATGTTTTCTATTTAGGCGGAACCAAAAACGGAGCATTGATCGGAGAAGCAATTATCATTAATAATCAGGAACTTCAGCAGGATTTTGCTTTTAATATCAAACAAAAGGGAGCGCTTTTGGCAAAAGGAAGATTACTAGGAATTCAATTTTTAGAATTGATGAAAAATGATCTTTATTTTGATCTAGCGAAACAGGCGAATCAGCAGGCCATGAAAATTAAAAATGCAATGAGGGAAAAAGGAATTCAGTTTCTTTCCGATACGTATACCAACCAGATTTTTCCGATTTTAAGTAATGATTTAATTCAAAAATTATCCGAAAAATTTGAATTTTATATTTGGAAAAAAATAGATTCAGAATTTTCAGCTATTCGTTTAATAACTTCCTGGAATACAGGTGATGAACCTATTAATGATTTTATTGAAATTATTAAAAATGAATTATAATAAATTAAAAAACAGCCTAAAAATAGGCTGTTTTTCTTTTTGAATATTTTAATTTTCCTGAAGAATTTTCTTAATTCCTTCAATCAAATGGTTTAAAATTTAAAGTTTGCATAGTTCTTAATAATATTTGTTATTGATAAGTGTGGAAACCTATTGCAACAAATATCTTACAAATTATATCTATATTTAGAGAATAATTTAAATTTTATTTTAATGCTTTTGCAACTATTTTGCAATCAGTTGATTTTAAATTATTTCCTCCGGCATATCTTATATTTTTCTCGCTCACATATTTCGTTCCTGTTTCAGTATCTCTTTGTCCGATTCCTTCAACCAAACCGTCTCTTGTCTGAAGAAAATAGATGTCATTTTTATTTCCTGTTGTTCCTTCTGCTGCGAATTCGTAAGTCAACTTGAGCGTATCGCCAGATTTAAATCCTGATAAGTCACCTTTGTTACTATCTTTTTCACTATTTTTTGTTGCCATTTTTCCTGTAATAGTTCCTAGATTATCATCAATACTTACAAAAACAGTGTCTTTTCCGGTTATTCCCATATAGCAGAAAGATTTTGCACCTAATGTATCAACCACTTTTTCAGTGGTTTCGCTGGTATCTGTTGATGGCGTTTCAGCCACTGGGGCTTCCGGTTTTTTGTTGCAGTTAAGCAATAATACAGAAAAAGAACTTAATAAGATCAATTTTTTCATATCTAATTGTTATGTTAAATCATATTTCAATTGCTAAAATAATGAATGTATTTATATATGAAGATAAATTAATGTAAATAAAAATAATTTTTAAAATAAAATAAATTGTGACTTTAAATTTTAAAGAAAAAGTTTGTTTTTTAATAAAATTTTCTAATCGATGAGAATCGCTTAAAAAATTTCTTCCCGAATATTTTCCAGTACAGCGGAAAAATAAAATGGGCATGAAAAATGATGGTAAGTAGTAAAAGAGCAATTATGAAAAGAATATTGAAAGTTAGTGTTTTCATCCTTCTAATTTTAGGATTAAATTTTTCGAAAGCGCAAACTCCACAAAATTACATTTACACTTCATCCGGAGATTTACAAAAAATTGAAAAGATGATCACAAGAAAAGATATTGGCGGAGTACAAATTGTTTACAATTGGCGTTCATTGGAAACCGCGAAAGATATTTATGATTTTTCAAGAATTGAAAAAGATTTGGAATATTTAACTAAGCTTAATAGAAAATTATTCATTCAACTACAAGATCGTTTTTTTGAACCAAAAGCGAGATATGTTCCTGATTATATATTAAATGACAAAGAGTATGGAGGAGGGTTGGTAGCTCAATATGATAATCCGGGAGAAAATAAACCAATCGGAAATGGCTGGGTAACAATACAATGGAATTCTGCTGTTCGACAAAGATATCAAAAATTAATAGGAGAGTTGGCAAAAAAGTTTGACGGGAAAATTCAGGGAATTAATTTACCAGAAACTGCAATTGATATTGACATGAAGCGAGACAAGACAGATTTTAGCTGTGATAAATATTTTCAGGCTGAACTTGATAATTTGAAGTTTGCAAGAAGTGCTTTTAAAAAATCTTATGTTTTACAGTATGTGAATTTTTTTCCATGTGAATGGGAAAATGACCATCAATATATGTCGAGATTATTTGATTTTGCGAATAAAAATAACGTTGGATTAGGAGGGCCCGATATTGTTCCAAATAAAAATGCACAAATGAAAAACTCTTATCCGTTTTTTAATAAATATAAAGGAAAATTATCTTTGGTAGCAATGGCCGTTCAGGAACCGACTTTAACTTATAAAAACCCGAAAACGAAAAAGCCTTTCACAAAAGAAGAATTTGTGAATTATGCTGAAAACTATCTTGGAGTTAACATCATATTTTGGAGTGTAGAATCTCCCTGGTTGAAAAATACTAAATAGAAGAAAAGTGAGTTACGAGTTTTTTTCGTAACTCCACATTTATAGTTTATAACTTTTTACACTTTCAAACATCCACGAAAACCGCGTGCTGCATAATAAGAATCAGCGCCATTGTGATAAGTGAAAACGGTATTGTAACGACGATCACAGAAAATTGCCCCACCTAATTCTCGGATATTTTCTGGAGTTTTTATCCAACTTGATGTTTTTAAATCAAACTTTCCTAATTTCTGAAGTTGGCGGTATTGTTCTTCATTTAAAATTTCAATGCCCATTTCAGATGCTTTGTCGATGGCATTACTTTCCGGTTTATTTGCCTTTCTGGCTTCCCATGCGGGATAATCGTAACATAAACTTCTACGTTTCGGACTTTCTGGAGAACAGTCGAAGAACAAATATTCATCTGTTTTTTTATCATGGGCTACAATATCAGGTTCGCCTTCGGTTTCTTCCATTTGAAATAATGACCAAAGTTTTTCCGGATTGTTTTCTAATTTTGATTGAATTTTTTTCCAATCTAAGTCTTTATGACGATTTATATTTTTTTCAAAACGAGCTTTTAAAATTTTTAAAAGTTCTTCTGTTTGCTCTGAAGTTAGTTTCTTTTTCATAATGAATTTTGCAGAATGCTTGGAAGTAAATTTAATAATTTTCAACATATAAAAGTTTCCACAGATTTAAAATCTGTATAAACCTGTGGAATTTTTTATTTTCTTTTAATAGAAATCAAAGTTTGCAAAATTACAGAAGCTACTATAAATGAGAGTCCTATATAAAATGAAATATTTACTTCTTTACTTTCATTAAAGAATAAAAATGCCATAATGATCGCATAAATCGGTTCCAGATTAAAAGTAAGATTGACAGTAAATGCCGGAATTTTTTTTAGTACTTCAGCGAATATAACATAAAGACCAACCGTGCAAAACGATGCCAGAAAAATTAAGTAGCCAATATCTTTTGTACTCGGAATAACAGTTTGGACAGGGAAGAAGTAAAGGTAAACAGGCATGAAAAGCCCAAGAACAATTGTTCCGGCAATCATTTGATAATAATTGATTACTTTAGAATCGAAATGTTGAACCAAACGGTTGTTATAAATTGTGTACAATGCCCCCAACGCCGATGAAATAACTCCTAAACCGATTCCTAATTGATAAAAAGCATCAAAATGAAAAATCAAACTGATTCCTAAAAGGGTCAGTGCACTAAGAAATAATTCTGAAATTTTAAATTTTTCTTTATCAATTAAAGGTTTAAATATTGCGGTAAAAAAACTGGTCAGGCAATAGCAAACTACCCCGATGGAAATATTTGAATATTTGATGCTTGCGTAAAAAAAGATCCAATGTAAGGTAATTAATAATCCAACCTTCGAAATTTGTAATTTTTTTTGAGTTGAAATTTTGACTGAAATTTTCAATAATTTCAAAATAACAAATAAAATAATTGAAGAAAATAAAAGTCGGTACCAAACCAAAAGACCTTCATTAAGAGAAATCAGTTTTCCGAATACACCTGTAAATCCGGCCAAGATTACGGCCAGATGCAATAATAAATATGATTTTTTCATTAGAAAATGAACTGTTTGTAAAAGTGAATAATTAATATTTTAGACTAATTTGAAGCGTAAAATATCTATTGACTAGAATTATTCTATCAACAAAAATACTTCAAATTGAACTTGAAAATATTAGATCACTGGAGGAGGCAAACAGCTTATACTATTCATATTTATTTTTTGAATATGACAAAAGTATGAAAAATTAAAATAAAAAATACCGCCTCAACTATTGAGGCGGCATTTTCTTTATGCATTCTGCTTTATTCTTTTTGCAGACATATTTAAAAATCGTTTGACGAGCATCACTGCAGAAACTGTTAATCCTAATCCTAGCGCAATCCACATTCCGAAAGCTCCCATTTTCAAGGTTACACAAAGGAAATAACCTAATGGAATTGTGATTATCCAATACGCGATAAAGGTATAAATAGAAGGGATTTTTACATCCTGCAAACCTCTCAGCATTCCCAAGGCTGTTACCTGAATTCCGTCTGAAAGCTGGAATAAAGCAGCGATAATCATTAATTTTGAAGCTAATGTAATTACTTCTACTTCCTCTTTTTTAGTAAAGAAAGTCGGAAGGATATTTCTTCCTAAAATAAATATGATACCACAAATACACATGAAAATGAATGCAATTTTCAAGTTGTTGATTCCTATTTGTCTTAGTTCGATGAAGTTTTGTTCGCCTAGTTTTCTTCCGATCATTACAGTTGATGCCACACTGAAACCAATACATAAATTAAAGGTGAATGAAGCCATACTCAACGCGATCTGGTGAGAAGCAATATCGTGCGCGGAAATTAAACCACAGATGAAAGCGGCTCCTGCAAATGCGGTTACTTCAAAGAACATCTGTAAAGCAGTTGGTAATCCCAATCTCAGCATTTTATCAAACATTTTTTTTGAAAAAACTTCCATTTTTAGAGAAAAATCTTTGATGTACTGCTTTGTTTTTTTTTCATTTAATAAAACAAAATACAGGAATATTACCATGAAAACTCTAGAAATCAAACTCGCCAAGGCAGAACCTTTTACACCCATTTCAGGGAAGATCCAAAGTCCTTTGATAAACACATAGTTTAAAACAATGTTGATGACATTCGCAATAATGGTTGCTTTTGTAACCCCAATCGTATACGATAATCCTTCGGAAACTTCTCGCAACGTCTGAAATGCCATGAAAGGCACTATGCTAATCAACATAATAGTTAGGAAATCTACTGTATCCGGGATGATCTTTGCCGGCTGCCCGGAATGATAGAGTAGTGGCATTGCCAGTAGCAATAACCCCATCAGTAAAATCCCAACCGACATATTGATGATGAATCCGTGACTGAAAACAGAGTTGATCGTTTTATGATCATTCTGAGAGTGCGCCTGAGAAACCAATGGCGGAATGGCAAAAGAGAATCCCAATGCCAATACAAACACGGAGAAAAACACCGCGTTCCCCAACGAAACAGACGCCAGCGCATCTGCACCTAATAATTGTCCGACAATAATATTGTCGAATAAATTCACCGAGACTTGCCCCACCTGTGTTAACATCACAGGAAGAGCCAAAGTAAGGCATTCTTTTGTATATTTTTTATTTAAAAAGTTCATAATAGTTTATTCATATATAGTAGTTTAGATCAAAAAAAAATTTGCAGTAATGTTACTGCAAATTTTTATAATTTATTTTAAATAATAATTAAATTATTTCCTTACAAAACTTGCAACGTCTTCGGCGGATACAGTGCTTCCTCCTAAAATAATTAACCTTTCTACAACGTTTCTCAATTCCCTGATATTTCCAGTCCACGACAATGCTTTTAATGCATCAATAGCCTTATCGTCAAATTTTTTCGATGCATTACCATGCTCGTCAGCGATCATTCCTGAGAAATGCTCTACCAATAACTGAATGTCTTCTTTTCTGTCATCCAATGGCGGAACGTAGATCTCGATTACAGAAAGTCTGTGATAAAGGTCTTCTCTGAATCTCCCTGCTTCAATTTCTTTCTGCATATTCTTGTTGGTTGCTGCAAGCACTCTTACATCAACTTTTATTTCCTTATCACTTCCCACAGGAGAAACTTTGCTTTCCTGTAATGCTCTCAAAACCTTTGCCTGAGCGATTAAGCTCATATCTCCGATCTCATCTAAGAAAATAGTACCTCCGTTAGCCTGCTCAAATTTTCCCTGCTTATCTTTAATAGCTCCCGTAAAAGATCCTTTTACGTGACCGAAAAGTTCAGACTCAATAAGTTCAGACGGAATAGCAGCACAGTTAACCTCTACCATTGGGCCTCTTGCTCTTTCACTCTGATTGTGAATTGCGTGTGCTACAAGTTCTTTTCCGGCTCCGTTAGGACCTGTGATTAAAACTCTGGCATCGGAAGCAGCTACTTTTTCAATCATATCCTGAATTTTCTGTAATTCAGAAGACTGACCGATCATCTGGTATTTTTTATTGACTTTTTTCTTTAATGTTTTGTTTTCAGTCTGAAGATTTTTGTTTTCTTTCTTCAAAGTTTCCTTTGCCAAAGCATTTTTTACGCTTGTAATCAAACGGTTGATGTCAATAGGCTTGGAAATGAAATCATAAGCGCCTTCTTTCAAGCAAGAAACGGCAGAGTCAATATCTGCGTGCCCTGAAATCATAATAAAAGTAGTTTCAGGTTTTAAAGCCATGCTTTGCTTTAAAAGTTCGGTACCCGAAAGTTTAGGCATTTTAATATCAGAAATTACCAACGCGAAGTCTTCTTTTTCAATATGTTTGTAGCCTTCCAGCCCGTCTTCGGCGATTACAAATTCATAATCACTCAGTTCGTCTGAAAGAATACTGTGAAGTACTCCCGAGATTGCTTTTTCGTCTTCTACAATAAGGATTTTTTGCATAGGTGCAAATTTAGATTTTTTTGATTGAATTATTAGCAAAAACTATACCTAAATCTTTTATTTTGAATAATCTCTTCTACCAAAAATTGCCGAACCTACACGAACGGAATTAGCGCCCGCTTCAATGGCAATCGGGAAATCATCACTCATTCCCATTGATAATGTTTCTAAAGATTTTAGTTGATTTAATTCATCAAAAATTCTTTTCAGCGTTAAAAATTCCTTTTTAACCTGGTTTTTATCGTCTGTAAAGGTTGCCATTCCCATTAAACCTGTGATTTCCACATTTGAAAATTGTCCGTTGATGTATTTTTGAAACAAATTTTTCGCCTCTTCAATCTCCAAACCGAATTTTGTATCTTCTTCAGCAATTTTTACCTGAAGCAATACTTTAATCGTTCGGCTATGTTTTACGGCTTCTTTATTAATTTCCAACAGCAATTTCTCAGAATCTACACTTTGGATAGTATCTACAAACTCCGCAATATATTTCACTTTATTCGTTTGTAAATGCCCAATCAGATGCCACTGAATGTCTTTGGGAAGAAGCGGATATTTTTCCACAACTTCCTGAACTTTATTTTCACCAAAAACTCTTTGTCCAAGATCATAGACTTCCTGAATCGCCGAAACCGGATGTGTTTTTGAAACCGCAACCAACTGAACATCGGAAGGGAGTTGGCTTTTTATATCGTTGTAATTTTCCTGAATACTCATAATTGCAAATTTCTGAATTTTAAAAGCAAAAAACGAATGAAATGTGAATTTAGTTGATGGTTTATGGTTCTTAGTTGTTTGATTATAGGATTTCACTAAAAAAAATGCTTCGATAAAGCCAGTAAGACATTGCTCTAAATTTTCCGCTAAAATATAACGGATAGTATTAGAAATGTCATGCTGAGCAAAGTCGAAGCATCTGTATTTTAAATCAAGAAATTAATTTAAAATTTCATTAATCTCAGGATATTTTGAAATTTTTCTAAAGACAAATCGGTTGGTTTTCTGCAACTTTTCAATAAATAGGTCTAATTCATTAATAGAATCAGCATCGGTTAAATATTGATCGTGGGTAAGAAAAACAAGATGTCTTGATGTTTTTTCCAGATCATTGAAAAATATACTGTCGACCTTTTTTAGCATGGCTTCATGACTACCTTTTAAAGCCATTTTATTGGTAGGTTTCCATTCCAAATCCCAACCCACGACTTTGTAGCCGGCTTGTTTTAACCTGTTGGCTGCCTGTGTTGAACTTTTAATATCGGTAATGTTAATATTTTTCAGCCTCCAGATATTTCTTCCGGGCGTTCTTGCAATTTTATCATATAGTTTTAAGCTGTCTCTTGCTGCATCGAAATCTCTGACAACGGCTTCATAATTTTTATAAAAATCGCTGTATTTGTTGTGTGCGTGTGTAAAGCTGTGATTAGCCAATTCGATCAACGGATCTTTCTTTAAAAGCTCCATATCGTCTTTTTGCTTTTTACTGCCATAAGCATGCTGCCCGACTACAAAGGCAGTGGCAACAACATTTCTTTTATTAAGAATTTTGAGAAGGTTTTCTGTTCCCTGATTTGGGCCGTCATCAAATGTAAGATAAATCACTCTTTTATCGGTAACTACACTTTCATCATCAGCTTTGGGGACAATTTTTGCGTCGGGATAATTATTTGAAATCAGGCTTTCTGAATCTTTTTTGTCGATTTGTCGGTTACAACCGTTAAGTATAATTGAAGTTGCACTCATCAATGCAATCATCCCAAGAAAAGTCTTGTTTCTAGACTTTTCCGCAAAAGTTTTTCTCATAAAATTTGAAAGGAATTTGTGATGTTAAAATATGTTAAATTTCCTGCTGAATTTTGATCAAATTATATGCCATATTTTCATTAATTTTCACTTTTTAAGGATATTTTAATAACTTTATTTTGAGTGGTTTTTACCTGAAAAATGATTATGATTTTATATAAACATTTTATGATTAAAAATTGATAAAAAGATCTTTAATAAAAAGTTAAAAAAAATCAAAATACCAGTTTATGATAATTGATTTGTAAAGAGTTTTATTTTAAAATTTTAATTTTTTTACTTTATCTAAAGGAGTTTGATTCGTATATTTGAGTCATTAGAAAATATTCAGATCCTGATGAGTCCAGAACTGCGAAAACATTTTGATGAAATAGTACCTCTTACCGATGAAGAATTTGAATATGTAAATTCTTTTTTCAAGCATAAAAAGCTTAAAAAACATCAATTTTTAATACAGGAAAATGAACAGGTAACTCATATTTATTTTGTCATCAAAGGTCTTTTGAAAGCTTCTTTCATCGATCAGGAAGGCAAAGAGCATATTGCTCAGTTTGCGATGGAGGATTGGTGGGTTTCAGATTTTAATTCATTTTATAATAATATGCCATCTGTAATGACGATTGATTGTCTGGAAGATGTGGAATTGGTTTATATTTCAAAAGAAAATTTAGAGAAAATATGTGCTGAAAATCATAAGATAGAGCATTTCTTCAGGCTAAAAAATAGTTTTGGTTATGTCGCGTTGCAGCAGAGAATTTTATCATTGCTTACCACTAATGCTAAAGAACGTTTTGAGCAGTTTTCTCTTCAGTATCCGCAGCTTCTTCAAAGAATTTCTAAAACGATTATTGCTTCTTATTTGGGTATTTCAAGGGAAACTTTAAGTAGAATTTCAAATAAATTGTGACATTCATCACAGAAAATATGTGACTTTTATCCTGTTTTAAATTCACGAATAGCACCAACTTTGTACTATTAATTAATAAAATAGTAAAATGAACAAAAAAGTTTTATTTGTGCTTACGAGCCACGACGAATTAGGAAATACAGGATTAAAAACAGGATTTTGGACGGAAGAACTTGCCGCACCTTATTATGCTTTATCAGACAAAGGCGTAGAACTTACGATTGCTTCTCCAAAAGGAGGTCTGCCGCCTATCGATCCTAAAAGTGAAGATCCTGCCTCTCAGACAGATGCTACGCGAAGAATGGATAATGATGCCGTTTTGAAGAATAAATTAGAAAACACGCTTGTGCTTTCCAGCGTTGACAGTAAAGATTATGATGCTGTATTTTATCCCGGAGGTCACGGGCCGTTATGGGATTTGGCTGAAGATCAGTTTTCTCAACAGCTGATTGTGAATTTTTATACAAGCAATAAACCTGTTGGTTTTGTATGTCATGCTCCAGGTGTTCTGAAAGATGTGAAAATCAATGGAGAATATTTGGTGAAAGGTAAAAATGTAACCGGATTTACCAATACAGAAGAAGATGCTGTTCAATTAACGGATATTGTTCCATTTTTGGTAGAAGATATGCTTAAAAAAAATGGTGGAAATTATAGCAAAATTGAAGACTGGAACCCTTATGCTGTAGTAGACGGAATATTGGTGACAGGGCAAAATCCTGCTTCTTCAGAGAAGGTTGCAGAAGAATTATTAAAGCTTTTGTAATAGCAAGAACATATTAAAAAATTCCCCGAAAATTATCTTTCGGGGAATTTTTGTATTTAATTTTTCACATTTAAATCTACAGAATTCAGTCGTAAAGAATTTAAAATCACAGATAGAGAACTGCAACTCATCGCCGCCGCGGCAATCATTGGTGATAAAAGAATTCCGAAGAAAGGATATAATAATCCTGCCGCAATCGGAACACCTAATACATTATAAATAAAAGCAAAAAACAGATTTTCCTTTATATTTTTGAGAAGCTTTTCGCTTAGTAACTTTGCTTTGGCAACACCTAAAATATCGCCTTTTAATAAAGTAATTTCGGCACTTTCAATGGCAACATCGGTTCCTGTTCCCATCGCAATCCCGATATTGGCTTGAGCAAGGGCAGGAGAGTCATTAATTCCATCGCCGATCATTGCGACGATTTTTCCTTGGTGTTGCAGTTTTTTAACTTCATTTAATTTATCTTCGGGATGACAATTGGCTTTAAAATGTTTGATTCCCAACTCGTCTGCCACAGCTTTCGCGGTATGTTCATTATCTCCGGTCATCATGATTACATCGATTCCTTCGCTTAATAGTTGCTGAACCGCTTTTTTAGAACTTCCTTTGATTTTATCAGTAAAACTAATGAATCCTAACACTTCATTTTCCTTAGCAACATAAGAAATTGTATGTGCTTTTTCTTGAACTTTAATTGCCTTTTGCTTTAAATTTTCGGGAATTGTAATTTGATGGGAAGTCAATAAACTTTCGTTTCCAAGATAAACAGTTTTTCCATGAATATTTCCTTTTACGCCTTTTCCAGAAATATTTTCAAATTGCTCAACTTTTTCAGCTAAAATATTTTCGTCTTGAGCCTTTTTAATCACCGCATTTGACAACGGATGTTCTGAATTTTGATTTAAAGAATAGGCTAATTTTAAGATTGAATTCTGATCATTATTAATCGTTTCAATATGTTCTACAGAAGGTTTTCCTTCCGTTAAAGTTCCTGTTTTATCGGTAATCAGAACATTCACTTTATTCATTTGTTCGAGAGCTTCGGCATTTTTAATTAAAATACCATTTTTTGCGCCTTTACCAATTCCGACCATCAAAGACATCGGCGTTGCCAAACCTAAAGCACACGGACAAGCCACAATTAAAACAGCCACGGCATTAATAAATGCAAATAATGTTTTTTGACCTTCGGGACCGAAAAATTGCCATAAAATAAAGGTCAGAATAGCAATTAAAATAACAGTGGGGACAAAAACTTTTGCCACTTTATCTGTCAGTTTCTGAATCGGCGCTTTGCTTCGGCTGGCTTCGTTTACCATTTTTATGATTTGTGAAAGTAAAGTTTCATCACCTACTTTTTCAGCTTTCATAATAAAAACCTGATTTCCGTTGATCGTTCCGGAAGAAACTTTATCGTCAATACTTTTCTCAACAGGAATCGGTTCGCCCGTGATCATGCTTTCGTCAACATAAGAATTTCCTTCTGTAATTTTTCCGTCAACAGGAATTTTTTCACCGGGTTTTACTTTTAATAAATCACCGATTTTAACCTGAGAAAGCAATACTTTTTTTTCTTCTCCATTAATGATAAGATTAGCTTCATCGGGAGATAAATTCATCAGTTCACGAATGGCATTCCCTGTTTTCTTATGCGCAGCAGCTTCCATCAACTGACCTAAAATCACCAATGTTAAAATCACACAAACAGCTTCAAAATACAAAGGAATTTCATGATTATGACCGCGAATTTCATGCGGAATAATATCTGGAACAGCCAAAGCAACAATGCTGAAAATGAACGCGGCGGCAACTCCCAAAACAATTAAACTGAACATATTTAAGTTCCAAGTTTTGAAGGAAACCCAGCCTCTTTTCATCAAAAACCAACCTGAATAAAATAAAACAGGAAGTGTTAAAATCAATTCAAAAAATCCCTGAATTTGATGTGAAAAAGGAAAATTAATAAACATTCCACCCATTGAAAGAATGAAAACTGGAATGGTGAAACCTAAAGAAATGAAAAATTTTTTCTTTAAAATATTGTACGTTTCGTCCTCTTCATCGTCCTTGTCAGGCATTCTTACCAAATCCATCCCACAAATCGGACAATTGCCAGGTTCATACTGAATAATTTCCGGATGCATGGGGCAGGTGTATTTTGCGACTTTTTTCTCCGGATATTTCACCAAATCCATTCCGCAAACAGGGCATCCAACATTGCTGTCGTACACTTTGTCTCCTTCGCAATACATCGGACAATAATATTTTCCTGCCATTTCATCCGTTACTTTTGGTGCTTCGTGATGATGGTGACTGTGATCATGAGAATGATTGTGTGAATGAGTTCCTGCATTTTTAACCAAATTTTCGGTTATTTCCTCTAAATGCATATGACAAACGGGGCAGCTTACATTGCTGTCATAAACCTTATCACTTTCGCAGAACATCGGGCAGTAATATTTTCCGATATTATCTTTAAAATTTTCGGGAAGATTTGTTTTAGAATAGGTAGGTTTAAAATTGGGGTCTTTGGCTAATTTTTCCTCAATCGGAACCAAAAACATATTACAGGTCGGACATCTTTTTCCTTGTTGAAAATACACTTTATCGCCTTCACATTCCATCGGACAATAATAAACCGAAGAAGGTGAAACCCTGTCTTGTGGCTTGATGAAAGCTTTATCAGGATTATTTGGATCTTCTAATTTGTAATTTCCGATTTCTTCTAACGCTTTATTTAAAGTATTTAATTCAAATTCTTTCTCGGAAGAAATGGTTACGGTGTTGTTTTCTAAATTAACATCCGCTTTTATACCTTCGATGCTGTTTAGTTTTTCAGAAATCTTTTTCTGACAACCGGAACAGGTCATTCCGAGGATTTTATATTGTTTGTTCATGATCCTTTTAATTTATACTACAAATTTCCAACATGCAAATGGAAACGTGTTATAAATATAAGGAATAAGTTTACAGAATTTTGTTGAAGTTTTAGAGTCGTAGAGTGGTAGGGTTTGAGAGTATTAGAGTGAATTTCTACAACTCTACAACGCTAAGACACTATAACCCTCAAACTCAATCAGACTTGGTCAAGTGGTTTTCTATTGTGTACTTTAAGTTTTTTAAACTCAGTAGGAGTGAAGCCTGTGCTATTTCGGAATTGAGAAGATAAGTGCTGAACGCTTTTATAACCCAATTTTCCTGCGATTTCTGTTAAAGTGAATTCATTATAAAGAAGCAACTCTTTTACCTTTTCAATTTTTTGAAGAATAAAAAACTGCTCTAAAGTGATATTTTCGTTTTGTGAAAATGTTTTGGAAAGCGAACTGTAATCTTTGTGAAGTTTTGAACTTAAAAACTCGGATAAAAGAAAATTTTCATCAATATCCAATTCGCTGATTTTTACAATAATCAGGTTTTTAATTTTTTCGATAAGTTGATGAGCAGAGTCTTTTATTCTTTCAAAACCGGTTTTCTGTAAGCATTTTTCTAACACTAGCAAGTTCGTTTCTGAAATTTCTGACTCTGTTTCAACTTCACCAAGATTAATATTTTTAACCTTAATATTATTATCATTAAAAATACTTTCAACAGCAGAAATACATCTGCCGCAGACCATATTTTTTATAAAGATTTTCATATAGAATCTTTGTTGCTTAGTCGGTCTTTCACAAATTCTACTTGTGTTTTTCCATGTGGTGCCGGATTTCCATCCTGATCAAGATTTACCATTACAATTCTGTCGACCGTGATAATAGTCTGGTGTGTCATTTTATTTCGTACTTCACAAGCCAAAGTAAGCGATGTGGAACCGAATTTTGTCACTTCAATTCCGATTTCGATAATATCGCCTTGTTTTGCTGAACTTACAAAGTTGATTTCCGAAATAAATTTTGTTACCACTTTTTTATTTTCAAGCTGAATCACAGCATATAAAGCTGCTTCTTCATCGATCCATTGTAATAATCTTCCTCCAAAAAGTGATTGGTTTGGGTTTAAATCTTCTGGTTTTACCCATTTTCTAGTGTGATAGTTCATAATTTGAATTTTTCTGCTGCAAATTTAGCTTTAAAAACTGGCTTTATCAAAGGATTTGTATTTAGTTATTAAAAGAAAGTGATTTATTTTCTCAATGAGTTTTATTTTAACTAAAACCTGAACTAAAATACCATGAAAACTAGGTAAAAAGGATTTTTATTTAAATAAATATAGGATAGAATTATTATAATTATATGCTGATTATTGATTTTTTAACGAATATTCATAAATATTTATTGATAAATTAATACTATTTAACAAAATAAAAAATAAGCTGAAAATTATATTGAAATTATTTTTAAAAATGTTTTGATTTGAAATTAATAATTGTATCTTGCAGCTGTTTATATTTGGAATCAATATTTGTTCATTAATTTATGTTGTTTTTCTTTTATATACCAAATTATTATTAATTATTTAATTTTTTTTTAAAATGAACATTTTTGTTTCAAACATCAATTACGCAACAAAAGAATACGAGTTGCACGATTTATTTGCAGAATTTGGCGATGTAGCATCAGCTAAAATTGTATTAGACAGAGAAACTGGTCGCTCAAGAGGATTTGGTTTTGTTGAAATGGGTGATGAAGAAGGAGCACAAGCTATTGAAGCTCTTAACCAGAAAGAATTTAACGGAAAAACACTTAACGTATCTGAGGCTAAACCAAGAGAAGAGAAGCCAAGAAGAAGTTTCGATAACAACAGAGGTGGTGGTTATGGAAACAACAGAGGCGGAAACGGAGGTGGAAGCTATGGCGGTGGAAACCGTGGTGGCGGAAACAACGGCGGAGGAAAACGTTGGTAAAAAATAGAAGCGATCTTAAAAGACCGCTTTTTTAATTATTAAGAAGTTGTAGGTTTCTGCAGCTTCTTTTTTGTATAATTCAAAAATGAAAAAATTTAATTCTACTAATAATCATTTAATTAATAATTAATTCTTGATACGTTATTATTTTTGGCATACTTTTAGAAAACTTTTGATTTATAAAAAATTTATAAAATGAGAAAATATATATTTACGACATTCTTTATGTCTTTAGGGTTTTTTCTTAATGCACAAAGTATTCACAGAGGACAAAATATTGATCAAAATAGAAAATATTGGGCTGATGATAAGAGATCTTACCTAATTTTTCAAAATGATGGAAATTTAGTTTTTTATAATAGAGTTGGAAAAGCAATCTGGGATTCTAAAACGACGAACAGAGGTGCTAAAGCTGTATTCCAGGATGATGGAAACTTAGTAGTTTATACGAATCGAAATGGTGTGGCATTCTCATCGAATACTGGAGGAAGAAATGCAGATCGATTAGCGATACAAGATGATGGTAATCTTGTAATTTATAATAGAAATAACCCTTTATGGGCTTCTAATACCAATAAAAATAGTAATGGAAATGGTAATAAATGGGGTTTTAGGGGAGAAAGTGGAAGTGTAAATCCGGGATATGAGTTCAGAAGAAATAATAAAGTATATTCTTCTAATCGTAATTTTTATTTGGTATTCCAGAATGATGGGAATTTGGTATTGTCAAGAAATAACGGACAAGCGATTTGGTCTACACAGACAACGAATAAGGCAAGCAAAGCAGAATTTCAAGATGATGGAAATCTTGTAGTGTATGATTCTTATAATAAAGCCGTTTGGAGCTCCAATTCATCAAGACGAGGTGCAACTAGATTAGATATTCAGAATGATGGAAATTTAGTTATTTATCAAAATTCTTCTCCAATTTGGAGCTCAGGAACCGGTAGATAAGTTAATATACAAAACGCATTACTTTTTGTAATGCGTTTTTCTATTTTAAATCTTTTTTCTTCTTTTTCTTTTTGTCCTTATCTTTTTCCTTCTTTTTATCTTTTTTAGGGTTTAAGATTTCGTTGGCGAATTCAAATTCAGGTTCTTTTGCTTTAACTTTTACAGGTTTTATCTCTATTTTAAGATCAAAATAACCTTTAAGATCTTCCTGAGAAATCATTTTTTCATTAAATAAAAATTCCAAGATCTCTTTTCCTGAATCATTAAAGAAATTCAGGGAAAGTTCTTTAATTAAGAATTTTTTATACTCTTCTAAAGGTACAACCACAGAATATTTGAAGATTCTTCCTTGTTTTTCAGTTGATAAATATCCCTTTTCAACCAATATTTTCACATAAGTAGAAACGGTATTTTGATGCGGTTTCGGCTCTGGATGCTGTTCCATAACGTCCTTTAAATAAAAGGAATCCAACTTCCAAAGCAATTTCATTAAGTTTTCTTCCGCCGCTGTTAGATGATTTATTTTCATGTTAAATTCTTAATGTTGAAACTGTATATTGCAATAAAGGTAAAGAAAAGATACCATAAAAGCAATTGCAGCGCCCATAAATACTTCTTTCGGAGTGTGTCTTTTTAAAATAATTCGTGTAATGCCAACCAAAGCAGCAATTCCCAACCAGGCAATTCCAAATGTTGTATTTAAGGAAAAAAATAAAGCCGCAACAAATATATTAAAAGCTGTATGCATGGAGCTTTTGATGAAATAATTACTGATCTGTAATGCTAAAAGAAGTATTAAAATAAATAACATTACAAGATCAATGAGCCCGTTTTTAAAATAATTAAAGCCAATGTAAGCGATTACACAAATTCCTATAAAAATATACAGAGTCTTTCTCTGAACCCGATTAGAAACATCCATATTCGTGTATCTTCCTGTTTTTACATTCCACACCAACCAAACAATTACCGGAACAATAATCATCAGTAAAATTGGAAGAAAATAGGTGAGAGAATTGTGAAATGATGAATTTCTAAGGCTCGAATACAAGAAAAATATAAACAATGAAACCAAAGGATTGAAAAAATCTGAAATAATTTTTGAAATTTTATGTACTGCTGAAGGCTGTTTTTCTTCCATATTTAAGTTTGATGATGTAAATATAACACTATAAGCAAAAAAACAATTGGTATGTATACAATAAAAACAAAGTTTTTTTTATAATTTTGCTCTACTATTTCATAATAAATAAGCAAGAGCTCAACACATGAAAGAATTTTCTAAAGAGGTATACCTGAAGTGGTATGAAGATATGACAATGTGGAGAAGGTTTGAAGACAAATGCCGTTCTCTTTATCTAAAGCAAAAAATCAGAGGTTTTTTACATTTGTATAACGGTCAGGAGGCTATCCCTGCTGGTTTCGCGCATGCAATGGATTTAACTAAAGACAGTATGATCACTGCTTACAGATGCCACATTCACCCGATGGCAATGGGAGTAGATCCTAAAAGAATCATGGCAGAACTTTGTGGCAAGGCTACAGGTACGTCAGGAGGTATGGGTGGATCTATGCACATTTTCAGCAAGGAGCACCGTTTTTACGGAGGTCATGGTATTGTAGGAGGTCAGATTCCTTTGGGAGCAGGGATTGCTTTCGCAGATAAATATTATGACAGAAAAGCGGTAAACATCTGTTTCTTCGGAGACGGAGCTGCTAGACAGGGATCATTACATGAAACGTTTAACATGGCGATGAACTGGAAGCTTCCGGTAATCTTCGTTGTAGAAAACAACCAATATGCAATGGGAACTTCTGTAAAAAGAACGGCTAACCACGAAGATATCTACAAATTAGGATTAGGATACGAAATGCCTTGTCTTGCTGTAGATGCTATGGATCCTGAAAAAGTTGCGGAAGCTGCTTACGAAGCTATCGAAAGAGCGAGAAGAGGAGACGGACCAACTTTCATCGAGGCTAGAACTTACCGTTACAGAGGTCATTCAATGTCTGATGCAGAACCTTACAGATCTAAAGAAGAAGTAGCTGTTCATAAAAATGATGACCCAATCGAATTGATTAAACAAAGAATTTTATCAAACGGCTGGGCTACTGAAGAAGAATTGGATGCTACAGAAAATAAATCCAGAGATTTTGTTGAAGAGTGTGTAGAATTTATGGAAAATTCTCCTTACCCGGATGCAGAGAAAGTATATGAATATGTATACGCTCAGGAAGATTATCCATTCTTAGATAAATTTGAAAATCAATAATAATTTGCTGATACGATGATATGATAGGTTACAACAATCTTTCACTTTTCTTATCATCACATCATCCACATTAACAAATTAATACATATTAAATTATGGCAGAAGTAATTACAATGCCACGTCTTTCCGATACAATGACGGAAGGAAAAGTGGCTAAATGGCATAAAAAAGTAGGAGACAAGGTAAAGGAAGGAGATATTTTAGCTGAAATTGAAACGGATAAAGCAGTTCAGGATTTCGAATCTGAAGTTGAAGGAACTCTTTTATACGTTGGTGTAGAAGAAGGTAACGCGGCTGTTGTAGATTCAGTTTTAGCGATTATCGGTAAAGAAGGAGAAGATATTTCAGGATTAACAGGTAGTGCTGCTGCTCCCAGTGCTTCTGAAGATAAAAAAGAAGAGCCTCAAGCAGAAACTGCTGCAGCTGCTCCGGAAGCTTCGGCTGAAGTTCCTTCAGGAGTAGAAGTTATTACAATGCCAAGACTTTCTGATACAATGACAGAAGGTAAAGTGGCTAAATGGCACAAAAACGTTGGCGATACAGTAAAAGAAGGTGATCTTCTTGCTGAGATCGAAACAGATAAAGCGGTTCAGGATTTCGAATCTGAATTCAATGGAGTATTATTGAAGCAAGGTGTTGAAGAAGGAGGAGCTGCTCCTGTAGATTCAGTATTGGCAATTATCGGCCCTGCAGGAACAGATGTTTCTGGTGTAGGGGCTGCAAAACCGGCTGCTGCTTCATCAGAAAAACCAGCTGAACAAAAAACGGAAGCTAAAGCAGAAGAAAAAGCGGCTCCAGCTGCAAGTGCTTCATTTTCAGACAGAGTTGCAATTTCTCCATTAGCGAAGAAAATGGCTCAGGATAAAGGTGTTGACATTAATTCTGTACAAGGTTCTGGTGAAAACGGAAGAATCGTTAAAAAAGATATTGAAAATTATCAGCCATCTGCGAAAACAGCGGCTTCAGCTCCGGCGGCAAGTGCTGCTGCTCAGGTTGCCGTAAGCTTCGTTCAGGGTGAAGATACAGAATCTCAAAATTCACAAGTAAGAAATATTATCGCTAAGCGTCTTTCTGAAAGTAAATTCTCTGCACCTCACTATTATCTGATGGTTGAAATCAACATGGATAAAGCGATTGAGGCTAGAAAAGAGATCAACTCTTTACCGGATACTAAAATTTCTTTCAACGATATGATTATTAAAGCGACTGCTGTTGCTTTAAGAAAACACCCGCAGGTAAATTCAAGCTGGGCAGGTGATAAGATCATTCACAGAGGAAATATCAACATCGGTGTAGCAGTTGCAATTCCTGATGGATTAGTAGTTCCGGTTCTTAAGAATACAGACCAGATGACTTATACTCAGATTTCAGCTGCTGTAAAAGATATGGCTGGAAGAGCGAAGAACAAAGGTCTTAAAGCTAACGAAATGGAAGGTTCTACATTCTCAATCTCAAACTTGGGTATGTTCGGAATTGAAACTTTCACAAGTATCATCAACCAACCGAATGCTGCTATCCTTTCAGTAGGAGCAATTATCGAGAAGCCTGTTGTGAAAAACGGACAAATCGTAGTTGGAAACATCATGAAGCTTTCATTAGCTTGTGACCACAGAGTGGTAGACGGTGCTACTGGTGCTCAGTTCTTACAAACTTTAAAAACATATTTAGAAAGCCCTTTAACTTTGTTACTGTAATTTCTAAAGTTTTAAATAATAGTAAAACGCTTCTCTTTTTGAGGAGCGTTTTTTCTTGTATAGTAGTTGCTGATTTGCCTAAAAATTAAAACCTCTATAAAAATGATATTTCATAGAGGTTTATTAAGTTCATATTTAATTATAACTAAATTTTCAGAAGCTCTATCGTTCTTTCAGGGATTTCAGAGGAGAAAACAGCATTTCCGGCTACTAAAACATCAGCTCCGGCATCGAATAGTTTTCCGGCATTGTCGATATTTACGCCACCATCTACTTCAATTAATGCCGTTGAATTATTGCTCAAGATTAAATCTTTGGTTTCAGCAATTTTCTTGTACGTATTCTCAATAAATTTCTGGCCTCCAAAACCTGGATTTACACTCATTAATAGTACCAAATCTACATCTGCAATAATATCTTCCAACATCAGAACGGGAGTAGAAGGATTCAAAACAACGCCGGCTTTTGCCCCTTTGCTCTGAATGAGATGAATCGTTCTGTGAAGGTGAGCGCAAGCTTCATAATGAACAGAAACCAAGTCTGCACCATGATCGATAAACTCTTCAACATATTTTTCCGGCTCAACAATCATTAAGTGAACATCAACAAACTTTTTAGCATGTTGCTGCACCGTTTTCATAACAGGAAATCCAAATGAAATGTTAGGGACAAATCTTCCGTCCATCACATCCACATGAAACCAGTCAGCCTGAGAATTATTCAGCATCTCGATATCTCTTTGCAGGTTCCCAAAGTCTGCGGATAAAAGGGAAGGAGCAATAAGCTTCGTTTTCATTTTTACTTTTTATACTTTTAATTTGTCTCTTTTTACTTTATTAATGATACTTTAGTTTCATTTCCGGCTTTATCTTCAGAAGTGTTTCGTAGATTAATTTAATTACATTTCCTACATCTTCTTTAGAAACCATTTCTACCGTTGTATGCATATAACGTAATGGAAGTGAGATTAATGCACTCGGAACTCCACCGTTAGAATGTGCAAAAGCATCCGTGTCGGTTCCTGTGGCTCTGCTTGCCGCTGCTCTCTGGAAAGGAATTTCTTTCTTTTTGGCTGTATCGATGATTAGCTCACGAATAGTATGATGAATACTTGGTGCAAAGAAAACCACAGGTCCGTCACCACATTTTTGGTCTCCTTCTTTTTTCTTTTCGATCATCGGCGTTGTGGTGTCGTGGGTAACGTCTGTAACGATGGCAATATTTGGTTTAATCGTATCTGCAATCATATCTGCTCCATACAAACCAACTTCTTCCTGAACGGAATTTGTAATATACAATCCGAACGGAAGCGTTTTTTTGTTCTCTTTTAACAATCTTGCTACTTCAGCGATCATAAATCCTCCGATTCTGTTATCTAAAGCTCTGCAAACGAAGTATCTGTCATTCATTTCAAAGAATTCATCAGGATAAGTTATCATACATCCTACATAAATTCCCAGTTCTTCTACTTCTTTTTTTGAGGTTGCTCCACAATCGATAAAAATATTTTCAATCTTGGGAGTCGGTTCGTTTTGATTTCCTCTTGTGTGAATAGCTGGCCATCCGAAAACTCCTTTTACAATTCCGTTCTCACCATGAATGTGAACCACTTTCGATGGAGCGATTGTTTGGTCTGAACCTCCGTTTCTGATAACATAGATTAAACCGTCATCGGTGATATAATTCACATACCATGAAATTTCATCGGCGTGTGCTTCAATAACCACTTTAAATTCCGCTTCAGGATTGATGATTCCATAGCAGGTTCCATAGTGATCTATTTCGATTTTATCAACATACGGTCTGATATAATCCATCCAGACTTCCTGCCCTTTATGCTCATAACCAGTCGGTGAAGATGTATTTAGATATTTTTCTAAAAATTTTAAAGATTTCTTTTCAAATTTCATAAAAAGGAATGATTTTTGCGTTTAATTTTTGTTCTAATACGCGTAAAAATAATGAATTTTAGTAAGATTATTTGTCTTTTTCTCTTCTTTTTTGGAGTCAGTATTTTTGGTCAGACAGATTCGGTTATTGCCAAACCGTTGAGCCAATATCCTCCTGAGCTTCTAAAAGTAGATGAATTTGGGAAAAAATATTATTACGACGAAAGGCAGAAGATGAGGGTGTATGATATTAATGGGGAGACTGTAGTTGTAATGGATGAGTTGGTTTTGGTGAACAGGCCAAAGTTTAACAATCAGTTGGATAGAAACTATTATTATTTCCTGAATAAAAAATTATACAGAGTGTATCCTCTCTTTGTAACTGCTTTGCAACAATATCGGGATATACAGAAAGACATGAATGATCTCGACAGTAAGGCAAAAAGAAAATACGTTCGCGAAAGACAGAATATGTTGGCTGAGCAATATGAAAAGCAATTGAGAGACCTTACGACAACAGAAGGACAGGTTTTTGCTAAGCTAATGAACAGAGCTACAGGAAAAAACGTATATGAAATTATAAAAGAGTTAAGAGGCGGATTCAGTGCATTTTGGTGGAATTTAAAAGGTAAAATGGCGGATATTAATTTGAAGGACGAATATAATCCGCATAAAAACAGAACCGATGAATTCTTAGAATCATTGCTTCAATCCAACTGGAATTCCGGTTATCTTCAACCTTATCCCGGAGCCAATCAATTTAGAGTATCGAGATAATGATCTATCATATAAAAAAGAAATTCCTGTATATTTTACAGGAATTTTTCTTTTAATTTATCAAAAACAATTTTGTCTATAGGAAGTACAAAAGGATTATCAGGTCTGTCGATTTCTATCCATTCTGTTCTTTCGATACAAGGATCCAAAATCAGGAAATCTTCTTCATTCACAATATTTACAATATAATATATAGTAAGCAACTGTTCATTCTCTTTGAAACGCGATACCAGAAAATCTTCCTGAGTATAAAAATGTTCCACGATATCTACTTTCACATTCAGTTCCTCATCAAACTCCCGATGTAAGCATTCTAACAGTCCTTCTCCATATTCAAGTCCGCCGCCGGGAAATTTCATTAAAGCTTCACCAGCATACTCTTCAAATAACGTTAAAACTCTTTTATCCTTTACAGCGCATGCATAAACCCTAATGTTTATCTTATCTATCATATATAATAATTTGTAAAGCTAATGTAGGGAAAATTTGCTGGATGAAGGAAGCTGGATGCTGGAAGTTTTATAAAACTTCCAGCACCTATCCTCCAGCTTCCAGCCTACAACCTATAACTTCACCGCATTAATCATCTCTCTTTTTCCGGGAGGTCCCTGTTTCTTTTCTACTTTAAAATCGAGCTCCTGAAGAATTCTTCTTACACTCCCTTTAGAAGAGTAGGTTGTTAATAATCCATTAACTGCCATTTTGTCGGAAACTAGCTCAAATAAAGGCTTTTCCCAAAGATCGGGCTGTACTCTCGCTCCGAAGCAATCAAAATAAACAAGGTTAATTTTAGGTAAATCTATCGTATTCAGGTCGAAAAAGTCACATTTTATCTTTTTAAGATTAAAATTACTAACAATTTCTACTGACTTTTCCCACTCTGCCAGATGAATTTTTTGATAAATATTTTTAAATTCCGGGTTATCAAAAAGTTCAAAATATGCCAAATCGTTCATTTCCGATTCATTTATCGGATATTTTTCGAGCGTAAAATAGTTGATGACATGATTTTTGTCAGTTTTTAAATGTTCATTAATTGTCACCAAAACGTTTAAACCTGTTCCAAAACCGAGCTCTAAAATGTTGATTTCGTAATCATTTATTAAATTTAGTCCATTTTTGATAAACACATGTTCTGCTTCCTGAAGGGCACCATGATGCGAATGATAGTTTTCATTTAAATCATTGATAAACAATGTTTTACTTCCATCGTTTGTGGTTTTAATTTCTCTTTTCAAGCTATTTTTTTACAAATTTACTTCAAAATTTTTATATTTAGAAAATTATGTTAAATTTGTAGAACATCATAAAAAATTTTAGAAATGATAATTCAAAAAACTGAAAACTCCAGAATTTCTACATTCGACCCAAACAATTTTTCATTCGGAAATACTTTTATTGATCACATGATCATTTGTGAGTACGAAGATGGAAAGTGGGGTGATGTGAAATTAGTTCCTTACGGTCCTATTCCTTTTACACCTGCCATGATGGGAGTAAATTACGGACAAGCTTGTTTTGAAGGTATGAAAGCCTATAAAGACAAAGACGGGCAGGTTTTCCTTTTCAGGCCTGAAAAGAATTTTGAACGTATCAATAAGTCTGCAAAACGTCTTGCAACGCCTGAGGTAACGGAAGAAATGTTTTTGGAAGGATTAAAAGCATTGGTAGACATAGACAGAGACTGGATTCCTCAAGGAGAAGGGATGTCTTTATACATCAGACCTTTGATCTTCGCTACAGAAGAAGCTTTGAAAGCTAGAGTTTCTAATAAATATATGTTTGCTATCGTAGCAACACCTGCAAAAATGTATTATACAGAGCCTGTTTCTGTAAAAATTTCTGATCATTATTCAAGAGCAGCAAGCGGTGGTGTAGGTTCTGCAAAAGCTGCAGGTAACTATGCGGCATCTTTCTACCCAACTCAGTTGGCGATTGAAGAAGGGTATGAGCAAATTATCTGGACAGATGATGCGACTCACGAATATTTCGAGGAAAGTGGAACGATGAACGTATTTGTAAGAATCAACGATACGATTTTCACGCCTCCAACTTCTGAGAAAATTCTTGACGGTGTTACAAGAGACAGCTTTATTCAATTGGCTAAGAAAAGAGGAATTGAAGTAAAAGTTGAACCAATAAAAGTTGCTGATGTAGTTGAAGCTCAGAAAAACGGAACTTTAAAAGAAGTTTGGGGAGTTGGAACTGCTGTGGTAACAACAGTATTCCAAGCTTTGGGTTACAATGGTGAAAAATTAGAATTGCCTAAACTTTCCGACGAAGAAAGCTATGCGGTAATCCTTAAAAATGATTTGGTTGATCTTCAAACTAACCTTTCTGAAGATTCATTCGGATGGAGAGTTTTGGTAGACCACGTTTTGGAAACAGTTTAATTTTAAACTTAAAAATACTATAGAAAGTCGGAAATTTTTTCCGGCTTTTTTGATTTAGGTTTCCATCTAAAAATACTTTGATACAAAATAGTATTACGTGATGTAATATTTATTACTTGTTTTTCTTTGCTTGCTGTATCAATTTCTGGATTCTCGCATCCAATCCTTCGCTGGAAAGCGTTTGTCTTAAACTGTCCACTTTTATAGGAAAGCTCAATGGAGTAAACGTATTGGCAAATTTCAAAATAATTTTTGATTTTTCAATTCGTTTAAACGCTTCAACTAGTCTTTGTTCCTGTAATTGAGCATTAAAAACCTCTGTATACGCCTGCCGTACCAAAAAATGATTAGGATCATAATCTTCCAACACTTTAAAAATCAATCCGGCAGAACTTTGTAAAGATTTATTAGAACGTTGTTTTCCGGCATAGTTTTGAATCACCATTCCGGAAATTACAGCAATATCCCTAAATTTTCTTCGTGCCATTTCAGCAGCATTAATACTTGAAATAACATCAATCATCAGACTTTCGCGGGTTAAAATTTTATGTAAATTTTCTTCATTTAACGGAATTTCTTTATCACTAAACAATTCAAAGCCATAATCATTCATCGCCATAGAAAAGGAAATAGGAGCGAGCTTTGAAATACGGTAAGCAATTAAAGCTGCCATTACTTCATGCACTAGGCGACCTTCAAACGGGTACATAAATAAATGGTAACCTTCTCGGTTTTTAATCAGTTCAACCAAAAATTCATCTTCTTTTGGAATATGTGAACGTTCTTCCTGATTAATTAATAATGGATGTAAAAATTTCAGTTCCTTTTCAGATGATTTAGGATTTAAAGCTCCGGATAACTTTTCACGTAAAAAATGCCCTAAATTAGAGCTCAATGGTAACCTTCCGCCTAGATAACTCGGTGCAAATGCTTTTCCTTTTGAAGCCCGCACAAAAACGGTCATATCTTTGATCATAGCGACTTCTAAAACTCTTCCGGCTAATATAAATTTTTCTTCCTTTTTCAGTTTTGAAATAAAATATTCCTCTACCATTCCGATATAGCCTCCTGAAATAAATTTCACTTTCAACATTGCATCGCTGACGATAACGCCCATATTCATTCGGTGAAGCATTGCAATTTTTCGTGAAGTGACTTTATATAATCCATCTTCCATAATGACAATTTTATGGAATTCCTCATAGCTTTTTAAAACACTTCCACCAATAGTGAGAAAATCGAGAATATTTTTCCATTCATCATCGGTCATTTCTTGAAAGGCATATACTTTTTTAATCCTTTCATACAATTCGTCAGGATAAAATCCGTCACCAATAGCTAACGTCATTAAAAACTGAACCAAAACATCAAAGCATAAAACCTGTGGCTCACGAGGTTCAATGACTTTCTGTTTTACTGCTTCTTTCAAAGCTGCAACTTCAATAAGTTCCAGAGAATGGGTGGGAACACAATAAATTTTTGATGTTTCAAAAGGCGAGTGGCCGCTTCTTCCTGCACGTTGTAAAAATCTTGCAACTCCTTTGGCTGAACCAATTTGTATGACAGTATCAACAGGTTTAAAATCAATTCCCAAATCAAGAGACGAAGTAGAAACCACTGCTTTTAATTTTCCAGAACTTAGGTTTTCTTCGATCCAAATTCGTAAATGAGCATCAATAGAACTGTGATGAATAGCGATTTGCCCTGCAAAATCTGGATAAGCATTCAATAATAATTGATACCACATTTCGCTCTGACTTCGGGTATTTGTAAAAACAATCGTAGATTTTGACTCTAAAATGATCGGAACTACTTTGTCAGCCAGTTTTTGTCCAAGATGTCCAGCCCACGGTAAAATTTCAACTTCATCAGGGAAAACCGGAAGAATTTCTATCTTTTTCTGTTCTTTTGCGGTAATTTTTGTTTTTTTGATGTCATAAGGAATCAAAACTTCCATGGCTTCATCAAGGTTTCCAATGGTTGCCGTAATTCCCCAAATTTTTATTTTAGGAACATATTTTGTCAGTTGAGAAATGCCTAATTCTACCATGACGCCACGTTTTGAACCTAATAATTCATGCCATTCATCAACGACAATTGTTTTTAATTCTTTAAAAAATCTTTCGTGATTTTTCTGTGCTAAAAGCAAATGCAAACTTTCAGGTGTAACTACAAGAATTTCAGGCATATTTCTCACCTGCTGCTGACGAATTTTAGGGTCTGTATCTCCATTTCGTACACCAACCACCCAATCTAAGCCTATTTCGTCAATCGCTTCCTGCATTGCTTTGGCAATATCTTTTGAAAGGGAACGAAGCGGAGTGATCCAGATCATTTGTAATCCCTTTTTATAATTTTCGGGATGGTTTAAAAAATTCGTCAGTAAAGCTAGAAATACGGAAAATGTTTTTCCAAAACCCGTTGGAGCTACCACCATTCCGCTATAACCGTTTTCAAATTTCTGCCAGGTATCAATTTGAAATTTAAAAGGGGAAATACCTTTATCGGCCATCCATTGTTGAATGACTGTGAATCCGTTGGTATTTTCAAAAGTCGCCAAATTATTTTGTTTTTGATTTTTAACGTTAAGTTCACAAGGATATTTTTAACATATTCTCTGTATATTCTAACCGCAAAGGCGTTCCATTCAGCCAAGGCTTATTGTTATCATTTGCTGAACGAAGTGTCTTTGCGATCGAAAAATAATTTCAAAGTGTTAAAATAAACCTCTGAGAACTTAGCGTTTATATAATTTATTGTATTAATTTTTTAATTTCTTCAATATCATCAATTTCGTCTACCGTTTTATCTTTTCGCCAACGTACAATTCTGGGAAACCGCAATGCGACACCACTTTTATGACGGTTGCTAAAACCAATGCCTTCAAAGGCAATTTCAAAAACAAGTTCCGCTTTTACAGTTCGGACAGGTCCAAATTTTTCAATTGCATTTTTGTTAACAAACTTGCTGACTTCCATAATTTCTTTGTCTGTAAGTCCGGAATAGGCTTTTGCGATGGTTACCAGTTTGTCATCTTTTTTCACCGCAAAAGTATAATCTGTATAGTAGGCACTTCTTCGTCCGCTTCCTTTTTGAGCATAAATAAGCACCGCATCAATGGTTAAAGGATTGATTTTCCATTTCCACCAATCGCCTTTTTTCCTGCCAGAATGGTATGGTGAATTTTTTTGTTTTAACATTAAACCTTCGCTGTTAATTTCTCTCGAATTTTCTCTGATTTGATTTAAATCTTCCCAGTTTTCAAACTCGATAACCGGAGAAATTTTTATGTTTACGGGATTTTCATTTAACAATAATTCTTCCAACATTGCCCGTCTTGAAGCTATGGGTTTCTCACGAAGATCATTGTTTTCAAGTTCCAAAAGATCATAAGTGAAAACTTCAATCGGAATTTCGAAAAGCATTTTTTTAGTTAAAGTTTTTCTGTTTAATCTCTTTTGTAATTCATTAAAATTTAAAACCTTACCATCCTTTACCGCAAGTATTTCTCCATCTACAACAAAATTACCTTTCATGTTCTGAACCGTTTCTTTGATTTCAGGAAATTGCTCTGTGATCAATTCTTCGCCTCTTGACCAGATAAAAACTTCGTCGTTTCTGCGAATAATCTGCCCGCGAATGCCATCCCATTTGTATTCGATTTGCCATTCTTCAGGAGTTCCCAGTTCGTTTAATTCTTTTTCTAAAGGATAAGCCAAACAAAAAGGATACGGTTTTGAATTGTCTGGATTAATTTTTTCCGCTGAAATCAATTCTTTAAATGAAATTTCGTCAGGTTGCCATTTCCCCATTAGACTATGCGTCAGAGCACTGGATTCCTGTCCTGAAAATTTGGTTAATGCGTTAATTAGTGTTTTATCTGAAACTCCAATTCTGAAACTTCCACCAAGTAATTTGTTGAAAATCAATCGTTCTGTGTAATCTAAACCATTCCACGAATTCAATACGTATTCTTTTTTTTCAGCATCTGTTTTATTTTTTAGATCAATAATATCATTCATCCATTCGGATAATGACTTTTCAATTTTTTCGTTTGGAGGTGGTAAAATCAATGAAAGTGTTTCACCAAGATCTCCCACTGAAGAATAGCTTTCCTGAAAGAGCCAAAATGGTAATTTTGTGATTTCCAACGCCCATTCTTTCATATAGTTTGTATTCACATTTCGCTTCGGTCTTTTGCCTGTAAATAAAGCAATAAACCATAATTTATCCTCATCGGGAGCTCGTTCCAGATAGTCAATAATCGCATCAATTTTGGCATTGGTTTTATTGGTGCTTTCCAAAGCGTTGATCAGTTCAGCAAAATGTTTCATTAATTTATTTTTCTGTTTTGGGCAGCTTTTACCGTTTGAATTTATCTTGAGCCTGTCGAAGGGCTCCGTTCAAGCTGGGCTGTGTGCCATTCGACATTTTAATTATTAACAGGTCGCTCCTACGGAGCTTCGCTTCATCCTTACTTCTTTTCTATTAGCAGTAAACTCCTACGGAGCTTTTTGAACTAAAAAATCTTTAAAATTTTAAAAATTAAACTGTTTATTCTTCAATGGGTTCCTTTTCTTCCTCGTCATCATCTCCATACAAGGTTTCTACTACGTCCGATTTTATTCCGATTTCATTTAAATATTTTGAAAAAACTTCTGTTTGTCCGTGTGTTACATGAACAATTTCTGCTTCTGTAGCTTTTATAGCTTGTAATAATCCTTTCCAATCGGCATGATCACTCATGGGAAATCCTGCATCTGCACTTCGCCATCTTCTGGCACCGCGAACCTGCATCCAGCCTGAGCAAATAGCAGTTGCCGCATTAGGAATTTTTTTGATAATATTACTATCGAGCAAAGCCGGTGGAACAATTACGATTTCATTCTGCAAATGTTTTACATTTTCTCTAAAATCAGGAATTTCATAGTCAGGAAGATCAATACCGACCGTTTCAAATGCTTCGTTTAATTTTCCAATAGAGTAGTGAACGTGAATTTTCCCCAGACCTTCAACGGCTTTCATAATTCTTTGTGCTTTGCCTAAGGAATATCCTATAAAAACGGATGTTTTTTGATTTTCTTTATTTCGTAACACCCAATTTTGCATTTTTTTATTGAGATCTTCTACTTCCAGCCAGTTGTAGATTGGAAGTCCGAAAGTACTTTCAGTAACGAATTCATTACACTTTACGACTTCAAAAGGAGTGCTCAAACCGTCATCCTGAACTTTGTAATCCCCAGAAATTACGCTTACATATCCTTTATATTCTAACTGGATCTGGGCAGAACCAATAATATGACCAGCCGGATGCAATGATAATTTTACCCCATTGATATTGAGAACTTCGCCATATTCTACACTCTGACATTCAATATCTTCACTGATCCTTTTATGTAAAATAGGCTTTGTAAAATGATGACAGAGATATTTTTTCATTCCCCAACGTGCGTGATCAGCATGACCATGGGTAATGACAGCCAGATCAACAGGTCGCCAAGGATCGATATAAAATTTTCCCTGCGGACAGTAAATTCCTTTATTTGTAAATGTGATTAACTTCAATGGAGTGGCGTAATTTGGTTTAAATTTACTAACCAAAAAGCCGACCAAATTAATTTTTGTATTGAAAAAGAATTGTTTTTAGAGAACTTTTATATTATTTTGAAATACTTTTCTGCAAATCGCTCCATGCGCCTCCATTATAAACATGATTAAACCCTTTTTCCTTTAAAATATTCTCAACTTTTGTACTTCGAAGACCGTGGGAACAAACGGTAATATAGGTTTTATTTGGATTCAGTTCTGTATATCTTTCTCTGATTGTTCCTAAAGAAATATTTACAGATCCGGAAATATGCCCCATTTCATATTCTTTTTCAGTTCTTACATCGAGAATAATGGCTCCGTTTTTTATTAAAGTATCCAAACCATTATCAAGTGTTTGGTATTTGTATATTCTGTAAGCAATATAAATGGTCAGAATGACTCCGCAAAAAATTAATATATTTTTCATAGTTTGCTTAAAATTTTTCTGTCAATATAAAATGTTCCAAATGGAATAATACACGCCAAAAGCACTTTCCAGGTTATTTCTTTAAATTTCCACTGTTGCTCAACACCAACACTTAATGTATTGAATAAAAAAAGAAGAAATAATGATCCGTGAATAGGGCCCATCATTTTAACCAATGAAGGATTATCAAGTCCATATTTTAACGGAACAGCGATGAATACTAATGTTAAGAGTGAAATCCCTTCAAGAATGGCAATAATTCTTAATCTTCCAACTTTTGTTTTAAATAAATTGATCATAATTATCTGAAATAAGGTCTGTTAGCAAGTGGTGAAAATGGCCATGGGATGGCAATAAAAATAATAAGTAAAGCAATGAAAAAATAGATCAGCATTGTTTTAAACTTCTCTTTATCAGTTAGTTTTCTTTTTGAAACGGCAGAGCCAATAGTAATTAAAACTATAGCAAGAAGCATTAAAGAAATATGTATTAATCCAAAAAATAAAAGATCTAAAGATTGTTTTGCATCACTAAAATTCTTCCAAAAGTATTTGATGATCGGGCTTTGAGAATAGAATATAATTCCCAAAATTAATTGAATGTGGGCTATTGTTGCCGTCCAATGTCTTACGGTATTATCTGTTTTTGAAAATTCTTTATCTGAAAAGTATCCTTTGTAGGCGCAAAAAATTGCATACAAAAGACTCAACAAAACCAGCCAGCGAAAAGTAGAATGCAGAAATGTTAACGTTTGATACATTATCAAATTTTTAAGATTTGACAAAGTTAAAATAAAAACATACTAATTAGTATGTTTTTTGATAAAAAATTATTTTAACGTATTAAAATACAATTTAAGTTGTTGTAAATAAGATATATATATCGATTTATTGTTCTCTAGTTTTCCCAAATTTCGTATTCCCCAATATCCGGAAAGTACAAAAATGGCAATTCCTTTTGCATTTAAACCGGTCTTTATTGTACCATTTTCCATCCCTTTTTCAAGAGAAAAAATCATTGTATTTTCCCATTGCTTAGATAATTCGTTTAATGCTTTTGTAAACTCAATATTCCACGGAGCCATTTCCTGAGTAAAATTAGAAGCAGGACAACCGTATTCAACCTTCAAAAATTCATTATTGATCAACAAATGATACATCATATTGTAAATATTATCTAAAGGATTTTCATCATTTCGTAATGGTTGGATAAAATTATTCTTAAAGTTTGGAATCATTAATTCATTAATAATTGCCAAACCCATTTCGTCTTTTGTTTTGAAATGATAATAGAAAGCCCCTTTTGTCACCTGAGTGGTCGCAATAATTTCATCGACACTAGTTGTCTGATAACCTTTGGTATAAATCAGTTCAAATGCTTTCTGAAGAATATTTAATCGTGTAGCTTCGGACTTTTTCATAAAAAACGAATGATATTTTACAAAGAAACGACATTTAAAATAAAAAAGAAAAGGAGTCGCAAAAGCAACTCCTTTATGAAATGAAATTTACGGAATCAGCTTTTCTGCTTTCAATTTTTCAAATAAATCAATGAATGATTGCTCTGTATTTTGATATTCTGTAAAGCCAAATTTTCTGCTGGTTGACATATCGGTCATTACTTCCAAAGGTCTTCCCAAATCAAGGTCGGTATGCCAGGCAGAAGATAATTTATTAAGGTTTTCTTCTTTTAAACCATATTTTTGAGCTATTTCTTTCCAGATTTCTGTATAATTTTCCATTTCTTTTTCTAATGGTTTAATGGAGTTTTCAAATCCTACCGCTTCAATTCCGAACCACTCTGCCAATCTCTTCCAAAGCCATTTCCAACGGAATATATCACCATTTGTAATATTAAAAGCTTGATTTTTTGCTGCTTCTGTTGATGAAGCCCAAACCAGTTGCTTCGCTAAAATTCGGGCATCCGTCACGTCTGAAATTCCGTTCCATTGCTCCAAAGAGCCTGGCCAGATAAATTTACGCCCTGTTTCTTTACAAATACTTGCGTATACCGCCAAAGTGGTTCCCATATTCATCAGATTGCCAACTGCATAACCGATTACGGTGTGCGGTCTGTGGATGCTCCATGTAAATCCGTCTCTTTCTGAAGCTTTATACACTTCATCTTCCTGAGCATAATAAAAATTGGGAAGCGGCAAACGAGGATGCTCCTCTCTCACAGGAGTTTCGGGTAAAGTACCTTCTTTTGCGTAGGCTTCAAACGGTCCTAAATAATGTTTTAAACCCGTAACCAAAGCCACATGCTGTATTGATTTTTTAGGAGACAGAACATTTAATAAATTTCTCACCAACGCACTGTTTATGCGAATATTTTCCTCTTCTGTATCGTTTCGCATCCAAGTGGTGAAATAAACATGAGTGGGAGCGATATTTTCCAACGCTTTTTCCAGACTTTCAATAGTCAGAAGATCGGCTTGTATAGGAATCAAATCTTCAATAGAATGGTTAGGATTTCTTGATAATCCGTAAGTTGTCCAACCCTTAGCAATAAGCTCTTGTGCGAGATTACTGCCTGTAATTCCTGTAGCACCTACAACCAGTGCAAATTTTTTGTTTTCCATAATTCTAAAATTATGTTACAAAATTATGGAGCACTAAGATTAAAAAAATTGATATGGATCAGCGATTTTTATTGATCCAGATCAAGTGTTATTTAAAGGAAATCTTCTTACGGATTCTGCTTACCGTCTCCGGAGCCAAACCGAGATAGGAAGCAATAAGATTGTGAGGAACTCTCTGAATAATATCTGGATTTTTCTCTGCAAACTGTGTATATTTTTCTTCGGCCGTAAATGAGTTGAACACCATGAGGCGGTAATCTTTGGTCACCAGACTGTTTTGGTATAAAATTCTAAAATAACGATCCATAATAGGAATTTTTACCATCATATTTTCATATTCTTCACGGGTAATCGTCAAGAGCTCTGTTTCTTCTATGGCATCAATATTTAAGAGAGCTTTTTCCTGATTGATGAAACTGTTGAAATCCGAAATCCACCAACCTTCAAAAGCGAACATGCTGATGTGTTCGCTTCCTTTTTCATCCAGCATATAGGATTTAAGCAACCCTTTACTTACGAAAGAAAGATTTTTGCAAACGTCTCCTTCCTGAAGCAGATATTGTTTTTTACGGATTTTTTTATAGGTGAAAAACTGCTGGAGTTCACTTTTATCCTTTTCAGTTAAATCAACCTTATCTTCAATATGCGAAAGCAAAACATCAAACATCAGAAAAATATTTTATGAATTTAAAATACAAATATCCTTAAAATATTATTGCTTTTCAAAATCATAAAAATTCAGACCAATATCTTCATTTTTTACTTTGATCACTTTGGTGTTTAATGGATAGAAAATAAACTCGGCCGCACCGCGTATTTTGGCATCCAATAAATGACCAAAGCAGTTAACGCTTTTTTAGTTTCTTCAATTTTATCTTGTTTTGCGATACTTTTCGCGATTACGTGTAACATTTTTTATTTGTTTAAATAGTTAATAATTCCGATAACATCGTCTTTTCCAAACCCTTCACTGTGAGCCGACTGATAAGTTTCAATTAATGTTTTAGATAAAGGAAAGTCTGCACCCGCATTTTTTGCCAGCAGGATATCTTTTAGCATAAGATCTAAGGCAAATGCAGGCTCATAATTATTTTCCGTTAATAATGGTGTTTTTACTTTTGTGGCACCGCTTCCGCTGGCACTTTCGTTAATAATCTCAAGCATATCCTGACGATCAATGCCTAATTTATCCGAAAATAAAATGGTTTCTGCCAAACCCTGATAAATAGTGGATAGAAAATAGTTAACGGATAATTTGGCGGCGATTCCTTTTCCGTTTTCACCTAAATGTTTGATGTTTTTTCCTAGTTTTTGCAGAAAAGGTTCAGCACGCTGAACATCTTTTTCTTCACCACCAACCATGATAATCAATGTGCCTTCTGCAGCGGGTTTTGTACTTCCGGCAACGGGCGCATCAATGAATGAGCCTTCTTTTATTTTTACGGCGGAAGAAATTTCGTTGCTTTTTTCAGGAGAAATCGTACTCATGTCTATGAATAATTTTCCGGTGATATTCTGGGTTAAAACTTCTTCGTAGACTGCTTTCACGGCTGTATCGTTTGTCAGCATTGTAAAAATGATGTCACTATTGGTGACAAGCTCCGAAACTGTTTTGTAAACCGTAGATTTTTCTTGAAATTCTTCAGCTTTTTCAATCGTTCTATTGTAAACGGATAATTGAAATCCGGCTTTTTCTAAATTTTTTGCCATCGGATGTCCCATATTGCCGAGACCGATGAATCCTATTTTTTCTGTACTCATTGTTTTCTATTTAATTCATTAAGAATGCTTACGTCTATTGGAAAAACACAAAGGCGCAAGGTTAAATACAAATTGTCTGTTTTTTAAGACACAAAGGGAAAATTAAAGATTTTCTTTTACAATGTTGATGATCTATTTTATCATTGATAAAATCCTTGTGCCTTAAAACGTATTAACCACAAAAAAAACAAATATTTCGCCTCTTTTGCGGTTAGAATATTATTTTAAATGACTGTAAAAATCCGGTGTAGGATTTAAACTTTTGTTCTGCCACTGATGCCAATACGGATAAATGGGGAGGTACTTCACTTGCTTTATCAAGTTTTTCAACTTGTTCGCGAGTAAGATTCCAACCGACGGCTTCAAGATTTTGCTTTAACTGCTCTTCGTTTCTGGCTCCGATAATGATGCTGGAAACCGTAGGACGCTGCAACAACCAGTTTAAAGCAACCTGAGCTACATTTTTCCCCACTTCAGCAGCAACTTCTTCTAATGCATCAATCGTGTTATAAAAAATTTCTTGCTGAACTACAGTTTCGGGAACCGGACTTCCTCCCTGAGCAATTCTACCTTCTTGAGGCGCGGGTTTATTTCTGCCATATTTCCCGCTCAAACGTCCTGAAGAAAGGTACTTTAAGTCCTGATTTTCCTAAAAATCTATATTCCATTGTTAATTTTCTGAATTGATTATACCTATTTTCAATTTTACTGAAATCATAAAAATATTTCTCTCGCAGATCTTTCAGATTCAGCAGATTTTAACATACTATATCTATTAAATCAGCAAAATTTGCTCGAGAGTTTTATAATTTATTGGCTCTTTAGTTTTTTCATGAATTCCATAATTGCCGGTCTTAATTCTTCAAACAGAGGATGTTGTTTATTTTTAATCATGACTTCGGTGAAAAGTTTTAATCCTAATGCAAACTCTTGCGCTGTTTGTTCATTGTCAAATATATTTTTTGATTGTATGACATCGAAAATATGAAATAGATTATCATGATTGTCGAAATCAAGTGCCAGTGTTTTTTCACCTTCAGAACCATCTTTTAAGGTTAATTCTTTAAGGGTAAGTTGATAGATGTTGTTTCTTTTTTCCATTGTTTATAATGAATTTTTTGTAAGCTTATTGACTTTTTAAGGAGCTTTTTTCCGCTTTCCACTGTATCTTTTGCTACGTTTCACTACGCAAAAGGATGCCGTTGCAATCGGGGCTAGGAAATTTGTCCTTAGTTTAAAGCTTGTCATGCTGAAAGCACCTCAACATTATACGTTTAAAATTGCTTAGATTCTTGCAGAATGACAAACTTTGAAATAATTAATAAAATATCTATTGTGCATTTTGATTTGTTTTCGTCACTTCGAATAGATTTTTGAAAAAAAATCGTATCGAGAAGTTTGCAATTTTGAAGATGAATCTGTTCTCGATACATTTTTTCTCCACTTTGTTACGAAAAAATACTCGAACCGACAAATCTAATACCAAAATTTTGCAAAATGCACAACGGGTAATAAAATATAAAAGTTTAAACAGATTTGTTAATTAAACTGATTAACCAAATCATCAATTGTGGTTAATTCTTCTTTGCTTAAATTAATCTCAATTGCTTTTGCATTTTGAACGGCCTGTTCTGCATTTCTGGCTCCGGCCAACGCGATGGTAATTCCGGCTCTTTCAATCGTCCAGCGAAGAACCAATTGCCCTAAACTTGCATTATGTTGATCTGCAATGGGTTTAATTTTATCTAAAAGCTGATTGGTTTTTTCAATAAAATCTGGTTGAAAATGTTTATGACCTGCCCTGTGATCACCTTCCTGAAATTGGTAACCGTTATGAATTTTACCTGTAAGTAAACCTCTTTCCAAAGGGCTATACGCTAAAATTGATTTGTTATTTTCAATACAGTAAGGCACGGTTTCTTCTTCAATTCCGCGATTGACCATACTAAACGGAATTTGGTTGGATACTAAATTCAATGTTTTTTCAGCTTCTGCCATTTGCTGAACGTTATAGTTGCAAACTCCCGCATGACGAACTTTTCCCTGCTCAATTAACCTTGAAACGGCCTCAAAAGTTTCATCTATGGGTGTGGTAGAATCCGGCCAGTGAATTTGGTACAAATCGATATAATCTGTTCCCAATCTTTTCAAACTTTGCTCGCATTCATAGATAATGCTGTCTTTTCCGGCAAATTTATAAACGTCGATAGCATTTCCGCTGTTGTCTTTGCTGTGCATCGCAAAATCTCCTTTTGCCAAATCCCAACGCATACCAAACTTCGTAAGAATCTGAACTTTATCACGGGAAATTCCTTTAATCGCTTCCCCAACAATTTCCTCACTGGTTCCTTGTCCGTAAATCGGAGCCGTGTCGATAGAAGTTACGCCAACATCATACGATGCTTTGATGGCTTCAATAGCTTCATTTCTGTCTGTGCTTCCCCACATCCAACCTCCGGCAGCCCAAGCTCCAAAAGTTATTGCTGAAACTTCTAATTCACTATTTCCTAATTTTCTGTATTCCATTTTTATAATTTAAATATTACTTTTTATTCACTTTTAATTTTCACCACCAAATAGGGCGGCTTTCTTAGATCTTTTCCGTTATTAAATCCGGGCAAACGATTCCACTGACCTAACGTAACATAAACGTATCCGTTTCGATAGGCCAAACCATCTGGCCAAACGTAATTTTCTTTATCATGAGAAATCAATTGATATTCTCCATCCGGTTTTCTTTTAACAATAGATTGTTGCTCAAAGGCTCCGAAATAGATATTTCCTTTTTCATCTTCAGCCAATCCGTCACAAGCTGGTCTTTCGCCTTCTAATTGTACAGCTTTTTCAATTGTTTGTTCAGAAGTATTAAAATTACTGATAAGATCAGTAGAAATACTGTATAATTTTCTTCCTGTAATGGCAGTCCAGTATAATTTTTTCTGATCTGGACTTAATGCAATGCCATCTGCTCCGCCACTGGGAAAAGTTTGTTTATTAAAATCATAAACGAGAGGCTTCCCTTCAAGAAATCCCATAAATCCGAGTTCGGGTGAAGTGGAATTATGATTTAATAAAACCTCTCTTGCTTTTCCCGTTGCGACATCCAAAACAACCAAAGAATAGTATTCTCCAAAGCCTGAATTGGCTATATATATTGTCCCTTTTTCACCATGAGAAAGATCAACCCGAAGATCGTTATAATGTGAATCATCAGACAAAACAGTCTTTGGAATAACAATTGAATGCAGAATTTTTTTAGAATGAATATCAATTCCCACTACTTTTGCGGCTCCTAAAGGAATCTCCTTGATACCTGATCTTTTACCATCATCTAACACCCATAAAACATCATTTTTATCCATATAAATTCCATGCGGAGAAACCAGCCAGTCCTGATAAGGCTTCGTACTTGGATACACAAAATCTTTATTGGGAAAAGGGATTAATTTTCCATTAACTAATTCTGCCAAAGCAAATTCCTTATGATTATCGGCGTGACGGGGAAATCCTAAGAAAACCCTGTCTTTAGAACTTACTGCGATTCCGGAAGGATCCGGATTGGGTGGATATATTTTCGAAATGACTTCAACATTTGACTGTGCATTTACGATTATAAAGTTGGTAATAAAAGCTAACCTAACAAAAAATCTCTTCATTATTTACTTATTTAAAACTCCTTTAGAAACTTCTTTTCCGGCTTTATACACTGAAACTATTTTTCGGGTATCCTGAATGTTTTTCGCCGGATTTCCATCAACAATAATAAAATCTGCCGTTTTTCCTGCTTCAATAGTTCCGAAATTTTGATCGATTTTTAATGCTTTTGCTGAATTTTTTGTAGCGACGGTTAATGCCTGTAAAGGAGTCAATCCTGCTTCCGCCATTAATTGTAATTCTAAATGTTCCGAAAAGCCCTGTGCACGAAGAGGCATCGCGCCGCTATCTGTTCCCATAGCTACCAGAATACCTGCATCATATACTTTTTTAAGATTTTGTTTGGCAACTTCAAAGGCTTTCATATTTAATTTGAAGTTCGGAGCATTTTTAAGATCATTTTGATATTTTTCAGAAGTAATCATTTCATAAACGCCAGGTTCCAAAGATTTTTTGAAGAACTGATCATTAATCCATTCAGGTTTTTTTGCATATACAAAAGCATACTCGTCCAAAGAAAGGGTAGGAATATAAACAATGCCTTTTGCTTTCATTTGCGCCAATGTAGCATCATCAATCACTTCACTTCTGATGCTGTGACCAATTACATCAATTCCATCGGCGAGTAGTTTTTTCAAATCTGAAAGATAATACACGTGAGCGGCGACTCTCATATTTCTTTTGTGCGCCTCAGAAATAATTGCTTTATAAATTTCAGGACTTACTTTTGCTTTAAATTTTCCGTTAAAATCATCCACCCAAATTTTCACCAATTCGGCATTTATTTTTTTGAGACTGTCGAGCTCTGCCGGAATTTCTTTCACAGAAGTGGGTCTATATACTTTATCCATCGCAAAATCGAGTGGCGGAGCACCATTGGGAGCCCCAAAACCATATCCTGCAGAATGAATTCTTGCGCCATCAATTTCTCCTTTAGCTGATCGATCTCTTAAACCACTTTCAAACAGAAAAGGACGATCTGTACCCATTGACATGACATTCAATACCCCATAATCCTGATATTTTTTGAGTTGTGAAAGAATATTTTCTTCAGTATAATTTTCGGGTTTAGTGGTAGTTCCTTTTAAGGTTCCCACATGTGAATGTGCAGAAATAAGTGCGGGAATGATTGTTTTTCCTTTTAAATCAATACTTTTTGCATCTTTATCGGAAATATTATTTCCAATTTGAACAATTTTACCATCTTTAACCAAAACTTTGGTATTTTCAACAGGATTTCCTCCATTTCCGTCGATTACACGAACATTTTCAAACAATAATGACTCGTTGGATGCGGTAGAATTTTCTTTATTTTTTTGATTACACGAAAGAAGTAAAAGACTTCCCAATACAATTCCTGATATTCTTTTTAATATTTTCATAAATAATAATTTGTCGATTGATTTAAAATTCAAAAGAGACAGAGATGAAACTTTGTCTGAGTATCTTAATGTTATCTTTCAAGGTCTATACAAATTTTGTTAAAAAAAATGATTTTCAGGTTGTAAAAATCGTTTAACAAATTGTAATTTTAAGACATGAAAAGAAAACAGTTTGAACCTCTGGAAATTGATACCTTTGAAGCATCTGTTTATCCGTTTCCCAAACACAGCCATACGTATTATGAAATGATTTATATTTTCAAAGGCTGTGGCGATCATCATATCAACGGCATTGTAATTTCTTATAAAGCAGGCGATTTTTATCTTATTTCTCCAGATGATGAACATTTTTTTGACATCAAAAAACCGACCAAATTCTGTTTTATTAAATTCAATGACAGTTATTTTGACCAGAATAAACATCTTTCACCGGATAATCTTGCAACAGCTTCTCCCACAGATATTATGCGAAATGCGTTGCTGAAAGAAGAAAAACTAACCTTTGATGAACCCTGTAAAACGATTTTAAAAAAAACGGTGGAAAATATTATTGACTATAATAGATTCAACAAAGTTTCAGAGTCACCCATTATGTTTTTTCAGGTTTTATCGTTATTTGGTTTAATTCGTGAGGCTTCCGCTAAGTTTTTACATGTGAAAGTAGATAAAGATGCTCCCAAAAAAGATGATTTGATATCTTACATTCATCAAAATATTTATCAGCCCGAACTCATTAGAATAACGGCTATTGCCAAGCATTTCAATATTTCGGAAACTTATTTTGGATCTTATTTTAAAAGAAATTTTGAAATTTCTTACCGAAAATATATTACAGATTATAAGTTAAAATTAATTGAAAGAAGAATCCAATCCGGGCAAATGACCATGAAGCAAATCGCTTTTGAGTTTGGTTTTACGGATGAGAGCCATTTAACCAATTATTTTAAAAAGTTAATGAAAGTAAGTCCATCGGATTATAAGTTTCAGTATGCTTTATAGTTTTAATTAAAATTAAACTTTACGATTAAATTTCATATTCCAAAAGTTTTTAAAACCGAAAATCTTATGGAAATTTGCAAAAAATAAATCAATGAAGGTAATAGATATTGAAAGCTGGAACAGAAAGGAACATTTTGAATTTTTCTCTAAAATGAAAAGTCCTTATTTCGGTTTTACAACGGAGGTAGACTGCACAAAAGCGTATGAAAAAGCAAAAGAAAAAGGAATTTCGTTTTTTGCCTATTATCTTTACAAATCTATGGTGGCGATCAATTCTGTTCATGAATTGAAATTACGAATTGTGGATGGTGAGGTTATTCAGTTTGATGAAGTTCATGTCGGAAGTACGATTGGAAGAGAAGACGGAACTTTTGGGTTTTCATTTTTTCATTATTCTGAAAATTTTGAAACGTTTAATGAGAGATTACAGGATCAAATAAAAACAGTTCAGAGTTCAACTGGCTTAGGAATTAGTAACGATGTTTTGCCAATTAATCATATCAGACACACTACGATTCCTTGGAGTTCGTTTACTACAATTTTACATCCTACCAATTTTGATCCTAAAGAATGTATTCCGAAAATCGCGTTTGGAAAATTCAGTCTTAAAGATGGCAAAAAGATGATGCCTGTTTCTATTGAAGCACATCACGGTTTGGCAGATGGTCTTCATTTGGCAAAATATTTTGAAGCTTTTCAGAAAGAATTAGATCAATAGTTCGAAATATGTAGAAGATTGCTTTATCAAATTAAATTGGTAAAGCAATTTTTTGTAATTACCAGTTACTCAAACCATTTTCAAGCGCCTTAGCATAATTTTCTTCATCAAAAGAATAGAGATCCGGAGCTTTATGAGCGCCGCCAGTTCTTCGCTCGTCTAATTTTTTTAGAATTCCTAAATTTTTAATTTTTCGATAAAAATTTCCTCTGTTAAGTTCTTTTCCGAGAATAACTTCGTATAATTTTTGCAATTCAGAAAGTGTAAATTTTTCAGGTAATAAATTGAATCCGATAGGTTTATGAGAAATTTTCTCTCTTAAAGTTAATAACGCTTTTTCGATAATTTCACGGTGATCCATCGCCAATTCGATATTGGGAAGCTCGCTTAAATAAATCCATTCACAACTTTCACTGAATTCATCAGCAATCAGATTAAAACGATCTGGATTGTAAAGGGCGTAATATCCGATAGTTACGAATCTTTGCTTGTGGAAAAGAGTTTCATCAAAATCTTCAAAATAAAATTCACTTCTGTTTTTCTTTCCAAAAACGGCAAATTCTTCCAGATAAACTTCTGTAATTCCGGCTCTGTCTTTCAAAATTCTCACCACCGCATCGTCTAAATCTTCATCCTTTCGCACATAACCTCCTGGCAAAAACCATTGCTTTCTGTAATTCATCTTTAAAAGCAAAACTTTAAGCTCGTTTTGATCGAAACCAAAAATTACAGGATCGGCAGAAAGATGAGGGATAAAAATTTCTTTTGCCTCAATCGATTTTTTTAAAAGTTGTTCTTTAGAATCCATTATTAGAAGTGAGAAAAATGTGTATTTACAAATTTAGTGATAAAAAATTGGAGTAGACACCAAAATTGATACCTTGAGGTACTTTTGGGGAAATTTTAACGTGATTTTAATCATTGTTTCAATAAGAATCAATGAAAAATGTTTTATTATTTGAAATTTATTTAAATGTAAAACAGTTAGTTACATTAAATATTAAGAAAATTTAATATTTTTTTTTGGTGAATCCGATGAAACAATGTAGTATTGTAATGCTTCTTATTGAAGCAATGAAAATGAACACTTTTTTGAATCTGAATTTATTCGAATCGTACTCTTTCCAGAGAGTATATTTTGGTTGAAAATGATTAAAAATCATTCAATTAAAATAAAGATATTGCTTGAAGCTGAGAAGGTTTCTCCCAATATCAATGCAATGATAATACAATGCTGCTGATAAACCGGCTTTAGAAAAACAATCAATCCGGTGCTGATGAAAAATAAAGTCCATCCAATGATTTTTTGGATGCAGGATATTCCTATGTCTTTATTTAAAATAAAATTGATAAACAACAACTTAAGAAGAAATTATACTAATTAACTGTACGATGAGAAAATCAACTTTAAAAATTTCAGCATTAGGGCTGATGTTTTCCTTTGCCGTAGCTTTTGGCCAGGAAACCGACAGCCTTGCGGTAAAAAATGCTTTGAAAGAAGCTTCAAAAACTGAAGGAGGCGTAAAGACCGTTACGACTTCATCCAAAGAAGACAATAACAGAAACGTGATGCTGAATGCAGCCAATAACACGAGTCCGAGAGATGTAAACATCGGCTTGCCTGCAACCGTGGGAGGAATTACGATTCTTGAAAACGACCTTCCTGCCGTGTACTTTTTCTGGCCCGAACTTCCTAACAAAACATGGCGACAAAGTGTTGGTTTAGAAAGAACCGGACTTTTGAAAATGGACCAATTAGCCAACACAATGGGCGATCTTGGTTTCGCGGTAAACTCTTATTCTCAAACGGGAACGAAAGATTTTAAACTAAAAGGAAAATTTACAACAAGTACTTTCGGATGGCTACAAGGTGATGTAAATGTTTCCGGACCGATTACTAAAAACGGCTGGACTTATACAGTTGGAGCTTTTGCCAATTACGATCCAAGTACTTTTAAACTGGGTTTTGCAAGAAATGTTGATGAAACAAAAATTTTCAGAGCGGGTGCTACGAAATATTTTAAAGATGACAGAGGTCAAATTTCATTTTTATACAAATATTCAGATTCTTATAATGTAGGAAATTATGCCGTTTTTCAATATGGTGAAAATGGTAAAGTTACTGAGCTTGATAATTTTAAGATTGGTAGAGATTCTTACGTTGTAAATGACGGACAGATAAGAATGAAAGATATTCTGACAGGACAAGATTACTGGGCAGGAATGAGCGGTAATGATAACAGTTCTAAAGCTCATAATATCGATATTTTAGGTAATTATTTATTAAACAACGCCTGGAATTTTAAATTTTCAACAAGAGCACACTTCGCGAATGTGAAGATGGCGAATATCATCCCTTTGAGTATTTTCAATGCAGATTCTTCGGCGGGTTATACTTTGGCCTCAAACGGTCAGGCATATTCCGGTGCTGTGGGAACGCAATTGGCAATGTATACTCCTAAAACACCGATCACGAATATTGCAGGTCGTTTTTCATTAAATAAGCAAATCGGCAATCACAATGTAACAGTTGGAATTTTAGAACAATTTTATAATATTGATAAATTCACATCCAACAGATCATTTTTCTTCCAAACGGTTGGTGCCCAGCCTGAAAGATTAATTGGGCCGTCAACCGATGCAAACGGTTTCTATAATTACAATGTCGGAGGAGAATTCCACAGCGGGACTGAAAATAAACTATCCGTTTACGCTTCTGATGATTGGAAGGTATCTGATAATTTTAACCTAAGCTACGGGCTTCATTTAAGAAATCATATCATTGATGGTGAATTTTCTATGACGCCGAGATCACCTAATTTTGTTTTTGGAGCCAATGATTTCCAAAGCATCAATGAAAGCTGGTTTCATGTTGGCGGAAGCGTAAATGCTACCTATAATATCAGCAAAAACTTCGGTGTTTTAGCAAATTTCCTTTATACGGAAGAAAACAGAAGACTGGAGAGTTATTCTCAGCCATTTACTCCGGATATGAAGAAAATCAGAAGTCCTTTGGGGGCGATCGGGGTTTTCTGGAATACAGATTATATCCAATTGATTTCTCAGGCTACCTGGTTAACGAAAAACGGATATTTAGGAAGATACAATCTTGTAAATCCGAACAACAGTACGCAGGTTGAAGTGGCAAGTGTAGATTATAGCATCCAGACTTTGGGTTGGACAACGGATTTTGTTTTGAAACCTTTCAAAGGGTTTAACTTCCATTATTTAATTACATTCCAGAATCCGGTGTACAAAGATTTTGCTTTCAGTGCATTTGGCGAAAATTATAATTATGCTGATAAAAATGTATTGGGTGTTTCTAAAGTTTTAATGGAGATCGATCCAAGTTATACCATCGATAAATGGAGATTTTGGGCAAGTTTCAGATATTTCTCAAAACAATATGCGAATCTTACCAATGCTTTATACTTCGCACCAAGATGGGAAACTTTCGGTGGGGTAAGTTATACGGTTAATAAAAATATCAATGTTGGCGCAACGGTTATCAACTTCCTAAATCAAAGAGGAGCCAGTGGAACCATCAACGGTGCTGAATTGATTACCGATGCAAGTCCATTCTACGGAAAATTGTTGACGGGAACGTACATTATGCCATTAACAGGTCAATTCTCAGTAAGCTTTAATTTCTAAAATGTAAACAATGAAAAGAACGGTTTTAAATGTTGCTGCATTATTTTTAGGAGTAACAGCATTTTCGCAAAACATTCAGACAGTTACGAATTCTAAAGGTCCTGTTTTGGGATATTCCACAGAATCTGGCGTAAAAATCCTGACGGTTGGTGGAAATAAATTTAAAGATTTAAATAGAAACGGAAAACTCGATAAATATGAAGATTGGAGACTTCCTGTTGACGAAAGAGCAAAAGATTTAGCTTCAAAAATGTCTATCGAACAGATTGCAGGTTTGATGTTATACAGCGGTCATCAATCCGTTCCCGCTCCTGCAGATGGTTTCAGAGCAGGAAAATATAACGGAATGTTATACAAAGAAAGTGGCGCAAAAGCTTCTGATTTAACAGACCAACAAAAGAAATTTTTAAAGGAAGACAATCTTCGTCACGTTTTGGTAACGACGGTTGAATCTCCTGCAATTGCAGCGCAATGGAGTAATAATATTCAGGCTTATATTGAAGGTTTAGGATTGGGAATTCCTGCAAACAACAGTACAGACCCGAGACATTCTGCAACAGTAACAGCCGAATTTAATGAAGGAGCAGGCGGACAAATTTCTCTTTGGCCGGATGGTTTGGCAATGGGAGCAACTTTCGACCCTGAATTGGTTAAAAAATTCGGAAATATTGCCGCTCAGGAATACAGAGCGTTGGGAATCTCAACAGCATTATCTCCACAAATCGATTTAGGAACAGAACCTCGTTGGTACAGAATCGCTTACGTCTTTTCTGAAAGTCCGGAATTAACGGCGGATTTAGGAAGAGGTTACATCGATGGTTTCCAAACCACTTCTGGCAGCAAAAACGGTTGGGGAAACAAAAGTGTGAATGCAATGGTAAAACACTGGCCGGGAGGTGGACCTGAAGAAGGCGGTCGCGACGGTCACTGGGCAATGGGAAAATTTGCAGTTTATCCTGGGAATAATTTCCAAAACCACGTAAAACCATTTACCGAAGGTGCTTTCAAATTAAATGGTGGAACTAAAGAAGCTTCTGCGGTAATGCCTTATTACACAATTAGTTTTAATCAAGACACGAAAAATGGCGAAAACGTTGGAAATGGTTACAGCAAATATTTAATCACAGATTTACTTCGTGGAAAATACAAGTATGACGGTGTAGTTTGTACCGATTGGTTGATTACGGCAGACGAACCAAAAACTCCGGGCGGATTTGCAGGAAAACCTTGGGGAGCTGAAAAATTATCAATTGCTGAACGTCATTATAAAGTTTTGGAAGCAGGTGTTGACCAATTCGGAGGAAATAATGATAAAGGACCTGTTTTGGAAGCCTACCAAATGGGTGTAAAAGAACACGGCGAAAAAGCTTATCGTGCAAAATTTGAGCAATCGGCGGTTCGTTTGTTGAGAAACTTCTTCAGAACAGGATTGTTTGAAAATCCTTATGTCAACGTTGAAGAAACCAAGAAAATCGTTGGAAATCCTGAATTTATGAAGGCAGGTTACGAAGCTCAGGTAAAATCTATCGTAATGTTGAAAAACAAAGCGAATGTTCTTCCCATCAAAGAAAGAAAAACGGTTTACATTCCAAAGAGATATTCTCCTGCAACGTTCAACTGGTGGGGAATTTACACGGCGCCGTCTTTAGATTTCCCTGTTGATATTAATCAAATTAAAAAACATTTCGATGTAACTGAAGATCCTACAAAAGCTGATTTCGCATTGGTTTTTGTGAAAAGTCCGCACAGTGAAGAAGGCGGTTACAGCGACATTGATGCTAAAGAAGGCGGAAACGGTTACCTTCCGATTTCTCTTCAATATCAGACTTACACAGCGACTGAAGCTCGTGAGAAAAGTATTGCAGCAGGCGACCCGGTCGTTGCACCCAATGTACACGACAGAACTTTCAAAAATAAAACTTCAACGGTTACCAATTTCACAGATTTGTTGACGATTGAAAACACGTATAAAGCAATGAACGGAAAACCTGTTATTGTTTCTGTTACGGCTTCAAAACCGATGATTTTCAACGAATTTGAAGGTCATGCTGATGCGATTTTAATGAATTTCAATGTGTCAAATCAGGCTGTTGTAGATATCGTAACAGGAAAATACGAACCTTCAGGATTGCTTCCGCTTCAGATGCCTGCAAATATGGTGACGGTTGAAAAGCAAAAAGAAGATGTGCCTTACGATATGGAAACGCACAAAGATTCCGAAGGTCACAACTACGATTTCGGATACGGAATGAACTGGTCTGGTGTGATTAAAGACGCAAGAACAGCGAAATATAAAAAGTAATTGAAAAGATTCTGAGTCTGTAGTTTACGGGCTCAGAATTTTATTTTTTATCTAAAAGAAAAACAATGAAAATTAATTTTAAAACCTATAAAAAAGTTCAGAATCTTGCCGTTGGTTTCTTGATGATGAGTTCAGTTTTCGGACAGGCTCGAACCGTTTCCAACCAAGAAAGACCAAGAATCATCATCACAGCCGATCCGGAATTGGACGACAGCAATTCGATGATTCGTTTTTTGCTGTACAGTTCAGATTTGGATATTGACGGATTGGTTTATGCAAGCAGTGCATTTCACTGGAAAGGCGACGGAAAAGGCACAAAATGGTTTGTTCCGAGCAGAGAATATTCAAGATTTGGAACAGGAATTTGCCCCTGTGAATCCTGGAGATGGGGCGAAGATGAAAAATTCATTCACGATGCGGTGGATGCTTATGCGAAATCGTATTCCAATTTAAAAGTTCACAACCCGAATTATCCTTCTCCTGAAATTTTAAAATCAAAAATCAAGTACGGAAATATTGAGTTTGATGGTGATATTTCCAAAGATTCTGAAGGTTCAGATTTAATAAAAGCTGCCATTCTTGATAACAAACCCGGGAAATTATTTGTCACAGCTTGGGGCGGATTGAGCACGATTGCAAGAGCTTTAAAATCCATTCAGGAAGAATTTGAAAACACGACAGATTGGGAGAAAATTCAAACTAAAGTGGCGAGAAAATTGGTCATTTTACCTTCGGGTGACCAAGATGATACTTACGCTTCTTACATCAAACCGAATTGGCCAAAACTGGATTACAGAGAATTTGTGGACGGACCAAATTATGGTTACACGGCTCCTTTGAAAGCGAGTCCTGAAAATGCAAAATATTTCTCAGCCGATTGGATGAAGAAAAACATCTCTAATAAAGGAACTTTTGGCGAATTGTACAGAGTTTGGGGCGACGGAAAACAGATGGTAAAAAATGATATCGTTGATTTCTTCGGATTTTCAGGCGTAACTGCCGAAGAACTGAAAAAGCAAGGCTACAAAGTCTGGATGCCGTTGCAACCGAAAGGTTCTTTCTTAAGTGAAGGCGACAATTTTACCTTTATGAATATGCTCGGAAACGGATTACGTTCTTACGAATCCGGTTCTTACGGCGGTTGGGGCGGAATCGAACCAATATCAAAAGCAAATTCTAATATGTTTTTCGATAATGCAGCTGACGGAAATAACAGCGCAGAGGCAATGGCAAATTCAATGGCATCAAAGGAAAAATCGGAGAAAGAATTGGCTTTCCCTAACTTTTTACCACAAGCAATGAATGATTTTGCAGCAAGATTAACCTGGTCTACGACATCTACTTTTTCCAAAGCGAATCACGAACCGATTGTAAAAATTTCAGGCCCTACAAATATTCGTTCTTCCGCAGGAGAAAAAGTTCCATTATACGGTTCTGTTACCGACCCAGACGGAAATAAAGTAAATGTAAAATGGTGGCAATTCAAACAAGCCGGAACTTATAACGGTGATGTTGAAATTTCAAAATCAGACAGTTTAAATCCCGAAATCATTATTCCAAAAACAGCAAAAAGCGGACAAACCATTCACCTGATTTTAGAAGCCACAGACAACGGAATTCCTGCATTGACGAGATATCAACGTGTTATAATTATGGTAAGATAGTATTTCAAATCTTATCAGAATTAAAGAAAAAATGATTCATAATTGATACTAATGAATGTCTTAAAACCGGACATTTTTCGTCCGGTTTTAACGAAACTTATTTTTCTTAATGAAAATAAACAAAGTTTATTCTTAAAATATTTCAACATTAAGGATTTAAGAAAGACCACAATTATTAAAAATAAAGAAGTCAATAAATTGATTTTCATTAAGATACATTAAGTAAAAACTCTTTAAAACTTAATTTCTTAATGTTTAAAATTTAAATACACACAATTAAAATATGAAAATCAAATACACAATCTATTCATTAATGCTTGGTCCATTAATGTTTGCTCAGGAAAGGCTTGATTTCAGCGGAAAGAAAAACTTAATTTCTCCCGAAATCAACGGTCAGAATGTGACCTTTCGTTTGCTCGCTCCCAATGCGAACAGCGTAAAACTGCAGGGAAACTGGTTTCTGTCCAAAGGAATGGAGCCGGGTTCCGTCGATTTGCAGAAAGATAAGGACGGTGTTTGGTCGTTCACAAAAAATGATTTCAATCCCGATATTTATACCTACTCATTCGTTGTTGATGGCGTAAAAGCCAACGACCCGAACAATTCTTACCAGGTTCGTGATGTTTCGTCGGTGATGAGTATGATTTTGATTGACGGAAAACAATCCGAAAATTACAAAGTTCAAAATGTCCCGCACGGAACGGTTTCCAAAAGATGGTACCATTCGGATGGACTGAAAGAAGACCGAAGATTAACCGTTTACACACCTCCGGGTTACGAAACTTCAAAAGAGAAATTCCCTGTTTTATACTTATTACACGGAATGGGCGGTGACGAAGAGGCGTGGATGACTTTGGGAAGAGCGTCTCAGATTTTAGATAATCTTATCGCTCAGGGAAAAGCAAAACCGATGATTGTCGTAATGCCAAACGGGCACACCAGCAATTCTGCGGCGCCGGGCGAATCTTCCAAAGGGTTTTATAAAATCGATATGAGGACGCCGGATATTTTCAGTGGTGATATGGAAACGTATTTCAAGGAAATTATGAATTTCACAGAGTCAAATTATCGAGTAAAAACAGATTCTAAAAATCGTGCTGTTGCAGGACTTTCGATGGGTGGTTTTCATTCACTATACATCTCTGCCAATCAGCCGAAAACGTTTGATTATGTAGGTTTATTTTCTCCTGCGATTCTTCCACCAGACGAAAAGAAAAGCTCTGTTTATCAGAATTTAGATTCAAAATTGAAAATACAGCAGAATGATGGTTATAAACTGTATTGGATTGCCATTGGAAAGACAGATTTTCTCTATAAAAACGTAGAGGAATACCGTAAGAAACTTGACAAAATAAATTTCAAATATCAATATGTAGAATCTGAAGGCGGGCATACGTGGAGCAATTGGAGAACGTATTTAAACGAGTTTGTTACACAGTTATTTAAGTAAAATAATAATTATTTGGACAGCTTACTCCGCCTGTAGTTTATCCTGAGCTTGTCGAAGGGCTCCCAATCTTTTTTGGGGACGATTTCAATCTAAATAGAACTTGAGTACAAGCAAAAAAGGATTTTCGCTCAAATCGGGCTGCGTGAGATTTGCTGTTAAAACTGACATTCCAAATCAACCGCATTTTTGTCATTCCGTAGGAATCTCAATAATGATATTGACAAGGAAGTCTAGATTCCTACGGAATGACAAATTAACTTTCAATTTATTGCGGTCTTCGCTGAGTGAAACGCCTTTGCGAACGAAAAATATACAGAATAATTAAAAAAAATCTTTGCGCTCTTTGCGTTTAAAATAATAAAAATCAATGAAAAAATTAATTATAGCAAGTTTATTCCTTTTCGGTTTAAACAGCATCAATGCTCAAAAATCAATTCCATTATACAAAGGAAAAGCGCCGGGAACAGAAAACTGGACGCAGAAAGAAGCACAGCAATTCAATGAACTGTTCAAAACAGAAGTTGTTTTCAACGTTACGCAACCTTCAATTTTAGTTTTCGAAGCCGATAAATCAAAAGCAAACGGAGCTGTTGTCGTTGTTGCTCCGGGTGGAGGTTTTCAAAGTTTATCAATCAACCGCGAAGGAATTGATATGGCAAAAAAACTCGCAGAAAACGGAATTACTGCAGTGGTTTTAAAATACAGATTATTGGAAACAAAATCCAATGACCCAGCCAAAGAAATGATGGAAAACATCAAAGACAGAAAAGCTTTTGATGCGAAAACTGCACCGATTAAAGTAATGGCAGGTGAGGATATCAAAATAGCGATTTCTTATGTAAGAACTCACGCAAAAGAATTGAATATCAATCCAGAAAAATTGGGTGTAATCGGATTTTCGGCAGGAGCAAGTGTAATTTTAGAAAGCGTTCTTCACAGCAAAGATGCTTCAACTTTACCAAACTTTGCGGCATCAATTTATGGCGGCCCAAGTCAGGAAATTTTAGATACAGAAATTCCGAAATCTCCGCTTCCATTATTCATTTGTGCAGCAAGTGATGATCAGTTAAAATTGGCTCCAAAGTCAGTTTTACTTTACAATAAATGGTTGGAAGCAGGACAACCAACCGAACTTCATATTTATGAAAAAGGTGGTCACGGTTTCGGAATGGGAAAACAAAATCTTCCTGTTGACAAATGGTCGGATGTGTATTTGGATTGGTTGAGATTCCACAAATTTTTATAATATTTTAATTAAATCATAAAGAATGTATTGATTAAAATCTCATGTAGATTGAACAAATTTTTCAGATAAGTAAAATTAAAATCTGCTCCATCTGCATAATCAGCGAGAGATTTATAAAATCCTACCAGAAAATCATCAACACTTTTTTGTTAAAAAATAAACAATGAAATCAGTATTTTTTAATATAGTTTCTTTTTTTACGGCAATGGCTGTGTCCGCACAGTCTACTGCCGTGATTTCGGAAATGGATAAATACGTAAAACCGCGCTACCGCGTTATTGTCGATAATGATTTTGGTGGCGATCCGGATGGATTATTTCAATTAGTGCATCAGATCTTATCACCTTCCACAGAAATTCGTGGAATTATCGGTTCGCATTTGAAACCCGGAGATCCGTTTGATTCTTCAAAAATTACCGCTGAAAATGCAGTGAAAAAAGTGAATGAAACATTGGAAGTGATGAATCTTAAAAATAAATTTAATGTTTTTCAAGGTTCAAATGATCAGTTGAAAGATCTTAAAACACCAAACATTTCCGAAGGTGCAAAAGCAATCGTTGCCGAAGCAATGAAAGCTGATGAGAAAAATCCTCTGTTTATAGTTTGTGTTGCCGGTTTAACAGAAGTTGCAAGCGCTTATTTGATGGAACCAAAAATCGCCGACAAAATCGTTGTGGTTTGGATTGGCGGTCCCGAATATTCAGATTTAGCCACTCCGCCGCCTGGTTATACGCCTTTGGAATATAATTTAGGAATCGATATTAAAGCGGCTCAGGTGGTTTTCAATCAATCTAACTTAAATATCTGGCAAGTTCCGAGAAATACGTATCGACAGACTTTAATGTCTTATGCTGAATTACTGAGTAAAGTGAAACCTGAAGGAAAAACGGGAGCTTATTTAACGCAAAAAATTGAAGATTTGATGCTTAAAACGCAAAAATTCAATTTGCTGGTTGGCGAAACGTATATCATGGGCGACAGTCCGTTGGTTTTATTAACGGCGCTTCAGTCTTCTTTTGAAGCTGACCCATCATCAAGCAGTTATGTCTTAAAAAATGCTCCGAAAATTAATGATAATGGAGCTTACGAATACAATTCAAACGGTAGAAATATAAGAGTTTACACCCATCTTGATACAAGATTGATGTTTGAAGATTTATATGTAAAACTAAAAATGTTTAATTCTAAAAAATAAAATATGAAGAAGAATGTATCCACATTAATCAAGCTTTCTCAAAAAGCAAAATACTCAGGATTATTCTTGGCTTTATTGGCAGCATCGCCTTTTGCAAAGGCACAGAATACTCCAACGCTAAGTGTTGACGGAAAAACGTTTAAAGATTTAAACAAAAACGGAAAATTAGACCTTTGGGAAGATACACGTCTATCGGTTGACAAACGAATTGATGCCATCATCAAACGAATGACCAATGAGGAAAAAGTAAACCTTCTGATTGGAACAGGAATGCCCGGAATAGAAGTATTGACTGGTCCTGTTGGAGATTCAAAACAAGGTTTGGTTCCTGGAGCCGCTGGTGGAACAGATTCTTTTGACAGATTCGGGATCCCAGCGACGATTGTTGCCGATGGCCCTGCAGGTTTGAGAATTCAGCCAACGAGAGAAAATGATTCAAAAACGTATTATGCAACGGCATTTCCTGTAGGAACGGCTTTGGCTTCAACTTGGAATAAAACTCTTCTGGAGCAGGTTGGAAAAGCAATGGGAAATGAAGTGAAAGAATATGGTGTGGATGTTTTATTGGCTCCGGCTTTAAATATCAACAGAAACCCTTTAAACGGAAGGAATTTCGAATATTATTCTGAAGATCCTTTGATTTCTGGTAAAACGGCTGCGGCAATTGTGAACGGAATTCAGTCTCAAGGCGTGGGAACTTCTATCAAACATTTTGCTGCTAATAATGAAGAAACTAATCGATTAACCATCAATGCACATGTTTCGGAAAGAGCGATGAGAGAATTGTATCTGAGAAATTTCGAAATTGCCGTAAAAGAATCTCAGCCATGGACGGTAATGTCTTCTTACAACAAGCTGAATGGTGTTTATACTTCAGACAGTCATGATCTTTTAACTCAGGTTTTGAGAAAAGAATGGGGCTTTAAAGGAATTGTAATGACCGACTGGTTCGGAGGGTTCCCTGGGTTTGAATCGATTAAAGATGGCGGAATTTCCGACGTTGTAAAACAGATGAATGCAGGAAATGACTTGTTGATGCCGGGAATACCTGCTCAAAAAAAAGTGTTACTGGAAGCTTTAAATTCAGGAAAATTATCCAAGGAAGTTGCCAATCTGAATGTGAAGAGAATTTTAGAATATATCTTCAAAACGCCAACTTTTGCACAATATAAATACAGCGATCAACCTGATCTGGCACAACATGCGCAAGTAACAAGAAATGCAGCGGCAGAAGGAATGATTTTGCTTAAAAATGAAGGAAATGCATTACCTTTTGCAGACAAGCAAAAAGAAGTTTCGTTATTCGGTGTGACTTCTTATGCTTGGATTACAGGTGGAACGGGAAGTGGAAGTGTGAACAACAAACACACGGTTTCTCTTTTGGAAGGTCTGAATTCTACAGGTTACAAATTAGACAAAGAACTGGTTGATTTATACAAACCTCACGCAGAAAAAGAAGCCGCAGCAGAATTAATTGAAAGAAAGAAAAAAGGAATTCTTGGGCTTCCGGGAAGATTGGGTGAAATTAAATTGGATGATGCTTTCTATGCAAAAAAAGCCGAAACTTCTGAAATTGCCTTCGTGACTTTAGGAAGGAATTCAGGTGAAGGCGGTGATAGAGTTGTGAACGAAGATTTCAACTTAGCAACAGAAGAAATCGAAATGCTGGACAAGATTTCTAAAGCTTTCCATGCGAAAAGTAAAAAAGTAGTGGTTATTTTAAACATCGGTGGTGTTATTGAAACTGCATCATGGAAAGATAAAGTGGATGGAATTCTTTTGGCTTGGCAACCCGGTCAGGAAGGCGGGCACTCTGTTGCTGATGTAGTGTCAGGGAAGATCAATCCTTCAGGAAAACTGACGATGACTTTCCCTGTGAAATATTCAGACACGCCTTCAGCAAAGAATTTCCCTGGAGTTCCTGCTGAAAATCCTAAAGAAGTGACGTATGAAGAAGGAGTGTACGTGGGTTATCGTTATTTCGATACATTCAATGTAAAACCGTCGTACGAGTTTGGCTACGGAAAATCTTACACTAATTTCGATTATTCTAATATAAAGATCAGTTCGCCAACTTTTAATAATAAAATTGAGGTGAGCATTGATGTGAAAAATACAGGAAAAGTAGCTGGAAAAGAGGTTGTTCAGCTCTATTTATCAGCTCCTCATCAATCAATTGACAAACCAAAGGCTGAATTGAAAGCTTATGCAAAAACAAAAGAATTGCAGCCAAACGAAAGTCAGACTATTACTTTAAGTTTAAATCCGAAAGATTTAGCATCATTTATCACCGCTAAAAGTGCATGGGTTGCTGAACAAGGTAAATATAAAGTTTCAATCGGAGCTTCTTCGCAGGATATTAAACAAAATGTAGAATTTTCGCTACCTAAAGAATTGGTAGTAGAAAAAGTGCAGCATGTTTTTCCTTCGGATAAACAGTTTACAGATTTAAAACCGTAAAAAATTGAATTATGAGAGGTTGCTGAGGCAGCCTCTTTTTTTATGATACTAATAGTTTCCACCTATCAATTTTCATTTTACATATAAAGTGAAAGAATTAAATTTGGTTCGTAAAATTTAAACAATGAAAATAGAAGTTTGGTCAGACGTGATGTGTCCGTTTTGTTATATAGGAAAACATAATTTTGAGCAGGCACTCGAAAAATTACCTTTTAAAGATAAAGTAGAAGTAGAGTGGAAGAGCTTTCAGCTGGATCCAACATTGGAATCTGGAAAAGCCATCAGCACTTCGCAATATTTTAAAGAAAAGAAAGGTTTTCCAGAATCTCAGGCTCAGCAAATGATGAATCATGTTTCTGAAGTTGGAAAATCTGCTGGCTTGGAATTTAATTTTAGTAAAGCTTTAATCACAAATACCTTTTCAGCGCATAAAATTCTTCATTTGGCTAAAAAATATAGTAAAGCAAATGAAATGGAAGAACTTTTGTTTAAAGCTCATTTTACAGATGGAAAAGATGTTTCTGATGTTGATGTTTTAAGTTCTTTAGCTTCAGAATTAGGAATTAATGAAGAAGAAACTAAAAAAGTACTAAGCTCTGATGAATTTGATTATGAAGTAAATCAGGATATTTTGGAAGCCAGAAATCATGGGATTAGTAGCGTTCCGTTTTTTGTATTAAATGAAAAGTATGCTGTTTCTGGAGCGCAACCCGTGAATGTTTTTGAAGATGCTTTAAGACAGACCTTTAAAGAAACGGAATCACCGTTTATAAATTTATCAGATCAAGGAAATTCTTGTGATGATGATGGCTGTACAATTTAGGATAAAAACCTGTCGTTATCATTATTAAAATAAATAATCTGAGTATTTAAAGGGTGGAGGAAAAATTCACCCTTATTTAATATCTTAGCATCCAAAAGATCGCCTGCCATAGCATAATGTTCTTCATCAAAAGTTACATTGAGTTCTAAAATAGGGCTTTCATCAATATTACAGACACTTCCTGATATATTGGCGGTCATATTTTTAGCATTAAATTTCACATTAAAATGCTTTTTAGTCCCCGGATTTTTAAAACGAAGCAGAACATCTTTTATGGAGCCAACCCCAACTATTTTTCCGGTTGTTATTTTTTGACTTATAATAAAATCGGTAAGGGCATCTTTTAAGCTTGATTTTTCTTTTATACTAATGAGATAACTGTTTTCAATCTTTCTAGCCGACCAAAAGTCGCCTCTAAAACTATTTGCATCCATAAAGTGTATATAATTAAGTGGTAACAACTCTATAATTTTCAATTATTTAAAGATAAACTTGTTAAAGTAATATTGTTCTGTTTCCTAATACATTCTCTATGCCATATTCGTACAAAAAACTCTAATACAATAAATTTTAGTATTAAAAAAATTAGAATAATTATTCGTAGCATATCATTTTAATGAAGATTTGAAAATTAACTTTTATTAAAAATTTTAGTTAAAAAATATTGATTTGAGAATATTTTTCAAATCTCAAAGAAATGATAGATTAATCTATAAATAGTGATAAAAAATACCACAGACATACCATGAAACTTTTTGATATCACCCATAAACAATGGTTTAAAGCTATTTTGATGTTTAAACCTAAAATGCTTGATTGTAATCATAAATTTATAAGACGATAATATTCTACTTTTGACCCCAAGATTTAACTAACAGATATTTGATGAGTAAAAAAAATGATAAATATTAGCAAAATTGCGATCCGCGTGGTATGTATGTGGTATTGTAATTTCGTGAAAATATAATCATTTTTTATTTCTTTGCTCTTACCTTAAAATTATATGAATGCCTAGGTGTTTATAATTTTAAACAAAATATCAAAAAGCATGAAAATAATATATCAAAAAGACGAATTTTATTTATTTTTTTGAGAAATAGTAAATTAAAGTTTAAGAGTGGAATAGAGCCTTTGCATTTAAGCATCGGAATTGAGTAGAGATGAGAAAGAATAGTATGAAAAACGACAAAGCGGAAATAAATTTAGACGATTTAAACCAAAAAATTTTGGCACAGGATGAGATTATAACATTAGCGAAAGAAAACTCGCCTCGTCTTTTGAACAAATCTCGATTGGTTTATCCCGATTTTTTTGATAAAATATTCGCTATACAGCCCAATCTGAAGAATTCGGAGCTTATTTTTTGTATTTATTTAAAACTTAATCTATCAACTAAAGAGATTGCCACTTACACTTTTGTTACCCCAAAAGCCATTCAAAATCGTAAAAACAGATTAAGAAAAAAACTGAATATTGCTTCTGAAGTAGATATCTATAAGTGGTTCAATCAATTATAATTATTAAAATTCTAAAATAGCCTTTTCCAGATCGTGGTATAAAAGAACTTTCCAATGGTTTTCTTCAGCCTGCTGTTGCCAAAGGTGTCTCAGTTCCATTGCTTTTCTCCCATCATAGTCGCTTTTATAGGCCAAATGATATTTCAGATAAGACTCTTGTGGAAGGTTATCTGCACCATAAAAGATGGTTTCTCCTGCTTCATTAATCCAAAAAACCTGCATAAAAGGAGTGTGACCTCCGGTAACTTCAAATGAAATTTCATTATTGATTTTTCCGATATCTTCATACATCCAAATAATATGAGGTAACTGAATAATTTTCTTCAAAGTATCCAAATCAAAGGAATAATTTCCTGTGTTTTGCAGAGCGAAATCTAGTTCTCTTTTCTGAATATAAATTTTAGCATTTGGAAAATTAGATTCAAAACCACTGTCTGTAGATTTTAAAATTCCTTCAATGTGATCTTTATGAAGATGAGAAAGTAATACTTTTGTTATTTGCTCCGGATTGATATTATTTTCTTTCAATTTTTCTAGTATAATTAATTCTCCTGCATTATTTTTCCAGCCAATACCAGCATCTAAAAGGATGTAATCATTTTTTGTAATAACTAAAAACGGCTGAACCGACATTTTAATACCTTTAATTTCATCAAAATTTTCATCAGTTAATAAAGTAAAATCTTTCGTTTTATTGGTTGAGAAATTACCTTCTTTCAGTGGAATTATTTTCATTAGAAAAGTGTAAATATAAAATGCAAATTTCCCTATAATTATTAATTTATAAAAACGCTTTTTTTCGATCATTATTATCGCTAAAACCGATTGTTATTGGTCTGTTTTTTGGATTTGATAAAATAAATAATTTTCTATGTTCTCTTTATTTTTATTGAATTTTAATTGGAAAGAATTATTGATGGGTCATGAAGAGTGGTCATTTCTTCTGGAAATTATTCTTCGTACAGCAATTATGTTTATTGCCATTATTATTGGCTTACGAATTTTAGGAAAAAGAGGGGTGAAGCAATTGTCTATTTTTGAACTTGTTGTAATTATTGGCTTAGGTTCTGCAGCAGGAGATCCTATGTTTAATAAAGACGTGGGAATAATTTCCTCAATAATAGTATTTATAGTGATAATTATTCTTTACAGCATTGTTACTTTTTTTATAAGTAAAAATAAAAAATTCGAGACATTAGTTGAAGGGAAATCAATTTGCCTGATTAAAAATGGTGAATTTGCTATTCAGAATTTCAAGAAAGAAAATTTAGGTAGTGATGAATTTTTTTCCGAATTAAGATTAAAGGGCATTTCACAACTTGGTCAAATAGAAATGGCTATTGAAGAAGTTTCTGGAGAAATCAGTGTTTTCTTTTTTGAGGAAGAAAATGTGAAATATGGTTTACCTATTTTACCTCATTCTTTAGATAAATCATCAGAACAAATTATTAAAAAAGGTCATTATGCATGTACTTTTTGCGGACATACAGAAGAGAAAAATATAGGAAAAGGAGGTCATTGCATTATTTGTAAAAAAATAAATTGGATACCCGCTAGTAATAAAAGGAGGATTACCTGAAAAATATTAATAAAAAAACAAAAAGCCCCTAAAAAGATAGGGGCCTAAAAAAACACAAATGATGAAAAAAAATTATTTCGTGCTTCAAATATAATGAATTTATCAATACTTTGTATAATTTTTAATAAAAAATAAATCCTAATTTAGATTCAAGAACAGAATGGTGAAATATATTTTCACTTATTTATATTATAAACTCTTAATATTAAATAAATTAATTAGTAAACTTTAAATTACTTTACGAGGTTTACATTTTTTGAAAAAATGAGAATACTTTTTTCCATTTCATCAAAATTTAGATTTCCAAAACCTAAGCGCATTGCTGTAAGATTTTTATTTTGATACAGTAATGTTTTTGGGATAAAAAGATGATCATCTGCACAAGCTCTGCTTAGCTGCATTAGATTAATTGGAGTTTTCCATTCTGCCCAAATGGCCAATCCGCCTGAAGGTTTCTGAAAATCAATACATTCTCCTAAATATTCATTCAATAATAAAGAAAAATAATCACGTCTTTCCTGATAAATTTTCAAAGATTTCTTTAAATATCGATTGATTTCACCTTCTGCAATCATTTCACCCAGAACATGTTCCATCAAAACATCGCCCTGTCTATCAATAATTCCGAGATATTTTCGCATTTCGATCATCAGATTTTCAGGAGCAACGATAAATCCGGTACGAAAACCTGGTGCAAGAGATTTTCCGAAAGATCCGATGTAGACAACCATTCCGTTGGTATCAGCGCTTGCAAGGGGAAGAATCGGACTTTTATCGTAGTGAAAATCGTAATCATAATCATCTTCTAAAATGATAAAACCGAATTCGTTGGCAAGATTTAAAAGTTCTAATCGCCTTTGAGCACTCAAAGTAACAGTGGTCGGATAATGGTGATGTGGCGTAAGATACAGCATTCTAATCTTCTGTTTTTCACAGATTTTACGGACTTCCTCTACGGTGAGTCCGTCATCATCAATCGGAATGGATTGAATTTTAACTCCTGCTTTTTGGAAAATCATATTGACAGAAAAATAACTTAATTCTCCAACCAAAACGGTATCACCTTGAGATAAAAGAATTTCAGAAACAATATAAATACTCATTTCCGTACTTCTTGTAATTAAAAGATTATTCTTTGAAATTGGTAATCCTCTTGATAAATTTAGATATTTTGAAAGATTTTGCTTGAAAAATTCACTCCCATCCTGATTGTATTGTCCGATTTTATGCGCTTTTCTTTTTAAAATAGAGCTGTAAATTCTGGAATGCTGATCGATTTGCGTTAAACGAATATCGGGAATTCCGTCGTTGAAGATATATTCACAATTTGAATATTCGAAAGGATTATCCAAAATATTGGACATTTTGAAAGAAAATCCGGTTGTTTTTGGGTAATTTTCAAGATGTCCTTTCTCAAAATTTTTAATTTCTAAAGGTTTGTCCTGATCTTTTCCAATAACGAAAGTTCCTTTATTGGGAAGGCTTTCTACCCAACCTTGAGCAAATAATTCGTCATAAACAGAAACAATTGTATTTCTGTGAACTTCCAAAATCTGGCTTAAAGCTCTCGTTCCCGGAAGTTTTGTTCCGAAAGGCAAAAAACCACGTTGTATTGCATTTATTAACTGATTTGAAATTTGCATGTAAATCGAAACCTCAGAATTTCTATCGATTTTAATGAAACTTTGATAAGGAATTTCAACCGGACTATCCATAATCTTAAAACTGGCACCATTCAACCATCCGGCAATATACTACTTTTGAACCAAAACAAAAAAGAATGGAATTTTACAATCTTTTAGACAAAATTGTTCATCACAATAAAACTCATGCAAAATGGCTGAATACACTTTCATTCATGGAAAATGCAGGAGCGAGAAAAATTTCTGCTTGCGAGCATCCCACGAAAGTTAGTTTAATTCAATTAAAACATGCAACGGAAGAGCATCGCCATGCTTTTTATCTGAAAAAACAAATCGGAAAAATTGATCCTGAATTATGCAAAACGTATGAAAGTAATGAATTATTAGCTTCTATTGCAACTCGACAATATCTTCATTCTCTTGATATTAAGGCTTGTAAATACCTTCAACAACATTTTAAATTAAACAAAGAAGAATTAAAATTTGCTGCCTATCTTTTTGTGACATATGCCATTGAAGTTCGTGCTGATGAATTGTATCCGGTGTATCAGGATATTTTGACAAAAACTTCATCAAAAATTATGGTTAAGTCAATTATTTTGGAAGAAGAAGGGCATTTGGAGGAAATGATTAATCAACTGAATGAATTTTCGGAAGATTGGAAAGTTCATGCTGAAGTTATTTTGAATATTGAAAAAAAACTTCATGAACAATGGGTCAGTGCGATTTCTGAGGAAGTTTTGCAATTAAATTATGCTGAATAAATTTCATCATTTTCAGGAAGTTTTAGAAAAAAGAAAAGAAAGCGGAACATTAAGAATTTTAAAGCAAAAGCAAGAAGGAATAGATTTTTATTCTAATGATTATTTGGGATTAGCAAGAAATAAAGATTTTCAAGAATTATTATTAAAAAAAATCACAGAAAATCCTGAATTGCTAAAAGGAAGTACAGGTTCAAGATTAATAAGCGGAAATAGTTCTATTGTTGTTGAAACCGAAGAATTTATTGCTAAAGAACATCAATATGAATCTGCATTGCTTTTTCCTTCTGGTTATAATGCAAATTTAGCTTTGTTTTCAACACTTCCGACTCGTCATGATACAATTATTGTTGATGAACAGATTCATCGTTCTGTACACGATGCGTGTAAGATGTCTAATGCTAAAAAATTGAAATTTAAACATAATGATGTTGAGGATTTAGAAAGGATTTTAAAAAAGCAAAACGGACTTTGTTATGTAGCAATTGAAAGCCTGTATTCGATGGATGGAGATATTGCTCCCATTAATGAAATTGCTGAAATCACGGAAAAATATAATGCGAATTTAATTGTCGACGAAGCTCATGCTTTTGGTGTTTTTGGATATGGTTTGGTTGATAAATTTCAACTTCAAAATAAAGTTTTAGCGACAGTTATTACTTATGGAAAAGCTCTGGGAACTCATGGCGCAGCGATTTTAACGAATGATTTAATCAAATCTTATCTCATAAACTTCGCATCACCTTTTATCTATTCAACTTCAGCGCATGATTTTCTTTGGATGAGCATTCAAGAAGGATATCATTTTTTAAATACAAATAAAGAATTATCAATCAAACTTCAGGAAAATATTAAAATTTTTCGTGATCAAAATTTGAAAAGTCCCTCTTCGGAAAACAGTCCGATTCAGGCGATTATTATTCCTGATAATCATCAATTAAGAACTTTAAAAGAAGTTTTATTTGAAAATGGATTTTTGACGTATGCTGTCTTTAGTCCGACTGTGAAAGAAGGAACGGAACGGTTGAGGATTTGTCTGCATAGTTTTAATACGGAAGAAGAAATTATACAATTAACAAATATCATTAAAAAATTTACATGAAATTATTTGTAACCGGAATCGGAACAGAAGTAGGGAAAACCGTTTGTTCGGCAGTTTTAACGAAATATTTTAATGCAGATTATTGGAAACCCGTTCAATCCGGAGATTTGGATTTTTCTGATAGTATGAAAATCAAAAGCTGGGTTGGAGAAAATACAGTTTGTTATCCAGAAACTTATCGATTTCAATTGGCAGCTTCTCCGCATCAATCAGCAAAAGAACAAGGAATTACAGTTAATTTAAATGAATTCAAACTTCCTCAAACTCAAAACAATTTAATAGTAGAAGGAGCTGGAGGATTGATGGTTCCTTTAAATGATACTGAATTTATTATTGATTTAATTGAAAAATTAAACATTCCAGTCGCTTTGGTTGTGAGGAATTATTTAGGTTGCATCAACCATACTTTATTATCGATTTTAGCCTTAAATCAAAGAAAAATAAAACTACAATATTTAATTCTTAATGGATATTTTCCATTTGATACTGAAAGAATTATTTGCGAAAATATTCAATCAGAAACGAAAATTATTAGAATTCCGGATATCAAAAACATTACAAAAGAAAATATAGAAAGTATTACAAAACAATTAGAAAATAGATGAGAGATAAAACAAAATTGAGAAATGATTGGACGAAAGAAGAAATCGAAGAAATCTACAATCTTCCGCTTCTTGAATTGATCTATAAAGCAGCAACAGTTCACCGTGAATGGCACAATCCAGAGGAAGTTCAGATGTCGACTTTGCTTTCCATAAAGACCGGAGGTTGCCCCGAAGATTGTTCGTATTGCGGACAAGCGGCTCGTTATCACACCAATATCAAAGTTCAGGCGTTGCTTCCGACGGAACAGGTTATTGCACATGCTCAAAAGGCAAAAGACAATGGTTCGTCACGTTTTTGTATGGCTGCAGCTTGGCGAGAAGTACGTAACAACCGCGATTTTGATCGAGTTATCGATATGGTAAAAGGTGTAAACGACCTTGGAATGGAGGTTTGCTGTACATTGGGAATGCTAACGGAAGAACAAGCAATTCGCCTTCAAGAAGCTGGTTTGTACGCTTACAATCACAATTTGGATACTTCAGAACAATATTATGAAGAAATTATTTCTACGAGAACTTTCGATAATAGAATTAATACTATCAATAATGTAAGAAAAGCTGGAATTACCGTTTGTTCAGGAGGAATTATCGGTCTTGGAGAAACTCAAGGAGACAGAATTTCCATGCTTTTAACATTATCAACAATGCCAAAACATCCGGAATCTGTTCCCATCAACGCATTGGCTAGAGTAGAAGGAACGCCGCTTCAGGACAACGAAAAAACGAACACTTGGAAAATGGTGAGAATGATTGCAACAGCAAGAATTATCATGCCTTCATCGATGGTTCGTTTGAGCGCAGGAAGAATTGAAATGACTGAATTTGAACAAGGTTGGTGTTTCATGGCAGGAGCAAACTCGATCTTTACGGGAGAAAGAGAAACCCTTTTGGTAACGCCAAATCCGGGAGTTTCGGAAGATATGCAAATGCTGCAGACTTTAGGATTGAAACCGATGAAAAGAGAAAAAACAATGTGCTAAAAAGTTTAATTGTGAATGGTTAATCGTGAATTTTTAAAATTGACGAGCAAAGCGAATTGACTATTCACAATTGACACAAATAATACTATCATTTATGACTTTACAAGAGCGTGACAGAGCCGTCAACTGGCATCCTTACACGCAAATGAAAACGGCAGGAGATGCAGTTCCGATCATAAAAGGAAAGGGAATTTATCTTTTTGATGACGAGGGAAAACAATATATTGATGCGGTTTCTTCATGGTGGGTGACGCTTCACGGACACGCAAATCCGTATATTGCACAAAAGGTTTCTGAGCAGTTGAATATTTTGGAACAGGTTATTTTTGCAGGTTTTACACACGAACCGGCAATTCAACTTTCGGAAAATTTGTTGCAGCTTTTACCCGATAATCAGGATAAGGTTTTCTATTCCGATAACGGTTCGACTGCGGTTGAAGTTGCTTTGAAAATGTGCATTCAGTTTTGGCATAATCAAGGAAAAGAAAAGACGAAAATTCTGGCTTTTAAAGATGCTTATCATGGCGATACTTTCGGAGCAATGTCTGTGAGCGGGAGAAGTGTATGGACAAAACCTTTTGGCGAAATGCTTTTTGAAGTGATTTTCATTGATACACCGACTTCGGAAAATCTTAATGATTTAAAATCAATTATTAAAAATCATTCGGAGGAAATTACCTGTTTTATCTATGAGCCTTTGATTCAGGGCGCTGCGGGAATGTTGATGCATCAACCAGAAGATTTATCAGAATTAATGAAGTTTTGTAAGGAAGAAAATATTTTAATGATTCAGGACGAGGTTTTTACAGGCTTTGGAAGAACGGGGAAATTATTTGCAGCCAATTATCTATCAGAAAATCCTGATATTATGTGTTTTTCGAAAGGTTTAACAGGCGGAACGATGCCAATGGGAATTACCACTTCAACTCATCAGATTTTCGAAGCTTTTTTGTCTGATGATAAGTATAAAACGTTATTTCACGGGCATTCTTTTACTGCAAATCCTTTGGCTTGTACGGCAGCTTTGGTGAGTATGGAACTTTTGTTGAAAGAAGAAACTTTAAATAATATTAATCTCATCAGTGAAAAAAATTTAATTTTTTCTAAAGCTTTACAACAGCATTCAAAAGTTGAAAATGTAAGACAGACAGGTACAATTTTAGCGTGGGAAATAAAAAATGATAAACAAACTTCTTATTTTAATGAAATCGGAAAAATTTTATATAACGAATTTTTAAAAAGAGGAATTATTATGCGACCATTGGGAAACGTAATGTATATTGTTCCGCCATATTGCATCACTTCGAAAGAATTGGATTTTATCTATCGAAATATTTTAGAGGTTTTAGATCAATTCAAAGTTTAAGATTCTTAGTTTAAAGTTTGATGAATAACCCTATTTTTGTTTTGAATTAAATTAAAATCATGCAGCTTTTTACAGAAAGATTACTTTTAAGAGATATTACAATAGATGATAAACAGGCGATTTTCGATTATCGTTCAGATGCAGAAGCCAACAAATTTCAAAGCTGGATTCCTGAAACGTTAGAAAATGTTGAGAGTTTTATTGAAAGAAATAATAAAGAATTCAATCAACCGGAAAGTTGGTATCAGATTTTAATTACGGACAAAGAAACAAAAGCAGTCATCGGAGATATCGGAATTCATTTTTTCGGAGATGAAAATTTACAAGTAGAATTGGGAATTACATTAAATAAATTCTTTTACGGTAAAGGTTATGCTTCCGAAGCTTTAAAAAGTGTTATTGATTTTCTTTTTAATGATTTAAATAAACATAGAATTATGGCTTCCATCGATCCTGATAATGGTGATTCTATGAAGTTAATGGAAAGAATCGGACTTAGAAAAGAAGGACACTTTAAGAAAAGTCTGTTTTGGAATGATAAGTGGGTTGATGATGTAATTTTTGCTGTTCTAAAAGAAGAATGGATTAAAAAATAAATAAAAACCGTCTCCATCGAGGCGGTTTTATTATTTAAATCAAATATCAATCTTCAACGAATTTATTTCCTCCCGCTTTTATTCCAAAATAAAGCATAACTATTACGGCAAAAGAAAGGAAATAGAAAGAAGTTTTCCAGGTCGGATCCCAATCGTGAAGTTTTCCAAAAACCGGCGGACCAAAAGCGGCAATTAAATACCCTACAGACTGCGCCATCCCTGAGATTTTGATCGCATTGGCGCTCGATTTTGTTCTTAACGAAAAAAACAAGATCGCAAGACTGAATGACAAACCATTTGATAATCCTATGAATACTGCATTTACATAAATCCATTCTGATTTCAGGAAAGCAAACATTAAGGTGCTTATCAGCAGCAAACTGCAGATAAAAACGATCATAGCCTTTTGGTTTTTCATCTTTTGAGCAATTATCGGAGCTCCAAAAGTGACAGGAAGCATCGTAATCTGAATGACAAACAAAACCCAGCCGGAAGACTCAGCATTCATCTGATGATCCGTGAGAAATGCCGGAAGCCAGGCCATAATGCAGTAATAAAATAGTGATTGTAATCCCATGAAAATGCTGATATTCCACGCTTGGGAAGATCTAAACATATTAAAATCTGAACTGCTGATCGACGATTTTACTTCCTGCAATTTATTTTTATTAAAAATCATTTCGATGATGACTACAATTATTGCCAATAATGAAATAACAAGCCATATTCCCAACGAACCTCGCCACCCAAAGCCTGTCCATTTTCCGATGTTGATGCTAAATCCTGATGCTAATGCTGCGCTGATATTCATTGAAACAGCAAAAATCCCTGTCATCAGTCCGATCTGTTTAGGGAAATTATTTTTAACATAGCCTGGCGTTACCACATTTCCGATACAAATTCCTAAGCCGATAAAAACCGAGCCCAAAAATAAGGTTGAAAGAGAACCCATAACTCTTAAAAATAATCCGAAACTTAAAATGATTAATGAATAAAGCAGCAATCTGTTTATGCTCAGCTTATGAGAAAAACGGCTTACTAATACCGAACAGGTGGCAAACATAAAAAGTGGAATAGAGGTAAGCATGCTGATTTGTAAACTGCTAAGTCCCAATGTGGTTTTTATATCGCTTAAAACCGGAGAAACAGAAGTAATAGGTGAACGTAAATTACTGGATACCAATATTACAATTAAAATATTTACCAAAAGTAAAATGTAAGAGATATTTGTTTTTGTTTCGTTTTTTGTCATATGTTAAAATTTCTACAGCAAAATTAGTTTTGTAATTTTATTTAAATTTGTCAAAATATTAACTTAAAACGACATTATTTTGAATAATGATAATATAATTGATGAATTAAAAAAGCCCTATTTTGTTTGGTTTGAAAATGATTGGGAGCACGATGATATTCTTCATTCTCATAAAAAAGGACAGCTAGTTTATGTTGAAAGCGGCTTTCAGTATTTAACGATTGAAGAGAAAATTTATCTGCTTCCACAAAATCATGCCGCTTGGATTCCGCCTAATGCAGTGCATAAAACGAATGCCCATTCAGAAAAAATTAAACTGATGATTATGTTTTCGGATATCGACAGTAATGAAGATTTTTACCATCAGGAGAAAATTTTCTCCGTTCCGCCTGTTTTAAAGGAAATGATTAAATATTCCGAAAAGTGGTCTAAAAGTTTAGAAAATAATTCGGATGAATCTACTTTTTTAAAGGCTCTTTTTAATGAACTTCCCCACTTTGTAGCTAATTCTTTACAATTACATCTCACGCTGCCAAAAGATAAGCGGCTCTCTAAAGTAATGGAATACCTTCATCATCATTATAACCAGGACTTTAAAATGGAAGATCTCAGTGATCTTGCCATACTCTCATTGAGAACTTTGGAACGTATTTTTAAAACTGAAACCGGGATTACCCTCAATAAATATCAACAGATGCTGCGCATTATCAAAAGTCTGGAATTTCTGAGTTCAAAAAATCTTACGATTTCAGAGATTGCTTTTGAGGTAGGATATAAAAGTGTGCAGGCCTACACGAGAAGTTTTCTTTCAGTGATGCACTGCAGACCGAGTGACTTTGCGAAAAGTATTCAGTAAAATAATTATCTTTAAAGTATGGAAAAATCGTGGTTTTGGGTAAGAAAAAATGCTGTAAATATTATTTTTTTCGTCTTTTTCTTTTTGTTTTTAGTGAACAAAGATGTTAAAACATGGGTAATGAAACAGATTGTTTCCACAGGATTATTGAATTCAAAAATTGAAGATAAAACAGAATCCGTTACTGCTGCTGATTTTAATGTGCGGGATATAAATGGTAAAAGTATTTCAACTCAGGATTTCAGGAGCAAAGTCGTTTTTATTAATTTCTGGGCATCGTGGTGTCCGCCGTGCAGAGCAGAATTTCCGTCTATTCAGAAAATATATGAAAAATATAAAGATAACCAGAATGTAGAATTCCTAACCATAAATCTTGATGATGATGTAAATGCCGGAAAAAAATTCTTAGAAAAGAATAAATATAGCATTCCATTTTGGGTTTCAAATGGAAATATTCCTCAAGAAATTTACAACGGTTCGCTTCCGACTACTGTAATTCTTGATAAAAATGGTAAAATTAGACTGAAACATACCGGAATGGCAGATTACAGTAAAGACTCTTTTTATCAGCAACTTGAAAAATTAATCATAGAATAAAATCATATTTAATGGCAATTTAACAATAGATTTTTCTTTCAAAAAAAATTTAAGCCCTATCTTTGCGGCCATGTTGAGATGGTTTTCCATAGTATGTTCAATGATTTATGTGCTTGCAACAACCAATGTTGGTGAAGTGTTGAAAGTGCCTTTATTTGTAGAGCATTTAATGGAATATCAGGGAACTGTTTCTGAATTTTTGGTGGAACATTATGATAATCACAAGAAAGATGCAGATTGGGATACGGATCAAAAGCTTCCTTTTATCAATCCGCCGGTTGTTTTGATGGTTCACGCTCAACTTCCCGTAATTATTTTTCACATCGAAAAAATAAAAGAGATTATCATATCTCAAAAACCAACTGTTTATCAGGAAAAAGACTTTTCCAGCAGTTATCTTTCCCGTATTTTTCAGCCACCGCGCTTTTGTTAATTGATTTTTAACTTAAATATCAATGTTTTAGGATTTTTTTCTAAAGCAGTTGATTTCTATTTAATTCAATTAATAAATTTTTATGTTAAATAAAATTATTGAGTTTTCTGTAAAGAATAAACTCATTATCGGTTTTTTTACCATAGGACTGATTCTTTTTGGAATTTATGAAACCACAAAACTTCCCATCGATGCACAGCCTGATATCACAAGTACACAAGTTCAGGTAATTACTGTTGCGCCTTCATACGGAGCTGCGGACATCGAACGTCTCGTAACTTTTCCTATCGAACAGGCAACCAGCAATATCAGCGGAATTACTCAAATCCGCAGTTTTTCACGTTTCGGATTGTCGTTGATAACGATTGTTTTTGATGATGATACTGATGTTTATTGGGCTCGTCAGCAAGTTCAGGAACGACTGCAATTGGTTCAGGAAAATATTCCAGCAGGTATCGGAAAACCGGAATTAGGACCCATTTCATCAGGTTTAGGTGAAATTTTTCAATATGTTGTTCGAGCTAAAAAAGGTTACGAACATATTTATGACGAAACCGAACTGAGAACCATTCAGGATTGGGTGCTTCGCCGACAATTATTAGGAACAAAGGGCGTTGCCGATGTCAGTAGTTTTGGAGGTAAATTAAAGCAGTACGAAATTGCTATCAATCCCAATCAGCTTCAGGCTTTTAACATTACCATTAATGATGTTTTTGATGCACTTGAAAAAAACAATCAAAACACAGGTGGAGCGTATATCGAAAAGAAAGAAACCGTTCTTTTCATCCGAAGTGAAGGACTTTTAGGAAGTGCAGAAGACATTGGAAATATTCAGGTTTCCAATACAAAAGAAGGAATTCCTGTTCATATTAAAGATGTTGCTCAGGTGAAAATAGGCTTTGCAACCCGTTACGGAGCAATGACTTATAATGACAAAGGCGAAGTTTCCGGAGCCATTGTTATGATGTTGAAAGACGAAAATGCCAATGAAGTTGTTGGAAACATCAAGCAGACTTTAGATAAAATTCAGGAATCTTTACCGGAAGGCGTTGTGATTGAACCGTTTTTAGATAGAGCTAAAATGGTAAATAACACGATTAGTACTGTAAAAACCAACTTAATGGAAGGTGCTTTAATCGTCGTTTTCATCTTGGTTTTATTTCTTGGAAATTTCAGAGCGGGTTTATTGGTTGCTTCAGTCATTCCTTTGGCAATGCTTTTTGCCATTATTATGATGAATATTTTCGGAGTCGGAGGAAACTTGATGAGTCTTGGAGCTTTAGATTTCGGATTGATTGTCGATGGTGCTGTAATTATCGTAGAAGCGGTTTTGCATCAATTAGCCCACAAAAAACATTTCGGAAAAGACAATATGCTTTCAAAAGCTGAAATGGATGGTCAGGTTTCAAGTTCCGCAACAAAAATGGTGAACAGTGCCGTTTTCGGACAAATCATTATTTTAATTGTTTACCTGCCGATTTTTACGCTTCAGGGGATTGAAGGAAAAATGTTCAAACCAATGGCGCAAACCGTTGCTTTTGCTTTGATTGGAGCGTTTTTATTGTCATTAACTTACATTCCGATGATGAGTTCTTTGGTATTGAGCCGAAAGAAAAAAACAAAAGATAATGTTTCTGACAAAGTGATGGCGAAAGTGGAAATCGGTCATCAGAAGCTATTAATTAAAGCTTTAAAATTCAGAAAAACAATTATTGCAACCGTTATTATTTTGTTTGCAGGAGCAGTTTTCGTATTGTCAAAAATGGGGGGAGAGTTTATTCCGTCTCTGGAGGAAGGTGATTTTGCCGTTGAGATGAGAATTCTTCAGGGAAGTAATATTGAAGAAACGAAAAAAGCGACAACACAAGCCGCTAAGATTTTGTTAAAGCAATTTCCGGAAGTTGAGAAAGTCGTGATGAAAATCGGAAGTGGAGAAATTCCAACCGACCCAATGCCGATGGACGGTGGTGATATGATTGTTGTTTTAAAACCGAAAAAAGAATGGACTTCAGCACATTCGTTCCCTGAACTTTCTGATAAAATGAACGAAGCATTACAAGTTATTCCGGGACTTACTGCTAGTTTTCAGTTTCCGGTTCAGATGCGTTTTAATGAATTGATGACGGGAGCAAAACAGGATGTGGTTTGTAAAATTTATGGCGAAGATTTAGACAGTTTGGCGACTTATGCTAAAAGATTAGGTGGAATTATTTCAACCGTTAATGGCGCTCAGGATTTGTATTTAGAGCCTGTTGTCGGTGCTCCGCAAGTTGTGATTGATTATAATCGGGCTGAACTTTCTCGTTACAATATTTCCGTTGCAGAAATCAACAGAGTCATCAATATGGCTTTTGCTGGGCAAACTGCGGGTGTTTTGTACGAGGGCGAAAGAAAATTTGATATCGTTGTAAGAATGGATAATGAGCATAAAAAAGATATCTCAAGCATCCAAAATCTGTTGGTTCCAACTCCGAATGGAGAGCAAATTCCTTTGTCGCAACTGGCGAAGGTAGAATTAAAAGAAAGTCCGAATCAGATTCAGAGAGAGAATACAAAACGTAGGATTGTCATTGGTTTCAATGTTCGTGGAAGAGACGTTCAGAGTATTGTAGAAGAGCTTCAGCAAAAGGTTAACAAAGATTTGAAATTATCTGCAGGTTACACGATTTCTTACGGTGGTGCTTTTGAAAATTTAAATCAAGCTAAAGCAAGATTAGGAATTGCCGTTCCGATTTCGTTGGTGATGATTTTCTTATTGCTGTTCTTCGCTTTCGGTTCTGTAAAACATAGTTTGCTGATTTACACCGCAATTCCGTTATCTGCAATTGGTGGAATTTACTTTTTAGCATTACGAGGAATGCCTTTCAGCATCAGCGCAGGAGTTGGATTTATCGCCCTTTTCGGAGTAGCTGTTTTGAATGGAATTGTATTGATTTCAGAATTCAACCGACTGAAAAAAGATGGTGTCACGAACTTAAGCCGAATTGTTTTGATAGGAACGAGAATCCGTCTTCGTCCAGTTTTGATGACCGCTTTTGTGGCTTCATTAGGATTTTTACCAATGGCGATCAGCAACGGAGCCGGAGCGGAAGTTCAGCGACCTTTGGCAACTGTGGTTATCGGAGGTTTGATGTTGGCAACACTTTTAACCTTGTTCGTTTTACCGATTCTTTACGTCTTATTTGAACGAATCAGTAAAAAGAAAAAGTTCAAAAGAAACTAAATCTTGGCTGAGTGAAACGCCTTTGCGAACGAAAAATCAAAAGTCTCAATTAAAAAAATCTTAGCGCTCATAACATTAAAAATAAATACAATGAAATTTTCAAACAATTATAAAAAACTGTCCGCATTTTTATTTCTGATGTCTTTCGGAATGATAAATGCGCAGGAAAATATTACCTACGAACAGGCTTTGGAAAAAGCTTTTCAGCAAAATGGAACTTTAAAAAACTCAAAATTAATTTCTGAATATCAGGAAAAATTAAAGGCAAGTTATCTTGATATTCCACAAACGGAAGTCAGTGCGCAAATCGGACAAATTAATGGAATTGAAACTGATAATTCTTTCTCTATTTCTCAACGTTTCAGTTTTCCGACGGTTTATACCAAAAGAAAACAAATGTTGGATGCAGAATGGAATGCGAGTGTCATCAATCAAAATTTGACGAAAGCGCAATTAACAAAGGAAGTTTCCGATGTTTTTTACCGAATTCTTACGCTTCAGGAAAAGAAAAAAGTGATTGAATATATCAGCAAACTGTACAGCAGTTTTGCTGAAAAAGCGAGTTTGAGACTGAAAAAAGGTGAAACCAATATTCTAGAAGAATCAACCGCAGAAATTCAGAACGAACAGGCAAAAACTCAGTTGAATATGCTTGAAAATGATTTAAATATTGCCAAACTTCAGCTTCAGTTATTGCTTCAGTCCAAAGAAAAATTTCAACCTGTTTCGGACAAACCGATTATGAATGTTAATCTTCAGGTTTCGGAAGAAATGCTTCAGCAACATCCTGAATTACAATATTTAAATCAACAAATTAAAGTTAATGAAGCAGAAGCGCAACTTGAAAAATCGAAGTTGTTGCCGGATTTATTGGTCGGATATACGAATCAAAGTATGAAAAATCTGAATAACAATCGTTTTAATGCGGTTCAGGTCGGCGTTGGAATTCCTTTGTTTACGAAAGGTCAGAGAGTTTTGGCAAAAGCGACAAAAGCAAAAGTGGCGATTTCAGAAAATCAATATCAATTAAAAGAAATTGAACTGAAAAACAGATTCGGACAGCAAATTAATAATTACACCAATCAACTGAAAATCGTTGATAATTATGAGCAAAAACAGCTTCCAAAGTCTGAAACCATTTTAAAAACGGTTCAAAAACAATTAGAAGTCGGCGAAATCGATTATCTGAACTGGGTAATCCTGACGAATCAGGCAGTGAAAACAAAGGTTGATTACATTGATAATCTCGAAAGACTCAACCAAATCGGTGCAGAACTTAATTTTTTACTATCAAAATAAAAGCGAAATGTATCTTAAAAATATCTCAATCTTCAGTTTAAGTGTAATTCTGATTTTATCTTCCTGTTCAGGAAAAAAAGAGGAAGAAAAAACGGTGTATGAAAACACAAAATTCAAGGAAAAAAACCAGAATACGGTTCAAATGTCGGATAAGCAATTGGAATCGATTGGTTTAACGACAACAACCATTCAGGAAAAAACAATGCAAAAACGGGTTCGCCTGAATGGTAAAGTGGAAATTGCGCCGTCTCATATCAGTTCGGTTTCCAGCATTATGGGCGGTCATATCAAATCGATTAATGTGATTAATGGAAGTCATTTCAGTAAAGGACAGGTTTTGGCTGTTGTAGAAGATCCGCAATTTATTCAGCTTCAACAGGATTATTTGGTGACGAAAGCGCAGTTGGAATCTGCAAGATTGAATTTAAGCCGTCAAAAAGATTTGAATATCACCAAAGCGACCAGTGATAAAACTTTGCAAACCGCTCAGGCAGATTATTCAACATTGAATGCAACGTTGAGAGGTTTGGAGGAAAAATTAAGAATTATCGGAATTAATGCAAAAGGTTTAAATTCATCCAATATCAGAAGTAGAATTAATGTTTATGCACCTTTCAGTGGTTTTGTGAGCAAAATTCTGGTGAATAATGGACAATATATTAATCCTTCTGATACTTTGTTTGAATTGATTAATCCAACCGGATTATTGCTTGAATTAAAAGTATTTGAAAATGATGTAAATGACGTGCAAATCGGACAGGAAATTTTAGTTTATAACAATCAAAATCCAGATAAAAAATCGACTGCAAAAATTGTAAGTATTGTTCCGAGTATTGAAAATGGCGGTTCGTCAATTGCTGTCGCAAAACTTTCAGCATCAAATCCTGAGTTCATCAAAGGAATGTACATTAATGCAGAAGTGACGATAAACAGTAGATTTACGATTGGATTACCTAATGAATCTGTGGTTTCTTTTGAGAGTAAAAATTATATTTTTGAAGATTTAGGGAACAAGAAATTTAAGATGATTCCTGTAAACGTAGGGATTTCTGATGATCAATTCACAGAAATTTTAAAAGCGGATAATTTGAAAGATAAAAAGATTGTTCAGAAAGGAGCTTATGGGCTTTTGATGGCGCTGAAAAATAAAGCAGAATAAAAAAGCGAATAAAAAGACTGACGTTAATGTCAGTCTTTTTATTTTCAACAAAAATCCTTTCTCAAAACTAGAAAGGATTCTTACCAAACATTAATATTAAATATCACTATACAATAAACAAAGATGCTATGGTTTGAGCATCGCTTCCTGTTAAAATTTCATCATACGCGGCAGAACCTGCTGCAGCTCCAAAAGCCGTTGCAGTATTGAATCCTGCCTGATTGGTCACATCTTCGCCAGCATACACGGCATTTGTTGCAGGAGGCATATTTCCGCCGTCTGCAAGTTCTATCCAGCCTTTGTTAGCACGCATTCTTCGCACCTGAGAGGCATGTCTTGCTTCCACAGAATGAATTTGTAATGCAGCCTGCAAAACAGCTTTATTAGACATCACATTTCCTGCCTGGCCTTTGTAGGCCCTAACTCCAGTATCTTCAAAAGCCTGAGCCAGAACCAAAAACTGACTATAATCTGTGAAAGGGGAGAAGCTCCCGTTTGCGGTAAAATCAAAAGTAGGTTTTGCTCCCGGGGTCGTTCCTAAAGAAGTTAAAGTACTTTTTAAGAAATTGACGTGGGCTGCTTCATGTTTTGAAATTTGCATAAAAACTGCTCGGTCTCCGTTAGGAATTAATGTTCCCGCGGCCAATCCCATGGCATAAAATTCATTTTCAAGATATTCAAGGACTAAAGCCAATTGAAGTGCATCCGTCAAAGCATTTTTAAATAAGCTAGAATCTGTAGTGGTTACCGTTTCTGCTTTAGCAGAAGTCGTCATTAATGCTCCCAATCCAAAAGGGATGGATGCTACAGCAGCTTTTTTACCAGCTGAAGAAAGATTCGTAATTGTTTCTAATCGTGAAGTTTCTGTAGTGAAAAATTTATCGTTAGAAAGTTTATCCAGTAATTTTAGAATATTCATAATAATAGATTTAATGGTGAATAATTTAGCCGATTCCTTGTTCTTTCCATGTAAAAGGAGTTTTGAAAAACCCTCCTGCCGCGGCAACAATATCTTTTGGTTCTTTGGCAAGATCCAATCCGTTGGCATCTATCACGTCATCTCCTGAGAAAGCTGCTGTTCCTGGATTTATTAGGTTTCTGATTGCTGAAGCATGCCTAGCTTCCACAGAAACTATTTTTCCGGCAATTACCAGATAGGTAGGATTTGTTATGTATTTTCCGGCTCCGTTATACGCTGCAACGCCAGTATCTTCCAATGCTTTTGCAGTAGCCAGCACAGAATTTTTGTCATTGAAATTTACATTTGGATATTGAAACTCAAGCTTGGGTAGTACATTTGAAGTGGCTCCGCTGATAGCCGCTTTGAAAAAATCTCTGTGAATTACCTCATGATGGTACAAATCTGTGAATAATTCCTTTTCAATACTCGAAATGCCACTGTAAAAATTATTAACTACTTTGGTGTAAAAATCGGCTTCCAACTGTTCAAGGGCATAGGCGTAATTCAGTATACCTACATCTCCTGATCCCAGATCAAAAACATCATTATCCATAAAGTTAAAATCGTCATTATCATCGCATCCAATAAGGGTGAGTCCGGCAATAGCCAATCCAACACCACTTAGTTTTAAGAAATTTCGTCTTCCTGTATCAAGTGTTGCTCCTTGATTAGAAACCTGAATTGTTGTTCTTTTCATAATATTATTTTTTAAGTGTTTGATTATTGATGAAGAAAAGAACAGCATATTATTTTATGCTGTTCCAACAACTAATAAGCCCTAAGGCATTAAAACAGTGTCGATCACGTGAATCACACCATTTGACTGATTTACATCTGCAATAGTAACTTTAGCATCATTTCCTTTCGCGTCTCTCACATAAAGGTCTTTGCCTTTGGTCCAGAAAGTAAGTTCTTCGCCTTCTACTGTTTTCATCATGCTTTTTCCGTTTCCGGCTTTCACGGCTGCCCAAATTTCTTTAGCATTGAATTTTCCAGGAAGCACATGATAAGTAAGGATTTTTGTAAGCGTAGCTTTGTTTTCAGGTTTTACCAGATTTTCTACCGTTCCTTTTGGTAATTTTGCAAAAGCCGCATCCGTTGGAGCCAATACCGTAAAAGGACCTTTTCCCTGTAAAGTTTCAACCAAACCTGCTGCTTTTACTGCTGCAACCAATGTTTTATGGTCTTTTGAATTAACAGCATTTTCAATAATGTTTTTTGAAGGGTACATTGCTGCTCCGCCAACCATTACTGTTTTTTCTTTCATCGTTTGTGCAGTTAAATTTCCACTGAAAGCGAATGATAAAACCATCATTCCTGCTACTGCAATTTTTGATCTTGTGTTCATTGTATTAAATTTTAAGTGTTGTTTAAATTTTTCGTTGTTAATGTCATTTACGAGGCTGGTTTTAATTCAGATTTAAAAAAGATTAAATTATTTTCAACTAATTGATAATCAGTTTGATAAATTTCGTTTTTCCATGGGATTTTATTTGGAAATTAATAAATCATTAAAAATTAAATCTTTAGGCAGAGAAATTGCAAACGTCTGTTTAATTTTATTGAAGAATTGAAATTTGGTTTAAAAATTGTTTTTAATTTGGAATATTTCATTACATTTGAAACGAAAAATACTCACTATTAAAACAATCTATTCGGAAGAGGAGCTCATCGTTTTACTAAAAGAGAGAAACGAATCTGGTTTTCATTATTTGTATGACCACTATTCTGGTGCGCTATATGGTATTATTCTCCGAATCGTTCAGTCAAAAGAATATACAGAAGAAATTATTCAGGATGTTTTTGTTAAAATCTGGAATTCCATTCAGCAATACGATTCATCAAAAGGAAGGTTTTATACCTGGATGATTAATATTGCAAGAAATACCGCTATTGATTATTTAAAATCTAAAGGTTTTCAGAATGAGCTTAAAAACCAATCGCTTCCGGATTTCGTATATAACTCTGCAGAGCTTTCGACAACAAATAATTCTTCTGATTTTATCGGATTTAATAAAGTAATTGAAGGACTGGAAGTCGATAAACAGGAGTTGATTGATTTGGCTTATTATCAGGGATATACTCAAAATGAAATATCCGAAAAACTGAAGATCCCGCTGGGAACGGTAAAGACCAAAATGAGAAACGCACTGATGAAATTAAAGGATTTGTTAAAAGACTATCAATAAATTGAACACTAAAGAATACATATCATCCGGAATTATAGAATCTTATATTCTAGGCCACGCTTCACCTGAAGAGGCGGGGATTTTGGAGTGTGTGATGAAGAACAATGCTGAAGTAAGAGAAGCTTTTGAAGAAGCGCAGAAAACTTTAGAAGATTTGGCTACAGCTCAGTCTGTGATACCTCCAGTCGATTTAAAATCAAAGATTTGGAATAAAATTCAACAGGAACAGATTGTTGAAGAAGTGAAACCTGCAGTTTCGGCAGATATTCCGGCTGCAAAACCTCAGGAAGAAATTAGAATTCAGGGAAATAATAATTGGAAAACCTTTGCTATTGCTGCTTCTGTTTTATTTTTAATAAGTGTAGGAGGGAATATGTTTTGGATGAGCAATCAATCTAAAATGAAAACCGAGATTGCGGATATGCACAATCGTAAGAAATCTCAGGATTTGGCGATGCAGAAAATGAATCGTAAGATGGATATGGCAACTGATCCGAATATGGAAATGGTGATGTTAAAAGGTGTTGAAAAACATACCGATTCTAAGGCCATGGTTTTCTGGAATAAAAAGACCAAAGATGTTTATCTTACCGCCGAAAGTCTTCCAAAAGCACCTGATGGTATGCAATATCAACTTTGGGCTATTGAAGATGGAAAACCTGTAAATGCAGGAATGTACACGCATGAAAAAGACAGCGAAATTGCTTTAGCGAATATTTCTAATGCTCAGGCCTTTGCAATCACTTTGGAAAAACAGGGCGGAAGTACCATCCCAACCATGGAAAATATGTATGTGATGGGAGAGATTTAATGAAATCAACAATTATAAAATAGAAAGACCAGCTTGAAAAGTTGGTCTTTTTTCATTGAGAAAAATTATTAATAGAATAGAGAGATTAAACCATTAATCAAAAATATTATTCGTTACCTTTAAGCTATTCAATAAATAATTCTTTAATCTTAATCATTCTCATGGAAAAAAGAAAAATAAAAAATACTGATCTGTCAATTGCACCAGTAAATTTTGGAGGAAACGTGTTCGGATGGACGCTCGATGAAAAACAATCTTTTGATATTCTGGATCAATTTATCGCGGGAGGTTTTAACTTTGTAGATACGGCTGATACTTACTCTTGGTGGGTGAACGGAAAAGGCGGTCAGTCTGAAGAAATTATCGGAAAATGGATGAAAAGCCGTGATAACAGGCACGGTTTGGTCATCGCAACAAAAGTAGGCTCTGAAACTAAAGAGCATGGTTTTGATATCAGTAAAAAACATATTTTAAAATCTGTGGATGAATCTTTGCAAAGACTTCAGACCGATTATATTGATATTTATTACACGCATTTCGACGATAATAAAACGCCAGTCGAGGAAACTTTATCAGCATATGATGAAATTGTAAAAGCTGGAAAAGTGCGTTATATCGCAGCCTCAAACGTTTCTCCTGAAAGATTGAAAGAATCTTTTGAAGTGGCCGAGAAAAATAATTTCCCGAAATATGTTGCGCTTCAGCCTCATTATAATTTGCTGGAAAGAGAAGGTTTTGAGACTAATTATGCTCCATTGGTCGATCAATTTGGTTTAAGCGTATTCCCATATTGGTCTTTAGCAGCCGGATTTTTAACCGGAAAATACCGTGATGAAGCTGATTTATCAAAAAGCCAAAGAGGGGAGGGCGTAAGAAAATATCTTAATCCTAAAGGTTTGGAAGTTTTAAAAGCTTTAGATGAAATTAGTTCTCAACATAATACAACGCAAGGTGCTGTGGCATTGGCTTGGTTATTGGCAAATCCGTTGATTACGGCTCCGATTGTGAGCGCAACCAGCGAATCTCAATTGGAAACATTATTTGCTGCTCCCACTATTCAATTAAGCAGCGATGAGGTCGAACTTTTGAACAAAGTAAGCCAATAATAAATACTTTAAAGTAAATTATTTTTTTTAGATAAAAAAGCCGTTCAATGTTATGATTGAACGGCTTTTGGTTTTTATGAAATAGATCTTAATCTGAATATTCTTTTAACAATTGTCTGTAACTCGTTAAAATTTTTGATTTAGAAATAAATCCGATAAATTTATTTTCGTTATTTACAACAGGTAAATTCCACATCCCCGTATCGTCAAAGGTCTGAAGGATCTCTAATGGCTGATCTTCAGGATGAATAATGGCAGGCGGAGCTTTCATAATTTGAATTATCGTTGCCGAAATTTCATCGTTTGAAAAAAGATAGGGTCTTACATCATCTAAAGTAAGTATGCCTTTCAAAGATTTATTTTCATCAATAACAGCGAAAATATTTTTATCTCCGTTTTTTATCAGTTCAAATAATTCTGTAATTGGTGCATTTTGGTTAATGGCTTGAGAATATCTATCAATAAAATCTTCTGTTTTTAATGAAAATAATAAATTTTTATCATGCTTATTTGTGAAAATTTTTCCTTGATCGGCTAATGATTTCAGTTCGGGAGAAATAGGAGAAAACCACTTGGCAATTAAATAAGACATAATAGAAACAATCATTAACGGAATAAATAAGTCGTATCCAAAACTAGATTCTGCAATCAGGAAAATAGCTGTTAAGGGGGCATACATCACACCACTCATCGCTCCCGCCATTCCTACCAATACCAAGTTGGTAACCGGAACATCTGTAAAACCGATCTGCTGACAAACAATGGCAAATAGATATCCCACCGTTCCTCCTGCAAAAAGAGACGGTGCAAAATTTCCTCCATTTCCACCGCTGAAAATGGTGAAAGACGTGGCAAAAGCTTTCAGTAAAAGTACTAAGATCAAAAAGATGATAATAGTAAAATCTTTAATTTCAAAATATCTGAATAAGCTATTTTCGATAATTAAATGAGTATCTCCGTTGGTAAAGGCTTTTACAGTTTCATATCCTTCACCAAATAAGGGAGGAAAGAGAACGCATAGCAAGGATAACACAGCACCTCCAAACATTGCCTTTCTAAGACGAGACATTTTCACCCCTTTAATAAAATGTTCAACTTTTTGGGAAATAACAACAAAATATCTGGCATACAAACCTGTGACAATTCCTAATAAAAGATAGTAAGGAACATTTTTATAATTAAAAGCTTCTCTTGTATAAAACCTGAAAAGTACATCTTCCTGCAATAAGATTCTTGACAGTAAACTTCCACATACCGCGGCAACAACCAAAGGAATAAAATCTGTGAAAACCACCCCTGTTAACAAAATTTCAAAAGCAAACATAATTCCCGCAATCGGAGCATTAAATGCCGAAGCAATACCAGCCGTAGCACCCGCCGCCAATAAAAGCGTACGTTCTTTATAGCTTAAACGATAGGTTTGGGCAAAATTAGAACCAATGGCAGCTCCCGTCACGGCGATAGGACTTTCCAATCCGGCAGAACCTCCAAGGCCCACCGTAATAGCACTTTGTACGATTTGAGAATACATTTTTACAGATGAAACGATACTTGAATTTTGAGCAATTTCATATAAAATAGCGCCAATTCCTTTCCTGTCTTGTCCTTTAAAAATCGTTAAAACGATACTTGTCGTCAAAACAATTCCTAAAAAAGGAAAGACAACATAAAAAAGAATCTGATACTCAAAATGAACTTTTGTCGTAATAAAATGGTGAATATTATGCACCAGCGTTTTAAGGATAACCCCTGCCAAACCCGCCGAGCATCCTACAAGAATTCCGGAAAGTACAAGAAACTGATTTCGGCTTAACCTATTGTTTAGCCAATGAAGAATGAGCTCATAACTTCGTGCTTTTTCAAGCCCATACTTTTGAAAATCTCTCTTAAACTTTAGAAAGCTGAGAAATTTTCTTCTATTATGAATTTTCACTTAAATAAAGATTTTATTCCATAACCGAATTGTTATAGTTGTGTAAATTTACGTAATATATTAGGAATGCTCAAATTCTGCTTCTTTTCCAGTGTTTCTTTTTGGTCGTAGAATTAATCTGATGGAAGGGTTATTGGTGATGAATAATCTCAGCCAATCCATTGCCAGACGTATTTTACTTCTAAAACTAACCAACGGAATAATATGAATAAAAAGCCAAGTAAGCCATGCAGTAAAACCTTTAAATGAAAACTTCGGTAAATCTACCACCGCATTGAATTTTGATATGATCGCCATACTCCCTTTATCATTATATTCGAAAGTATGGAGTACTTTTTCGTCTTCAATTCTTTTAAAATTTTGTCCTAAATTTTTCCCTTGCTGAATGGCAACCTGTGCTAATTGTGGATGCCCATTAGGAAATTTTTTATCCGAAAATTGAAGACTGATGTCTCCTAAGGCATAAATATTTTCTGTGCCATTTACTTTATTATAAGCATCAACGAGAATTCTTCGCCCTTTTCCTATGCTTTCTTCAGGCAACCCTTTCACTTCACGACCGATCACTCCGGAAGTCCAGATTAACGTTTCTGTTTCGATAGATTTTCCATCCGCTAAAATTACCTTTCCATCGGCATAGTCTTTTACCGCAACATTCAGGATAATCTTCACTCCCAAGCTATTAAGCTTATCGTAAGCAGCCTGTTGGGCCATTTTACTCATCGGCGAAAGTAATGTGGGCAACGCATCAATTAAATAGATATTCGATAAAGCTGATTTTATTTCTGGATATTCTTTTTTAGCAATATAGCTTCCCATTTCGGCAATCATTCCTGCTAATTCTACACCAGTGGGGCCACCGCCTGCAATTACGATATTTTGTAACTTTTGAGCTTCTTTAATATCTTTATTTCGAGCCGCTTCTTCCAATGTTAAAAGCATATAATTTCGCAAATATAAAGCTTCATCGATAGTTTTCATCGGCAAGGCGCAATTTTGAACGTTTTCCATTCCAAAGAAATTCGATTCTGTTCCTAATGCTAAAACAAGATAATCGTAGGTGATTTCTCCGGTTTCCGTTTGGATGGTTTTGATTTCAGGCAAAACATTCAGAAGACCTCCCATGTGAAATTTTACGTTCTTGTATTTGGAAAACATCTTTCGGAAAGGGTAGCTGATATTGGATGCTTCAATAAAGGAAGTGGCCACCTGATAAATTAATGGTGGAAAAAAGTGATAATTATTCTTGTCAACAAGTGTTATTTTGAATCTTTTATCATTTACCAAGGATTTTATAAGATTGATTCCCGCAAAACCTCCGCCTACGATTACGATATGCTTTTTCATATTTTTGATGTTGAAGTGTATTATCTTAGCTTCAATAATAAAGCCAAATATTAGTTTTATACGATAACAATTGATTCTTATCAATATGAATATAATTGGTTGACTAATTATTGAGTTAATCCAAACCAAAGATCAAAACCTTCGATGAAAAAAAATTCTTTTTGACATTTCATTTTTAATCTTTATAAAAATTAAAAATATTATGATTTGAAAGCCCATGTCTGCACGGTGTTTGTATCCTTTACACCAACCAAAACACTTAAATATTATCATATGAAAGCAGATGTTTTAAATGAAAAACACAAATTGGGATTGGGTGGAGTAGCCATAGGAACTGCATTCGAGCCATTAACAGACGAAGATTCTTACAAAGTTCTACAGAAAGCATGGGATCTGGGAATTCGATATTTCGATTCTTCTCCATGGTACGGACTTACGAAAAGTGAGAGAAGGTTTGGAAGTTTTTTACAAAATCAGAAGAGAGATAAATTTGTATTCTCAACAAAAGTGGGAAGGCTGTTTACAGAAGTTCCAGAAGATAAAGTTCCTCCAACGATGTGGAAAGCACCTTTAAATTACGATTTTGAGCATAACTACACTGCAGATGCCATTAAAAAAAGCATTGAGGAAAGTTTGAGAAGAACAGGATTAAATCATATTGATATTGTGTACGTTCACGATTTATCTGAAGATCAGGTGGGCGATCGTTATCCTTATTTTTTTAAACAGGCAAGGGAAGGAGCTTTCAAAGTTTTATCTGATTTGCGGGATCAGGGGATTATTAAAGCCTGGGGTATGGGTGTCAATAAAATTGAACCTATTTTAGATTGTATTGAATCTGCCGATCCTGATATCTGCCTTTCCGCTACACAATATTCTATTCTTGAGCACGAAGATGCTGTGGACCGTCTGCTTCCTGCCGTAAAAAAAGCTGGTATAAAGCTGGTTTCCGGTGCGGGATACAATTCTGGGTTTATCAATGGAAGACCACGATATAATTATAAAGATGTAATTCCTAAAGGAATGACGGAAAAACGTGATAAAATAGCTGAAATCGCGAAAAAATATAACCTCAGTCTTGTAGATGCAGCCCTTCATTTTGTGTTGGCAGCAGATGAATTTTCAGCAATAATTCCTGGGGCAAGTAAGGCTGAACAGGTTCAGGGAAATGTAAATGCACTGAATGCAGAAATTCCTGTTGATTTTTGGAAAGAATTAAAAAGTGAAGGTATAATTTACGAAAAAGCACAAGTTCCCATTTGATCTTTTTAGAATGAAGATAATGTATTAATCAAAAATATAAAGGTTTTGTTTTAAGCTATTTTTAAGGAATTATTATTTGTGGGTTAACACGTTTTGAATCTCAAGAAAATACTTTTGTATAGCATAAAATTAGTCTTTCATTTTTTACTTAATATTATTTAGAAAAGAAGTCCGAGGTTTTTTGGGCTTCTTTTCTGTTATTATCACTAGAGATGTAGTTATATTTATTATATTTGTCATCTTTTTAAAAACAAACAATTAAAATAATTTTAAAAATCAACAATAACATGAAAAAGTTAATCACTGTATTTTCTGTAGCAGCGGGATTATTTCTTACATCAAACCTTGCCCAAGCGCAACAAAAAATCGGTCATGTAAACTCTGATGATGTTTTCAATAATCTTTCTGAAGCTAAAACTGCAGAAGCGAGTTTGGATACTTTTACCAAAACAAAACAAGGAGAAATTGAGAAGCTGATCACAAGCTACCAAACGAAGCTAAAAGCGGCTCAGGATAAAGAAAAAACAATCAGTGAAGCAAATAAAGAATCTGTAATTAAGGAACTTACAGCAGCTCAGACTGAACTTCAGCAATTAGGAAAAACGATTGAAGAAACGCGTACAAAAGCGGCCCAGGATATTTCTCAAAAGCAAAACGAATTGTTTGCTCCGATTCAGAAAAAAGTAGCGAGCATGATTTCTACTGTGGCTAAAGAAAAAGGATTGGCATACGTTTTTGATGTGGCAACTTCTCAGGGAAACAGCCAGATTGCTTACTTAGATGGTGGTGAAGATATTACTGCGGATGTAAAATCTAAACTAGGCGCTACTACAGCAGCTCCTGCAAAAGCAAAAAAATAATTTTCTATAAATAAGAATAAAAGCGGAATTTGATGTATTTCAGATTCTGCTTTTTAATTAAAAAATCCTTAACAAAATTTGTCAAGGATCAATATTTTTAAAGTTTACTAAATTAATAGAATAGTTTCAATTTGAAGAAATCTATTAATCGAGAGGTTTTCGACCTGTAATAATATTATATAAAACTACAATAATGGCGATTACCAATAAAACATGTACTAAATAACCTGTGCTCATACCCGGCACAACTCCTAACATTCCTAGTAGCCAAACGACAATGCAAATGACCGCTACTAGCCATAATAAACTTCTCATAACTAAATATTTTTAAGTGATTTAATTAGTTATATACACATACTGTGCCTTTTTTATTAAATCAGTTTAAAAACAAATACCACATATTTAATTAGGCTTAAAAATGTTTAGCTATGAGATATAAAATTAAAGTAGTCCAAAATGTTTTAAAGCGAGTTCAATTCCATGATTGTCAACCTCTTCAGTAACGTAATCCGAAATTTCTTTTACATTTTCATTTGCATTTCCCATGGCAACGCCAATTTTTACAAATTTTAGCATAGAAATATCATTCCCTCCGTCTCCAAAAGCCATAGTTTCAGCAAAATCGATTCCGAAATGTTTACAGAAATATTCTATTCCGTTTTGTTTGGTAATTCCACCGGGATTAACGTCCGCAAAAAGGGGAGTCCATCTGGAAGCCACAGAATTCGGCATTACTTTTTCCATAAAAACCTTTTCTTCATCAGGTCCAAGAAAAATATTTGCCTGCAGAACATTTTCAACATCCACATTATCTTTATCATGTAAAGGCGGAACGGGAAGATTGAGATGGGCGTACATGCCAACCACTTCAGGATTTACATCATTTATTTCAACTTTATTTTCATACATTAATGAAAAGCTTAAAGGAGATTTTTCAGAATAATTAATTAAATTTTTTATATCTTCAGCGTTAATGGCTTTTTTAAACATGATATTGCCATCCGTCGTCATGCAGTAGCCGCCATTAAATGTGATAAATCCGTCGAAATCAATGTGTTTAATATGATCTAAAGAATTAATGGATCGTCCGGTTGCTACAATGACTTTTATCCCTTTTTCGCGAAGTTTTTTTATGGCTTCTTGTGTAGATTCCGGAATTTTATTGGTTTTAAAACTTATTAAAGTGCCGTCAACATCGAAAAATACAGCTTTAATATTTGGATTTTGATTAGAATTCATAGTAAATTTATTGTGAAAAATTGTTTAATGTATCATTACAAAAGTACGAACAAAAATGGTATGATTAATGGTTTAAGCATTTTATATAATTATTAAACTTATTGTTGAAATTTATTATTTTGGAAGAACTTATAAAACAAATAAATATCTATTACCCGCTTTCTGATGAAAGTATTTCTCTTTTGCTAAACATCTGCTCTGAAGAAAAATTCGAAAAAAATACATTGTTGTTGGAAGAAGGCATGATGTCGAGATATTATTATTTTTTAAAATCTGGGCTGATTGGCTATTATAATACGGATGAAAATGGCAATACAGCCTATAAAATATTTTTTGAAGAGAATAGTTTTGTTGCTTCCACTTCGGCAGTTATTACGCATGAACCCAGTAAATTCAGCATGATTGCTTTGGAAGATTGTGAAGTTATTAAATATCCTGTAAATGCTTACAGAGAGCTCTTTCATCAACATTTAGACATTGCATTATTTCAAATTCACTACTTGGAAAAAAATTGGGTAGTGAAAAAAGAGCCGTTGGAAATTTCATTAAAGTATGAAACCGCAAAAACCCGATATCTAGCTTTAATGGAGAATCAATCTTTATTTAAAAGGTTAAAACAGCATCATATTGCTTCCTATTTAGGAGTAACACCCACGCAGTTAAGCAGAATAAGAAAAGAATTAAATCAATAGAAACGTTAACATATGTTGATGTTTTTTGATTTTATAGTTCGCAATTTTGTAGAACGAAAAAGCTTTATTTTAACGATAAAGCCATTATTAATTAAAATTTTAAATTATGAAAAAGTTAATAAACCTTATATTGATTTTCATCACTTTTAGTCAGTTGTATTCACAGAAAATTATTCGTCAGGAAGTTTTTAGCCCTAAAATGAATAAGAAAATAAAGGTAATTGTTGTCACTCCAAACCTTGAAGCAAAAAAAGCATATAACTCAGTTTATATTTTGCATGGTTTCAGCGGAAATCCCGAAAGAATCATTAAAGAAGATATTCCAGGCTTAGCTGAAAAATCTCAAAAATATGGAACTATTTATATTTTGCCAGACGGGAATTTCAGCAGTTGGTATGTAGATAGTCCGATTGTTAAAGATTCTCAATATCAAACTTTTATAGGAAAAGAATTGGTGGAGTTTATTGATAAAAATTATCCTGTTAAAAAAGAAAAAGCACAAAGAGGAATTTTGGGATGGAGTATGGGTGGCTATGGCGCTACCAATATCGGGGTTACGTATCATGATACTTTCGGTATTGTTGGCAGTTCTTGCGGCGCGTTGGATTTCAGAGTTTTTGGAGAGAATTATAATAAATATCAGGTAGATAAAGTTTTAGGACCGTTTGAATCATTGAAGAGTAATTACCTTACAGACAGTAAAATTAATCAGATGGAAACGGCTCAGCAACATTATATTTTTGATTGCGGAACAGAAGATGTGCAGATGATTGAGCAAAACAGAAAGTTTCACCAAGCTTTAACCCAGAAGAAAATTCAGCATTTGTATATCGAATCTTTGGGAGCCCATGACACAAAATATTGGAGTATTTCTTTAACCAATCAGTTAGCTTTGTTTGAAAAATATTTCGGTAAATAAAATTCATCATTTTTAAACTACTCATTCATATTTTTGCCTTGTTACAAGCTCTTCAATTTTAATTAGTTGAAGAGCTGTTTATTTTTATTAATTTTAATTCATCTTATTGAAGCTTGCATGCATATAGAATTTGAACCACCGAAGGAATTGCGCGATACCATTACCTGTTTTTGGTATAATGACACAGATTTTGGGAATGAACAAACCAATTTTGAAGTAATTCCTGATGGTTTTGTTGAGATTATTTTTCATTTCGGTGAGGAACTTCAGATCCTTCAAAATGAAAATTTACAATCGTTACCTTCTCCCTTTTTGGTAGGTTTGCTTAATCATCCTGCTCATTTTTATACAAGAAAAAGGTTACAAATTCTTGCTATAAGATGCTTTCCCTGGACGGTTTTTGATTTGCTTAATTTAGATTCTAACAAAAACGGAGTCGATACATTTGAACATCCTATTGCAAAACTTCAACCTTCGTTGCAGAATTTTATTAATAAAAACCAGATTCAGGAAGCGATAGATTTTATTAAAGACTATTTTTTTAATCTTGAAATGTCAACCGATAGTCTTATTTATAAAGCAGGAATAGCGATGAGAAAGGCGAATGGAAGTATTCCTGTCAGTAAAATTGCCGTTGCTGCACATACGACAATTCGTACTTTAGAAAGGAAGTTCAAGCAATCTTCCGGATTTACGGTGAAAGATGTTTCCGGATTGATTCGTTTTGAGAAAGCTAGAAATATCTTGTGGAGCCAGCCAGATTCTAATCTTGCAGAATTAGCTATTGAGTTGGGATACACCGATCAGGCACATTTTAATCGGGAATTTAAAAAATACAGTGGAACAACGCCCGGTGCATTTGCCAGAAAAGCAAAGATTGAAAAAATTCCAAACCGTGAATTTGTCGCATTTATACAATCCTAAAGCAGCTGTTTTTCAGAATTTTGTTTTCAAATTTTAGAAGATGAACAATATACTGAAAGATAAAAAAATAGCCATCATCGGAGCCGGACCAGTAGGTTTGACAATGGCGAGGTTATTACAGCAAAACGGAACAGATGTAACTGTTTTTGAACGAGATGTAAATGCAGAAACCCGAATTTGGGGAGGAACGTTAGATTTACATAAAGATTCAGGGCAGATTGCGATGAAAAAAGCTGGCTTGCTTGAGAAATATTATGAAATTGCTTTGCCAATGGGAATTAATATGGCAGACGAACAAGGTAATATTTTATCAACAATTGAAGTTGCCGTTGAAAATCAATTTGCTAATCCTGAAATTAACCGAAACGATCTGAGAATGATTTTATTGAATAGTTTAAATGAAGCAACCGTAATTTGGGATAGAAAATTAATTGATATTCAACCCATCAATAATAAATGGCAATTAGAATTTGAACATAATAAAACTGAATTAACTGATTTTATGATTGTTGCTAACGGCGGAATGTCAAAAGTCAGAAATTATGTTACCAATGCGCAAGTGGAAGAAACAGGAACAATTATTATTCAAGGAGATGTGGAGCAACCGGAGATCAACTGCCCGGAATTTTTTAAATTATGTGATGGTAGAAGATTAATGGCTGCCAATAAAGGTGTATTAATTGTTGCGAATCCTCTTAATAATGGTTCTTTAACGTATGGCATTATTTTAAAAAAGTCTGAAATAGAATTTGATTTTCAAAATTCACAGGAAATAACAGCCTTTTTGCTAAATAAATTTTCAGATTGGAATGAGATTTATAAAAATTTAATTCACTCAACTCATTTTTTTGTAGGGCTGCCAACAAGAAAACTTCCATTAGAAACTTCGTGGAAACAGAATCGTGCTTTACCTATAACTTTAATTGGTGATGCCGCACATTTAATGCCTCCATTTGCCGGACAAGGCGTGAATACAGGATTGTTAGATGCTTTAATTTTATCTGAAAATTTAAAGAGTGATAATTTTAAAACCATTGATGAAGCGATTCAAAACTATGAACAGCAAATGTTTGTATATGCTTCTGAAGCTCAAAAAGCTTCCAGCGAAAATGAAATTGAAATGCGTCAGCCTGATTTTTCTTTTATGAAATTGATGAAGGAGTAGAGGTACAGTTATTGCAAGCTTTTTCCTACACCTACAAAAAATTATATTATGGAAAATCAAAAAGAAATTTCTGTACTGAACGATTTATTGCATATTACCAACGACCGTATCCTAGGATTTGCAAAAGTTGAAGGTAAAATTTGGGAAAATTACCCCGATGTAAAACCGGAGTATGCTAAAATGAATTCCCTTGCAACCATTATGAAAAACGAACTGATCAATCTGATTACCGAAAATGGCGGCGAAGCAAATGATTCATCATCTGTTGCTGGAGCTTTGCACAGAACTTGGATCGATATTAAAAACTCATTTACCATCGGAAACACAGAAGAATCTACGCTTGAAAATGTAGTTTTTGGAGAAAAAGCAGCGATTGATGCATATCAGAATTCAATTGATAGTGGTGATCTTAGTGAAAAAAGTTTACCAATTGTCTCTGAACAGTTGAAAAATATTAAAGATTCTTATCATCAGTTTAAAGGTATGATTCAGTATAAAAATAATAACGAAGAACCTTTCGTTTAAAAATTTCCCGGACATTAAAAATTGTCCGGGATTTTTTTATTCCGTAATCTCCACCCAGTTTCCTTCAGGATCTTCCACAATACTTTCGTAGAATCCATCACCGGTTACGCGAGGTTCACCGATAATTTTATAGCCATCACTTCTTAAATTTTCGGTTAAAATATCTACTGAATTTCTATTTCCAACGGATATTGCGAGATGGCAAAATCCCATCAGATTGCCTCGTGTAAAAGAATTTTCAATAATATCCGGACGTTTCATTAGTTCTATTTTTGCAGAATCACTTGCATTAAAACTCAAAAAATAAGATTCAAAATTCTTCACAGGATTGATGTATTTTTCATTACTTGACATATCGAAATACTTCATGTAAAATTCTTTCATCTGTTCCAAATCATTACACCATACAGCGACGTGTTCAATTTTTGCTTTCATAAAATTTTAAATTTTTCAGTTTGAACATATTGCAAATTAATGCAAAATTGCATTAATTTGCAATGTAAAAATTATGAAGTATGATTACAAAGAAAATAATTGATGCAAAAAGAGCAACTCAGGTTATATTTTTAGTCTGCGGACTCGGAATTGCAAGTTGGGCTCCAATGGTTCCTTTAGCAAAAGACAGGTTAGGATTGAATGAAGCAGATCTAGGATTATTGTTGTTGTTATTGGGAGGTGGCGCATTGGTGATGATGCCAATATCAGGAATCTTAATCAGTAAAATAGGTTCAAGAAAAGTTATTGTAGGAAGTGTATTAGCGGCCGCTTTTATATTGCCTAGCTTATTGGTGATTTCAAATATTTACCTGATGGGATTAGCGCTCTTTGCCTTCGGATGCAGCATCGGAACAGTAGATGTTGCTATGAATGCCCACGGAATTCAGGTTCAGAATATTTACGAAAAGCCAATCATGTCATCTTTACACGGCTTATTCAGTGTTGGTGGTCTATTTGGTTCGTTAGGATTGGGCTTTTTAATCAAATTAGGTTTAAATCCAATTTATGCAGCCATCACAATTTCTACTTTGTTGATATTTCTGCTGAGCATCCAGTTTAAACATTTATTTAATTATCAAACAGAAAAGGAAATTATTCTAAAATTTTCAAATGTTGATGAAGAAAAGGTTGCCACAAGCCGTCTTCAATGGTTTAATTCAACTGTTCTATTATTAGGTCTGATGTGTTTTATCGTTTTCTTATCTGAAGGCGCGATGCTGGACTGGAGCGCTATCTTTTTAAGAGATAACAAAAATGTGGAGCCTGAATTTTCAGGAATAGGATATGCTGCATTCTCAGTAGCAATGGCTGTTATGAGATTGGCAGGCGATTCTTTAATTAGTAAACTGAACAGCAAAATTGTAGTCATCGGAGGAAGTATTATCGCTTCAGCAGGCATTGTAATTCTTATTTTCAGTCCATGGATTACCGTATCTTTGATAGGATTTATTTTACTTGGGATCGGTGCTGCGAATATTGTTCCAGTTTTCTTCAGTGAAGGCGGGAAAATTTCAGGATTATCGCCTACAGTAAGTATTCCCGTAATCACAACGATGGGTTATGCAGGGCAGTTAGCAGGGCCAGCTTTATTAGGTTTTATTGCGCATCATTTTTCTTTGACGGTTGCCTTTGAAATAATAGCTTTGCTGTTTATTGTAGTAGCTTTAATTTATAAAATCCGAAAAAAATCATCATCATGCTAAAAGAGGAACGTTTCGAAATTATTCTAAAGGAGTTGAACGAAAAGAAAAAAGTAAAGTTTGAAGATCTTGCTTTGCTTTTACAGGTTTCCGAAGATACCATTCGACGGGATATCGATATTCTGCATCGCAACGGATTGCTATCTAAAGCTCGTGGTGGCGCTATTCTTCGGGAAAAAGATCCGCTGACTTTTCATGATCGACAGTCTTTTCTCACCAAAGAAAAAGATATTATTGCCTTAAAAGTTCAGTCTTTTTTAAAGGATGGTATGACGGTTTTTATGGATGGAGGAACCACGATTTGCGCCGTAGTAAACTGTATGCCTTTAGATATAAAATTGAGAATTATCACCAACAATTTTTCTGTCATTCCCTTGATTGATAAATTTAAAAATATTGAATTAATAATGCTTGGGGGCAATTACGAAGTCGATTTGGCAGTTACTTCCGGCGTTACCACCTGCAACGAAGTTTCAAAATATATTGCTGATCTTTTCATTATGGGAACCTGCGCGATTGATTCCGGTTTCGGTGTTTCGGCAGTTTCCGTTACCGACGGCGAAACAAAAAAGTCAATGGTGCAGTCTTCAAAAAGAATTCTTGCCTTAGCCAGTCAGAACAAATTAGGAAGGGCAGAAGCTTTCAAGGTATGCTCTATAGAGAATATTGACAGTTTGATCACCGATTTGGATTCAAATAATCCGGAATTAGATGCATTCAGAAATCTGAATATTCAGATTGTTTAATTAGTTGTAAAAAATCTGGATGAATTTAAGGTTCTTGCGAGCCCTGAAAGGGCGAGTTAAAACAGAATAGGATGCAATCCTATTAAATTAAAACCCAACAAAACAAAAAAATAGGACTGGAAAAACCAATCCTACCCAACATGATTAAGTTTAAATTAAGCCCTTACAGGCCGAACAAGGAATTTTTTTAATGTACAAAAGATTTTTATTGATTCTTAATCTATGTTACTCATAAAAACTGAAAACTTTAATATACCCTCGTCGCAATATTTGCAACCATAAAATTATCATTAAATCAATGCTTTTTATTGAAAAAATAAAGTGATCTGGACAAACATTCTAACCTTTCTAATCAACGGTTCAACCGCTGTTTTCTCCGTCTGACTTTTAAAACCGTTTTTTTTTAATTCAATATTTATCTTTACATTCATAAAACCACTGCGTAATTGTATGAACAGTAAAAAGAAAAATTTTTTAGACGGATTAAAAAAAAGGATAGTCATTTGGATTATTGCCTTTTTATTTTCCTACATCTTCATTTATCTTATTGATCCTTTTTCGTATAAAGAGCTTCTTCACAAACCTTTTTTATATCATTGAAGATATTTTTTGGATCTTTTTATTCTCAATCATTATTGCAGAAGTCAGCCTTTTTATAGATTATTGTTTAGATAAGAAAATTTCTTGGCATACAAAAAGCAGTAAGAGGTTGATTACACAAACATTACTTCAAATCGTCGGAAGTATCGTGATTGTTATCATTATTAATTTTATATTTTTTGAAGGCTGCGATAATCTGGGAAATATCGATTACAGAAAAGAAATTACGTTAATGTCTCAGTGGATTGCCACCAATATTATTGTTTCGTTATTGATAAGTGCCATAAATACAGGAACTTTCCTTTTGGAAAACTGGAAAAAAACAGCTTTGGAAGCAACTCAACACAAATTAAAAGCTTCCGAACACAAAAGAGCAGCAATGGCGGCAGAACTTCAGGCGCTAAAATTGCAGATTGATCCGCATTTTATCTTTAACAATTTAAGTGTTTTGTCTGAACTTATTCTTGAAGACCAACAGCTTGGTTATGAATATTCTGAAAGTTTTGCGAAAGTTTATCGTTATTTGCTGGTTAATTCTAAAAAAGATACCATCACTTTAGTAGAAGAGTTAAAATTTTTAAATTCCTATATTTATTTAACGACAAAAAGAATCGGTGAAGGTGTACATTTTGATATTTCGGTAAATAATGAGCTGAAACAGTTTTTACTGCCTCCGCTCGCGCTGCAGTTTTTGGTTGAAAATGCGTTGAAGCATAATCAAACCTCAAAATCCAATCCTTTGCAAATTAAAATTTATACAACGAGTGATCAATATCTTGTAGTACATAATTCGCTGTCACCACTCATCAATAAAACAGAATCTGCCGGATTGGGAATAAAAAATATCATCAATCGTTTTGAGTTTTTAGGCAACAAAAGACCTATTATTTTGAAAACCGAAAAAGATTTCATTGCTAAAATTCCTTTATATGAAGATAAATAAAATTTTAATTGTTGAAGATGAAAAACCGAATGCCGATCGGTTGAAAAGGTTATTGTTAAAGTTAAGACCCAACATCGAAATTCTTTCCGTGGAAGATTCTATTTCCTCTACGGTAGAATGGCTCAACAATAACAATGCTCCCGATATGATTATGCTGGATGTTCGTCTGGCAGACGGTTTAAGCTTTGAGATCTTCAATAAATGTCAGGTTCGGAGCCCTGTGATTTTCACCACGGCGTATGACGAATATGCAGTGAAAGCATTTAAATATAACAGCGTCGATTATTTGCTAAAACCTATTGAAGAGGAAGAATTAGATGCGGCTTTACGAACGTATGAAAACTTCATGGAAAACATTCCATATCTCGGAAATGCGATTGAAGGCTTGCTCAATTATATTCAGCCTAAAGATTACAGAAAACGTTTTCTGTTGGCGCACCGTGACGGTTATAAAACAGTTTTGGCAGAAGATGTCCTATATTTTTATACGGAACACGGCATCAGCAAAGCGATGTTAAATACAGGAACTATTGAAACCGTTCCACAGACCTTGGAAGACCTTGATAAACAATTAGACCCGAAATCATTTTTCAGGGCAAATAGGCAATTTATTATTCATAAAGCTTCTGCTTTCAAATCGTGGATGGATTATTAAACTTAAAAAAAACTTATGAAAAACTATATATTTCTGGCGTGTGCTATTCTTTTAGAATCGTTAGCCACTTCATTTTTAAAGGCTTCAGAAAATTTTACCAAGCCTTTACAGACCGTAATTTTTGTGGTGGCCATGTCGGCATCATTTTACCTTTTAACCCACGCCATCAAAGTAATCCCGATTGGAATTGCCTATGCGATCTGGTCGGCGGTTGGGATTGTTCTGATCTCTTTAATCGGCTATTTCGTTTATAAACAGACGCTGGACGTTCCTGCAATCATCGGAATTCTTTTAATTGTAATAGGTGTCGTGGTGATTAATGTTTTTTCAAAATCGGCAACGCATTAAATAAAGTAAAAAGGGGAAAGTAGAAAGAGCCAAGTGGATGAAGTGAAAATTAAAAATCTAGACTTTATTTGGCTCTTTTTACCTTTTACTTTTCTCTTCAATAATAAAATAAATGCCTCGGAAAATTTCTGAGGCTTTTTTTAATATATGATATAAAGAAACAAAAAGTCTGAAGAAACCCAAACTTTCATGACTTCTTAAAGATAACGGTAAAACATCTTTGTTCTTTCAAATTTTACAGTGAAACGGAGAAAATGAAACCCGAAACGGAGTTTAATAAAAATGAAACGAAAATGGCTTATCATCGCCGCAATACTATATTCCTGCAACTCTGGGAAAAGCCAGGAACCGACAGAACAAACGACCGCGATGTCGACAGATTTTATTCAGTTACAATCTGGAAATGCAGATGTTTCTACAGGTTATCCCGGAAGTATCGAAGGGCAGGATAATGTAGATATCAAGGCTCAGGTTACAGGTTATCTGGAAGCGGTTTACGTAAAGGAAGGGCAATATGTGAATAAAGGGCAGGCTTTGTTTAAAATAAATCCTTCGGTTTACAATGAGCAGGTCCATAACAGCGAAGCGGCATTGAAATCGGCATTGGCGAGCCAGGCAAGTGCTAAGCTTGAAGTTGATAAATTGAAGCCTTTGGTGGATGGAAATGTAGTTTCTGAAATGAAACTTCAATACACGGCAGGGCAAATTAATTCATTAGCAATTCAACAATCGGAAGCGCAAAAGAAAACGGCAGAACTTATTGTGCCTTTAGCGAAACAGAATATTTCCTTACAGGAAAATGCATTGAGCATTCTTTGTGGAGAATATCCTAAGTCGGTGGAAAGATCAGAAGGTTTACATACAATGATCTCTGAAAATCCTTTAACAGTCGAAATTCCTGCTCAATTGTTAAGTCGAAGGCCAGATTTGAAAGCAGCGGAATTCAACGTCATCAGCTTGAATGCTAAAACGGGTTTAGCCAAAGCGGCCATGTATCCTAGTATAAGTTTGTCGCCACAGGTTGGAGTCAATTCTTTTAAAGTAAGTACGTGGTTTGATCTTCCGGGTTCTATTACGAAAACTTTGGCTGCCAATTTAGCAATGCCTCTTTTACAGAAAAGACAATTGAAAACGGCTTATGAAACAGCCATTATAGAACAGGAAAAGGCAGTGATTACCTTTAAACAAACAATGATGACAGCTGTTGGTGAAGTTTCCGATGCGATGGCAAAATCTAAAGGTAGTAACGAAAGGCTAGCTTTATTGCATGAAAGAACTCTGATTCTTGAAAAAGGAATCAGCGATGCTTTAAAATTGTATAAAAGCGGAATGGCAACTTATCTTGAAGTGATCACCGCACAAAACAATAAACTTCAAAATGATTTGGAACAAAACACCGTAATTTTAGAAAAATTGAATACTGAAGTTGATCTTTTTCGAGCGTTAGGAGGCGGTGTTGAATGAAAATACGATGAAACTCATTATATTTTTCAATAAAATCAATCTGAAAAAGTCCGTTTTTAATTGAAAAACAGGCTTTTGTTTAAAAAAAATTAACTTTGAAAAACAAATCACAAAATTTAGAATTATTATTTTTAACATAAACAAAATCAAATAAATAAACTAGGGAATGATTTCCGCAAAAATTTACGTTTATATTAATGAAATATTAAATTATAAGTTAATTTTAATATTTTTTTGAAAATAATATCATAGTATTGTAATTATTCCTATCTTAGTGATGTATTAATCACATAAAAAAAGATTCATGAAAAACTTCAAAAAACTAGACAGAAACGAGTTAAAAACTATTTCAGGTAACGGACTACTTGACAACATCGGAGGATTAGTAGGTGGCCTTGTAGGGGCTATCGGTGGTGCTGTTGGCGGTGTTGGCGGTGTTGTAGGTGGCGTTGTAGGTGGCGTTGGTGGTGTTATTGGTGGTGCTGTAGGCGGCATCGGAGCAGTAGGAGGAAACACTTTGTGCCAAGTACAGTGCGCTGTAGGTGGAGTAGTTGAAATTAAACTGCTAGCTTGCGGATCTACTTGCTAATTAAAAAACAAGTAAAGTAAAGGTGTAACCGCTCTTTTTAGAGCGGTTTTTTATTTTTCAATATGTATAAATTATCATTTATATTAATGAAAAATTAAATAATAAGTGCTTTTGTTTATTTTATTGAAAATATTTTTATCATACTATAATTATTCCTATCTTAGTGATGTATTAATCATTCAAATAAATAAGTCATGAAAAATTTCAAAAAATTAGACAGAGACCAGTTAAAAACAATTTCAGGAGACGGACTTCTTGATGGCCTTGGCGGATTAATCGGCGGTATTGGCGGCGCAGTTGGTGGTGCTATTGGAGGTGTCGGTGGCGTTGTAGGAGGCGTTGTCGGTGGTGTAGGTTCCATCGTTGGTGGTGTTGTAACTGGTGTTGGAGGAGTACTGGAAGGTACTTTATGCAACGTACAATGTGTAGTAAGCGGAGTAATCGAAATCAAACTTCTTGCTTGCGGAGCACCTTGCTAATAGAAAAATAAAAAAATAGTAGCCGCTTTTCTGAAGCGGCTATTTTATTGATGATTAATTTAAAATTTCATTCATCTGAGTGAGAATAACGGGTTTCCCGTCTGTTATCAAAATGGTGTGCTCATGCTGTGCCATGTAACCACCTTTGCTTCCAACCATCGTCCAGCCGTCATTGAGCTCTACAGCAATGTTCGAATCGGTGGAAATAAATGTTTCAATAGCAACAACCGAATTTTTCTTAAACCTTCTGTTATCAAATCTATTTCTGTAATTCAGTAATTCATCGGGTTCTTCGTGCAAACTTCTTCCTACGCCATGTCCACCGAGATTTTTAATTACTTTAAAACCTCTCTTTTTAGCTTCCGTTTCCATAAGATGACCGATATCTGCAATTCTTACACCGCCTTTTATATTATTGATAGCTTTCTGTAAAATATCTTTAGAAGCATCTACCAATTTTTGATGATGATTAATATCTTTTCCTACTACAAAAGAACTTCCGTTGTCGGCCCAATATCCATTGAGCTCTGCAGAAACATCAATATTAAGCAAATCGCCATCCTTTAAAATTCTTTTATCGGAAGGAATTCCGTGGCAAAATTCATTGTCAAGACTTATGCAAGCGTAACCAGGAAATCCATAGGTAAGAAAAGGTGCAGAATTTGCTCCGAAATCAGAAAGAATTTTGGCTCCAAATTCATCAATCTCTTTTGTCGTCATGCCAGGTTTAGCGTAATTCACCATTTCCTTCAGTGTATAAGCAACAGCTTCACTTACTTTTTGCATTCCGATCATCTCACTTTCGTTGGTTATTGACATAATGAAGATATTTAAAATTTAAATGTATTCAAAGATAATTAATTAAACTTTTCCGTTTTCTATATTTAAAAATCTTCAGGAAAAATGCCCGAAGCATATTGCCAAACTTCAAGAATTTCTTCCAATGGAATATCATAAGGATCATAAAATGAATTATCTGCAGCTACTGTAATAGCATGAATTTTTCTTGTTTTAAACCTTTTATAAGTTATTCCATCGTTAGAAGTTACAAAAACATAGGTTTTATTTTCCTTCAGTTCATTTAGGCTTTCAACATATTTTCCAACGATAAAAGATCCGTCTTTAAAAGGTGGCATAGAATCTCCATTGGCAGGAAAAGCTCTAAACTTACCATTTTTAAGAAAAGGCAGAGAAATTCTCTGCAGACTTTCGATATATTCAGGATCACTGTAACCGGTTAAATAACCCATAGAGGCTTTCTGCGGAACAATTTCAATCGTTTCATTGCCTTCATGATCTATCACCACAGGCAATACAATACGGTTGTCCGGTAGTTTCAGCATATCTTCCAAAGGATGTTTTGTAAGGTCTACAGACAATAAAAGGTCGATACTTACATGAAAATGCTTAGACATTCTGATCATCACATCCACAGGAGGTTTTGATCTGGCGTTTTCGTAGGAAATATATCGTGAACGGGAAATTTCTAAATGATCGGCTGTTTCGCGTTGAGTTTTCCCATGTTTAGCCCTCAACAACCTTATATTATCTGAAAAAATTGACATTCGTAAAAATTAGAACAACAAAAATACGATTGTTTAAAAACATCAGCAATTTTATAGCGCATTAAGTTTGCCTAAAACCGATTAAAACTGCATAATTGTGTCTAATCCTCTTTTCAAACCTTTAAAAGTTTCTATATTTTGAATCGCTAAAAGTACACCTTTCACATAAGGCTCGGCACTTTCGGTAGAATCATGACGAAGGATAAGCTTTTCACCTTTTAATCCGAAAATAGTTTCAACGCTTATAATATGACCCGGCAATCTTACAGAATGTACCTGAATGCCATTGATAGTTGCCCCGCGTGTCGCTTTATTGCCAATAGTTTCTTCAATCGGAACTGCAATATTAGGCTGCTGAACTTTTGAAAGTCGAAATGCTAATTCTGCCACAGTGCCGCTCGGCGCATCAATTTTTTGTTCATCGGCATAATCTATAATTTCATAATTGGGAATATATTGAGCTGCCATTTCTGCAAATTTTTGCAATAAAACCATCGTAATGGCAAAATTTCCTGCAGCAAGAACCGATGTATTATTTTCCAAAGCTATCTTTTCGATCTCTTCATAGTCCTCATCTGAAAGACCTGAAGTTCCCACGATCACTTTTTTACCTTTTTTTAATGCAGATATAATATTATGCTTTGCAATCTGTGGCTTGGTAAATTCAATCAGAATATCAAAATCAACATGCTCCATGGCATTTTCAATCGTGTCGAATAGCGGAACAGTCTGATTATTTTTTAACGATAAAACTTCCTTAAGATTTTTACCATTGTGAGCTCGTGAAAGTCCTCCTGTAAGCGTCATTTCACTATTTTCCAGAATAGCTTTGCTAATTTCAGAACCTGCCCATCCTGTGGCTCCGGCTACCAATACTTTTTTCATATTATTTTTATTTTAAGATTATTCTACTTCAAAAATCGCCTGTATTTCCACGGGAGAATTTCCCGGCACAGAATAGGCTCCTAGAGTTGCTCTCGCATGTTTTCCTTTTTCACCGAATATCTCTCCGGCAAGATCTGATGCGGCATTCATTAATTCTGCATGCTTGCTGTAATTTTCGGTAGTATTAAAAATTCCGGTTAACTGCACGCATTGTTTTACGCGGTTTAAGTCTCCGTCAACGGCTTGATTCAACACAGATAAAACATTCAGCATAGTAACTTTTGCTGCCTCTTTTACCTGATCTTCGGTAACATCTTTACCAACTTTTCCAGGATTTAAAATTTTTCCGTCTTTTAAAGCATATTGATTAATAAAAATCAAATTTCCCGAACGTACAAAAGGCTGATAATTCCCTGCTGGTTTTGGAACTTGTGGCAAAACAATATTTTTTTCTTTTAAAACAAGATTTACATCACGCTTATTTTGATTGATTGAAGCCGATGCCGTTTTATTTTTTTGAAATGTTCCTTTTAAAGCCAATGCCACTTTTGCAAAATTTTTGCCTTGCAGTTCAGCAAGATAACGTTCACTTTGGGTAGGTCTTTCAACGTTTTTTAAAGATGCTAAACTTGTCGTTCCCAATACACTGTTTCCCTGAGGTATATTTTTATCTATATTTTCATTACCTCTTATTCCATTGGGCACCATTATCATTCCGTGAACAGCCAAGCTATTCCAAAAAGATTGTAATGCAAGATCCCGACCTGCGCCGCTTCCCGCAGACATAAATACCGTTGTAGGCATTCCTTCCAAGGCATGTTGAGTCCATAAACTGGTCGTTTTAGACAAAAACTCACTCATTGCCGTACTGATATTTCCAAAATAAATAGGCGAGCCAAAAGCAATTCCGTCATAAGAATTAAGCTCATCCACCGAAGCTACCGGAAGAGTTTTCAGCGTTGAATTAGACGATTCTTTAACCTGTTTTATCACAGCTTTTACATTTTTTTCACTTTCAATGCCCTTGGCGACTTCTTTTGCCAGTTCATACGTTCCGCCGTTATCTGAATGAATTAATACCAAAACATTTGCCGAGCGTTCCTGAGCCGTAAAAAAACTGATTGAAAAGAGTAAAACTCCTGAAAAAAAAGTAGTTAAGTTTTTCATATCATTAAAAATTTGTTCATTTACAAAATTAAAACATACGTTTTTATTAAATTTGCCAAAATTATTATACAAAACGCCATTTTATGAAGTGCGGATTAATCGAGAGAAGGAGAGGAGTCTTTGATGATGAAAGTAAAATTGATGCTTTTATCTGGTATGAAAAGAACTGGATACATGATGATTACGACCATATTCATCAACGATATCAGCTTACGTATGTGGAAGAAGGCTATCAATATCTGCATATTGAAAATAAAATTTATCTGGTTCCTCAGAATCATCTGATCTGGATTCCTTCCGGTGTAAAACATCGTACAGAAACTGAAGCAAAAACCGTAAATCTTATGGTGGTTTTATTCAAAACTGTGTTTGATAACGATTTTTATAAAAATATTCACGTATTTTCTGCGCCGCCAGTTTTAAAAGAAATGCTGCAATATGCTGCGAAATGGAATCAGCAGATGGAAGAAAATGAAGAGCAAAGTTATTTCCTGAAAGCTTTGCTGAACAGCTTGCCCCATTTTTGTCAGGAAAAAGAATGTCTTCATATCCCGATTCCGAATGATCAACGGTTGCTGCCGGTTTGCAATTATATCAATACAAATTATGCTGAAAATTTTAGCATAGAAAGTCTTGCAGATCTTTCAACGATGTCTGTACGCAGTCTGCAACGTATTTTCAAACAAGAAACAGGAATTACCCTTCAAAAGTATGCACAGCTCATCAGAATTCTGAAAAGTATTGAACTAATTAATACAAAGCAATATACATTAAGCCAAATCGCTTATAAAGTAGGCTACAAAAGCTTGGCAGCCTTTACAACTTCTTATTTTTCTGTGATGAAAGAAAAAGTGAATATAAAATAAATGGAGATCGAAATTTGAGCTTTACAGAAAGATTTTAAATAGTATTAATTAATATTTTTGTTCCATATAATATGTAAAACATTTTATGATGGAGCCAACAGAAGCCTTAAAAACCATAAGCTATTCCGGGATTTTTCTTTCCTGTTTTTCTGAAGAAAGCACGAAATGCATTCATTCTACGCCGGAGCATGTTTTGGTGTATCTATATTCCGGAGAACAAATTATTGAAGACCGTAACAAAACCATCGTTTTAAAAGCAGGAGAGTGCGCGCTTGTTCGCAGAGATCATCGGCTTAAAATGTATAAAAACGGAACCGGTGACGATCTTTACAAAGGAATTTCACTTACATTTAAACGAAGTATTTTACGCGAATTTTACAGCAATTTAAACAAAGCAGACATTCCAGCGAAAGTAGAAATTTCGGATCAGAATGTTTTTAAAATGGAGCCCGATGCTGCTATTACAAGTCTTTTTCAGTCATTAACACCTTATTTTGACGGAAATGTGAAGCCAACGGAAAGCATTACACATCTTAAATTATTGGAAGGAATTTATGCTTTGCTGAATAATAATGAAGCATTTTATCCTGTTCTTTTCGATTTTACTGAGCCTTGGAAAGTAGACATTCTGGAATTCCTTAATGATAATTATATGGATGATCTTTCGATGGATCAAATAGCCTCTTTTACAGGCAGAAGTCTGGCTACTTTTAAAAGAGATTTTAAAAAGGTAAGTAATCTGACTCCACAAAAATGGCTTTATAAAAAACGTCTCGAAATGGCTTATATTAAGCTGAAAGAAGAAAATAAAAAAGTGCATGATGTCTATATGGAAGTCGGATTTAAAAATCCCTCACATTTTTCAACAGCTTTTAAAAAGCAATACGGAATTTCTCCCACAGAAATTTAACGGTATTTAAGAAAATGAGCTTTACAGAAAACTAATTTGAGCCTCGCAGAAAGATCACTGCGGGGCTTTCGTTTTAATTTTGTATTAAGATTTTAAAAGATATGAATTCTACAATATTAAATACCAATGACATTTTTAAAAGATTATTAAACGGCGAAACTATTTTACCGAATGATCCTGAAATGGAAGTATTGTTAAAAGAATCTTATGAAACGAAGAAAGTATTAATTGATATCAATAATGCTGCCGATCCTAAATACATTCTTGAGAAATTGAGCCAGATTTTAGATAAAAAACTGAAAAATGTAGCTGTTTTTACTCCAATTTACATCAATTATGGAAAAAATATCAATATCGGAGAAAACGTGTTTATTAATTTCGATTGTACATTTTTAGCACTTGGCGGAATTGCAATTGAGGATGATGTTTTGATTGGTCCAAAAGTAAGTTTAATTACAGAAAACCATCCTTTAGATCCGAAACTGAGAAAAGGATTAACAGCCAAACCCATTCACATTAAGAAAAATGCATGGATCGGAGCAAATGCCACCATTTTACCGGGTGTCACCATTGGAGAAAATGCCGTGATTGCGGCAGGCGCGGTAGTTTCTAAAGATGTAACGGATCATGCAGTTGTGGGAGGAGTTCCTTCAAAAATTATCAAAAAAATTTAGATATTAATTTAAAATGATTATACAAAGTTTAACTCGTGTTGCATCTATTAGTGTTTTATTTTTTTCGCTGATAGATTGCAACTCATTAAAAAGTCAAAATAAAATGAATACAGAAGTTCCTAAAATAAGCGATTTTCCTGCAGGGAAAGAAAATACAGCGTATGCACAATATTTCATAGGAAAATCATGGCTGGCGCCTTTAACGGAAAGTAAAGAGCTTAACGTTCCTTTGTCTAACGTTACCTTCGAGCCGGGAAGCCGAAACAACTGGCATAGTCATACTGGCGGTCAGTTGTTAATTGTTGTTGGTGGCGAAGGGCTTTATCAGGAAAGAGGAAAGCCCGCAAGATATCTGAAATCAGGTGATATTGTAGAAATAGCCCCAAATGTAGAGCATTGGCATGGTGCAACAGCCACTACTTGGTTTTCGCATCTGGCAACAACCGGAAATCCTCAAACCAATGAAAATAAATGGCTTGAACCCGTGACCGACGAAATTTATAATGAAGCTAATCTTCAGATTAAAAAATAATGAATACAAATTTTAAGATTTTACTTTTTGTATTTGCTTTAATTACTTCATCTATGAATGCACAGGATAAAATAAATTTAATGGTTTCGCAGGAAAGTTTAGTTAAAATTTCGTCATTAACTGCTACAGGAAACATCGATCAGTTGAAAATTGAACTGAATGAAGGTTTGAATAACGGTCTTACCGTGAACGAAATCAAAGAAGCATTGGTTCAACTGTATGCGTATTGCGGTTTTCCGAGAAGTTTGAACGCTATTAACGAATTTAAAGCAGTTTTAGATGAAAGAAAATCGAATGGAATTGCAGATGTGGAAGGTAAAGAAATTAGTGTTGAAAATAACCCGCCTGATAAATATGAACAGGGAAGGAAAGTACTTGAAATTTTAACAAAAACTCCACAAACTAAGCCTGCAAAAGGGTTTGGTGAATTTGCCCCAAGAATTGATGCTTTTCTAAAAGAACATTTATTCGCAGACATTTTTGCAAGTGATGTTTTGACTTATCAGCAAAGAGAATTAATAACCATTTCGGCATTGGCATCGATAGAAGGTTTAGAATCACAGCTAAAAGCACATATTGGAATTGGAAAAAATACGGGAATTACAGATCATCAGTTAATTCAATCGGCAGAGTTGATAGCAAGAACAGTTAATCTGTCTCAAGCAGAGATATTTAGAAAAATTATTAATGAAAATTCTTTAAAATAAATGAAAAATATAAAATTATTATCAATGGTTGCAATGCTTATTTTAAGTTCAAAATCATTCAGCCAAAAAAAATCTACCACGATGAATATAACAGACCATTATACATTTACATTAAGCGAAAAAGTGAGCCGCCAGAAAGTTACCTTTAAAAACAGATACGGAGTCACGCTGTCTGGCGATATTTATTTACCAAAAAATACAGGAAATGAAAAACTGCCAGCATTGGCTATCAGCGGGCCTTTTGGTGCAGTGAAAGAACAATCTTCGGGGTTGTATGCCAATCAGATGGCTGAAAGAGGTTTTGCGGTCGTGGCTTTCGATCCGTCTTTTACAGGAGAAAGTGGAGGAGAAGTGCGCAATGTAGCTTCCTCAGATATTAATACTGAAGATTTCAGCGCAGCAGTAGATTTTTTAGGACTACAGAAAAACGTAGACCGAAATAAAATCGGAATTATAGGAATTTGCGGCTTCGGAGGTTTTGCATTAAATGCCACAGCAGTAGATAAACGTGTAAAAGCAGTTGCTACCACGAGTATGTACGATATCCCAAGAGTGGCTTCCAGAGGATATTATGATAAGGTGACGTTGGAAGAGCGTACAAAAACATTAGAACAAATGAGCCAACAGCGCTGGAAAGATGCGGAATCTGGTAAAGCCGCAGCCGGACCACGCTCTAATGCAGAAAAATTAAAAGGCGATGAACCACAGTTCATTAAAGATTATTTTGATTATTACAGAACACCGAGAGGTTTTCATGAGCGATCTATAAACTCCAACGGTGCTTGGGCAGCGACAAGTGGTTTTTCTTTGATGAATATGCCGATTCTTACTTATTTAAAAGAAATTTCGCCAAGACCTATTTTAATTATTGCCGGAGAAAATGCGCATTCAAGATATTTTAGTGAAGATATTTATAAAATGGCTGCAGAACCCAAAGAATTAATGATTATTCCTAATGCAGTGCATGTTGATTTGTATGATAAAGTAAATATTATTCCGTTTAATAAGCTGGAACAGTTTTTTAAGGATAATTTGAAATAAGATATAAACCAAAGGTTATAAACCACTGACAATAGAGCATTTAGGATAATCATTGTCAGTGGTTTGCTGTTTTTTGGAGTTTCTAGAAATAATTACAATTTAACATAATATAAATTATAGGACTTTTTATAGTTATTTAAAATAAATCAGCGACACACAAAATATCGCTGATTTTCGAATAAAATATATTAATATGAAGTTTTTATAAAATTACGGTCTGTATAGAATGAGCCGGCGCAGATAACTTGGCAGACATGCCTTCAATCCACAGATTTGTATCAATATCATCATCTGTATCATTCATAATAACGGTAACCAATTGTCCGTTTTCATTCATAAATGTTGTAGATGTTAAAGCGATTCTGTTGGAAGAACTTCCGATTCGCTGCGCGTTTGGCTTAATGAATTTTGAAACGTGACCTACATAATAATATTCATAAGTATAATGAACTTCTCCGGTTTTCGTGTCTGCAATAATTGGTGCAAAACAAAAATTTCCAACATGGTTCGGACCGCCGGTTTCATCCAGAAGTAAATTCCAGTCTGTCCAAAGTGCAGTTCCTTTATTAAAATCGTTGATCATATTTCTGCCGTACAATTCGCCTAACTTTACATCGTAAATTTTAGTCAGATCAAATTGTTCTTTACAACCTTCCGTAAAGGCTAAAAATTTATCAGGAAAAGCTCTTTGAGTTTCTGCTAAATTATCAAAAAGCTGCGTTTTATTATTCCACGTTTCATACCAGTGATAACCGATTCCTGCAGCATATTTTGAAGTTTCAGGATCGCTGAGCGTTGTAGTTGCTCTTTGATAAATCAAGTCACGATTATGATCCCAAATCATTACTTTTTTGTCTTTATAACCGTTTTTCCAAAGTGTCGGGCCTAAATTATTCCTTAAGAAATCGCCTTCTTCATCCGCTGTATAAATACATGATTCCCAGGTTTGTGTAGCCATTGGCTCGTTCTGAACGGTTAATCCCCAAACATTAATTCCTCTTTTTTCGTATTCTTTGATGAATTTAACATAATAATCGGCCCATGTCTGATAGAAAACATTTTCTAATCTTCCACCTTTCAGCATACTTTTATTCGATTTCATCCATGCTGGCGGACTCCACGGAGAAAAATAAAATGTAAAATCTTTTCCGATTGCATTTTGAGCCGCTTTAATCATCGGGATTTTATATTTCTCATCATGAGCTACATTAAATGACTTCAGAGAATTGTCATTTTCCTGAACATACGTGTAAGAATCGCTTGAAAAATCGCAAGAATTCATATTGGTACGCACCACCGTGTATCCCAGCCCGTTTTTACCGTAATAAGCTTCCAGAATTTCTTTTTGCTTAGCTTTCGGCATTTTGTAAAATGTTTCTGCTGAGGCATCTGTAATGGCACCTCCAATTCCGATCAGTTTTTGATATTTAAAATCCGGATCTACAAAAATGCAGGCATCTGTTTCTTTAGGCTGACCGAATTTTTCAAACTTTACCGTTCCTTTATCCACCATTTTTTCGTGGGTTTTAGAATTGGTAAGAAAAATTTTTGCTGTTTTTCCTGTGTTTTTTTTCCAGTAGTTTTGTGCATTGGCATTAAAAGCCAGTCCAATAACAAAACAACTTACGATTAATTTCTTCATAATTTCCTTTCTTTACTATATTAGCCACTACTCTTTTCAAAGTGAAAATTTTATTTATTCTGATAAACCCTTACATAATCGATCTCATATTTTTGTGGAAAAATACGATCATCTATCCCCTCTTTTCCGCCCCAAAATCCACCAATGGCAAGATTTAAGATGATAAAATAAGGCTGATCAAAAGGCCACGCTTCATACGTTTTCTCTTTATTTTCGTACGTGAAAAATTTTTGATCGTCGATATACACGTCAATTTTTTCAGGCGTCCAGTCTGCTTTATATACATGAAACTTTTCGCTTACATCTTTTACCATGAGCGTATCTGTTTTCTGAGTTCCGATTTTATGATTATATTTTTGGGTATGTACCGAAGCGTGAATATACCCCTGATTAAACCCTACATGCTCCATAATATCCAATTCGCCATCATCCGGCCATTTCTTCATATTTTCACTCATCATCCAGATAGCAGGCCATGTACCACGACCTTTAGGAAGTTTTGCCCTTACTTCAATGGTTCCGTACTGAAAGGAGAACTTTCCTTTCGTTAATAATCTTGCTGATGTATACTTATTCTTTTCCCAATTTTCTTTTCGGGCTTCAATAATAAGCTTTCCATTCTCAATTCTCGCATTTTCTAATCGGTTTTTTGTGTAAAACTGAGATTCGTCATTCCCATAACCGTCGCCACCCACATCATAATTCCATTTTGTAGCATCCGGCAGTCCTTTTCCGTTAAATTCATCACTCCAAATCAATTTTCTGCTGGAATCGGGTTTGTTTGAAGCACAATGTAATGATGAAAAAACTAAAGTTCCTCCTACGATTAAATTAAAAATATGCTGAAATTTTATTTTCAAAGTTTACAGTGTTAGTTTTATATTTAAAGCAAAGATTTATTTTAATTAAACAAAACATTTAGTGAGCAAAGGTGGCGACAAGTCGCTGATGAAGCATTATGTAAACGTTAGCTTCATCAAATCAACTTTGTTGATTATTCTTTGCCTCCTTAAAATCAAGATTTCTTTAAATAAATCTTGCGTCTAAAATTTAATTATGATCAAAATGAATTATTCTTTTATTCTCAAAATTTGTCATGCTGAAAGCATCTCTACAAAGTTTATTCAGATTCTTTCAAAATGACAATTACCATACTTGATTTTATATAAAAATTAATGTCTTCTGCCGCCAAAAGCGGGTATTATCCCGCTCCTGACTGTAAAAACTTATATTTATTTTGACCAGTTAATTTTTTTTGTCTGAACATGTTGAGAATCGGTTCCGACCATGATGTCGAACTCTCCCGCTTCCCAATCGAAGTTCAATTGATCATCGTAAAATTTCAGATTTTCCGGAGTTAAAGTGAAATTGACCGTTTTACTTTCTCCTTTTTTAATGAAAACCTTTTGGAAACCCTTCAATTCCTTTACAGGTTTTACCACTTTTCCGAAAAGATCTCTGATGTACAATTGCACCACTTCTTCCCCATCATAATTTCCGGTGTTGGAAACATTTACACTGATATTTAAACTTTGATTTCCTTTAAGATTTGTTGAGCTTAAATTCATATCAGAATATTTAAATTGAGTATAACTTAAACCATAACCAAACGGAAATTTCGGGTCATTATCCAAATCGATGTAAGCCGAAACGTAGTTTCTGTCGGTATTATTTTTTGCTGGTCTTCCCGTGTTGTAATGATTGTAATAAACAGGGATTTGCCCTTCATTTCTAGGGAAAGTCATTGGAAGTTTCCCGCCAGGATTTACCGTTCCGAAAAGAACATCCGCGATAGAATTTCCTGCTTCCGTTCCCAACCACCAAGTGTAGACGATCGTCGGAATATGGTCTGCTGCCCAATCAAAAACCAAAGGTCTGCCTGCATTGATCATTAAGACAATCGGTTTTCCTGTCTTAGCAATTTCTTTCAATAAATCTTCCTGAACACCTGTAAAATGTAGATTGCTTCTGCTTTTCGCTTCACCGCTCATTGCTGAACCTTCGCCTAAAGTCATGATCACAACGTCTGCTTTTTTAGCTGTTTCCACTGCTTCTGCAAACATAGATTTATCCTGATCATCAACATTTGCACCTTTTGCGTACAACAATGTTGAGTTTTTATCTAATTGATTTTTAATTCCGTCAAATTGAGTAATGATTCTTTGATTATCATCTTTAAATGCAATCGACCAGAATCCGTGATTGGCAGAAGTTTCTTTTCCGAAAGGGCCAATTAAAGCAACCGTTTTCGTCGATCTTGAAAGAGGTAAGATATTCTTTTGATTTTTAAGCAAAACAATAGATTTTGAACCAAATTCTCTTCCGAATTTTCTGTTTTCCAGATTATTTAATTGCTCTTTCTGTCTCTTTTCGTTGCTAAATCTGTAAGGATCATCGAATAATCCCATCTCAAATTTTTTAACCAAAATTCTTCTTGCTGCATCATCAATCAACTTCGGATCAACCTTTCCTTCCTGAACCAATTTTGGAAGTTCAGCCATGTAAGCACGGCTTTCCATATCCATGTCGCTTCCAGCATTGATGGCCTTTTCCGCCGCTTCTTTATTGTCTTTGGCATAACCGTGAGGAACCATTTCGCCGATACTTCCCCAATCCGAAACCACAAAACCCTGGTAGTTCCATTTTCCTTTTAATAAATCTCTTAAAATGTATTTGTTTGCCGTCGCCGGAATCCCATTAATATCGTTAAAAGAGTTCATAAAAGTCGCAACTCCCGCTTCTGCAGCCGCTTTGAAAGGAGGTAAATACGTTTCGTTTAATTGTCTTAAACTCATATCAACAGAATTGTAATCTCTTCCGCCAACTGCCGCTCCGTATGCTGCGAAATGTTTTGCACAAGCCATAATGGCATCAAGATTTCCAAGACCTTTTCCCTGAAAACCTTTGATTCTTGCCAAGCCAATCTGCGTGCCCAAATACGTATCTTCACCAGAACCTTCCATTACTCTTCCCCATCTCGGATCTCTTGCAACATCGACCATCGGCGCAAATGTCCAGTGAATTCCGTACGCCGAAGCTTCTGTTGCTGCAATTCTTTCTGATTTTTCAATTAATTTTAAATCCCAGCTTGCAGCCTGACCTAAATTCACGGGAAATGTTGTTCTGTAGCCATGAATTACGTCCTGACCGAACAATAATGGAATTCTTAACCTAGATTTTAAAGCTAATTCCTGAAATTTTCTGGTTTCTTCTGCTCCTGCTACATTCAGCATGGAACCGACTTTACCTTGTTTTATTTCATTTAAAACATTTGCAGAATTGGAATTTTGAGGACCTGTTGCATATTCAAAACCACTGTATTGAACCAACTGCCCTACTTTTTCTTCTAACGTCATTTTCGACAATAATTCAGAAACTCTCTGATCGATTGTTTTTTGTCCGAATGCATTCATCCCAAATGCTGTAATTGCTAATAAGAAATAAACTCTTTTCATTTTTACTTTAATAATTTGTTTAGCTAATTAATTTTAACGCAAAGTTCACAAAGTTTTTTTTTAAAATACTCTGTTGATTTTAAGTCCGCAAAGGCGTTTCACTTAAATAAGATCACAAAGATTTTTAATAAAATTATTTAATGTAAGACTCTTTAATTTAAAATACGTAGGTTGCGGTAGAGCTTCCTGAAATCGTTACTGGAGCTGTTTTCTGATTGTATTTAATATTAAATGACTTTTCGCTAGTATTGCTGTTCTGAACAATTAAAACCGTTTTTCCTTCAGGAGTTTTGAAAGCAACGGTTGAAAGATTTCCGCCTTGTGTAGACGCAATTCTCTGAGAATTTGCAGGAACAAATTTTGAAGCATGGGCAATAATATAATAAGCAACATTTTTTTCGTAATCAGAAGCTCCATTCACCGTGATTGCACCTTTACACTGTGTACAACCGCCTGGCGTATGAGGTCCGAAGGATGCGTTGTTTGCAACATTCCATTCTAGTGCTGTTTTGCTCCAGTTTCTCATGGATCCGATGATGACATTTTTTATATGCCAATCTAAATCTCCTGAAAAACCTCCCGTAGAGCTTGTCCACTGCTCTGTAAAGTATACATTTTTAGATGGAAATAAATTGTGAACCGTGCTCAAAGCCGAAATATCTCCCGCGTATAAATGAAATGCTGATCCATCAACATAAGGATTTGCCGCAGGATCATTTAAAATAGCCAAAGGATACGCCGGATCGTCACAATTGTGATCGTAAGCAATAATTTTAGCGGTGATATTGGCTGCCTGAAAAGCGGGACCTAAATTATTTTTAATAAAAGTAGCCTGATTTCCTGCCGTCATGTACATACTTGGATTATTTCCGGGATGTAAGGGCTCATTTTGTGGCGTAACGGCATCAATTTTAATCCCTTGTGCTTTCATCGCCTGAATATATTTTACAAAATATTGAGCGTATACTCCGTAATATTCAGGTTTTAGACTTCCTCCTTTACTGTTTCCGTTGTCTTTCATCCAAACCGGCGCAGACCAAGGGGTGGCAAGAATTTTAATATTAGGATTAATTACTAAAATATCCTTTAGCATTTGAATCAAAGCCTGATCTTTAGTTAAAGTAAATTGTGCAAGCATAGGATCTGTTTGCCCTGCCGGAATATCATCATAAGTGAAAACTTCGCTGTTCAAGTCTGAAGCACCGATGCTTATTCTTAAATAATTTACCCCAATTCCTGAACTGCTGAAAAGATCATTCAGTAATTCCTGTTTTTTGGCAGCACTTAATTGGTTGATTACTTCTACACTTCCCCCCGTTATGGTATATCCAAAACCATCGATTGTCTGGAAAACCTGGGAAGGATCAATTTCAATAGTTGAATAATTATTGATAGCTGATGAGAAATAAACTGTGTTTTGTTGTTGTAGTTTTATCGACTGGTCTCCTTTTGTAAGCCAAACATTTACCGGATCGCCTGTAGAATTTCCGTTTCCGGAATTATCATTATTGGCAAGATCTGAAGAGGTGCTGCTGCAGTTTAAAAAAGAAAGAAGCGCTACACCGCAAAGTGCAGCACTTCTAAGTACGAAACTATATGAATGTGAAATCATATCATTTTGTTTGTGAAGGTTAAGTAGTTTTTCTTAGTTCAACTTTGTCAACGCTAAGGCTGCTTACTTTTTTGCCTCCACATTTAATAAATAAGTAGACTGTTCCTGTAGTTGTCGCAGTATAAATACCTTTATTTTTGTCACTATTACAACCTACACTTGAAACTTTTCCTCCGAATGCCGCTTTACCACAACCATCCCAAGTATTAATGTTTCTGTAAACCGTACCACTTACATCACTTCCTGGCGCTGGCACACTGTCTAACATATAAACTTCAAACCATGCATCTTCCAAAGCTGTTGCTGAAGAGGCTACCATATCGATAGAGTATTTTTGTCCTGCTTCAACATGTACCGCTTGATAAAAAGCTTGCTGACTTCCTTCTGAAGCAACAATAGTGGCATAACCATTACCATTTCCGTCATTACTAAATACCCATTGTGCCTTCGTCGGGCTAATCGGATGTATTGTCCATTTTGCCACTTCAGCCGGAGTATCAAATCTTCCTCCTTGGATAATATTTCCCGCTACAGGATCGGAAGTAGGAACAACAATAGTCTGACTTGCCGTACCACCGATCTGACCGCCAATACCTGCCGTATTGCGCTGAACAACATAAGTTCCTGCATCTGGCAAGAAAATATCTAATTCGTTTTTTCCATTATTAAACCCATCATAATCAATATTCCATTGAGAATTAATAAAGTTTACATAATTATCATTTACGGCCTTTAAGTGATATCTGTTTTCGCTTGTTTTGGTTACAGTAAAAGAAGCATCTACAGCAGGTTGAGTAAGACCGTTTCCTTCACCTTCAAGATTATCCGGAGAGCAACTTGCTAGGAAAAAAACTGCCGAACTTAATAATAAGCCTTTGTTAATATATTTAGTTATCATGTTTAAATTTTAATTATTAGTAATTTGGATTTTGTTTCAAGGCAGTGTTTGTCAGTTCATTAAAAGGAATTGGTAAAATTTCATTTTTACCAGTAGTAAATCCTCTTGCGCCTAATTTCGCCGGAGCATCACCCCATCTTACCAAATCGAACCATCTGTGCCCTTCACCAGCAAGCTCTCTTCTTCTTTCATCCTTAATCGCCTGCATAGAAACGGCAACTGATGGTAATCCTACTCTAGCTCTTACCGCATCTAATAATGCCTGAGCTCTTGCACCTGAACCTCCTAACGCTTCTGCCTCCATTAAATAGGTATCAGCTAATCTGATTGCCACATAATTCTGACGGAAATTCAATTCTACCGCTCCTGGTAAAGTCGTCTCATCCGTCGTTCTTGGTAAATATTTATTTAAGAAATATCCTGTGTCTCTAAATCCTGGTGAATAGGTTACTTTTCCTTCCTGCACCAGTGCTTTAGCATTGAAAATTGTAGCATCTAAACGAGGATCTCCCTGCATGAAATTAAATAAATCATTGGTAACAGGATTGAAACCCCATCCTTTATGGATACTTGGCGCATTATTTACAGCATTATCGGGCAATGTAACTTTACCATAAGAAATAATAGCGACCATTTGGTTAATAGAATTCCCTTCGTCTTTTCCCGTACCCCAAAAGCCCCAGTCTGCATTACTCGCATTGGTATGCATTACTTCCAAAATAGATTCTGTGCTGAATTTGGTATCAACCTTCCACAAATCTTCAAACTTATCTAATAAATGATAACCGTATTGGCTGGTTCCTCCCGGAGTTCCGTTAACCATCTGAAACTGATCTGCTGCCTGACTGTATTTTTTATCATACAAATAAATTTTACCTAAAATAGCACGCGCTGAACCTTGGGTAATTCTTCCAATTTCACCTTTATTCGCAGAATTGATAGTTGCTGGAAGATCATTGATCGAAGCTAAAATATCACCTTCGATCTGAGTATAAACATCTTCTGGTTTTGCCTGAGGAATGTTATAATAATCATCCGAAACTAAAATAGGCTTTAGAATCAAAGGAATATTTTTGAACGTTCGTAGCAATTCAAAATAATATAATGATCTCAATACTTTTGCTTCTGCAATGAATCTGTTTCTTGTCTGATCATTCATATTGGCAGCAGGAATTCTGTCTAATAATAAATTGGCTTTAGCAATTCCCTGATAATAATCCTTCCAATAGCTCGCAGGCATGATAACAGGATTTATTGAATAATTTGAAAAGCCCTGAATACCAGCGCCGTCCGAAGAATTTCCTCCTCCTGAATAAAAATCATCTGAAGCGCCATTGAAAAATGTTACCATATTTTCAAATCCTCCTGAATATTTTCTCAGCATATCATAAGTAGCAACCAAACCAGAGTAAGACTGCTCTTCATTTTGGAAATAGTTGTTGGAATCAAAGGTTCCTGTATTTTTTACATCTTCGAGATTACTGTCATTACAAGATATTGCACCGAAACCAACTCCGGCAAGCATTAAAACAGCAACACTTTTATATATGAATCTTTTATTTTTCATTTTTTTTCTTAATTAAAATTGAACGTTAGCACCAAAAAGGAAAGTTCTTGCCTGCGGATAGAAAGCTCTGTCTATACCAAAAGTATCTGCTCCTGCAATTTCCGGATCATAACCTGTGTATTTTGTTAAAGTGAACAGGTTTTCTCCCGTTACATAAAATCTGATTTTCGAAGCTCCGATAGTTTTTGCTACATCTTTAGAAAGCGTATAACCAATCTGAACGAGTTTAATTCTCAGATAATCACCTTTTTGAAGATAATAATCAGACATTCTGGTGTAGTTTTGATTTGGGTCGTCTTTTGTTACTCTCGCCATTGTATTCGTACTACCTTCACCTGTCCAACGATCAAGAATTGCTGTTTGATAGTTAGCTTCCGGAATATCAAGTCTTCTCAGACCTTGGAAAATTTTGTTTCCAGCCTGCCCTTGAGCAAATACCATCAAATCAAAATTCTTATAGTTCATGTTTAATGTGAAACCAAAAGTATACTTCGGTACAGAATTACCAAGATTGATATAATCGTTCTCATCAATTTTACCATCTCCGTTTGCATCTAATCTTTTGAAATCTCCAGGCTTAGCATTTGGTTGAATTAAAGCTCCGTTTGAATTTTTGTATGCATCAATTTCCGCTTGATTTTGGAAAACACCTAAATTTTGGAAACCATAAAAAGAACCATAAGACTGGCCAACCTGTAATCTAGAAACTGTACCTAAAGTTTGGAAAGAAGCAAAGTTTACATACTCTTTTCCTCCTTCAAGACGTGTAATTTCGTTCTTTAAATAGCCGAAATTACCATTCGCTGACAAGCCAAAATCGCCCCAATTCTTTTTATATCCAAGGCTTACTTCGATACCATCATTGTTCATATCCCCGATATTTCTCCACGGATTATTTATTAACCCTAAATATCCAGGAACTTCCACTTGTCTTAAGATATCTGTACTTTTCTTTCTGTAAACATCTACGCTTAAGTCAAAATTTTTAAAGATCCTAAGGTCTGCTGCAATGTTAAACTGAGAAGTTCTTTCCCATTTCAAATCCGGATTTTCTAATGTACTTGGCGCATAACCTACACGGATAATATTGTCTCCGAAAGTATAATTACTTCCTGAAACTAAGAAGTTGGCATATTGAAAATCAGCAATCGCATCATTTCCTAAAACCCCGTATCCTCCTCTTAATTTAAAACTGTTTACAACATTATTTTCTGGCCAGAAGCTTTCGTTAGATACATTCCAACCCAAGGACATTGCCGGGAAATTTCCCCAGTGATTGTTTTTACCAAACTTTGAAGAACCATCTCTACGCACTGTACCTGTAAAAAGGTATCTGTTATCATAATCATATACAACTCTCGCAAAATAAGAAGCTTTGTGCGTCTCTTTTCCGTCCCAAGCGTTTGAAGATTTATCAGATGCTGCAATATCAAAGTTGAAAGAAGCTTCCCTCCAGTCGTTGGTAGGAAGATTTTTGTACGTTGTATTCTGTCCGTAAGAAATGTTGTATTCGTAATATCCCTGACCTAATAAAACACTTAAATTATGTTTATCAAATCTATTCTGATAGGTAAGCGTATTTTCTGTATTCCATTCAAATTTTTTCTGAATTTCACGGAATAAGCTATTTGTATTGTTTGAATTAGCCGAACTTAAATAAGATTGAGGAGTAAACGCCTGATTTCCCCAGTAAGACAATTTTCCGTTTACACTCGATTTAAAGCTTAAATGTTTATTGATTTTTAAATCTCCAAAAACATTCGCTACAATATCATCAGACCATCTGTATCTTCCTCTCTGCGTTTCCTGGAAAGCCAAAGGATTGCTCATCTCTTTACTTACCCAGTGAGAAATTCCGTAAGGATTACCGTTGGGATCTCTGATGATGTTTGCATTGTTGGTATAATCACTCGGGAACGGCTGGCTTGCGATATCTGTCACCACAAGCGGAGTTGTCGGATCAAGGTTGATAGCAGAACTTAATGGCCCACCAAATTCATTATTATCATTAATTCCCTGTGCTTTTACGTGTGTATAAGCAAAAGTTTGCCCAATCGTTAAAAAGTCGAAAACCTTATGAGTTGAATTAAATCTTGCATTAATTCTTTTATAATTTGAAATATCTCTTAAAACGATACCCTGCTGATCGTAATATCCGAATGAAGTATAGAATGTAGATTTATCATTTCCCCCATTAATGCTGAATTCATGAGACTGTCTCTGGGCACTGTTGAAAATCTGTTTTTGCCAATCTGTTCCTGTTCCCAAAGAACTCGGATTTGCAAATGTTGGAGCGTGGCCGTCATTTACGTTGGCTTCATTCATGATCGTTGCATATTGTGTTGCATTCAGAAGATCAAGTTTTCTTGAAGCATTTCCTACCCCGAAGAATCCGCTGTAAGAAAGGTTCATTCTTCCTTTAGCTCCTTTTTTAGTGGTGATCAAGATTACTCCTTTTGCAGCAGAAACCCCATAAATAGCCGCAGAAGCACCATCTTTCAGAATTTCCATTCCTTCGATGTCAGATTGGTTCAACCATCCGATGTTATCTACCACGATGCCGTCTACTACCCAAAGCGGATTATTACTTCCGGCACCAAAACTGGTAATACCACGAACACGTACAGTAGGTTCAGCACCCGGCTGCCCAGAGTTGGATACTACGGATACACCCGCTGCCCTTCCCTGAAGAACTTGCTCTGGTCTACCTGCTACCGGAGCATTTTCAATATCACTAGCCTTGATGCTGGAAATTGCTCCCGTTACATTACTCTTCTTTTGGGTACCGTAACCAATCATTACAACTTCCTCAATTTTTTGCTCTTTTGGAAGCGTGTCGTTGGCAGTTTTCTGGGCATTAAAATTGGCTGTAAAATAGAGCACAGCAACAAGCCCTAAACTTCTAGATATTCTTACATTCATATACAGTTAGTTTTTTAATTCTCAAATTGAGACAATAAAAATATATTTTTTTTCAAATAATTAACATTATATTAATAAATATTTTACTTTTTCGTTTATTTTTGGGGGTTTAAAGGCATAAATTTGTTGTCATAATTCATTAAAAATCGTAAAAATTCAATAAAATATTTCCCCAAAATGACGAGCAAGCTCACCAAAATATCCCTTCCGCTTAAGTTAACCTTCCTTATTTTTTCGATGGTGCTAAACTGCATGGGCATTATCATTCTTCAACTTTCGGAGGCAAAAATCACCTATGAAAAGTTGGGTTTTTTAGAATCTTTTAAAGATCTTCCAATTGCATTTATTTCACTTTTTGCAGTGAATTTTATCAGTAAAACCGGAACAAAAAAATCATTGATTTTGGCATTAACAATTGTTGGGATTTGCTCCTGCATTTTACCTTTTGTTGAAGTTTTTTGGTTTTACAAATTATGGTTTGCCATTATCGGGACATGTTTTGCTTTGGGAAAGATTTGTGTTTTCGGAATTATTCGTAACAATATTTCAGAGGAAAAATCTTTAGCAAAAACGATGAATAATGTGGAAGCTTCCTTTATGATCGGGATTTTTGTGGTCAATACAGGGTTTGGTTGGCTCATCTCCAGCGAATATTCAGAATACTGGAAATTTGGCTTTTTAGGAATTTCAGTTATTTCATTCATTACCATTATTTTATTTTCAAGATTACAGATCTCAGAACCTCAAAAAACGGAAAATAAAGGAATCATTTCAGACCTTTTAAAAGTCGTTAACAAAACCGTTTTATTATTTTTAGGGGTTATATTCTGTATTGTTTTTGTAGAGCAAAGCTTCAATTCATGGCTGCCTTCCTTTTATAAAAATCATTTAAAGGTTAATTCATTTTTTGCACTTCAGGCCACTTCATTTTTAGCCTTATTTTCCTATACCGGAAGAACAATTACCGCCAATATCATTCATAAATTTTCATTATCAAGATATTACAAAACCTCTCTGGTACTGATCGTTATTGTTTTAGGGGTCATTTTAGGAATACAGTTTTTACACTCAAAAGATTCGGGAGTCTTATTGTTTTTATTTCCTGTGATTGGGTTATTTTTATCACCACTCTACCCGGTAGTCAATTCCAAAATGATTGCATTGGTCGATAAAGAAAAAATTAATCTTTTTACTTCATTAATTGTCATTTTCTCGTCGTTGGGAAGCTCGGTTAGTTCCATCATCATGTCTATTTTGTTCGGAAAAGGGCTTTTAGACTACTATTCATTATACATTTTATTCGCTGTCATTCTGCTTTTTACAATCAGTTTGATATATTTTAACACTGTTAAGAAAAATATTTAGAAAATAATTTTATTTTTACTGCCATGAAAATCAAGAACGAAAAAAACAAAGAAACCCTTCAGGAACTTATTGATACAAAAGACTTTGTAGCACATGTGTCTGTAGACTGCACCATATTTGGTTTTCATGACAATATTTTGAAGGTTTTGCTGCTGAAGTATCACGATCTCAATTTATGGTCACTTCCCGGAGGTTTTGTCTTTAATGATGAAGATTTAAGAGAAGCCGCCGAACGCGTTTTATATGAAAGAACACATTTGAAAGATATTTTCTTAAAACAGTTTCATACATTCGGCAGAATCGACAGAACGGAAAATAATGTTCATCAAATATTATTAAACAACAAAGGAATTGAAGTCCCTAAAGATCACTGGATTTTCCAGAGATTTATTACTGTGGGCTATTGCAGCTTGATCGATTTTTCCCTTACCAATACTTTTCCGGACAACTTCAATGAGACCTGTGAGTGGTTTGAAGTTAATAATCTTCCTCACATGGCTTTCGATCACGACAGAATTATAAGAGATGGGCTGGAATATCTCAGAATGAACATCAATACAGAAGTTGCCGCGAGTAATCTTCTTCCTGAAAAGTTTACCATGAAAGATCTTCAATGTTTGTATGAAACCATTTTAGGACAAAAATTCAGAAGAAACAATTTTCAGCGAAAAATTTTAAGTTTAAATATTTTAGACCGACTGGAAAAACTTTATGATGGTTCCGCCAACAAAGCGCCTTATTTGTATAAGTTTAAAAATAAAGTTCATAATTCCACCAGTCAATATCCTATTTCGAATGACGAAGAAGAGGCTTAACTGTTTATATTTGAATAACAAGCTTAAAACATTCTGATTTTCAATCGATAAAAGCATTTCAAAAAAAATTTCGCAAACATCGCGAAAAGTATTACTTTTAGTCAAATCAAAAAATCATGTCATATTATCCTCTTACAAGCATCCCCGATTATTACGGAATTGATGCTTTACTTACCGAAGAACACAAGCTTATCCGCCAATCGATCAGAGAATGGGTAGAAAGTTTTGTAATGCCGAAGATCGATCAGGCCGCACAAGATCATACAGATATTCCTAATTTAATGAGAGAATTGGGGAAAGTTGGAGCGCTTGGTCCTTATATTCCGGTTGAGTATGGAGGTTCAGGGCTGGATCAAATCTCTTATGGTTTGATTATGCAGGAGCTGGAAAGAGGCGATTCTGCCGTACGTTCTGCCGCTTCCGTGCAAAGTTCTTTGGTGATGTTTCCTATTAACGAGTTCGGTTCGGAAGAACAGAAGAAAAAATATTTACCACAATTAGCTTCCGGTGAAATGATCGGGTCTTTTGGGTTAACAGAGCCTAATCACGGTTCAGATCCGGGATCTATGGAAACTTATTTTAAAGATATGGGCGATCATTATCTTTTAAATGGTGCTAAAATGTGGATCACCAATTCACCACTTTGCCATATCGCTGTGGTTTGGGCTAAAAATGAAGAAGGAAAAGTTCAGGGATTGATCGTTGAAAGAGGTATGGAGGGCTTTACAACTCCTGAAACGCATAATAAATGGAGCTTAAGAGCTTCAAAAACAGGAGAATTGGTGTTTAATGATGTAAAAGTTCCTAAAGAAAACCTTCTTCCGGGCGTTACTGGATTAAAAGGTCCTTTATCTTGTTTAAATTCAGCACGATACGGAATTTCATGGGGTGTAATCGGAGCAGCGATTGATTGCTATTGTACTGCTGTTCAGTATTCTAAAGAAAGAAAACAGTTTGGAAAACCCATCGGTTCTTATCAGTTGCAACAGAAAAAATTAGCAGAATTTTTAACGGAAATCACTAAAGCTCAGCTCCTTTGCTTACAATTAGGAAATCTTAAAAATGCTCATACCGCAACGCCTGCACAAATTTCTATGGCGAAAAGAAATAACGTAAAAATGGCCATTGATATCGCAAGAGAATCACGCCAGATCCTTGGAGGAATGGGCATTATGGGAGAATTTCCGATGATGCGCCACGCGGCCAATCTAGAATCTGTAATCACTTACGAAGGAACGCACGATGTACACTTATTAATCACAGGAATGGATATTACTGGCATTAACGCTTTTTAATTTTAAAACGAAAATATTTATATAGACAAAAGTCTGATCACATTGATCAGGCTTTTTTTAGTTTGAAAAAGATTTAATTTTTTCTATGAAATTAATATCAGGGTTTAAAATTTCCAGAATTAAACTTTTAACAGATTCCATGGCATTGTCAATCGTTCCTTTTTCAAATTGTAATGATACAACGCCTTTTCTCGCTTCTGCAAAACTCCAGATTCCTGTTTCTACCGGCAATCCCCAAAATTCTGGTAAACTTTGAATCACATACTGATAAATACACAACTGCAAAGCCTGTTTCCGATCGCTGTTATGGAAATATTCCGCTTCATTTTCAGCATCAATTTTTACGATAAGATTTTTAATTTTTGCCGTTTTATAATCAATGATTCGTACGGTTCCGTTCAATTTATCAATTCTGTCAATATATCCTAAAAACGAAACTTTATCTTTTGTAGATTCATCCAGATAAAAATCTACATTTTCAAACTTTCTTTCAATATCAATGATCTCTAATTTGTTTCCGCTTTTCACCAGTTCGAGGTCATGATTAAGAATGTTTTCAATAACCTTTTTTGCGATGGCTTTATGAATAAAATTCATTCCTTTTTCATAGAATTCAGGCTGATGTTTCAGCTTTTCTATAGCAATATCAATGTATTTATTGATTGCTTTAATTGAATTTTGTAAATCACTTTCTTTTAATACCTTACCTTTTATTTCTTCATATATTTCTTGAAGTGAATAATGAACAAGATTTCCATAATTTCTTACAGATAATTCCTCTTCAATTTCATCTGTTTCAGAAGTCTTTAAGATTTTCGAGAGATAAAAATCAATCGGATTATAAAGGTAACTTGTAAGGTGTGAGGCCGACACTTTTTCTTTCCATTTTGTCAATCGTTCAAGAACAATATTTGTCTTGGAAATTTCGATCGGTTGTGTGATAATTGGCTCGGAAGAATTTTCAATAATCAAATGTTCGATCTCATGAGAACTTTCCATTTCTATTTGGGTAATAAATCTACTTTTTTCACCCGTATTTACCCCAGAGCTTAACGCATTAAATAAAAGATGAACATTCTTTGCATCCTGAATCAATCGATAAAAATGATAAGCATAAATGCTGTCGTTTTCTAAAAACGTATGAAGATCAAAAAATCGACGGATATCAAAAGGAATATACGTATTTTGTGAATTTCCGAGAGGTAATTTACCTTCATTTACAGAAAGTAGAATTACATTTTCAAAATTCAGAAGACGCGTTTCCAGCAATCCCATAATTTGTAAACCCCTCAAAGGTTCCCCTTGAAAATCAATACTTTCAGAATTAATATGCTGATTGATCAGAATTTCCAGCGTTTCCATTTTTATCTCAAAACGATAAGGTGAAAGCTGATTTTTGATAATCCTGAATGAATTTTCGAAATGCGAAACGTTTTCGTACTGAATATCATCAATATCCAACCATTTGATTTTCTGACAAAAAGCTATCAATAAGTCTAAATATTCACTCGTAGAAATTGCCTTTTGTAACAAACCATAATAAGACAATTCTCCTAACAATTCCTGAAGAAGTTTTTTTGAAATATAAACGATATTCCTTTCTTCAATTTTTGTTTTAAAATCATTGATAATCAATTCATCTTCAACTGATTTCGGAAGTTCTTCCAAAATAGGAAACAGATCTCGGTAATAATAGGAAGATTTATTTTTCTCTAATTGTTTCTGAAGATAAAACAATTGTTTTACAGCATTTGAAAAAGAAAGATTCTTCAATGGAAACCCCATCGTAATATTCAAATTTTCAACCGTATGCATTACATCAAGACTTGCTGGAAGCAAATTCTCATCAAGCAAAACCAATGCTGTATTCGAAAATGTTTTATTTTCTATTTGCTTAAAGATTTCCGGTAAAATTTTCGTTTGGGTAATATTTCCGGAAACTTCATATATTTTTATATTTTTAGGCTGATTGAAATCATCTTCAATCCAGTTAAACTCACGTGTATCGGTAAATTCCTTCCACGTTTTATGGTTTCTTAAAAACTTACCGGCTTCTTGCCTTTCATCATCAAAATAATAACGGTCTGCCTGAAAAAAGCATTGACCTTTATTATATTGTAAAAGACTTCGTACTAACTTTTCTTCAACGGGCGTAAATGCATTAAATCCACAGAAAACAAATTGTTCAGAAGTATTTTTAGCAAAACCATCAATTTGAGCCTTTGCCGTTTCGTGAATCATTCCTGATGTTGCCCAGTTTCTTTCGTTCAGTTTTTGCTTCAACGAAGGAAGAAAAATATTCATATTCTGCCAGAAATTAAGAAACTTTTTTCTCGGCACATCATCATCTTCCCCCAAATCCTGCGCCCACTCTTTAATACGCTCTTCATCAAACATATATTGAAGAACCGCTTGGTCGCTGTCGGAAAATTTTAAAATATCATCCCAATCTTTTTGTAGTGTGGGAAACCATTTTAGAAAATCGGCAAAATCATCATTGGGAATAAGATTCAGACTTTTATAAACATCAAAAGCGAAAAGCCATAAAGAAATCCCCTGAATAGGCTGTTTATCTGCAATTTTATCAATCAGTTCTTCAATGGTGAAAAAATTAGGTAAAAACCCTGAATAATTATTTTTTTCTAAGATCTCTCGAATGAATACAATCGGTCTTTTTCCGGGCAAAACAATGTTGAACGCAGATAAATCCGAGTTTTGTGCGAGAAGTTCGCTGATGATTTTATTGAGGAATTTCAAGAGGTTTTAAAGCTGTTTAAATTTTCTAATTCGTCTGAAATAATTTGGTTGTATTGTGCTTGTTTTTCTTTATTTACACCGTGTTGGGTTTCTTTATCGTAATTGATCTGAAAATTTTGGTAATCTTTTAACGTTTTGAGATAAATTGCCTGAAAATATTTATTGAATTCTCCAGAAGTTCTCACTCTTTCCGAAACTTGCTTTCTCAGTTTTCTGGCAAAAACTTCAGCAATATCAAAGTGCTTCTGCTCATGAACCAAAACATAATCTGTAATACGTTTTGTATCTTTCCATGACTTTTCTTCGTTAAAAACAGCTTGAATCGTCAATTTCACAGGCACTTTCAGATCAGAAGACTTGACAACTTCATATTGAATTCCGCAATTGGTATAGGCAACTACATCTGCTCCACCACGACGATTAACCGTACTTTTAAAATTATCCCAAACCAATTTTTGATTTTCATTCCAAGGAATTTTTTGACAAAAAATTTGAGTTGAAATAAGTAAAAACGTTAAAAATTTTAATCTCATTAAGGTTTAACAATAATTGTTTTTGTAAGCCATGTATCTCCGCCAGTCCAAAATTTAAAGGTGTAAGTTCCTGCTTCCTGCGGACTGAAATTAATTTGTCCAGACGCAGCATGATTATTTGTGCTGCAAACTCCGTCTGTAATATATTTATAAGAAGTTACTGTCCTTGTTAAATTTTCACCGCTTACATAATCATATCCATAAAATCCTTCACACATAGATGTATATGTCGAAAATGTTTTTATAGCCTGCACACCAAGTACCTGCATCGTATCCTGAGGGATATTTACACTGTCTATTTTTATTTTTTCTACCGCTTTAATGGTTTGATAATTTTCATCATCATCATTACACGAGATAAAAATCACGCCTAAAATTACAGCAGAAAAACCAATGTTGAGAAACTTTTTCATAATATAAACACTTTAAATCTTTGATAATTACTTTTAGCAAAAATTATTCCTTATTTATGTTAAATTAAGAATTAAAATTACCTTTTGATAAATAAACTACTTTTTTAGTATCGTAAAATTCTTCATCAAAATAGTTTTTTAGATTAAAAATTTCACATTTTAATCCGGCAAGTTCTTCAGCCAAATCACCACCTTTTAGATACAAAATACCATTATGTTTTGGGTTAAACTGCTCTTTTTCGAACTTTCCCTTTAGCCATCTCAAAAATTCAGGCATTTGCGTTACGGCACGACTTACTACGAAATGGAATTTTTCCTTTAATTTTTCCGCTCTTCCGTGAATAGCTGTTACGTTGGTTAATCCCACACCCTCAGCTACTGCATTTACGACTGTAATTTTCTTCCCAATAGAATCAATTAAAGTAAATTGAGATTCAGGAAATAAAATAGCCAAAGGAATTCCCGGAAATCCGCCGCCCGTTCCAATGTCTAAAACCTTTGTTCCCGGTGCAAATTCCATCACTTTTGCAATTCCTAATGAATGCAAAATATGCTTTTCGTACAGAGATTCCATATCTTTTCTGGAAATCACATTAATTTTTTCATTCCATTCATTATATAAAGTTTCCAGCTTTGAAAATTGCTCAATCTGTTTCTCTGTAAGATCGGGAAAGTATTTTAGTAGTAACGTTGTAGACATCTGAATTATTATAAAACGCAAAAATAAGTTTTTATTAGCGTTATTCAAACTGTAAATCCGTAAATAAAAAAGACTGCCCGAAGACAGCCTTGTAATTTATTTAATATCCTTCTCAATAGGATTGTTGGTTCTCTGAAGTTTTTTTGCCACCGCAGCATCAAAATCTTTTGATTTTTTTAATTCATTTAGGTCTAATGTAGAAATATATCCGTCTTTCAAATGAACTCCCATCGTTCCATTTTTAGAATTCATATTCATTGCTTCAATATTATCATTAATATTTCCGGAATCATTCTTCAGATATTTCACATATTCACTTGAGGTAACCGATTTACCATTTTTAGGAATTAATGAGAAAATATTTTTTATTTTTTTAATTTGAATTAAATTAAATTCATGATCAGAATCTGAGTCTTTCATTTTAACAATCAATCCGGGAAGCCCTGTAAACTTATAAGGTCCATCACTGATCGGATACTCTTTACTAAACCACGCTTCCCAATTTCTTCCTTTATAAAAGGTTGTTGCTTTTTGACATTTTAAAGTATTAATTGTGGTGAATTCATTTTCTATATTCCATTTTGGTATTTCAGAATCAGGAATAATCAACTGAACACTTTTATATTTATCATAGAATTTCATTGCTTTTTTAGCATAATCTTTCTCGATAAGATAGCCTAAATTTCTATCATACTTTTTTGAAGTCAGCAACTGACCATAATTTTGATCTTTGCTATAAGTAGAATCCCGTTCATATTTTACCGCATTATAGAAAAAAGATTTTTTCCCGTTGGTGTCTAAATTCATATAATCTGTGATCAGAGAATCTTTTTTATTGACGTCAGGTTTCATTTTGTATTCATACACAAAACGATAATTCTGAGCTGAAAAAAATGATGCAAAAAGTAAAAATAGTAGTTTATACATTTGATGTTAATAATTATTAGTTGTTTTCAAAAATAGGAATAAGAATTTTCCTGAACAACCCCGAATAATACTCAATATTATACTAAAATTGACGTTTTTATCATATATTTGTTCGAAAAGCAAAAAAAAGTAGATATATAATGAATAAACTTTCAGACAGAGTAAATAGATTGGGTTACTCACAAACCTTCGTAATGTCTAACAAAGCAAGAGAAATGAAAGCTAAAGGCATCAATGTAATTAGTTTAACATTGGGTGAACCAGATTTCGATGTTCCTGATAATATTAAACAGGCTGCTTTTGATGCCATTAACGAAAACTACAGTCACTACTCTCCTGTTCCCGGATTTTTAGAACTTCGCGAAGCGATAGTTAACAAGCTTAAAAGAGACAATAACTTAGAATACAAGCCATCTCAAATTTGTGTTGCGAACGGTGCTAAGCAATCTATTATTAATGTTTTGGCAGCGCTTGTGAATGACGGTGACGAAGTTATTCTTCCAAATCCTTATTGGGTAAGCTATGACGAAATGGTGAAAATGATGGGTGGAAATTCTGTCATGCTTCCAACTTCTTATGTTACAGATTTTAAAGTAACGGCAGAGCAACTGGAAGAAGTGATTACTGATAAAACTAAGGCAATCCTTTTCAGTTCTCCATGTAACCCTTCTGGTGGTTATTATACCTATGACGAATTAAAATCGATCGCAAAAGTTGTTGCTAAATATCCTCACGTTACTATTATCTCAGACGAGATCTACGAATATATCAATTACGAAACAAAAACGACTTCTATTGCACAGTTTCCGGAAGTGTATGAACAAACCGCTGTAATCAACGGAATGTCTAAAGCATTTGCGATGACAGGCTGGAGAATCGGTTATTCTGCTTGTCCGGAATGGTTAGCGAAAGCTTGTGAAAAAGTTCAGGGACAGATGACGAGCGGTGCCAATACTGTTGCTCAAAGAGCTTCTATCGTCGCTTTAAATACAGATCCTTCAGAGTATAAATACATGATTGATGCCTTCAAAGTAAGAAGAGATCTTGTGTATGATTTGATGAAAGAAATCCCAGGATTTAAAGTTCTTTTACCAAAAGCAGCGTTCTATTTCTTCCCGGATATTTCTCATTACATCGGAAAAACGTTGGATGGAGTTGAAATTAAAGATTCTGATGATTTCGCCATGTTCCTTCTAGAGCACGCTCACGTTGGTTGCGTAGGTGGTGTTTCTTTTGGTAGCCCGGAATGTATCAGATTCTCTTATGCCGCTTCAGAAGAGGAATTGAGAGAAGCGATGAGAAGAATTAAAGAGTTGTTGGATAAATTTAACTAAACAATAATTAAAACTCAACAGTAATTAAACAATGAACTTTTTAAAGAAACTCACCATTGCCACAAGCATCGCTGCAGCAAGCTATTGCGGGTATGCTTACGGGCAGGACTTCCAGTGGAAAGAAGCACAATCTAACGGTTATACTTATAAATACGTAACCAACGACCCTACTTCAGCGAGATATTATACCCTGAAAAATGGTTTAACGGTTATTTTAAGTCCGACAAAAAAAGAGCCTAGGATTCAGACTTTTATTGCTACAAAAGCAGGAAGCAAGACCGATCCGTCAGATCACACCGGTTTGGCGCATTATCTTGAACACATGCTTTTTAAGGGAACTGATAAATTTGGTTCTAAAGACTGGGCTAAAGAAAAACCTCTTTTAGATAAAATCGATGGTCTTTACGAGAAATATAATTCTACAAAAGACGAAGCGAAAAGAAAAGAGATTTATAAGGAAATCGATAAAGTTTCAGGAGAAGCTGCAAAATATGCCATCGCCAATGAGTACGACAAAATGTTGACAGGAATGGGCGCAGATGGTACGAATGCATTCACTTCTTTTGAGCAGACGGTTTATACAGAAGATATTCCTGCGAATGCAACGGATAAATTTCTAACCGTTCAGGCAGAACGTTTCAGACAACCTATTTTAAGGCTTTTCCATACCGAATTAGAAGCTGTTTATGAAGAAAAAAACAGAGGTTTGGATGACGACAGAAGAAAAGTAATCGAATCGATGTTTGAAGCGATTTTCCCAAATAATAATTATGGAAAACAAACCACGATCGGAACGATTGAACATTTGAAAAACCCTTCTCTAAAAGCGATCAGAGAATATTTCAATAACTATTATGTTCCCAACAATATGGGAATTATCATGTCGGGAGATTTCAATCCTGATGAGATGATTGCAAAAATCGACAAGTCTTTCTCTTATATGAAAAACAAGGCCATTCCTGAATATAAAGTTGGTCAGGAAAGTGCAATTACATCGCCTGTTACAAGAGAAGTTTTTGGCCCGAATCCGGATAATATAATGCTTGGATTCAGGTTTCCCGGAGCTACAACAAAAGATGCAAGATTGCTGAATTTTGTAGGAAGTATGCTGACAAACGGACAAGCCGGTTTAATTGATCTTGATCTTGTTAAGAAGCAAAAATTACTAGGAGCTTATGCTTTTCCTTATGTTTTAAAAGATTATTCGGTTCTTTTGGTTCAGGGAAATCCTACGGAAGGACAATCTTTGGATGAAGTAAAAACTTTATTGCTTCAGGAAATTGATAAATTAAGAAAAGGTGAATTTTCTGATGATCTTATTCAGTCGATTGTAAACAACGAGAAGAAAAATGTAATTCAGAAGTATGAAAAATATACTTCGAGAGCAGAATCTTTGATGGATGAATTTACGTCTGAAGTAGATCACAAAACTCAGCTGGAATATATTGAGGAAATCTCGAAACTTACGAAAAAAGACATCATGGATTTCGCTACAAAATATCTTAAGGATAATAATTATGTAGCGGTTTACAAGAGAAAAGGTGAAGATAAAAACATTGCAAAGGTTGATAAACCAACGATTACGCCGGTTTCTGTGAACAGAGACGATCAGTCGACTTTCCTGAAAAAAGTGGAAGCAATGCCGGAAGCTACAATTTCTCCGGTTTGGCTGAATTTTGATAAAGATATTGCTAAAAATAAATTATCCGGTGTAGATGTACTTTCTGTAAAAAATACAGATAATGCGCTATTCAGATTATATTATCATTTCGATTCAGGAAAATGGAATAATAAAATTCTTCCTTTAGCTGCAGAATATTTAGAATATTTAGGAACAAAAAATAAATCTTCAGAAGACATCAGTAAAGAATTTTACAAATTGGCTTCAAGCTTTAATGTAAGTGCCGGGAACGAAGAAACGTATGTAACTTTAGAAGGTTTAAATGAAAATTTTGATAAAACCGCCGCTTTATTTGAAGATTTAATTAAAAATTGTCAGCCGGATCAACAGGCATTAGATTCTTATAAAGCAAGACTGAAGAAATCAAGAGCAAATGCTAAACAGAATAAATCAACTATAATGAGTGGCTTAAGAAGCTATGCTCAGTATGGTGCTCAAAATCCGTTTAATAATGTGTTAAGCGATGCTGAATTAGACGCGTTGAAAGCAGAAGATTTAATTAATGTACTTCATGATTTATTTAATTTTAAACATAAAGTACTTTATTACGGTCCAAAATCCGGAAATGAAGTTACGGCTTCTTTAACGCCGATTCATAAAGTATCCAACTCGTTGAAAGAAATGCCGAAGTCTAAAACTTTTGCACAAGTTCCCACGGATAAGAACAAGGTTTTGTTTGCGCATTATGACATGGTTCAGGCTGAAATTTTCTGGATCAGAAATGCAGATCAGTACAATGCTGCGATCACTCCGACGGTAAGTTTATTTAATAATTATTTCGGCGGTGGCATGGGATCTATTGTATTCCAGACGATTAGAGAATCTAAGGCATTGGCTTATTCTACGTATTCTTATTTCTCTTTACCTTCAAAAAAAGATGATAAAGATATGATTATGGCGTATGTAGGAACTCAGGCAGATAAATTCAGTGAGTCTACAACGGCAATGAACGAGCTTTTAACCAATCTTCCAAAATCTGAGCAACTTTTCGAAACGGCAAAAAGTGGTTTAAAGAAATCAATTGCTGCGGAAAGAATTACTCAGGACGGAATTATTTTCTCTTATCTGAAAGCTCAAAAGCTTGGAAATAATTTTGATATCAGAAAAAACACCTACGAGCAGGCTCCGAAATTAACGTTTGCAGACATCAACAGCTTCCATGATAAAGAGATGAAAGGTAAAAATTTCACATATTGTCTTGTAGCATCACAAGATAAAGTACAAGAAGCCGATATGCAGAAGCTTGGAGAAGTAAAAAAACTAAACTTAACCGAAATATTCGGATATTAAGATACATAATTTAAAGACTGTCCTAAAAAGACAGTCTTTTTTATGCATAAAATTATTGTTAAATAGATTTTAATCACTAAATTTAGAATTAATTAAAACTATTTACATTATGAAAAACTTAAAGAAGTTAACGAGAAAAGAATTAAAAGTATTTCAAGGAGGAACAAGATATGCTTGTTTCTGTGGTAACGGAAAAACAGTAACCATTGTATCAGATAGTCTTCAGGGCGCTATAGATTCTATAAGCAGCGAATGTGGCAATTCAAATGGAAGCTGTGCCACAGTTCCGAATACAGATATTAATTAATTCATTTAAAAATAATAAAAGAAGACCTAAGTTAACGCTTAGGTTTTCTTTTTGGATATCATAGATATAAACTTAAATCAGAAAAGAAAATTCACTAATTAATATAATGAAAAACACGATTTTAAGGACATTTTATTCTATTTTACATCAAAAACAATTATAGATTTTATTTATCAATATTGATTTGTTCGATAGATGAAATGTCTTTATATTTGTACCAGAAAATTTAAATATAAAAACGAGAAAATTATGTCTTTAGTAGGAAAAAAATTCCCGAATGTAACGGTAGACGCAATGTCTGAAATGGGTGACGATCTAAGAATCAACATCTTTGAAGAAGCAACAGCAAACCAACAAAAAGTTATTTTGTTCTGGTATCCAAAAGATTTCACTTTCGTATGCCCGACTGAGCTTCACGCTTTCCAGGAGGCTTTAGGTGAATTCGAAAAAAGAAACACTAAAGTAATCGGTGCTTCTTGCGATACCAACGAAGTACACTTTGCGTGGTTGAACGTTTCAAAAGATAACGGAGGTATTGAAGGGGTTACTTACCCACTTTTAGCTGATACACACAGACAATTGGCTAACCTTTTAGGAATTGTAGATCAGGATTTCGAATACAATGAAGAAGGTGAAGAAGTTTTCACTGGTTCTAACGTAACGTACAGAGCAACTTATTTGATCGACGAAACTGGAAAAATCTTCCATGAGTCTGTAAACGATATGCCTCTAGGAAGAAACGTAAAAGAATATTTAAGACTAATCGACGCTTATACTCACGTACAAAAGCATGGTGAAGTTTGCCCTGCAAACTGGGAAGAAGGTAAAGAAGCTATGAAAGCTGACAGAACTTCTACTGCTGAGTATTTAGCAAAAAATTAATACCTTAATTTTTAATATAACAATGTAGCAATTTAATAGTTTAACAATTTTAAAAGTGATTTTCTTATTGTTAGATTGGTAAATTATTAGATTGCTACATTGTTTATTTTTTATTCTAAAAAATAAACTTATGTATACAGAATTAACAGAAGATACCCTTCAAAATATAGTAAGCGATAACGAAAAAGTAGTTGTACAATATGGTGCTACATGGTGCGGAAACTGCAGAATCATGAAGCCTAAATTCAAAAAATTAGCATCTGAAAATGATAGCATTCCTTTCCTTTATGTAGATGCAGAAAAATTACCGGAAAGCAGAAAATTGGCTAAAGTGGATAACTTACCTACTTTTGCGATCTTCAAAAATGGTGAATTGGTGAATCAGGTGCAGTCTAATCAGGCGGAAAGTTTAATTAATTTATTTAACGAATTATAAGATGAAGTTACCCGTAATCAGACAATTTTTCCAGAATCAGACTCCTGAAAATCTTGAAAAGACGTTAGAAGTTTTAGAAAGCTTTACAGAGTTCAGAGGAACAACAGAAGAAGATATGAACGTTGCAGGAGAGTTAATTACAAACATCTGCGGAGCTTTGGAAGTTCACGCCAACGTACAAAACGGAATGAGCGAAAAGGATGCTTTAAACTCATTTGCTCAAAAGGTTCTTGGATCGATTGATAAATAATATTTAAACACTAATTCCACGAATATTTTTCACAAATATTTAGATTAAAAATCGAGTCATTTGTGATTGATTTAGTACTATTTGTGTTTAAACTACCAAAAATAAAATCCCGATGAAAAGACATCAGGATTTTTTGGGTTTATAAAAATGAAGGATAAAATTCTTCATTAATAAAATTAGCTTCTTCTGCTCATTAAAATTCTTAAAATATACCAGAAGAGCAACATAATAGAAGCAAAAAGCTGTAAAGAAGCACCAACATATTGATCTGTTGTGTAAGCATCTTTCAGTTTACTTGTTTGATATAAAATGGTTGCAGAGGCTAAAATCACCATTCCTACAGAGAACCAAAGTCCAAGGTTGAATCCGAAAATCATTCCTCCTACAATTAATCCCAGAGCAATAAATCCTCCAATTACAATAATGTTTCTGAGGAAAGAAAAATCTCTTTTAGAAGTAAAAGCAACTACAGAAATCCCAGCAAACATCGCAATCGTTAACATTGCAGCCTGATAAATCACTACTCCACCAGCTTGAAAAACAGCAATGTAAATTAGTGGAAGGAAAATAATAGCTTCAATGAAAACATAGGCTCCTAACCCTAAATACTGAGTCGATCTGCTTTGTGATAAAGACCATTTATTTGCCAGAATAGATGCCAGCCAAAAAGCACCAATGATTAGTAACCACGTGTATTTCTGAGTAAACATCAATCCTATAATTTCTGGTGGTACGATGTTTATTAAAACGGTTTCCACGGCAATAAATGCAAGAATTGCTAAAGCAACATGCAAATAGGTTTTCTTGTAAAAATCCGCCTTTTCTACATCTTTGGCGTGCGCGACCAAAACATTTGTCATCATAGTTTTATTGTTTTTAATTATTTTACTTTATTCGTTTTTGCAGGTTTTATTCCTAATATTTTTCCGTTTTCTTCAAAAACTGCGGTAACAATTTCACTCGGCGTTTCCGCTTTATCATCAGCATATTTATACTGAATCATCGGATAGCTGCTTCCGTCTTTTAAAATCTTATAACCTGATTTATAAATTTCCAGTTTTTTATTAAATTTAATATCTGCTGAAAGTTTTTTATACACATTATCCGTTACAACCATTCTTGCTTTTTCCGACAACAAAGCATCGGAAGTTTTTCGGTCGGAAGCTTTCAAAGCAGTAATAAATTTTGAAAAATTAGCATCAAAAGAAGTGATTTTCTCTTTGCTTAATGCATCAAATTTCATTTCTTTAGTTTCTCCGCTTTCAATTTTAATGCTTTTCACGGTTTGCGAGAAAGCCAATTCCGCAATGAAAACGCTTAGAATTAGAAATAATTTTTTCATATGATTTTGGTGATTTGGTGAAATATTTTGTTGAAGATACAAAGAATTAAATTATTTCTAAAAATTTCATGGTATCAACATTATCAGCGTAAGTATCCAATCCTGGGTTTTGTGCTTCACCTAATTCAATAGACTCTAAGCCTAATTCATTTTTAGCCACGACACATTGAATATTTTCTTCATTTTCGGCAAGAAAGTTTTTCATTTCATCCAAAGAAGAATATCTGCTGAAATTAATTACCGAAAGCGGACTGAACAATTTATCATCTTCCTTCAGCATCACAAAATTATTATCCCAGAATTTTTCCTGGTTCAAAAGATAAACCGCTCTGTTATAATCATAATTGTTAGCATATTTATTATGATTGATGATTTCCTGAAAATCTAAAAAGTTTTCAAACAACCTGTCAATCACAAAATCCTGAGGAATAAACAATCTGGTTACGTTTCTACAACCTAAACCATAATATTGGAAAATATCTTTCGCTAATAATCTTAACTCATCATCAGATTCATCACCTTTTAAAACAGCAACAGAAGTTCTATTTTTTCTAATGATATTCAAACGGTCTTTAAAATAATATTCAAGGTAACGTGCTGTATTATTGCTTCCTGTAGCAATTACGGCATCAAAGTTTTCCAGTTTTTCAACAAATTCAAACTCAACGCTTCCTTCAGAAAATTCGTTCCATTTTCTTAATAAAAATGGAATCATATAGCGATCTTTTGAGGATAATTTAATAACAGGAATATGATTGCTCAACACCACAGAAATAACATCATGAAGACCAACCAACGGGATATTTCCCGCTAAAATAAGTCCTACTCTTTTAGAAATTTTCGATATTGAGTAATTCGAAATCCAGTTTTTAATATTTTCTTCCGTTAAAAGATCTGCCCATTGCTGTAAGGCAAACTTTTGACTTTCAATAGTAAACCATTGATTTTCTACTTTAGATTTCTGTAAAAGCAGTTCAAAATCAGCATCATTTTCGTTATAATCGGCCTCATTTTTCGCTAAAAAGTCTTTAATATAATGGCTAAGCCTTGTAAGTCCTAAAACTTGATTTTCAATATTCATAATTACTTTTAAATTGGGGAATATTTTGTAATTTTGTGCAAATTTAAAAAAAATTAGCGATGGCTATTAAAATAACTGATGAATGCATTAATTGCGGAGCCTGTGAACCGGAATGCCCAAACAATGCAATTTATGAAGGAGCGGTAGATTGGAAAGCTTCAGAGGGTACCGAACTTTCAGGTACTGTAACATTGCCTTCAGGCCTTACCGTGGATGCAGATGCGCCACAGGAGCCGGTGAGTGATGATGTTTATTTCATTGTAACAGATAAATGTACGGAGTGTAAAGGCTTCCATGAAGAGCCACAGTGTGCGGCCGTTTGCCCGGTAGACTGCTGTGTTCCGGATGAAGACCATGTAGAATCTGATGAAGCGCTGCTAAATAAAAAAGCGTTTTTACACGGAGAATAAAAAACTGCCGTCTCATACAATTATGAGACGGTTTTTTGTATATAAAAAGTCATAAATTTCAAATAAGAATCTAAAAATGAAGCTGTAAGGGCAAAATGTTTTTACAGAAAATCCAAAAAAATAAAAATATGAGCAAAAAGCACAACTTTAGCGCGGGACCATGTATTTTACCTCAAGAAGTATTCGAAAAATCGGCTGAGGCGATCTTAGATTTTAACGGAATCGGTTTATCTCTTCTTGAAATTTCACACAGAAGTAAGGATTTTGTAGCCGTAATGGACGAAGCACGCGCGATTGTGAAAAGATTGATGAATCTTGGAGATGATTACGAAGTTTTATATTTAGGAGGTGGTGCTAGCTTGCAGTTTGCGATGGTTCCTTACAATTTGATGAAAGTTGGCGGAAAAGCGGCTTATCTAGATACAGGAACTTGGGCTGCCGGAGCGATTAAAGAAGCTAAAAAAGTAGGAACGGTAGATGTTGTAGGTTCTTCAAAAGAAGAAAATTATTCTTTCATTCCAAAAGATTATACGGTAGGTGCAGAATACGATTATTTCCACTGTACTTCAAATAATACAATCTACGGAACTCAAATGAAATCTTTCCCTGAAGTTGATACTTTGATGGTTTGCGATATGAGTTCTGATATTTTCTCAAGACAATTAGATTTCTCTAAATTTGATTTGATCTACGCCGGAGCTCAAAAAAATATGGGGCCTGCTGGAGTAACTTTAGTGGTTATTAAAAAAGAAATTTTAGGAAAAACAGGAAGAAAAAATATGTTCTCAATCTTAGATTATTCTCAGCATATTGCTAAAGAATCTATGTACAATACGCCACCTGTTTTCCCTGTTTATGCGTCTTTATTGACTTTACAGCATTTAGAAAACAACGGAGGAATTGCTGCTGCCGAAGCTAGAAACGAAGCAAAAGCAAAACTTTTATATGATGAGATCGACAGCAATCCTTTATTCGAAACGTTCTGTGTGGAAGAAGATCGTTCTTTAATGAATGTTTCTTTCAAACTGACTGACGAAAGCAAAAAAGAAGCCTTCGACAATACGTGGAAAGCAGCTAATATAAGCGGTTTGAACGGTCACAGAAGTTTAGGAGGATACAGAGCCAGCTTGTATAATGCATTACCAATCGAAAGCGTACAGGTTTTGGTAGATGTAATGAAATCACTTAAATAATTAAACATTTAATATTCATATACTTAAAGATTATTGGGTGTTATTTTAAAATTTCTTAATTTGCGCAACTGTTTAATTTTTTAAAATAACCCAATCTTTAAAAATTTAAATTAAATAAAAGTACCATGAGAGTTTTAGCTAACGACGGAATTTCGAAAGCAGGAGAACAGGCATTGAGAGATGCGGGAATTGAAGTGTTGGACAACAGAGTTGCTCAGGATCACGTAATCAATTTCATCAACGAAAACAATGTAGATGTTCTTTTGGTAAGAAGTGCTACGAAAGTAAAGCAAAACCTGATTGATGCCTGCCCCAACCTGAAGATTATCGGAAGAGGCGGCATCGGAATGGATAATATAGATGTTGAACATGCTATTGAAAAAGGTAAATATGTGATCAATACGCCGACTGCTTCCTCAAAATCGGTTGCAGAATTGGTTTTCGGGCATTTCTTTTCTCTGGCTAGATTTCTTCACGAATCAAACAGATTAATGCCTTTGGAAGGGGAAACCCATTTCAATGCCATGAAGAAATCGTTCAGCAATGCTTATGAACTTTCAGGGAAAACCTTAGGAGTTATTGGCTTTGGGAGTATCGGGCAGGAAGTAATAAAGATAGGAATTTCTTTGGGTATGAAGGTAAAAGTTTTAAGCAGAAAACCCAGAACAGAAGTTCTTACATTGAGTTTCTTCGACGGACAGTCGGTGAATTTTGAAATCACTTCTACCAACGATACAGATGCATTTTTGAAAGATGCAGATTTCATAAGCATTAATACTCCTCAGACGAATGAGTATGTAATAGACACGCCTCAGTTTGAAAAAATGAAAGACGGAGTCTACATAGTAAATACTGCAAGAGGCGGTGTGATGAACGAAGTTGCTCTGATTGATTTTATTGAGTCAGGAAAAGTGGCAGGAGCCGCTCTGGATGTTTTTGAAAACGAGCCGAATCCGGAGCTTCCATTGCTAATGAACCCTGCGCTGTCACTTTCTCCGCACATTGGAGGAAATACAGTAGATGCTCAGGAAAAAATCGGAGTTGAACTTGCAGAACAAATTATTAAGTTAAAAGAAACTATAAACTAAAATATGCCTGTTTTTAAACCTTTTCGTGGAATAAGACCTCATAAAGATCATGAGAGCACCTTCCCTACTCACCCTTTGGATAATTTTACCCAAGAGCAGATAGCGGAAAAAGCTCAAGTGGAAAATACTTACATTAATATGATAAAGCCTTATGTTGTAAGTAAATCTAAAGATATTGATAGGAATTTAAGAAAAATCCGTTCTACATTTGAAGAATTAATGGAAGAGAAAAAGCTCGTCCAGGACAGTTCTGCTTACTATCTCTATGAGCAAATATACCCGAATAAACAGGTTTTCAGAGGCCTTTTAGGATTAGCAAGCATTGAAGATTTCTGGAACGGGAAAATCAAGAGACACGAAAGCACTATTCCTCAAAGAAAGGAAAAGCTGGCGCATTATCTTGAGAAAGTAAACCTTCAGGCAGATCCTGTATTGCTTACCTACCCTTCCAATTCAAAGATTGAATTGCTGATGAACCATGAGGAGAAAAATGTTCCTATTTTCAATCATGTAGACAGCATCGGAATCAGACATAAAATCTGGAGAATTGATAACCGTCTGAAACTTCAGCAGTTTAAAGAAGTTATTGATCAGATCGATTCTTTCTACATTGCCGACGGACACCACAGAATTGGTTCTACGGCATTGAATGCCAAACATCAGAAAGACAAAAATAAGCGACATAACGGAACCGAGCTTTACAACTTTGTATACAGTTTCATCGTTTCCAACCAATCGATAAAAATTCATGATTATAACAGAATTGTAAGTGATATCAACGGGTTGTCGACGGAAGAATTTTTGAAGGAATTGGAACAGTATTTCCTTATTCACGAAAAAGATCAGACCCCTTATTATCCATCTCAGAAGTTTCACATTTCAATGTATCTGGATGGCAAATTCTATTCGCTTCACGTGAAGCACGACCTTCGTTCTGCTGAAATGTCTTTGGATAATGTAGATCATCATCTTTTGGATAAATATATCTTTAAGAATATTTTGAAAATTGAAAATTCCGACAGTTCAGACAAAATTTCTTATGTAAAAGGAACTTCAAATATTGAAGGAATTAACCTTTTGAAAGAAAAAATAGATGCAGGTGAAGGAAAAGTAGGATTCGGAGTTTTTCCGGTAAGTTTTAACGATATGATTAAAATTTCAGATCTAAAACTAAGCATGCCTCCAAAATGCACATTCATTGAGCCTAAATTGGTTACAGCATTGTTAATGTACGATATGAAACCTTAAAATATTCCTTTATTTTCGCTATTTTTATCAGCGGAAAAAGAAAAGGTTATAAAAAATGAAAAAAGTCTTCATTATAATTCCACTCTTTTTGGGTGGAATTTTATTTTCTCAAAAAAAACCTCAGAAAAAAAATCCTATCAAAAAAACAACCGTTGTAAAATTCAACTATCACGATGAGTTTAAAAAGATCTCAGATGAGATTATGACCAACGGAATGGCATACGATAATCTTGGAGAACTCACAAAAGGTGTGGGATCACGTTTCAGTGGAACTCCCGGGTATGAAAAAGCGGCGCAATGGGCTGAAAAAAAGCTGAAAGATATTGGCATTGAAATGATTTGGAGACAAGAAGCCAGAGTTCCTGTTTGGGTACGGGGACGAGAATCTCTGCAGATAAAAGCCGCCAATGGAGACTGGAAAAATATAAAGATGCTCTCTTTCGGAAACTCTGAAGGAACCAGCGGAAAAGATCTTATCGGAGAAATCATTCTCATTAATTCAACTGCTGAGCTTAATGCACTATCGATTGGAAAGTTGAAAGATAAAATTGTTTTCGTGAATGTTCCGATGGATCCGAAAATCATTAATACGAGTGACTCTTATTTAAGTACGGCAAAATCAAAATTAATTTCAGCTTCTGTTATTGCTAAAACAGGTGCAAAAGCTTTAATCATAAGATCATTAACGACAGCAAATGATGATACACCTCATGCTAAAATGATCTATTATGAGGCTGATGATAAAGTGAAAATTCCGGCATTATCTATTGGTGTTCGTTCAGCCGATGAACTTGAAAATTTATTAAAAAAGCAAAAAGTAACGGCTAAGATCAATATGTCTGCCGAATCCAAAGGTGAAACCACAAACCCGAATATCATCGCTGAAATTGGCGGTAAAAAAGATTCTAAAGTTATTGTTTTAGGCGCTCAGCTTGATTCCTGGGATTTTGCTGAAGGCGCACATGATGACGGAACCGGGGTTGCCCAATGCATTGAAGTTTTAAGAACATTAAAAGCGTTAGGTTATGAAAATAATCATACAATACGAGTGGTTTTGTATGCTAATAGTGAAAATGGCGGACAAGGAAGGGAGACCTACGCGGCTTATGTAAAAAAGAAAGAAGAAAAACACGTTTTTGCTTTAGGAACTGATGCCGGAGGATATTCTCCAAGAGGATTTTCTTTAGATATGTCGCCACAAAGAAGAAGACAGGTTTTTGAATGGAAAAATTATTTCCTTCCGTATGGGGTTTATGATTTTGACCAGACCGATGCCATTCAGGATATTTCCCCGTTGAAAAAACTGGATATTCCGTTGGCAGAACTGGTGGTAGATACCCAACGATATTTTGATTATCACCATTCCGAACAGGATACTTTTGATAAAGTAAATAAAAGAGAGCTCCTTCTGGGAGCGATTGCCCTTACACAAATGATTCTTATGATTGATAAAAATTGGTAAAATGAAAAAGATATTAGAAACTTCATTATTGCTTCTCAGCTTAGCCGTTTTCGGGCAGGCGAAAGAAGATTCAATACAGTTCAGCAAAATTTCAATTGAAATATTAAATAAAGGAAAAGCATACACCGAGTTAAGAGATTTAACGAAAAACATTGGTCACCGCTTAAGCGGTTCCGCGGCTTATGAAAAATCGGTGCAATGGGCAGCGCAAAAACTTCGTGATGCAGGGGCAGACAAAGTTTGGCTTCAGGAAGTAATGGTTCCGGTTTGGGAAAGAGGAAAAGAATCTTTACAGATAAAAAGCGCCAATGGAAAATGGAAAAGTCTGAAAATGCTTTCCTTAGGAAACTCTGAAGGAACGGGCGGCAATGATGTTTCCGGAGAAATCATCATGGTAAAATCTATGGAAGAATATGAAAAACTTTCTGCAGAAAAAGTAAAAGGCAAAATTGTTTTCTTCAACTACCCTTTTAGCCAGTCTTTTGTTCAGACTTTTAACGGTTATGGCGATGCAGCAAAATACAGAGTCAACGCTGCGGCATTAACCGCTAAAAAAGGTGGAAAATTTGCAATCATTCGTTCGCTTTCTTCGGCTTTTGATGATGTGCCTCACACGGGAGCTATGCGTTATGAAGAAAAAGTAGATAAAATTCCTGCTGTTGCCGTCGGAAATACCACTGCTGATGAGTTGGAAAATATGTTACAAAAGCAAACCGTAACCGTGAAGTTAAATTCTAACTGCGGCATGAAGGGCGAGAAACTCTCCCACTCTGTTATTGGTGAGCTGACGGGTAAAAAAGATCAAAGCGTCATCGTTGTTGGTGGACATTTGGATTCTTGGGATGTAGGTGAAGGTGCGCATGATGACGGAGCCGGAATCGTTCAGAGCATTGAGGTTTTAAGAACATTTAAAAACTTAGGTATTCAAAATAATCATACCATACGTGTGGTTTGTTTCGCCAATGAAGAAAATGGCGTGAAAGGTGGTATTGAGTACGGAAAAATAGCCAAAGAAAAAAAGGAAAGACATCTTTTTGCAATAGAATCTGATGCCGGAGGTTTTTCGCCGCGAGGTGTTGCATTAAACATGGAAGATTTAAGAAGAAAAGAAATCCAAAGTTGGAAGCATCTTTTTATACCGTATGGAGCATATGATTTTGATGAAAAATATTCGGGAACAGATATTTATCCTCTTCATGACATGGGTGTTCCGACTGCCGAATTGATGCCTGATTCTCAGCGATATTTTGATATTCACCACACGGAAGAAGATACTTTTGAAAAGGTGAACCGAAGAGAATTATTGCTCGGTGCAACTGTAATGACCCAACTTATTTATATGATAGATAAGAATTGGTAAGCATAAAAAAACCGCCTTTAAAAGGGCGGTTTTTGTTTATCTTTTAAACTTTTTTTATTTTTAAAGGATCATGTTTTCTAATGAAACCCTTCATTTAAAAACTTCTCGATACACTTCGCTTTGCTGCGTTACTCGAAGTGACGGTGTATCATAAACTGAGAATGTATTTACAAATAAAACGTTCGAATGTCATTATGAATAGATGGCAAATCTTTATACGTTTCTGCGTCGTCACTTCGAGTAGATTTTGAAAAAATCGTATCGAGAAGTGGCTTTTCAAAACATACATCGAAGAAGTTTAGTTATTTTAAATAAGGTCTTCTATTCAAAAACTTCTCGATACACTTCGCTTCGCTGCGTTACTCGAAGTGACTGGGGCACAAGTTAATGAAATAACTTACCTGCCTATAAAATAAGCTAAATAACTTGCTCAACATCAATAATAATATTTTATACTTCAAGATTACTATTAAACATTAAAAAGCTCCCTGTAAAAGAGAGCTTAATCCATTTCAAGAGGGAACTTTTATGGTAATAAATTGTATTTTGATAAACTTTTAGTTAGAAAAATAGGTCACATCCAGCGAATTCAAAAATGTTCTGTTATAATTAATAGCCTCCACATTCAATGTATTGACTGTCGGATCAATAAATCTCGTTAAAATAATCACCTTCTGCCCTGCGGTCATATATAGAAGTCCGCTTACGTGCAATGGCATTGGTGTAAGATTATCTACATTATACGTATGCATTGATAAAAATGCAATCGTAGAATTGGCTGCAGTAGTTGGTTTTGCTCCCGTATAAGGTCTTGAAACTCCGAACCTTGCCGTGTTATTGTACGGCCCTCTCGGAACAAGATTTACCTGAAAATTATAATATCCCGTTTTATTGGCTATAAGTTCATTGGTTGTAGTATCATATGACATTATAGATGATTGCAGTTTTACATCATCATACAGTACCTGCCTAATACTTGAAGATAAATCTGGTCCTAAATAAGTTGTATCATTTCCTGTGGCTTTAAAACCCAATATACAGGCAACACTAGGAATACTTAAACCAGCCAAAGAGTTTTGATCTACCATGAGCTCCCATCTGTTATTTGTCGTACTGTATTTATAATAGCTATTGGCAACGACTTGATTAGGAGACGTTCCTGCATTAGCGGTATTATAAATCAATAAACCATTTGCGGGAGAAGGAATTGTAACAATGTCTGTAGCACTAGTAAGAGCTACCTGAGGAAGAAGTAATCCTTTTTTGCCGTTGGCTGGCAAATTAGCTACATTCACATCTAAAATTGCTGAATTGTTAGGATTGTTTGTACCAATACCTACTTGCGCCGAGACAATTGTGCACACGAATATACACGTCGATAATAACATTTTTTTCATTTCAATAAGGTTTTATAAACTGAGGCAAATATAATTAAATATTCATGATTTAATCAATTTTTTAAAAAAAATTAACAATTAAATAACCGATTTTGTGATAATTTTTCAACGCTATTTCATACTCCTAACACTTTGTATCACAGGAAAACTTTATATTTATTTTTATAATATATACATTAACATTTTTTGGCACTTATTAGTTTTTCATATAAAATGTGATCTATAATTATTCAGTTAAATAATTTTTTCTGATTATTTTCAAATCTTGAGTTTTTATTAAAACATTTGTAAGAAATATTGGTTTGTTTCGTCTGAACTTCAGAATACTTCAATCTATTTTAGTTTTTATCGTCTGAGAACAAAACTTGTTTAAACCAATATTGTTTCTGCCCGTCTGAACTTCAGAAAGTCTCAACTTATTTTAGTTTTAGTCGTCTGATTTTCAGAAATGCTCACCAAATAGTAATTCTGCCTGTCTGAAGTTCAGACGAGAATAAAAAATGTTGACTCGTCTGAACCTCAGACGGAAAATTATTTTTTCTTTTATAATATAAACAATATTACTCTTTAAATTTAATTAAGCTAATTAACTCACTCATAATTAACATTAAATACTATACTTTGGCATGATAATGGCTATTTAAAAAGTTTAAAAATTAAAAACACAATAAACTCGATGAAAAAACTCGTATCCTTGGATCTTCCGAGGCTCCATCACGCCGAATTCGGCCAACTCATCGTACGATTTTTTGAAGACTTAGATGGTTCTTCTGTAAATACAGGTACAGACGCGGATTTCAAAAGAATGCTTGATGCAATTCAGGCTCAAATCCCAACATACAATGGTGCTCTCGATCAAATAAGAGCTAATGAAGAATCTGCTAAAATAGCTGAATTAGACGTGATTCGTGATGCCGATCTGCAAGCGCTGAGAGATTCTCTAAAGCCTTACAAGAACGCCAAAACGCAGACTGAAAAAGATGCGTATGTTTCTGTAAAAATCCTTTTGGATCAGTACAAAAAAGTGCAACATGCTTCTTATGAAGAGGAAACCAACCGTGTAAATACACTTGTTGAAAAATTGTTGTCTTCGGATTACAGTTCTCAGGTTTCAGTATTGGGAATCATAAAGTTTGCGAATCATTTGTCTGATTCTAACAACGATTTCAACAGAACATTTGGGATACGATCTTTTCAGCAAGCGAAGAAGACCAATTTTGATGTGAAAGAGCTGAGAAAATTGCTCACTCAAGATTATAAACAAATGGCAAGCTACATCCTGACCTTAGCCAACGTAAAAGATGATACTTTTTACCAAGATGTACTTGCAGCCCTGAATAACGGAAGAACTTACTTCTCCTCTGTTGTTCTCTCCAGACGTACTGGAAATAAAAAAGATGTTTAACAACCAAAAAAGTTTAATTATGATGAAGTATTTTGAAAGATTGAAAACTCAGGAAGTTTCTGCAACAATGACTATTTGGAGCATTGTACTGTTGATTGGCTTTGCGCTTTTCTCGGTATTAATCTATATGTCTAAATTAAATGTAAGCAACTTGATGATATATCTAATCGCCTTCGGGGCATACATTGGCTTCAGCCTTGTATTTATAAGCTCTTTAAGAGAGACCAACCACCCGATGCAAATAAAAAAGAGACTTGACAGACACACATAACTCTTTTATTTAATTTTACTAAAAAACCCGTCCAATTTTTGAACGGGTTTTGATTTTTAATACACTTAAATTAATCAACCGGAGTTGAGAAAAAATAGTTTTCTATCAAATTAACTCCTTTAAATGATGATTGATTGTTAAACGTATAAACACTTCGGCTGATGTTATTGCTATCAGATTGAAGTACAAAATATAACGTTACGTTTGAGTTCGTTAAGTTATTATACACAAACGACTGATTCATTTCAAAATCTCTACCTCGTAATGGTTGAAAGTCTGTGCTTCCTAAAATGGGAGTATCCTGCGGATTTGCATTGTTTGTTCCTACGTTTTTCGTTCCGATATAGGTTCTTACGTATCCTGTATTTGCGCTGTTTAGGATATGTATTTTGGTATAGATCATGTGCGTTCCGGGAGTAATCGTAAGAGTGGCAATTCTGTTCCAATTTGTATTCCCGATTTCTGTATTAGCTGCCCAGGTAAAATTTCCTACGATATTAGTTCCTGTAAATATAGAAAGTTCCTTCCATGTTCCTACTCCATTTGTATCACTGTACAAAACTTTGTTAGCATCTTGATTACCATCTGCAAGCTTAAAGCCATAAACAGGATTTGTAGAAGTTCCTGCTGTTTTAATATCAAGTTTCACAGAAGGTGAATGATGCCCTATCGCCATATCTCCTGCTTTTGTAATAACCACATCATTACTCGGATTGTTATCGGTTGCACTAGCACCTCCATTTACATGAAATAATCCCTGTGGGGAAGCAGTGCTAATACCAACCTGACCATACATCATCATAGCACTTCCTAAAAAGGCTACACCCATAATTTTTTTCATACTTTTTTTGCAAAGGTAGTAAGTTTTTAATTTTTTCGCACCAAAACCACCTTAATCAATAAATTACAGATAATTTTTAAAATAAAAAATTAGTTAATTCGTAAATTTAATTTTTAAAAATTCACACATTATAGAGATTGATATATTTTTATAAATAAATACATTGATTTGACATAATCATTTTATTTAACTAATGTAAGTTTAGATTATTTCAATAACAAAAAAGCTTTTACTGCCAAATAATTTTAAGCGTTTTCTTAAATTTTAAATCTTATCAATAATCTTTTTAGGTAAAATTTTCACTAATTGGGGTTTATATTCTTTTTCAGCAATAATAAATTTCCAAGCTTTTTTATCTTTTGAAATTGCTAAAGCTTTCATATTGGCATTGATGAGATATGAATTTTCGTTTGCTAAATATTTCACATTATTTTTTCCATATTTTGAGATTAAAGCTGTATTTATTTTCTTTTTCATGTCATCATTTAAAGAACTGACATCACATTTTAATTTAAATAGATAATTTGTAATGGAAAAATATTCACCATTAATCAATTCCGGCTTTTCTATATTTCCGAATTGAAGATTTTGTACCTCAATTTTTAAGAACGGATTATTATATGTCATTTCTAAAACCTGAGTCATTTGTTCTTTAGAAATAATAGTAAAATATTTGGGGTAAATACAGTTTACTGCCTGATCTATTTTTTTAGCTTTGATGCTGTTAACGAAATAAGTGAATGATTTTTTTATCGCTGCATCGTCCGGATTTGCTTTTGTTTGAGCAAAAGATATGAATGATAGAAAAATAAATAGAAATAAAAGTGATTTGGTTCTCATGATGATTAAATATAAATTGTAACTAAATCTGTCGCACGGTTCAGACCAATCGTTACAACTCAATCAAACAAAAAAGCCATCCTTTCAGACAGCTTTTCAGTATATTTTTAAGGTTCAATTATTTTACTTTTACAAGCTCAACATCGAAAACTAACCATGCATTTGGCGGAATAACTCCTCCTGCACCTCTTTCTCCATAACCCAATGCTGGCGGAATCAATAAAGTAGCAGTTTCACCTTCTTTCAATAAAATGATACCTTCGTCCCAACCTTTGATTACTCTACCCATCCCAATAGGAATTTCGATAGGCTCATTTCTGTCGAATGAAGAATCAAATTTAGTCCCGTCAACTAACTTACCTGCATAATGTACAGATACGTTATCACCTGCTTTAGGCGCTTTTCCGTCTGTTGTTTTAGTGATTTTGTAGTAAAGACCAGATTCAGTTACCTGCATTCCAGCTTTTAAATCATCAACCATTTTCAACTGATTTGCTTTAAACTCCTCTTCTTTCTTCTTTTTTTCAGCCTCTTCTTTAGCAATAAAAGCTTTGTTATTTTCAGCGATTTTAGCTTTTCCTTCGTTGAAAGTTTTAGCTGCATCGTAGTTTTTGTACTCATCACCTTTGCTGAAAATTCCTACTTTTTCAAGAACGATATCAGTTTTAGGCTTATCCTGCGCACCTTTTTCTACATTTGCAATGGCATCAATTACATCTTCACCTTTTACAACTTTTCCGAAGATCGTGTGTCTTCCGTCTAACCAAGGTGTAGCCACTTCTGTAATGAAAAACTGAGAACCGTTTGTATTTGGACCAGAATTCGCCATAGAAAGAATACCTTTTCCTGTATGTTTAAGGTCGTTTCTTTCATCTTCAAATTTATATCCAGGATCTCCCATTCCTGTTCCCTGAGGATCTCCCCCTTGGATCATGAAATCTTTAATTACTCTGTGGAAAATTGTTCCGTCATAATAAGGAACTCCTTTAGCTTTCGCCTTGTTATCGATTTTACCTTCTGCAAGACCGATAAAGTTTGCTACCGTTACCGGTGCTTTTTTGTCTTCAAACTGTACAATTAAGTTACCTTTTGTAGTTTGGATATTAGCATAAAGTCCGTCTTTAAGCCCTTCGTAAGTTTCTTTGTCTACGTTCATTTTTTTATAAATTGGTGTACAACTCATCAGCGAAACACTTGCCGCCGCCAGAATTATATTCTTGTTAAACAATTTCATTAGTTATAATGCTTTTAATTTTATGATTAAAGGTACGTCGTTATCTATTTTCTTCTCGTCACCAAACGTTCCGTAGGCAAGAGAAGATGGAACCAAAAGCGTAACTTCCTCACCATCATGTATAAAACGCAAAGCATCTTCTACAGCTTTTATTTCATCAAAATGTCCGAATTTGGCATCTCTTCTTTCTATCGGCTGATCGTAAATTTTAGTCTGATCAAAATCATACAGATCATAAGAATAAGAAATCAGTGTATTATCCTGTCTTCTTTCTCTTTGGCTAAAATTTTCTATGCTCACCCAATAATTCAAAGGCATCTGATAATATTTTACAGACTGCCCGTCTATCCAGTGTTGCATATGGATTCTCTCAACATCGTTCAGATTTCTCATTCGCTGTTTCGAAACATCCAGATCATTTTGGCTTAAAACACCACCCACCGGAGGGTGTGCTTGTTGAGTATTTCTATTGCAGCTCAGCAATCCCAATACCGATATGAAGAGTAATTTTTTCATAAACTTTTGCGAAAATACGCATTTCGGGAATTAATTACAAAACTTGATGGGTTTATTGGTTGAGATTTTTGATGGATTACAATTTTTATTTAGTTAATTCAAATATAATCAGTTTTTGATTACCACAAACTAGCATTTTCAGCCGTTTAATATAATTTTTACTTTTCCATATCTTTGTTTTAGTCAATAGAATAATCATATCTAAATACTGTCTTACTAACAAAAATGAACATATCAACAAAAAATATAAAAATCCAAAACGAAATTTTCACCTTAACCAATCAGCGTGCTGCTTTTTGGAAGAAAGAAAAAGCATTGATTCTATCAGACTTACATATCGGAAAAACAGCTCATTTCCGAAAAAATGGTATTGCATTGGCTAATCATATTATGAAAAGTGATTTGGAAAGATTATCAGTTTTAATTGAATATTTTCAACCTGAAAAGTTTATTGTTGTTGGTGATTTACTTCATGCTGGTGATAACTCGGATGTTGACGATTTCTGTATCTGGAGAAGTCAATATCCTGATTTACAATTTTATTTGATTGAAGGAAATCACGATAAAATTTCTAAAAAATTGGAATCTAAATTATGTTTAAATTTTAAATCTGAAACATTAGAAATTGAGAATTTTATTTTCATTCACGATTTTGAAAAAAAACAACCAAAATTTCAGATTACAGGGCATATCCATCCCGGATTTGTTATTAATTCTCCGGTAAAAAAAATAAAACTGCCTTGCTTTGTGGCAACGGAAAATCAATTATTACTTCCCGCTTTTAGTGAATTTACAGGATTGGATACTAAAAATCTCCCTAAAAAAGGAAGATTCTATGTTTTTACAGATACTGAAATCTATGAAATTTAAGATTTATTCTAAAACTTTTTTCATCATCAGATCAATCTGTTCATCATTTCCAAGCTTAAAAATATGTTTATCAAATTCTATAAAACCATTTTTCTTGTAAAAATTAACTGCCCTTAGATTTTCTTCCCAAACGCCTAACCAAAGGTATTTTTTATTTTCATTTAAAGCAATTTCCAAAGCTTTATCATATAAAAGCTGACCAACCTTTTTTCCATGATGCGAGCTTTTTACATAAATTCTTTCAATTTCCAGAGAAGATTTATCCTGAAGTTCAGTTTGCGCTTTTCCTGAATTTACTTTCAGATAACCGATGGGTTCTTCTTTTTCATAAGCAACAAAAAATTGAGAATCAGGATTATTTAATTCTTCATTTAACTTTTCAAAAGCAAAACTTTCTGCAAGATATTCTTGAATATGTTCTTCAGAATTATGTGGCGCGAAAGTTTCGTAAAAGGTCTCTCTTCCAAGCTTTTGAATGATTTCCAACTCTGCAGTGGAAGCTTTTTTTATTGTAATCAACTTCATTTTTCTTGATTTATTCTTCTAATTTAGTGATAAGATTTTGCATTTCAGTTTCAGAAATTTCCGTTTTGATTTTATTTTTTAGAGTTTCTTTCAAAGCTAAACTGTAAGCTACTTTAAGAGCATTTTCAGTCTTTACCGTTTCATCAGGAATAACCCCAACATGTTCCCAGTTTTTTCCTGAAAAAGTAGACGTTATGTTTCCGGTCGGAACCAGCAAAATATATTTATTCTGAATGAAAAAATGATCAACAGGGTTAGCAGCACCACCTGTCTTTTCACCAACTACTTTTGCTATTTTTCTTTCCTGTAAAAAATACGCCAAAGCTTCTCCTGCGGAGAATGTTTTTTCGCTCGTCAGGAAATAAATATTTTTGTTAAGATATTTTTCTCCTTTCACTTTTGATTTGGTTCTATTATTAACCGTTTTACCTGAATTTCTAAAATATGTTTGATATAAATTGCTTTTATCTTTAAAAAAATAACTACAAAATAAGATCAACATATTATTATCACCGCCTCCATTTTCTCTTAAATCAAAAATTAACGAATTCGTATTAGAGACAAAATTCATCACAGCTTCTAAAGATTTTTGACTCGATTTTTTTTCTGCAAATCCCTTATAATTAATGTATCCAATATTTCCTTTTAATCGTTCTACTTTTTCAAAACCGAAATTTTCCAGACTATTATGATAATTATCTAGTCTTTGTTGCTCTGTATCATTAATATTTTTTTGAGATGTATAATTTTCTAAATATTTGATGAAAAAATGTTTATCCTTAGCAACAAATCTTAATTTTCGGGTTAAATCTTCTGTAAATTCTTTTTCGTTTAAAGCATTAAAATTTTTTGACTTAATTTCACTTTGAAATAGTGAATCAATACTTTTTAAAACATTTTCATTAATGTAATTTTCTTTGATTTTTACTGAAATTTCTTTTAACAATTCGGTTCTGTCAGTTTGCGCAAATACTGCTGAACAGAATAATGTGAGAATTAGAAAACTTATTTTTCTCATTGAATGCTATTTTATTTTAAGCAAAATTATTTCAATGAAGATGATTAAAATTGTAAAAATGGAAACTAGATAAACAACCAAATATTTTTCTGTTCTGTATTCACTTTTTCGAAAAATTTTCTCGGTTGAATTTTCGTTAAATCCTTAAAATCTTTAATGAAATGCGATTGATCATAAAAAAGATTTTCATAAGAAAGTTCCGTTAAATTTTTAACATTTTTATTCTGATTTACAGAATTTCTAAAACGTTGAATTTTTCTAAATTCTGAAGCTGGTTTTCCCAAATATTTTGTTGATATTTTATTTAAATACTGACGGGAAATTTGATGCTTTTTTGCTATTTTTTCAATATTTAAATCAGAATCTAAATCTTCTATAATTTTTTCAATTTTTTCTAAATTTTTTTCCTGAAATTTTGAGAGCCAGTAATTCTCCAATTTTTCAATTTGAATTTTCTGATCAGTTTCATTTAAAATATTTTTCATGAATTCTTCAAAATCAGAAGAAATTATTTCATCTTGTAAAAACTGGGCTTCATTCGCTTCAAAAAAATGATAAATCCCCAACGGTTTAAAATAAACAGTTACTTCATTAATTGATTTTTTATAATGAACTTCAACAGGCGAATTGCAACGGGAAACAAAGTCTATAATGAGATTTTCTTCTTCAGAACAATCAATTTCAATAGTATTATTTTCTCGGGAGAAAGTAATATTCTGACAAGCCGAAATAATGAAGTAATTATCCGGAAAAGTACAATATTTCAAAGGCTCATCATTATCATCTTTTGCCATGAAGTAATATCCTTCGATATACTTTTTCAAGATGGGATGATTAGGCTTATAAAAATTGATTTTCATTAAAAATTTTCTCTAAAACATTTAAATACAAGATAATAATAACAAAAATAAAATCTGAAGAAAATTCTCCAGATCTTATGAATTTATGAAAATAAAATTTTATTAAAAGCTTCTGATGCCAAATGAACCTGAACAGACCAATCGTCTGCCGCCTCACTTCCTGCATCATCCGAAATATACTTTAAACACAGGAACGGAATCTCTTCTTTCATTGCAATCAAAGCTAATGGATAAGCTTCCATATCAACAACATTATAGGCAGTTTCAGAATGATTCATTTCAAAGCTATCACCGCTACCACAGATACCTTCAGGAAGGTTTTCTTTTTGTAAACCATATTCTAAAACAGGTGGAATTCCAGATAGCGGAGTTTCATACAAACTGAATCCCAACCCTCTTACATCCATATCCCGCTGAATGAATTTTGTACAGCAAACTACGTCTCCTTTATGAAAATTTTTACTTCCTGCCGAACCTAAATTAACAATTAATTTTGGCTTTTTACGGTGAATTTCTTTCGTTAATTCCATCGCAGCATTTACTTTTCCGATACCTGTGACCAATTTATTTTTATCATCAAACACTTTTCCCGCTTCTGAGTCTAAAGCGAAAACAAAAAGGGTTTCTGAAATCTCAAACTGCTGTCCTTCGTTTACAATTATCATATATAATTTAAGATTAAAATTTAATCAACTTTATTGCTGAAATCTGCTGTCAAAGGTAGTGATTTAACAATATATTTTATTCTCTACAAACCAATATTCTGCTTTCTTTTTTCTCGTAAAAACTTCTTAGCATCATCATTAAAAAAGCTAAAATACCAAACACGAAGCCAATCCAAGGATTGTATTCCACTCCTTTAGTTACAATCATCCAGCCGCCTAAAGTGGTTCCTAATGTTACCCCTAAATTCCCGAATGAAGTTGCCAAACTGTTTGCAAATTCCAGAGAATGGGGTACGGATGAGATCATGTAAGTAGAAGCATTCAGGAAGCTTGGTGAGTACATGAAACCCCAAATTCCGATGACCACAATGGTCGATAATAAATTTCCATTTGAAAAATACAGTAAAATAGGAATAATCAATGTTCCAGAAAGAAAAAAGGCTGTGGTTCTAGTTACATTTTTATTAAGCATTTTTCCAGCTAACCAAGTCGAGATAACTCCAATAATTCCAAAAATAAATAGCATATAACTTACCATTGTTTCATTCATTCCCTTCGCTTTATTCAGATAATCAGCAAAATAACTATACGTTGAAAACCACGCAGTAATCATGAAAAAATTGGCTGCCGTACTTAAAATAAAAGTAGGCTGACTAAGAATTTTTAATTGGGTTCCGTATGATTTCTTTTCTTTTACAGGCATTGAAGGAAGCATAAAATAAATCACGATTAATGCAATAAAGCTTACAACAGTTTGAATCATAAATGAATATTCCCAAGACCACAAACTTGAGATCCAGGTAGCAAAAGGAACCGTGGTAACCATTGCTACAGTTACTCCACTGAAAACAATGCTCATCAGTTCATTTTTCTTACTATCTTCAGCATTAGAAACGGCAACTGACAAAGCTGTTGCGATATAAACGGGCTGTAAAAAAGCGGGAAGAATCCGAACCAGCATTAAACCCCAAAACGGAGGTGAAAATGAGGAAACAAACCCCGTGATCAGGAATATGGCAATTGAAGTAAACATGATATTTTTCCTGTCGAACCCCGAAGTAAATAAAGTCATAAAAGGACCTGTAAGTGCGATTACCAAAGCAAAAGCACTTAATAAATAGCCCGCTTTATCGATGCTAATTTTGTAATGTTCGGCAATTTGTGGTAAAATTCCAATGACTCCAAATTCTGTGGTAATAACGGCTAGAAATCCTAAAAAGCCAATGTATGCGTATTTTTTCATGTAAAATTCTCTGAAATTATTTTAACTTTTCTTTCGTAAATGTTGCGATTTCCTGCACTGCTTCTTTAGTTTCTCTTAAAACAGCCCCCATGTGCATAAAACCATGAACCATCTCTTTGTAAACCACTGTTTCGACCTCAATTCCGGAAGCTTTCATATTTTCTGCTAATTGTTGCCCTTCATCACGTAGAGGATCGTGTTCAGCCAATAAAACGAAAGTTGGTGGCGTATTTTTAAAGTCTTTAATTAATGATGGAATGGCTAATGGATTTTGTTGATCGGAAGGATTGTTCAAATACCATTTCCAGGCTCTTATCCCCTCTTCTTTATTGATAATCGGTCCATTTTCGTAAAAGCTCCAGGATGGTGTATCCAACTTATTATCAGTGGCAGGATAAATCAATACCTGAAATTTTAATTGACCTCCCAACTGCGTAGAAACACTTGTAGCCAAAGCTCCTCCGGCACTGTCACCAATAATTCCGATTTTGTTTTTATCTAAATTTAATTTTTCGGTATTATTAATAATCCATTCTGTGGCGAATTGAGCATCATCAAAGCCTGCAGGAAAAGGATATTCGGGAGCCAAACGATAATCAACAAAGACAATGGCAGAGCCCGTAGCATTTGCAAGTTGACGGACAATGGCATCATGAGTTTCAAAGCTTCCGGAAATAAACCAGCCGCCATGAAGATAAATAATAGATGACGATTTCTCGCTTTCAAGCCCGTTTGGTCTGTAAATCCTGATGGGAATTTCGTTGTTATTTTGATAAATTTTAAATTCTTCAATTACTTTAACAGCCTCTTTCTTACCGCCAAGTTGAAGAGCCATCGTTTCATATCCTTTCCTGCTCATATCCAAAATATCTTTTCCGTCAAAAACATGAATTTTTTGCAGATTTTCGATAATTTTAGTTATTTCCGGATTGAGTTGTACTGTATTCATTTTATAATTGTTTGTTGTTTTACAGGATGTTAATCCCATTATCATTAGAATTCCTATCAGTTTTTTCATGTTGAATTAAAAGTTGACTGCAAAATTAAATAGAAGTCATACATTTGCACAGTACACAGCTAATTGTATGGTACGAACAAATTTGTAAGTAATGGGAAAAAGAAAGGAAAATTCGACAAATAGCCTCAACGAAAAATATATTATTGAATGTGATCTTACCTACGCGGTTTGCAAAATCGGAGGAAGATGGAAACTTCTGATTTTATGCAAATTGGAACACGGAAAATTACGTTTCAGTGAACTTAGAGACAGAATTACCGGCATTACAGAAAGGATGCTGACGCTTCAGCTTCGTGAGCTTGAAAAAGAAGGATTGGTAACGAGAACGGTTCATGCAGAAGTTCCGCCAAGAGTAGATTATGAAATGACGGAAATCGCTAAAGAATTGATCCCCATTTGGAAACAATTGAGCCAATGGGGAAATAAACATAAAATTTTAATTCAGGAAGAAAATCTTGTTGAAAATTAATAAAATGTTGAATTTCTTCAGAGAATTTTTAATGATGAAGCTATTTCCAGCTCTTCGCACTCGCTATTTTTATAGTTTCGGGGGGGGGGGGGGGGGGGGGGGGGGGGGGGGGGG
>NZ_JBDFPQ010000004.1:240776-356769 GCF_039672645.1 Chryseobacterium sp. C39-AII1
GCGATGGCTTTGCCATCGCGCCGAAACTATAAAAATGAGCTCAAACAAATGCTTCGATCTGGGCTAGGGACAGTCATTTATATAAATATTTGTGAAATTTCTACAACATTTGTCATCCAGATTTCCACAAAAAAATATTATTTAGCCGCGTTTACCTTTTTATTAAACAGCAAATGAGCAATTAATGCCAGAACACCCATCGTTGCACCTACAGTACAAACACCAGCCCATTGTGCTTGTTGCCACGCCAAAGAAGCCGTCCATGTTCCTAATGAACCGCCAATGAAGTAAGAAACCATATAAACTGTATTCAATCGGTTTACTGCGTTCGATTTAATCATAAAATAATTGGTTTGGTTCATAATATGGCTGGATTGAACGCCAAGATCCACCAGAATAACACCAACAATAAGTCCCCAATACGTTTCTCCGGCAAAATAAGTGAATGCCCAGCTTCCCAAAACAATCAGCAAAGAATAAAAAATAATGCGATTAATATCTAGATATTTTTGAAGCTTTCCGACTTTCGCTGCAGCCAAAGCACCTACTGCTCCAGCCAATCCGAAACTCCCTACCACAGAGGCTCCTGCATTAAAAGGCGGCTTTTCCATATGAAAAACCAAAGTTGTGAACAAGGCACACATCGATCCAAAAGCCATCGCCCCACGGAATGAAGCCAATTGTAAAACAGGCTGTGTTCTTGCTAGGTTAGCTACAGATTGCATTAATTCTTTATAAGTTCCTTTGAAATTAGGCTGAATTTCAGGCAACATCTTATATACCGCAAACCAGACTAAAATCATGAGTCCGGCAGCAATTCCGAACATGGCTCTCCATCCCCAAAGTTCTCCGACAATTCCTCCGACGAAACGTGATAATAGAATTCCCAATAATAATCCGGACATCACCAAGCCTATATTTCCGGATCTTTCTTCATCCGATGAAAGTTCAGCGGCAATTGGTACAAATAATTGAGGAATCACAGAAGTGGTTCCGATCAATAAACTGGCAACATACAGCATCCATAATTCTGTAGCAAAAGTCATCCATAATAAAGATCCAAAAACCAATAATAAATCGATTAAGATTAATTTTTTACGTAAAAACTTATCACCTAAAGGAACGATTAACAATAATCCGGCAGCATATCCCAACTGAGTTAAAACAGAAATTTTACCTGCTGCACTTTCAGTGACATTTAAATCTTTTGAAATAAGTCCTAATAAAGGCTGATTGTAGTAATTATTAGCCACTACGAGTCCGGAAATAATTGACATTAGCCAAATAACCGTACGCGAAATACGGGAAGTAGAATCAATCTGCATGTACCTGAAAATTTATTTGATCCACGAAATTACTGCAAAATATTAGGATTTTCAGATTAAGTTTATTTAAATCTCTTTTATTTGACATTCAAACAATCTATCAGTAAACCCCGACAGTTTTACGAAAAAAGCAAAACTGACGGGGCTTATAGTTAATATAAAATGAAACAAATTATTTCGTTATGCCATTCCGCCGTTTACACCGATGTTTTGAGCATTGATCCATTTGGCTTCATCACTTGCCAGAAAGACTACTACATTTGCAATATCATCCGTTTCTGCAATTCTTCCGAAAGGGTTTAGCGAAGCTAATCTGTCAATTGTTTCCTGCGATTTTCCGTTTAAAAACAATGCTGTTGCCGTAGGACCAGGAGAAACAGAATTTACATTAATTCCTCTATGACCGATTTCTTTTGAAAAAACTCTAGTTAGTTGCTCAACAGCAGATTTTGTGGCAACGTATGTTGCATAGCCCGGAAGCATTAATCTATTCACCGAAGTCGAAAAATTAATGATACTTCCATTATCTGCTAATTTTGTAGAAGCCTCACGAAGGGTATTGAAAACACCTTTTACATTGATATTAAAATGACGATCAAATTCCTCATCCGTAGTTTCCTGAATAGTTTTAGTAATCATAATTCCAGCATTATTTACCAGAACATCTATCCTTCCAAAATGCTGAATAGATTGATCAAAAAGGTTTTTCACATCTTCAGCCTTACTTACATCTGCCTGAACTGCAATGGCTTCGCTGCCTTTATTTTTTATTTCTTCAACCACATTATCGGCATCTGCTTTACTTCCCGAATAATTTACAATTAATTTAGCGCCTGCTTCCGCCAATTTTTTTGCTACTTCAGCACCGATACCTTTAGAAGCGCCTGTTACAAGAATTACTTTGTTTGATAAATTGTTCATAAATTGTGTATTTTAAGTTACATAGCAAAGGTAGAATAACTTTCAATTTTAAGTGTTGTAAATTCTAAATCATTATTTGCAAAATTCAAATCACGTTCGCTCTCTTTATCAATAGTAAATATTTTTTAACACTTTAAAATTTTCATTTGGTAACATATTTGAATAATAACTAGAAATCAAAATTGATTTTAAATAAATTTTTACATCAAATCACTTAAAATACAATATTATGTCAACAGAAAACCTTAATCACATTGAAGCGATTCAAAAAATCAAAGAACTTTCAGAAAAAGCCAAAATCTGTATGTTTTGTACAGAATTAGATACACTTCCTATCAATTCTCGTCCGATGGGTTTACAGGAAACCGATGATGAAGGAAATCTTTGGTTTATCAGCAGCGAAGCCAGCAACAAAAATTTTGAAATAAAAGAAGACAAAAGAGTTCAGTTATTCTTTATGAACAACAGCAATTCTCAATATCTTTCTATATATGGTGAAGCTTCGATTTACAAAGATAAATCTACCATCGAAGACAAATGGTCGCCCATGGCGAATGCGTGGTTCGACGGAAAAGATGATCCCAATGTTTCAATAATCCGTGTACAACCTAAAGACACGTATTACTGGGATACCAAAGCAGGAAAATTGGTAAGTCTATTTACTTTTGTTGCTGCAGCGATTACCGGAAAAGAAACGGATAATTCTGATGGTGTGGAAGGAAACGCCAATGTTTAAAAAGTTTATTTATTATTTTATCGGAGGCGGTCTATTTTTATATTATAGATCGCTTCTTTATTTATCAATTCTTTCAAAGCGCCCATCAAATAAGAATATTTTCTATCTTTGCTTTCCTTAAAAACTATAAAATCAGAAATTAAAGAATGAGAAAAACAATGCTTCTGCTGGGTTTATGTATTGCCTCTTTTTACCAATCACAAACCAACAGATTCACATATGAGTTACAATACAGAAGAGATGCTTCTGAAGAATATCGAAAAGATTTAATGAATCTCGATATCAATCCAGAATCTGTAAAATTTTATGATAAAAAATTCGCGGAGTACGATTCTGTCAACAAAAGTCGTCAAGAAGCAGTTTCCAGATACAGTACAAAGACCGATCAGGTGCTTAGCCGCAAACTAAATTCTTCAAAAAACAATCAGTATCGTGATTTCTTTGAATATTTTGTTATAAAATCCGATGATGATATTAAATGGAATTTATCTTCTGAAACTCAGGAATACAATGGTTACAAACTACAAAAAGCGACTGCTGATTTTGGCGACAGAAGCTGGATTGCCTGGTTCTCGAACGACATTAACATCAAAGAAGGTCCTTACAAATTCCGTGGACTTCCAGGATTGATCTTTATTGTAGAAGATACCGACAAAAACTTCATTTACAAACTCATCAACAACACAAAACTTCCTCAGACTTACGACACTTCTAATTTTGTTGAAACTCATTATGGGAAACCCGCTTTAGCGACTACTCATGCTAAATTCAATACTTTTATAGAAGATTTTTATGCCAATCCCACCAAAGATTTGGCTGAAGGGATAAAAAAAGGAGATAAACCATCTTTTAAAAATGAAACCATAGAAAGTATTGCGGAGCTTAATCGCAAAAAAGGAATGCTTCAGAAAGGAATTAAAAATAGATATATCTATATAGAAAAGGACAAAGCTCCAATATTTAAGGATAAATAACAGATAAAGGCTTATAAAGATCTACAATAAAAAGATCCGTTTGAAAATATACTTTCAGACGGATCTTTTTGAGTTACTTACTTTAAGGGAGAGTGAGTGTATTTAAAAATCATTTTGTTGAATGATTCTTTTTAATTAATCAATTCTTTTTCCTAAAATTTTCAATGTTCGTTCTACTCCATCAAGAACGGCCACATTTGGAAGTATTCCCCAATCTTCGAATCCAAAATACTGGAAAAGTTTTATACTTGGTTCGTTATGAAGAAATATAAAACCTAATAAAGTTTTTACCCCGAATTTTCCGGCATGATCTATACAATATTGCAAGGTCTTTTTACCGTAGCCTTTTCCTCTGAAATTTTCATCCATATAAATGCTAATTTCCACCGTTCCATCATAAGCTGGTCTTCCATAAAAAGACGAAAAGCTCACCCATCCCACCATATTTTTTTCAGGATCTTCGATTACCCAAAGTGGTCTTTTTTCAGGATTATGCTCACTAAACCATTGTTGTCTGCTTTCCACAGAAACCTCTTCGGTATCTGCCGTTACCATTCTAGATTCTATGGTAGAATTGTAGATTTTAACGATTCTTCTCAGATCTTCTGATTTTGCATTCCTGAATGTAAGTTCTTCCATTTTTTATGACAGCATATTTCTGCAAAGATACAGGAAGATTTTATTTTATTATAAATGAATTATTCTTCCTCCTCGTTCTCTTTTAGTTCCTTCAATGCACGGTTCAGACTTCTTACTGTGATTCCCAGATAAGCCGCCATATCTTCTTTTGAAATTTCCATTTCTTTGGATTTCACTTCCAAAAGTTGAGACAAAGTATGCTCTGTGGTATGCAATTGCTGATAAGATGCTCTGCTTGAAGTATTAACGATACGTTCAGCAAAAACATCAAGCAATAAATTATTGAGAGTGAGATCACTTTTAATCAAAGATCTGAAATAAGGAATCGTCATAGAATATACCGTGACCTCAGTAATCGCCTCAATGCTGCAAAGACACGAAACATTCTTCAACATCTCAATTTCCCCAATGATCTCTCCTTTTCCCAAGAATTCTACGATATATTCTTTATCATTTTCTTCAACGAAAAAGCATTTGGTAATTCCGCTCTTTACGAGCATTATTTTTGTTGAAATTTCATTCTGTGTGAGCAGTTTCTCTCCTTTCTCATAAGACTTTAAAACGATATTGTCTTTATGCTCCTGATTCGTAAAAAGTGAATCTAAATAATCTAAAAATGGCTGATTGGTTCTTAACATAATTTTATCCGGGACAAATGTCCTTTCGCGATTTATTATTTATTCTGAATTTTGTCGGCAGAAAAATACAAAAACTAAAGTGAATATAATATGAATAATTCAATTACTACGATTGCTTTTGATGCGGATGATACACTTTGGATCAATGAGCCTTATTTTCAGGAAGCGGAACAACAGTTTTGTAATTTGCTGGAAGATTATTTACCGCAACATTCTGTTTCTCAGGAATTATTTAAAACTGAAATGCAAAATCTTGAATTGTATGGTTATGGCGTAAAAGGATTTATGTTGTGCATGGTAGAAACGGTTTGTCGCGTTTCTAACAATATGGCATCGCTGAACCTCATCAATAAAACTATTGAAATCGGTCATGAGTTGCTTCAAAAACCAATCGAATTGTTAGACGGCGTCCATGAAACACTGGAAAATTTAAAGGGAAAATACAGATTAATTGTTGCGACAAAAGGCGACTTACTGGATCAGGAACGTAAATTAAAAAATTCCGGATTGCAGGATTATTTTCATCATATCGAGATCATGAGTGATAAAAAAGAAAGTGATTATCAAAAACTGTTGAAACATCTGGATTGCCAACCTGAGAATTTTTTGATGTTGGGAAATTCTATTAAATCTGATGTTTTACCCGTCTTAGAAATTGGCGGATTTGCCGCGCATATTCCTTACCATGTCACTTGGAGCCACGAGCAATATGAAAAGAATCTGGAGCATAAACGTTTTATGGAGTTTAAAAGTATTAAGGATGTTTTGGAGTATGTGTAGTTTAAATTTTAAGTTCTTATTAATAAATAGATAAAGTTTGTCATTCCGCAGGAATCTAAGCATCATAATTCATGTAGAGATTCTTTCAGAATGACAAACTTTTGGTGATTAGTTCTAATTGCAAATAAAATATCTTCATAAAAAAACTCGTTCTTATGGAACGAGTTTTACTATTTATTTCTTTAAACATTTTTCCAAGAACTGATCCTGTTCCCAAAGCAAATGCAGGATATTTTCTTTTGCTGCATATCCGTGAGCTTCTTTTGGTAAAAGTACCATTTTAACAGGAGCTCCAAGGTTTTTCAATGCCTGGAAATATCTTTCCGTCTGCAATGTAAATGTTCCCGGATTATTGTCTGCATCACCGTGCACCAATAACATCGGAGTTTTCATTTTATCGGCGTTCATAAACGGAGACATTGTGTTATAGATTTCCGGAACATCCCAATAATTTCTTTGCTCGCTCTGGAATCCGAATGGTGTCAATGTTCTGTTATAAGCACCACTTCTTGCAATTCCGCAAGCATAATCTTTAGAATGTGTTAAAAGGTTAGCTGTCATGAATGCACCATACGAGTGACCTCCCACCGCAACTTTGGTTCTATCTATATATCCTAATTGATCTACAGCATCAATAGCCGCTCTTCCGTTGGCCACCAGCTGCGTAATGAAAGTATCATTCGGCTCTGTTTTTCCTTCCCCGATGATTGGGAAAGAAGCATCATCAAGCACTGCATAACCTTTCGTCGTCCAGTACACAAATGATCCGTAATACGGGAATGTGAAGTCATTCGGATTTTGGGTGTTCTGTCCTGCGGTATTTTTATCTTTATATTCTGTAGGATACGCCCAAATTAGCAAAGGAAGTTTTTCCTTCTTCGCTTTTCTGTCGTAGTTTGCCGGAAGATAAAGGGTTCCCGTTAAGGTAACTCCGTCATTTCTTTTATACGTGATTACTTCTTTGTATACATCTTTGATGCTTTCAAAAGGGTTGGCAAAATTGGTAACGGCTTCGGCTTTATTAGATTTAATACTTTTCTTGAAATAGTTTGGATACTGACTTGCCGATTGTTGTGTCGTTAAGATCTCCCCTTTTGATGGGTTTAAAATATCAATAATCTCCTCTTTGGTGTTTTTTACATTTGAAGTATATAGTCTTTTTTTCTTCAACGTTTTCATATCCATTTCATCGATGAAAGGATGCTGACCGTCTTTTGTAAAACCATCACCGATAAGATAAGATTTTCCGCCTTTGATATCTACCACATATCTTCCGTATTGGTTTTTAGTGGTATTAAAATTTCCCGGATCGCTGTAAACATCCTGATAATTTCTGTCATCAATTACTTTAGATTCATTATTATTCAGATCAATCAGGAAAGATTTTATATTTCTTGTATCGTACCAACTTTCTGAAACAATTGCATAATGATCGTTCGTCCAGCTTACATCGCCATATCTTTGTTTTGTTTTAAAGAACGATTTTGGCGCATTGTTGAAAGGCGCTTCCCAAGTGAAAACCTCATCCCTGAAATCCGCCGTTTTAGACTGATCCCCACCATCCAATGCTTCAGCATACACCAATGTTGAAGGTGCATCGCTTCTCCATCCCATATCTCTTTTTCCTTGTCTTACAGAAGAGAACCCTTTAGGCATAATTTCGTTCAGCGGAACTTCATTTACCACTTTTACCACGCTTCCATTAGCATCGTAAACGGTAGTTGTCATCGGGAACCTGTACAAAGGAACGATGTATGAAAACGGTTTCTTAATCGTTGTCGCCATCAGATAATTTCCGTCTGGAGAAAAGCTTACACTTGAATACAAGTCCTTATCTTTTACTTTCGTTAAACCTCCGTTAAAATCAACTTTATAAATATCAGAAGACGTAAGAATTTCAAAATTCTTTTCATCCTGAGGATTCTTCAGCAAATCCTGATAGGTTCTGTTTTGAGAAACTTTTCCGTCAGCCGTTGAAACAATTGGCCCCGTTGGCAAATCTTTACTTGCATCGATCAATGCTTCTCTGTTTTGCGGAAGTGTTTTAATTAAAAAGCTTTGAGAATCTTTATACCAAACATAAGGAACTCCTAAATTGGCATTCAGATTATCGGCGGTCACTTTTTTAGCAGTTGCAGTCTCCAGATCTACGATCCAAAGTTCTACTCCTTTGCTTGTAGTATTGGTAAAGGCCAATTTTTTCTCATCCGGAGAGAATGAAGTATATGTAATTTTAGGGTTTGCAGGTAAATTTTTCACCTGAACTTCATTTTTATCACTCATTTTTCTAATCTTCAGATTATTCAAATAAGTAACCGTGCTTGAAATATTGGTTACAGGGTTTATCCTCAAACCTCCCAACTTCATTTCCTGCTGGCTAAGATCTTCCAAGGTTTTGTAAGTCGGACGGTAGGTAAACACGATCCAGTCTTTTTTACTGTTCATCAGAACGCTTGGTGGTCTTTCATAATCTGCTAATTTTAAAATCTCGGCAGATGGCTTTTGATAAGCAATATTTTCTTGTGCGTCATAAAAATTAAGAAACGCAAGAAGGCAGATAGTCAGCTTTATCTTCATAATATTTCATTTTTTACGAAAATAAGCATTTTCTGTGCATAAAAAAAGAGACTGTTTGTAACAGCCTCTTTTGTATGGTTAAATTTTAATTTCTTACCAGTCGTTTGCTCTTTTACGCTTCTCGATCATATAATCTACGGAGATTTTCCCTGCTCCGAAGGTCATTAGCAATAAATAAACCGATAAATAAATTAAACTTAATTCTCTTTTTTCAAAAAGATCTGCGCCATGAACTACAAATCCTGCAATCAACATTGTAAAGATTAGAAAACCTAAAGCAACTCTTGAAAATAATCCTAAAATAAGGAATATCGAACAAACAAATTCACCAAAAATCGTTAAAATCAACGTGATTTTCGGACCTAAACCCAAGAAGTCGAAAAACTGAATTTGTCCGTCATTAAACAACATCTGCAGTTTAGAAAACCCGTGTGAAATCATCGCAAACCCAATAAATAATCTTACAATAAATAAAATGATATCTATATAAATCGGGTTGGATTTTGAATTTGAATAGTTCATTTCGTGTATAATTTAAATTTAAAGATAATAAAAATCTTTTAATACAACGATGAATATTGACTTTTTAGTCTATCTGTATCCGAAATTCTTCAAATCTCTATCATTTTTTCGCCAGTCTTTTTTCACTTTTACAAATAAGTTTAAGTGGATTTTTTTGGCAAAAAACTTTTCAAGATCAATTCTTGATTCTGTTCCTACTTTCTTGATAGCTTCTCCTTTATGACCGATTAAAATACCTTTTTGCGTATCTCTTTCTACATAAATAATAGAATCGATGAAAATAATTCCTTCCTTTTCTTTGAACTGTTCTGTGACAACCTCTACTGAATAAGGGATTTCTTTATCATAGTTTAAAAGGATTTTTTCGCGAATCGCTTCATTTACGAAAAATCTTTCAGGCTTATCTGTATACATATCTTTATCGTAATATGCCGGACTTTCCGGCAATAAAGATTTCAGTTTTGGTAAAATGATCTCTGTATTGAAAGCATTTAACGCAGAAATAGGAAGTATTTCCGCCTTTGGAATTCTCTCGTGCCAATCGTTGACCAGTTTTTCCAGCCCTTCCTGATTCGTTTGATCTACTTTATTCAATAATAATAAAACCGGTACCGGAATTTTATTCAGCTTATCAATTAAAAATTCTGAAGGTTCCGCTTTATCGGTAACATCTACAATGAAAAGAAAAACGTCTGCATCCTGCAAAGAATCCTTCACAAAATCCATCATTTTTTCCTGCAAGCCGTACTTCGGATCCAATACTCCCGGAGTATCCGAAAATACGATCTGAAGGTCTTCTTCATTATAAATTCCAAAAATTCTGTGTCTTGTTGTTTGTGCCTTTTGGGTAACAATCGCCAGCTTCTCCCCCATCAACTGGTTCAGAAGTGTAGATTTTCCCGCATTCGGCTTTCCAACTATATTTACAAATCCTGCTTTATGCATAAAAACTATTTTACGAAATGCAAAGTTACTAAAACAAAATCGGTCTTTCCTGCTTAAACCGAAAACTTATCAAGAAACATTTATTTTTAACCTCAAAAAGTGAAGTTATTTTAAAAGAAAAGCCTCCCGAAAAGATTCGAAAGGCTTCAGAATATAATAAAGTTAGAAATAATTCTTCATAAATTGTAAACTTTTTATGGCCAGTTCTTCGGCTTCGTATGGAGATTTCTGCCAAAGTGAAACCATCTGCTGCATTCCGGGAATTGATGATGAGAAGTTTTCCAAAACTAAGTTTCCTTCAAAATCGATTTCTTTTAAAGCTTTAAACGATTCATTCCAATTTACGGTTCCTTCGCCCAGCATTCCACGGTGCGATTCTGTGATGTGAATATGTTTTAATTTTTTTCCTGCAGCAATAATTGGATCATAAAAATTATTCTCCTCAATATTCATGTGGAAAGTATCCAAATGAACAAACAAATTATCTCTTCCTGTTTTTGAAATTAAATCTAAAACATTTTGAGCCGTATTACAGACATAACTTTCATATCTGTTGATGGGTTCAATCGCTATATTTACTCCTTTTTCTTTCGCATAATCTGCGACATTGCTCCAGACTTCAACAATAACTTCCGCTTCATTTTCCGTTAAAGGATTTCCTGAAAAAGTACCGATTCCGCCATGCAGAACGCCACCAAGCAAATTTGTTTCAAGCTGAGACGTTTTATCAATCGCTTTTTTAATCAATTCTTCAGCAACCTTTGGATAAAAGGCAATATGCGCTTCTTTTGGTAAGTTTAAAGAACAAACGACCTCTAAATTATGAGTTTTCAATTGCTTTTTAACTTCTACTGAATCAAAATCCATTGATGATGGGAGAAGAATTTCAATAAGATCAAATCCTGATTGTGCTGTTTTCTCAATGGCATATTTTCCCGCTTCAGGTGTCCAGACAGGCGTAATCCACGAAAGAAGTGATGTCCCAAATTTTATATTCATTGTAAATTTTAGTTGTATTTAATTAAAATATCCACCATTCCGTTCTCACGCCTAAATACGTTCCGAATCTTTTAGCGCCAGATTGCTGTAGAAATGGAGAATAAAGTGAATTCATTGCCTGATCATTATATCTTGATACTTCGGCAATAAACCTGATGTGTGGCCTTGCCCAAACGCTTCTTTCTGCTGTAGGAACAATTGTGGGTGCCAACACCAGTTTCATCATCGATGCAGGATCTTGTGTTCCGTCTTTTCGAATTGCATAGTGTAATTCTGATAAAATATGAAACCAATTATTGAAATAATACGTTGCCCTTACACCGGTATTAAACTCAGATTTTTTATTGAAAATATCTCTTTTATAATAATCAACGGCTTTATTATTACTGTCGGAACCTCCTTTACTTTGTGTATAAACGGCATACGCATTTAATGACCATCTGTTTGAAAGATTTAACAAAATATGTTCAACCGCTGTTAAGGAATATGCACCGTTGTATTTTCCTGTTTGTTCATCTGGCGCTCCATAAGTTCTCCAAGTTTGGGTATTTCCGGCATCTCCACCATTGGCAATCCCGCTTCCATAACGTAATGAAATCTGATTGAAAGATCCTGGAAGTTTCGTTTTCAAACCTGTATTCAATTTGGCACCCAATACCCAACCACGATCAGCAGGATATTGCTCTACAGAATTTTTGCCGGATTTATCAACGGTATGAAATTCTGCTAAAAATTTCAAAGCATTATTTTTAAAAGGAATCGTATGTTCTAATACAAAAACTTCCCGTTGTCTGTAAATTAAATTCTTTGCCCCACTGATGATATTTGTATAAGAATAAGGCGTAGAATTGCTTGCAGCAGTATCTATAACAGCAGGAAAAAACATGGAAAATCTTGTATTTTTATGCCTAACTCCCCAACCTGTCGCCGAGTGATCATCAAAATAAAAATAATCTGCAATATGCACATCATCATATCTCAACCATCGAGATCCTGCCCAAACATCCCAATCGCTTCCCATAATATTTCTTGCTTCCACAAAGGCTTCCGGCAAAGCGATAATCATCCCTCGGTTAGATTTTGTATCTACATTTCCTAGAAAAGTACCTCCCGAATAAAAGCTCAATCTAGCCTGCATATCGATTTTTGTTCCTTTCGTACTGTCACCACCCACCACGGGCGTAAAATGAAAAGCGGGTAAAAAATCTACATAATCCCCCTGATCCATCCTTCCTCCCAAAGATCCCTGATTATCGAGATTCAATTGCCTACCTGTACGCCCGTCTGCGTTGGGAGAATACCCAACACCAATTCTGCCTGTTGTTCCGAATGAAAATTTCTTATTCGTAATCTGGATTTGGGCATAGCTCACCTGGCTGATTAGAATAAATATCCAAAAACAGCCTTTCAGAACTTTATTTTTCATTGCTTATTTGGAAGTTTTAGGTTTATAGAACTTTAAGGCAAATAAAACGATAATTACATAACAGATAATTGGCAACAGATAAGAATGAGCCACATCTTTTTCAGCAATTACTCCCATGATCGGTGTGAAAAATGCCCCACCAAACATCGCCATTACCAAGAATGAAGAAGCCTGCGCTACTTTTCCGCCCAATTTTTTCAATCCTAAACTGAAAATTGTAGGATACATTACACTTAAGAAAAGGTTTAGCAAAATCAAACTGATGAATGAAACCCAACCGAAACTTTGTGAAATAATTAAACAAAGAACAATATTACATGCCGTAAAAATCGCCAGTACTTTATTAGGAGCAATATATTTCATTAAAAACGTTCCGATAAATCTTCCGATCATCATCATCGCCATACTCAACGAGAAATAATATGAAGCCTCTGTTTCCTGGAAATGCATCTTTTCAACTCCGTAATTAATGAAAAATGCCCACGTTCCTCCTTGCGCTGCTACATTGAAAAACTGTGCAACCACAGCCCATACAAAATGTTTCTGTTTCCAAAGTGGCGCGCTAGAATCAACTGCTGTTTCATGATTTTCACCAGCGGCGTGTTCAGCCAATTCAATTTCTTCGGCATGGGGATCTTTTAATTCAGGAACTTTGATAAAGAAAAAAATGATGGCTAAAACCAAGACAATCACCCCAATCCAAGTATACAAACTTTTAACAGAATCTAAAGAACTGTCTTCGCCAGAACCTCCAAAAATGAAGATTCCGCCCAACAAAGGCCCCATAATAGCACCTAAACCATTGAAAGATTGAGCAAAATTTACCCTTTGATCACTTGTTCTCTCATCTCCCAACGCCGCAACAAAAGGATGCGCTACCGTTTCCAAAGTTGCCATTCCTAAAGCTAGGATGAATAAAGCAACTCTAAAAAATGTAAAAGACGAATTGTCAGCCGCAGGAACAAATAAAAATGCTCCGCTGGCAAATAGAACCAGCCCTAAAATAACTCCTTTTTTGTACCCGAATTTTTTCATAAAAAGTCCGGCAGGGATTCCCATCAGGGCATATGCTCCAAAAATAGAAAGCTGCACGAGCCCCGATTTTGCTTTAGAAATATGTAAAACATTTTGAAAATGCTTGTTCAAAACATCGCCCATCGTTAAAGCAATTGCCCAAAAAAAGAACAATGAAGTAACGAAAGATAAAACAATGATATACTTCTTTTCTGTAAACTTCGCTGAATTCATTATATTTTTCTAAGTTATTTTAAGTTTAAATAAAATTTTTCGATTTGAAAACTTCAAATTCTTTTCGGTCATAATCCGGACACGCACCTGCTTTTGAAGTTATAAAAGCTCCCAAAGAAATAGCTTCTGTCATGATTTCTTCAGCATTTTTATTCTGAATTCTTTTAGAGATAAAACCTGAAAGAAAAGCATCGCCACTACCCACTGTATCTACAACCGTGATAGGAACTGCAGTGAATCCGTAGTTATGATTTTCCACAAAATATCTTGCTCCCTTACTTCCTTTGGTCAATACGATTTCTCTGATTCCGAAATGATTTTGAATATATGCAGCACTTTCGTCTTCGCTTTTATACTCTTCGCTCAAAAACTGCATAATCTGCTTCATTTCAGCCTTATTCATTTTCACGATATCCGCTTTATGAAGAAGCTCTTTAATCAAATCGATATCGATGAATGGCGGACGGAAATTCACATCAAATATTTTCAGTTTGGCGAATTCTAATAATTTGAAAAGAGTTTGCTTCGTCTTTTCATTTCTTGCCGATAAACTACCGAAAACAAAAGCCTCCGCGTTGGAAATAAGTTCTTCATGCTCAGGCAAAAATTCGATATAATCCCAAGCTACATGATTGATAATATCATAAGTTGCTTCATTATGCTCATCAATTTTCGCAATAACGGTGCTTGTAGGATGCTTATCATCAATCTGGATATAATCTGTAGTAATGCCCCATCCTTTTATCTGTTCCAACAATTTTTCACCTAATTCATCATTCCCGATTCTGCTGAGCATTTTAACATCGGTTCCGGACTTGTAAATATTATATGCAGCATTGAAAGGCGCACCTCCCGCTTTTGAACCCTGTGGAAAAATATCCCAAAGAACTTCACCAAAACTTACTACATAAGGATTTTCATTTATCATAGGTTAAACGTTTAATTAATTAACTAAATTTTTTATTTTACTGAATTTTTATTGACTAATTTTGCCGAAAAGGAAACTTTTTTTCCATCCGGAATATATTTACCGATCTGTGCATCAAGAAGTTTCACAGATTCCTGTGCCATTTCTACCAAAGGCTGCTGTACATAATCTATTTCTGTTGGGAAAAGCTTGTAAGCTTCCGTTTCATCAAAAGCAATCACGGAAACATCCTGAGGTACTTTTATATTATTTTTGTTTAAATAGCTTAAACCTGCAACCGCAAGTTTGTTACTTGAAAAATAAATAGCCGTTTTCTTCTGAATATCTTTTAAATTTTCAGAAAGTTCATGATGAATATCTTCTGTGATATTATGAATTCCGATTAAAACTTTTTTATATTTAACCAAAGATGATGAAATTTGCTTATCAAATCCTTCCTGTCTGTCAAGTAGATGTGGGAGTTTGGTATCATAACCCACATAAATAATCTCTTCAAAGCTTTTCTCAATCAGATATTCACAGATGTATTCTGAAATCTCGGAATTATTAATCATTACTCCGGGAATCGCCACATTTTTTAAGTATCGGTCGATGGTTACCACCGGATATTCTTCTTTAATCAACTTTTTAATCGCATCATCCGAATCTACAACAGGCGCTACAATCATCCCATCAACCTGTTGTTCGGAAAAAAGTTCTGTCAGTTTTTTAAACTTTTCAGGATTTTCATCAGAACTTCCGATAAGAAGCGTATAGCCCATTTTCATTGCTTCATCTTCAATATTTCTGGCGATATTTGAATAAAAATCATTAGAAATATCGGCAACGATAAGTCCAATTAATTTACTCTTATTGGTCTTTAAACTTTTGGCAATTTTATTAGGCGTATAGTTAATCGTTTCAGCTACATCAAGGATTTTTTTCTTTGTTGCTTCGCTGATTCTGCTTCCTTCTTTTCGGTTTAAAACATAGGAAACAGTTGCCACAGATACTCCGGCAATTTTCGCAATGTCTTTAATGGAAGCTCTTTTCATAGAAACTATTTTACGATACAAAAGTATTCTATAAAACAATTACAATACAATACCCTCTTTTTTTTGGTCAGTTAAAAAATTATTGTATTTTCGCGACTTTTTGAAAAACAGCAAGAATTAAATTTAAAACACTATCAATCAACATTTTAAATATATGTAATTTGCTTACTATTAATTTAATGTTAAGCAAATATAAACTGTCAGATTGTATTTAAGCTAAATCTGGTTAAACGTTTATTCAAATAAAATGTAAAAAAAATTCAAACTTATCCTTATTCTATGTTTTAAAGTATCAAAAAACTGATAATTTTGATTCAATTATAATTAATTTAATGGAGATAAACGAAATTCTTGATTCTATTTATAAACTACCTGCTTCGTCAAAAGAAAATCTGCAGCAATACATTACTGAAGTTTCTCATCCCAAATCATTTTGTCTGATGGAAGCTGAAAAGGTAGTTCCTTATGTTTACTTTATTAAAAAAGGAATTGTGCGGGCGTATGCGTCGCGAGAAGAAAACGATATCACGTTTTGGTTTGGCAATGAAGGTGAAACTGTGGTTTCGATGAAAAGTTATGTGGAAAATAAGCCGGGATATGAAAATATTGAACTTTTGGAAGATTGTGAACTTTATAAACTTGAAACTGAAAATTTAAGAAGATTATTCAACGAAGATATCCATATTGCCAATTGGGGAAGAAAATTTGCTGAAAGAGAACTGGTAAAAACGGAAGAATTGATTATTTCAAGACAGTTCAAAACCTCTTTAGAGCGATATAAAGATTTAATGCGTGATAAGCCAAGCCTTTTGAGAAGAGTTCAGTTAGGTCATATTGCTTCTTATTTGGGAATAACGCAGGTGAGCTTGAGCAGAATTCGGGCGGAGATTAAGTGAGTTTTGTGTGTTTGAGAGTATGAGAGTTTTAGAGTTGGAGTGTGTTTTTCTGCAAAAAAATAATTCATTTTTTAACAATTGTAAAATTTTCTACGCTCCTAAAGTCGGAACTTTGCGCGAGAAATTTATAAAAAATGAATTGGATTATCTTAATTATCGCGGGATTATTTGAAGTAGCATTTGCCTCATGTTTAGGAAAAGTAAAGGAAACTTCTGGAAACATTATGTATTTATGGTTTGCGGGGTTTCTTATTTCTTTAACGGTAAGTATGTTATTGTTAATCAAAGCGACACAAACTTTACCTATCGGAACCGCTTATGCAGTCTGGACCGGGATTGGCGCCGTCGGAACCGTTTTAATGGGCATTTTTTTCTTTAAAGACCCGGTAAGCTTCTGGAGAATATTTTTCATCATAACATTAGTAGGATCTGTAATTGGATTAAAATTTGTTTCTCACTAAGTAAAGAATTATTAATTTTTCATATCTTAGTGAAAATTTTTAAGTTATGAAAAAAGCTTTATTATTACTACTAACGGGAGGTTTATTATCTGCACAAACCTCAGATTTGCTCTCTTACAATTGGTACATGACCAAAATGGTAACTAACAGCGGACAGACAACGAATGCACCTGCTAAAGATGGCCCGATTCCAGCCTCAACTTTTGTGGCAAACGGAGGTACAAGTTTTACTTTTAGTTCAAATTATGTGAATACTTCTACCTTGGGTTTCAATACCATGTCTGGAAGTACTTACATCACCAAATCTTCGGGAGGCTGTACTTCAACAGTTTATAACGGTACAAATGCAACTGCGGTAATTGATTATGATCAAAAAAACTGTAATCTTTACAATGATGGAACCAATGGAGCATTTTACCATTATGAAATTCAAACGAATGGAAATACAAAGACATTGATTATGACAGCTCCTTTAGGTGATAAGTTTTATTATGATGGCGTTGCGATTGGTGTATTGGGAACAAGCGAAACGGCTTCTAAAAACAAAACTTTCTCAGCTTATCCTAATCCTGTAAAAGAGGAATTAACCATTGATAATGTTTCTAAAAACTTATCTATAAAAATCTATGATTTCTCAGGGAAATTAGTTCAAGAAGGTAAAACGACTGATGGTAAAACTAAAATTAACACCAATGATTTACCAAAAGGGCAATATATTTTGTCTGTAGAAAATCATAAAGGGCAAACTTTTATTAAAAATTAAAACTTCTATCAAATTAATAAAAAACACGTCTTCCGAATTGGAGACGTGTTTTTGTTTTATTTCTTAAAAACAACGGGAAGAATTTCATTCGTTCTTAGTCCGTATTTTTTGATTTCCTCTGTGGAGAATTTTTGTGAATAAAAGTTAGGTTCTGTTTCAAAGCCTGCTTTTCTTAAACGATCGAAATAATCCATTCCGTACCAGCGGACGTGATCGTACTGTCCAAAATGTTTCTGTCTTTCCTTCGGATCTTTTATGCTAAAATCTTCATAGGTTTTTTCCAATGAGTTTTTCATTGGAACCTGAAGAATTCCCCAGCCTCCTTTTCGCATCACTCTATACAATTCGCTCATCGCTTTTGCATCGTCTTCAATGTGCTCTAAAACGTGATTACAAAAAACAATATCAAAACTTTCATCTTCAAACGGAAGATCCAGAATGTCTGCTTTTATGTCAACAATCGGAGAAAATAAATCGGCAGAAATATAATCCAGATTTTTCATTCTTTTAAACTTCCTCAAAAATTCCTGTTCTGGAGCAATATGAAGAACTTTATAGTTTTTAATGAAAAAGTCTGTTTCGTTTTGAAGATACAGCCACATTTGGCGATGTCTTTCCAAGCTTAACGTTCCGGGAGAAAGTGCATTTTCACGCTGATTTCCGTATCCGTAAGGAAGAAACTTGCGATAATATCTACCATCAATAGGATCCTGAAATTTATCACCTTTAAAAAACTGATAAATAAGAGGTCGCGCCCAAATGCTCATTTTAATCAGCATCGGACGTGGAATTTTATTTAATAAAAGTTTAGTGACTTTTTTCATTAAAAATCCAATTGGAAAGCTTTTTCTTCATCACTTACAATTCCCAATGCTTCGTAAACATATTGGAATGTAGAAAGCAATACCGGCTTACCGTTGATTACCGCTACATCGTGCTCGAAATGCGCAGAAGGTTTGTTATCTAAAGTAGTCACCGTCCAACCATCATCATGGAATTTCACTTTTTCAGTTCCAAGGTTAATCATCGGTTCGATCGCAATTGCCAAACCATCTTTGATCACTTTACCACTTCCCTGTCTTCCATAGTTCGGAACCTGAGGATCTTCGTGCATTTTTCTACCAACACCATGACCTACAAGCTCTCTAACCACTCCATATCCTTCTTTTTCACAGTGAGCCTGGATCGCGTGAGAAATATCTCCGATTCTCTTTCCTCTTACACATTGTTCGATCCCTTTATAAAGAGATTCTTTCGCAACTTTTAAAAGCTTTTTAGTTTCAGGAGCCACTTCACCGATTTCAAAAGTGTAAGCGTGATCTCCTACAAAACCATTCAAAATAACTCCACAATCAACAGAAAGTACATCACCTTCTTTCACGATATCTTTATTCGGAAAACCGTGAACCACCTGATCGTTTGGAGAAATACATAAAGAATTCGGGAAACCACCGTATCCTAAAAATGCAGGTTCAGCACCGTGATCTTTAATAAAATCGTGTGCTAATTTATCTAAATGCAAAGTATTGATACCCGGTTTGATCTCTTTCGCCAACATTCCTAATGTTTTTGAAACCAAACGAGCACTTTCCTTCATAAGACGTAACTCGTCTATTGTTTTTAATTGAATCATGTTCTAATTTATAAATGTAACAATATAACAGTGTATCAGTGTAACAATGATGTGCCTATGCTGATTGGTAGATTGTTATATTGCTAAATTGCTACATCGGATATTCTACCAGAATAACCCTTTTTTCTTTTCTTTTTTAAGCTTTGAATAGGCTAAAACTTCTTTGCCTTCTACACGGAATTCTATTCTCTCCTGAATGATATTGTAGATCTCACCCCAACCTGGGAATCCTCCTAAATTTCTATCATCAATAAACCAATCTGCATCTAATTTTCTTGATTGATTAGCCGAGTCAAAAACTTCTCCTTCAAAACTTGAATTTACAGCATAGAACTCAATTCCGTTTTGTTTGCAGAATTCTACTGCTTCGTCTAGCGTTTTCCCGTGTCTGTAAGTCCAAAGAATTAATCGAAACCCTTCTGCCTGAAGTCTTTTTAATGTTTCGAACGCGAATATTTTAGCTTTCCCAATTGCCGGATATGCATCATCAACAATAGTTCCGTCAAAATCCACCGCAATTTTTTTATTATTTAACATTTTGTCTTTTTTTAGCTTTGCAAAGATAAGAAATAAAAAGAGTGCCAAAAAACTCTAGCACTCCTCTTTTATAATTTAATGATAATATGGAACTAATCTTTCACCCAATTGAACTGAAACTGAAGATCCGGAGTAGAAATTCTATCTGTGATTTTCTGTAATCTTCCCGGTAGTTTCATTAGATATTCCTGAGCTTTTTCTGCCTTTTCATTAAGCCCTTTTATGTGCTCAATTTTCCATTCATCCAATAGATCTTTCATAATATTAATGTAATCCTGACCTGTGTATACCATACATCTTTGTGCAGCATCTGAGAAATGCTCCCAAAGTTCACCAGCTTTCTGCCCCGATTGTCTCATCATATGCGCCGGCATTACGATTTTCTTTCGCATCATGTCTTCAAAAGCGATAATCATTTCTGAAGGATCAATTTCAAGAATTCTAGATACGAAATATTTATATGCTTTAGCATGTCTGGCCTCGTCTGCAGCAATTACGCCACACATTTTAGCCAATTTTCCATTTCCTGTTTGTTTAGCTAATGTTCCTACTCTTCTGTGAGAAATATTAGTTGCTGTTTCCTGAAAACTTGTATACACAAAATTTCGGTAAGGATCCATACTGGTACCGATATCAAAACCATCACTAATAAGGTATTGAGTCGTGATTTCCATCTGTCTCATATTTACCCTTCCACATAAATAAAGATACTTACCTAGAAGATCTCCGTGTCTGTTTTCTTCAGCCGTCCAAGATCTTATCCAGCTTGCCCATCCTACAGCATTTTCTTCCTGATCAATACCTTCTACACCCATTAACCAAGATTCATAAGAAGGCAAAGCTTCTTCTGTAATACAGTCACCAATAAGTGTTACGAAAAGATCATAAGGCATTTCACGTGCAAAAGTCTGAATTTCTTCTAAATCATATTTAAAATCATCACTTGATGGATCTGGAAGATAATCGGATGGCTGCCATATTTTTTCAATTGGTGTTAAAAACTTATCTAGAAAAGAACCAACTTCTTTCCCTAAAATACCCATTACTTCTTTCCTTACTAGGTTCTGATACATCGTACAATTTTGATTTCAATTTACAAAGTTAAAAATTTATTTATTATTTATGCCATAATATTATGTTAATTCTGTCTGATATTAATCATAAAAAAATGCCGTTATACAAATTATAACGGCATTTTTTCTTTAATATTATTCAATTTTAGCTAACTAAAATGATTTTTAATTTTAAATTGAATTTGAACGCAAAGCTCGCAAAGTTTTTTTTAAAACTACTATACTTTTTTAAGTTCACAAAGGCGTTTTCATTTAACTAAGATCTCAAAGGTTTCATTCTTTAAACTTTTATTTTTCAAAGTTGTCATCCTAGAAGGATCTAAGCTCGAATATTTCCAGTTTGTTTTCTAATACTATGCCTCGATGCTTTCAGGATAACAAACTTTATGGATATTTTCGAATATTTTAATGAACGGCTGAAAACCTAGCCCCGATTGCAACGGCATCCTTTTTCTGAAATGCTTGAAAAAAGCGCTGGCGAAAAAGATATAGTGCTTCGACTTCGCTCAGCATAAATTTCAAGCGGGAAAAAGCTTCAAATAAAAAATTAAAAGCAGCTTTTCGATGTAATCAAATAGCTTTAAAAAAAAATAAATTCGGTTAGCTCACTAAAATATCTCCAGTCATAATTTCCGGAATTTCTACGCCCATTACTTTTAGAATGGTTGGAGCAACGTCTCCTAATTTTCCAGGTTTCAGATTCCAAGTGTGCTCTTTATCCATCACGATAAAAGGAACCAAATTGGTTGAATGCTGAGTGTTTGGTGTTCCGTCAGGATTAATCATTACGTCTGAGTTTCCGTGGTCTGCCAAGATGAAAACCGCATACCCGTTTTCATAAGCTGCTGTTGCTACTTTTTCGATACAGCTGTCAACAACCTCTGCCGCTTTTACTGCCGCTGAAAAAACGCCTGTGTGACCAACCATATCGGTATTGGCGAAATTTAAACAAACAAAATCTGCAGTTCCATTTTCTAATTCAGGAACGATAGCGTTGGTGATATCGTAAGCTGACATTTCAGGCTTCAGATCGTAAGTCGGAACGTCTTTCGGGCTCGGACAAAGCAATCTTTTCTCTCCATTAAATTCTTCTTCTCTACCTCCGGAAAAGAAAAACGTTACGTGAGGATATTTTTCTGTTTCAGCGATTCTGATTTGGGTTTTGTTGTGTCTTTCCAACACCTCTCCCATGGTTTCCTCCAATACATTTTCGTCAAAAACAACGTGTACATTCTGGAATGTTTTATCGTAATTCGTTAATGTAATATAATAAAGGTTGAGTTTTCTCATGAAATAATCAGGAAAATCCTGCTGAGAAAGTACTTCTGTAATTTCACGACCTCTGTCTGTACGGAAATTGAAGCTTATTACCACGTCATTATCAACAATTTTAGCCACAGGAACAACGTTTCCGGTTTCTGTTGTGTTCACTAAAATAATTGGTTTTAAGAATTCATCGGTAACGCTGTTATCATAAGACGCTTTAATAGCACCTAATTCATCCGTTGTTTCCAACCCAACACCTTCTACCATGGCATCATACGCCAACTTTACACGCTCCCATCTTTTATCTCTGTCCATCGCGTAGTAACGACCGATAACCGTAGCCAGCTTTCCGACAGATTTTCCCATGTGATTTTGAAGGTCTTCAATGAAACCTAATCCTGAGTGCGGATCACAGTCGCGACCGTCTGTAAAAGCGTGAACGAAAACATTTTCATCCAAGCCAGATTCGTGAGCAGCCGTTAAAAGACCTTTTAAATGGTTGATATGTGAATGCACTCCTCCGTTTGAAACTAAACCGATAAAGTGTACTTTTTTATTTTCTCTTTTAGCATATTCAAAGGCATCCTGAATTACTTTTTCCTGCCCAAGAGTACCGCTTTCTACGGCCATATTCAGTTTTACCAAGTTTTGGTAAACTACTCTTCCAGCGCCAAGATTCATGTGTCCTACTTCAGAATTTCCCATTTGTCCGGCAGGAAGACCTACCGCCAAACCACTTGCTTCAAGCGTTGTGTGCGGAAAATTTTTAAGACAGCTATCTATAAAAGGTGTGTTTGCTTTATCTAGTGCAGAAACGTCCGGATTCATACCCAATCCCCATCCGTCAAGGATCGCTAATATTGCTTTTTTCGACATTATGTAAACTTTTGTAATACAAATTTATTTAATTTATAATGAAATTAATAATTTGAAACGTTTTAATTTTTATTAACAGCGGATATTGCAGTGATTTTACATTTTTGATTTAATAGTTTATACGGTTTGTCATCCTCGAAGGAATCTATGTGTAGTATCCGAAAATCATATGAAGAAATTATTGCTTAGATCCTTACAGGATGACAAATTTTGTGTTTATTTCTTCTTTAAATATTAAGATCTATTATCGATTCAAACCTCATAGTTTTTTGAAACCTATGAGGTTCATAGTTTGTATTTTGAAAGGAAGATAACTTTTGAATATTTACAAATATTTGAATTACAAACTGCATTCCTAGTCGCGATTGAGCGGCATGTTTGAGCTCTTTTCTAGATTTGGCTCGGCGGCTTCGCCGCCGAGCCAAATCTAGAAAAAGCGAGTAGCGAAAGCGGGAAATAGCTCCTGAAAAGTTTGAGAGCGCTAGTGTGTTTTGAGTGTTAGAGTTTTATCAAGTATTTCAAGAAGGCTGACTTCAAAAATTCAATATTTTTTTGCTTTTTTACCAGCTAAATAATTATTATTTTTGCTTTATGGATTTAAGAGATCAACTAAAAAACCTTTTTCCTGAGCATGAAGAGCAGGATTTTGAGATGCCTGAAGAGCAATTCAAGCAGAAAGAGCCTTTGGTATGCAAGTTTGAGAAAAAAGGAAGAAACGGAAAACCTGTAACGATTGTTGAAGGTTGGGAAGGAAGTGAGGAAGAGCTGAAAAATATCTCAAAAAAAATAAAAACCACCTTAGGAATCGGCGGTTCTGAAAAGGATGGAACGATTATTATTCAAGGCGATAATCGTGATAAAATAATGAATATCCTTAAAGAAATGGGGTATAAAACCAAAAGAGTTGGCGGATAAATTAATGTCAGCTCAATCCTAATTATTTTATTTTTAGAAGTAAAAAGGCAAAGGTAAGAAGAGTCAAGTGCGTGAAAGTTAGATTGAATTTAGATCAATTAAATATTGTTAAATATATGTTGATTTAGAAATAAATTTTTGTTTCCGGCATCATTGCTTTTAATTTTTCAATGGTTGTTTTTGCCATTGGATTTCCCGTTAATATTAATGTTTTAAGATTTTTCAATTGTGAAAATTCGGCTGGAAGATCTTTTAAATCATTATTTGCCAAATTCATACTTACAACACCTTTCAACCCTTTTATTTTTGTTGAGATCTGTTTGATATTGTTATTGCTTACATTTAAATATTCAAGATTTTTAACATCGAAAACACCGTCGGGAAGTTTAGCAATTGAATTTTGTTGTAATTCCAGATATTTTAGTTGTTTTGGAAACGATAAATCGCCTAAATCATTGATTTGATTAGCTGAAAGATTTAGTGATTTCAGATTTGAAATATCATCTAAATGATTCGAAATAAAACTGATCTGGTTTCCCTGCAGGTTAATTTCTTCTAAAGACGGAATTTTCATCAGCGCTTCCGGAAAAACATTCAAATTATTGGCATCCAGATGAATGAATTTTAATTTTTGAAGTTTAGCAAGATTCGGGTTAATGCTTGTCAAACTATTCAAACTCATCGAAAAACTTTCCAGTTTTTGAAGTTCGCCAATTTCATCGGGAATAAATTTGATGTTGTTTTCACTTACATTTAAAATCGTCAGTTCTTTTAGTTTAAAAATATATTCATCCATTTTTTCAAACTTATTTTCCATCAGATTCAGAAAAAAAATGGAACTCAATTTTTGAATTTCAGTCGGAAGATTAAACATTGTTTTCCCTCTGAAACTCATGCTGTAAATAGTTTGATTACTTTTTAAAGCATCATCGATATTGGTGTAGGTTGGATATTTTACAGGATCAATCTGTGCTTTTGCTGAGAAAAGTGATAAAACGGCTGCGAATACTAAAAATTTTTTCATAAAAAAGAAAAATTGGCCGCCGATAACAATTACCGGCAGCCAAAAAATTATTAATAACTATTTCTTTACAAGTTTTACGGTTTTCTGGAAACCTCCTTCTGCTTCGATATTTAAAACTAAAATACGAGAAGCTTCAAGCTGAGATGTGAAATCCAGATCTAAAACTTTATTAGTTCCTGAGAATTTTTTCGTGAAAACAATTTTACCGTCCATGCTGTAAGCAGTTACCGAAATGTCTTTCAATCCTTTTGCAGAATTGATTTTCACCAATCCAGAAGTTGGATTCGGAGCAACTGTTATTGTATTTTCCGTTGCTTGATTATCAATTGTTCCTAATACGCTTTCTGTTCCTAAATTATTTTTCAGAGCAATTACCATTGTTGCAGATTTTCCTTTGTAATCAATAGTGTTTCCCGTAGCGTCAATATCTGTAGAGATCGTCGAGTTCGGGTGCTGAACTGAGAAGAATCCAAATTTATGATCTGGCGTGAACGTTAAACCTGTTGGTTCAGAACCTGCCGGCATAGAAGCGAATAATTTCACTTTAGGATTTGCCGCAGTATGATCCGGAGCAATGACCCAGATGTAGTTTTTACCACCATCCTGCAATACCCAAAGGTTTCCAAGCTCATCAAATGTAAGATTATCGTTTCCGTCGCCCCAAGCTTCCGTTTTCACTCCCTGAGCAGTGTCGAAAGAATATGTTGTAGAAGCTCCACCTACGAAAGTTTCAACCTGAGAAGCGGTAGCTCCGTTGTCTTGTAGACGATACACTCTGTCTAAACCTTTTGCCGTGAAATAAATCTTCCCGTCGATCGGGCTGATATCCACATCTTCTACTCCGTTAAATCTTGTTCCACCTACCGTTTGAGCTGCTGAAGCTGTATTATTTTGATCGGCTTTCAGTTTATTAGGAACCTGAAGCCAGGTTGCTGTTGTTCCCACAGGATCGCCCGCTGTTGTTAATCCCTGATCTAATTTTAATACATACAGATCTCCTGAAGAAAGGTCATTTGGCGTATCTGCAACAAATTTATAAACCATGTGAGTTCCGCCGTCTTCACCGTAATAAGCGATAGTTCCGGCATTGTTGATAACCACATTTTCATGGTTCATTATTCCCATTTGCCAAAGTTTACCTTTAGTTCCGTCTGCATTTTTAGAAATAACCTGAGCTGTCGCAGGATCTATCTCTACCAACCATCCGTAATCTTTCATTCCATCTCCGTTTACATCGGCTGAAGTAGTTTGCTCTTCAGCTGTAATGATGGTTCCCCAAGGTGTAATACCTCCCGAACAGTTTCTGATGGTTTGAACCAAACTAGGATCTGAGAAACTTACGGCTCTCGATCTCGACAATTGCCAAAGTTTTGAAGTAGGATTATAGTTGATTTCAGCCATTGTTACGCCACCCGGATTCGTTTCATGGTTTACAGAAAGATAGCCGTTAGTACTGCTTCCGTTTTTAGCAACATACGCTGTAAAGTCGTTTTGTCCACCTACTAGACCTCCGCCTTCTGTATAATTATCACCTTCTTTCAGGATCATTTGATACTTGTGTTCAGCAGGAATAATTAATTTCCCCGTCTGAGCTGTAGGAACAATAGAAGTAAAACAGCTGATGTGAGCCGCATTACACGTTGAAGGGTTCACCACAACAGGTCCCGTTGTTTTAAGATAAGCATCGATTCTTAAATCTGAACTCGTAGCGCCTCTGTTGTGCAATTCGATAGAAATTCTGTTGGTTCCGTTTACGAATTTAGCCTTTGGAATGGTAAAAAGATTGTATGTATTTTCTGCAGCACCATCGATTGTTGTGCTAGACCAGGTATTGAAATCAATAACTCCCGTCGGCATATTATCTCTGATGATTTCTTCCCCGTTAAGATAAACCACGATACCATCATCTCTCATGATTCCCATTTCCATATTATCGGTAAGATCGGCAAGATTTACCGTAATATCTTTTGCAAAATAAGCCGTGATAAGTCCCGTTGCAGTTTGTGTAGTTACAGGATCGCCGTATCCTAATGGTCCGTTTCCTGAAGACCAAGTAGAAATATCATACGTTTTGTCTTTCCACTGAGAAGGCTGTGCCTGATTGTTGTCTTTGTAGCTCCAAGAAGAATTTTTGTTGAAGATGAAAGTCTGAGCCTGAAACGCAGAACTCGTCATCACAGCCAGAGCTGCAATCGTGAATAGTTTTCTGTTCATTTTTTACTTAATTTTATTAGACTATGCAAAACTATTTTATTAGTCCGAACCCTCTATTAATAGGATTTTAAATAAAATATGGAGAATATTAATTAATCAATAAGCCAATGTTAAGGGAGTTAAATAATTGTTAAGAATGCAACTTTTGAAAAATTAAGACACTTTTTGGTGTGCAAAATTCATTTTAAATAAAAAAAGAATGACCAAATTGAATTGATCATTCTTTACAGCAAAGTCGTCTCGACTTTTATTTAAATAACTAAAACTATATTTTTATCTCAGAAAAATCCTTCGATTGTTTCGAGTTCAATGATTGTTGATTACTTTCTGCTCACATCCGTCAAAGAATTCAGGAAAGCGATAATCTGTTTCATTTCTGTTTCACTTAAATCTAATTTATCCGGCGGCAACGTTTGATTTTTCATTTTTAAGCCTAAACCTTCTCCTCCACCTTCATTATAGAAATCCAGCACTTCTTCCAGCGTGTTGAACGCTCCGTTATGAAAATAAGGTTTCGTTAAAGCAATATTTCTCACCGTTACTGTTTTAAAAGAATTTTCATAAATCCATGAATTCTCTTTTTTCACCGGACTTTTAAATCTTCCTTTATCATCATCCAATTCAATCGGCATTTGTTTGATCGGTTTTTTCGTCACGCCCAATACTTCAGATTCATTTTCATTAAAAAACGGCGGAACCAATCCTGAAAAATGTGGTGCAAAATGGCAAGTCGCACAATTCGCTTTTCCCATAAATAAATTATATCCTTTTTTCACGTCCTCAGGAACCTCCTTTTCATTTCTCATGAATTTATCAAAATCACTTTCAAAAGAATACAATGACGCAACATAAGAGCTCAACGCCTTTGAAAAGTTCTCTTTACTAACTTTTCCGTCTTTGAAGGCTTTGGCAAATGCTTTTTTATACTCAGGTTTTGTTTTTAACTTTTTGATGATACTTTCATAGCTTGTATTAAACTCATCTTCGTTATAAATTACGTGCTCTGCCTGTTGTTCGAGATAAAAAGCTCTCAAATCATAGAAAAATCGCTTGGCAAAAACTGCATTATACAACGATGGTGAATTTCTAAGAACTGTTTTTCCTTCCACATTGCTTTGAGATTTTGTTTTCAAATCTGTAAAAGCATTTTCAGGCAAATGGCAGGTTGCACAGCTCATTTTTCCGTTGTCGCTTAACTTTTGATCGTAAAAAATTTCTTTTCCTAAATTTTTCAAATCAACATTATCTTCAGAAGATTTTAGTAAAGTATAAAAATAAGGATCCAGAAAATCACTGCCGAAAAAGTTTTTGCTGTTGACATTCCAACCTGAAAATTCTTTCAGATCATCTGCTCTCCCATCCCATTTTCCAAATTCTTCGTATAAAGGCTGAATATATTTTTTGTAAAATTCAATTCTATCAAACTTTTCAAAATCTGTATTTTTTGAAAGATAATCAAGAGCGCCGGTTAAAATGGTATTGGCTTGCTGAACATTGTAATTTTTAAAATAAGGATCGTCATTAATGTATTTTTTGATTCCCAACATCGCGTGAGAGGCTTCTTCAGAAATATTTAAAGATCCCGGAGTATCAAAACCTGTTACACCCAATGTATAAATTCTGATCAGCTCGATTCTAAGCGGAAGCATTTTATTATTTCCTTTGCTTAGACCGTTTTTCACCGAACTTAAATAAAAACTAGCATAGCTGTTATACAAAAAATCGCTGATCGTTTTAATTTCTTCTTTGTTTTCGCTTGCTTCATCCGAAAAAATCAATTCATCTAAAACCTGCAAACCTTCCGGAGGCAAAGTATAAGCTGAAGTTCCGGCTGCTTCAATATGAAATAACGGTGCGGCGTTCAAATGTGTTTTTGTAAATTCAGGATAATGATAAGCGATGTAAAATTCTATTTCTTTGAAAGAATTTCTCGTATTTCTCAATGATTCCCGAAGTTTCTCTAATGAAATCCTATCTTCAGAAAAATCATAAACATCTGATTTTAATTGATTTAATTTCGTTTTAAAATCACTTAATCCCTTATTTACTACGGTATTTTCACTTTCGACTCCCTTGTAAGTCGGGTTAAAAGACATCACGGCAAAGCCGATCAAAAGGACAATAATAGCTAAAGGATAGGATCTCATTAATTTTTTTGCGCAAAACTATCATTTGCCATTTACGAGTGTTTTAACTTTATATTAAATAATGTTTACATTTTATGGAAGGATGCCCGTAATTCACTCAAACGTATTTCATTTTACATTAAAACCATTATGCTTAAATATAAAATAGATGCAAATCAGCTTAAATTTTATATTAATTAATGAAAGAATTTAATGAATATAGCATATTAATCATCTTTACAACTGAGGTAAAGGAATTTTTATTAATTTTAAACCCCGAAACTAATTCATTAAAAAGGCAAAGAATTCTAGCAAAGCCTGTTTTAAAATAATGAGGAAGGAATATTGGGGAGGATTTTAAAATTGAACTAATCAAACTAAAATATTGTTATGAAAACAAAACTATTATTGGCTTTTGTAGGAAGTCTTTTTTCCATTTTTTCATTCGCTCAAGGCAAAAAAGAAATGGCAGTTTACGCAGAAAAACGTGGCGAAGATTATTATTTGCTTCGACTTCCGAAAGGTAAAGATGTTCCTAATGTGTATGTTTATTCAAAAGGAATAACAAAACCTTACAAAAACTATACTTCCATTCTTGAAGTGGCCAGAGATTTCCCTAAAATGATGGAAGCCAACACCACTTCTACCAAAGAAGAACTGGTTTCGATACTGAAAAAAGACGATCATTTTTATGAGATAACGCAACAGCGAAAAGACCCTAAAAACTTTGAGAAAACAACCTTTACGGTTTATGAAGTCTTTAATGGACAAAAAAGAATTGTAGAAGAATATGGTTCTATCATGGAGTTTCTACCGACCCCTTACAAAGAGGCGATTTTTATAAACTAAACTAAAAAAACATATTTTATGCTAAACAAACTTGCAGCTTCAGAGCTGGTACTGAACGATGACGGAAGTGTATATCACTTAAACCTTTTGCCGGAAGATATTGCCGATAAGATTGTACTTGTAGGAGATCCTGACCGTGTGGCAAAAGTTTCTGCTTTTTTTGATAAAGTGGAGATTAAAAAGAATAAAAGAGAATTTTATACGCATACAGGAACGCTTCGTGGCGAAAGAATTACCGTAATGTCTACCGGAATTGGTACAGAAAACATTGATATCGTGATGAACGAGCTTGATGCTTTGGTAAATATCGATCTTAAAAATAAAGAATTTAAAACGGAACACAAGTCGCTGGAGCTTTTCAGAATGGGAACTTGCGGAAGTGTGAATCCGGATATTCAGGTTGATAATATGCTGGTAACTCAAAATGTGGTGGGTCTTGACGGATTGATGCATTTCTATCAGGATTACAGCTTTGAGAACGAATTTTCAAAGAATTTTTTAGATAAATTTCCTTACGAAAAAATCAAGCCGATGCTTTATTTTGCAGATTGGGCTGAAGATATCGCTGATTATTATAAAGATGCAAAATACCACGGAAACACAGCAACTTTCCCGGGATTCTATGCACCACAGGGAAGACAGCTTCGTTTGAAGGCTTTGGATGATAAATTCCTTGAAACATTGAACGAACTTGGAGTAACCAATTTCGAAATGGAAACATCTGCTATTTATGCGCTTTCAAAATTATTAGGCCATAAAGCTATTACTGTAAACAACGTAATCGCAAACAGAAGACGTGGAGAATTCTCTGCAGATCACCATGCTTCTGAGAAAAACCTCATTACTTGGGTATTGGATAGAATTATTAAATAGTCTTTTTTAAAGATATATTTACCTATAATAAAAGCCCCGGATTTCCATTGAAGTCCGGGGCTTTTTGAAGATTATTAACACAAATTAAAAAAAAGGATCTCAGGAATTCTGAAATCCTCCTAACCAAATTAAATCAATATATATAAATTCTATATCTTAAAATTCATTCACCGTCACATAAAAATGACTTGAATACAAGCTTTCTGCATTCCCAGAAATATTATTTAAATTGATTGTAATATTTGAGCTTGAAGTCATTCTCGGGTTTGAGATTGCAAAAGTTGAATTTCCTGCAAAATCACCCGCCGGAGTAACCGTGATGGTAGCCCTTGTAGAAGCCAATTGTAATGCCTGAGGAATGGCAATATTCAATGTTGTAGATTTTCCTGCTGCCAAATTGTTAATAGAAACACTTGGCCAAACTTCAAAACTTACCTGGTTTTTCTGAATTGTTCCCTTGTCTCCCAATTTATACTGTCCGTTTACATCTAATTTTGCAGAGGTATTCGGTGTAGAAGTTCCGATACCCACATTCGCATTATTATCACCAATTACGATGGCGTTTGCCTGGGTTGTTGAGGCATTATATCCTACTGCTGTTGAAAAATGTCCTGTTGCCGAAGCTCCCGAACCCAACGCCGTAGAATTTTCGTTATTTGTTACGGTATTAAATCCTAAAGCGGTTTCGCTGTTGTTATTTGTCTTAGCATTAAAACCTAATGCAATTGATTGAAATCCCCCTGCCTGAGAGTTATTCCCAATAGCTGTTGATTCATTCTTTGTTGTTTTAGAGTTGAAACCAATTGCTGTAGACTGGAAACCTGAAGCTGTAGAATTATTCCCTACTGCTGTTGCTTCATTTACTGTTACATTAGCATTATAACCAACTGCCGTTGCCTTGAAACCAGAAACATTAGTATTTTCTCCCACTGCAACCGATTGGTTTTGAGTTACTTTCGCATTAACACCAATCGCAATCCCTTGATAGGCACTGCTAGAATTCCCTAAAGCAATTCCGTTTTGTGAAGCATTCGCGCCATTTCCAAAACTTACAGAATTATAAACTCCCAATCTTCCCATTACCGTAGAATTCACTTTGAAAACCAAATCATCCAACGTATTTGTTCCTAAAGACAATGCGGTATTTTCAGCAGCATAATTTCCGCTGTTTGTTCCTGTCGTATTCCAACCTGTAGAACTACCAGATCCTCCTCCATTTATTCCGTTTCCGCTTCCTCCCGTATTTACAGAAAGCATATTCCATTTAGCCTGACTCCAGTAATAGAAACCTGTTTGCGTTAATCCTCCCGTTCCGTTATTCCAAACCATAAGACCTTCTGTAGGTGAAGGAATTGTAGCATTATCTGTTAATGAAGTTAATGATATACTTGGTAAAAGAACTCCTTTATTTTTTGAACTGATTTGTAACATTGCTGAAGCATCCGGATTAGGCGTACCTATCCCTATTTGAGCAAAAGCAAAAGTATTACATAAAAAAAGTATAAGAGCGGATTGAAGGATTGATTTTTTTTCCATTGCTGAATTCCTAATTATTTATTACTTGACACTGCAAATATAAGAATTTTCAATAAAAAGGCTAATTTTTTACATATTTTTCAATAAAAACACTTTTAAGTGAGTAAACGGTTATTTAATCACTGTTTAATGAATGAAATTGTTATATTAATTATATGTTAAACCTGCATTAAATCTACTTAAAACGCAGGTTTTAATTCTTTTTAAAGTGTATTAAAATTACATTTTTAATAAAAAATATCACATAAAAATGATTAAAATTAAATTTATCACTATTTATTGAAAGCAAATCAGCCAAAAAACTTTATCATTTACGCCAACAAAATGTCGAGCAAACGTAAAAAATTTTCAAAAATGTTGAGTTATTTAAAAATCATAAACTAAATATGTCTGAATTATAGGCAATAAGAATACTATTCAAAGCATATTATTAATATGGTGAATTTTCCAGTTATTCTATATTATATAATAAGTGAATAAAAAACTTTAGGAAAATTTTAACAACTAATGAAAATTTTAGGAATGGTTCTTGTTTATTTTATCAGAACACACAATAAAATATTTACTATTATGAACAATTCTGAATACAACAAAGCAGAAAATGCAGTTGATAACACGAAAAACACTTTAGAAGACGCAGCAAACAATGCAAAATGGAAAATTGAAGAACTTGCTGACAGAGCTAAAGACTATATTAATGAAAAAAGAATAAATGATGAAGAAGCACAACAAGAAGATTGGTTCGACAGAGTAAAGAATAACGCTTCAGATGCCTGGGATGACATCAAGGATAAAGCTAATGATGCTTGGGAAAAAACCAAAGATGCAGCAGAGGATGTGAAGGCTGAATGGAACAAAAAAACGAATTAAAATTTCAGTCATATAAATATTTTCAAGAAAAACGGAGTCTTTTTACAGAAGGCTCCGTTTTTTATTATGCTCTAAACACAAATTATTGCTACATTTGTAATATTAATAAACATTAAAAAATTATGTCATACGGTTTACTTAAAGGCAAAAAGGGAATTATTTTTGGAGCCCTTAATGAACAATCAATCGCATGGAAAGTTGCAGAAAGATGTCATGAAGAAGGTGCTGAATTTATTTTGTCTAATGCTCCTATCGCTTTGAGAATGGGAGAACTTAATGGTTTAGCCGAAAAAACTGGTTCAGAAGTTATTGGTGCAGATGCTACTTCTATTGAAGATCTTGAAAAGCTTTTTGATGCAGCTGTTGCAAAATTTGGAAAAATCGACTTCATCCTTCACTCTATCGGGATGTCTATCAACGTAAGAAAAGGAAAACATTATACAGAAATGAATTACGATTGGTTGGAAAAAGGTTGGGATATCTCAGCAGTTTCTTTCCACAAAGTAATGCGAGTGGCTTATGAAAAAGACTGTATGAATGAATGGGGAAGCATCTTGGCGCTTACTTACATTGCTGCACAAAGAACGTTCCCTGATTATAATGATATGTCTGATAACAAAGCTTATCTAGAAAGTATCGCTAGAACTTTCGGAAACTATTGGGGCGAAAGAAAAGTACGTGTAAATACAGTTTCTCAGTCTCCAACTCCAACTACTGCAGGTAGCGGCGTGAAAGGTTTCGGAGGTTTCTTGGGCTATGCTGAAGATATGTCTCCTCTTGGAAACGCAACTGCCCTAGAATGTGCAGATTACTGTGTAACTTTATTCTCTGATCTTACGAAAAAAGTAACGATGCAGAATCTTTTCCATGATGGTGGATTCAGCAGCTCTGGTGTTACTCAGAAAGTAATCAGTAAATATGATACTGAATAATTCTAGAATTATTTAAATAAAATGAAACCGAAGCAGATTTGTTTCGGTTTTTTTATTGATATCAAAAAAAGCAGTGAAAAACTTTCACTGCCCTCGTCAAATTACCATTTGTTAAGTCCAAGTAATTTTTTTCCCAATTCCGAAAGTTCAGCAATCGGATAATTTTTTTCACGTTGCAAAGGATCTCCTGGGAACCCGTCACCATCCGGACAAATTCTGTCATGCCACGAATTTAATCTCCATTGACGAAGTTCTTCGTTCTCTTCATCCGCCGGAACCATTGAAATATACTGTGCCACTCTTACTTTATCACTGTTATTCGCTCGGATACCATGAGGTTCTGAACTGTTGAAAATCAACAAATCTCCAGCTTCCATTTTTACTTTTGTGGGTGTAAATCCTGTTGTATCAGGAATGAACCTGTTTCTATCTTCAGGCTGTGTTAATTTCCAAGTATCATATTCCCTGAAAAGTTCTGGAATACATTGGAAACCTCCCATATTTTCATCAGTCTGATCTGCCAATGCCAAAACACCTTGCACGTACTGAGGTTTCGTCTCCGGATCGTAATCCCAATGGATGAATCCTTTATACTCAAACCCCGGACGAATTGGGAAGTTCAAATTGGCTCTGTCGATGCTTACCCAAAGATTTTCAGTTCCCCAAATATCTGCAAACGCCTGATGAACTCTCGGTGCCTGACGGTTTTCCCATAAAATCGGAGTATTATAAACTTCCACCATTCCGGCATTATTCAATTCTTTCATTTTATGCGCCGTTTGTGGCGTGGTGTACCATGTCTCTTTATCATCTGCCTTTTTTCCTTCATATTCCCAAAGAAATGCTGCACTTTTTGCCGCTTGCTCTTTCGAAATTGCATTCTTAATAACGATATATCCGTTTTCAATCCAGAATTTCCAATCTTCTTCAGATAAAACTCTTAACGGTTCGTTATTTTTTCGTTTAAAAAGCTGAGGATTATTTTTCGTTAAAGTTGATGGATTTCCCGGATCTGCTTGTTTTCCACCCATCATATTCATCATTGGTGCTGTTTCTGCTAATTTTTCCATGATTTCTATATTTTTAATTTGTTAATGAAGCAAAGTTGTGCAATAAAATTTTGAGTGAATTAATCGTAAATGCTAAATTCTTGCTCTCCATTGACTTTTTTTTAGTTAATTTGTTCTTAAAATGAAAAACACACAACAAGATGAAAATTGAAAAAGAATTAATTTTATTTGAAAAAGAACAATCATTTAAAATACATACGCCAAGTTTCAGAAATTATTTTTTCTGGCATTATCACCCTGAAATTGAGTTGGTTTATGTAGAAGCCATCAACGGAATCAGTCATGTCGGGAAACATATTTCTGGCTTTGTAGGAAGTTATTTGGTATTAATTGGACCAAATATTCCCCATCTTAATTTTGATTATGGAATTGAAACGGAATACAAACAAATTGTCGTTCAGCTTCACGAAAATTTTCCTGAAAACACAATTATTTCCACACCTGAATTTGAAAATATTAAAAATCTGCTCGAACGTTCTCATCTCGGATTTTCATTTCACGGAAAAACAAAAGAGAAAGCCGTTGAAAAGCTGAAAACGATACAAAATTTAAAATCTTTCGACCGATTATTAGGATTGATTGATATTTTAAATATTCTCGCCAATTCGGATGAATTTGAGCAATTAAATAACGAAGATACAAGAGTAAAATTTTTCCTGAATGATAAAGTAAGAATGGGAACTGTTTACAATTATATTCATGAAAATTATGATAAAAATCCAGATGTAAACGCGGTTGCAGAAATGGTTCACCTCAGCACTTCTGCATTTTGCCGTTACTTTAAAAAACAGACCAATATGACGTTTACAGATTTTGTAAATCAATACAGAATCAATCAGGCAAAAACATTATTGCTATGTGATGTAAGCGTTGCTGAAATAGCTTACAATGTTGGGTTTGAAAGTATTTCTTATTTTAATAAATTATTTAAAAATCTTGTGGGAGAAACCCCAACGGAGTTTAAAAAGAAAAATAAGGTTAATTGATTTGAAGATGAAAAAATTTCACCCTAGAAATCATTTAACCTCATCTTTAAAAATTATAATTTAGATTTCAAACTTTGTAAGCGCCCCGTTTTTATAGCAATAAAATTCGTAGGCAGGTTCATTTTGAATGGTAAATACTTTTTCGAGATGAATATTGTCGTAATGCGGTCGTAAAGAATCATATTTATGTTTAAGATGAGAAGGTAATTCATCTGGTTTTATAGGTCTTTCAACTTCAAAACCATCGTCAAAGGCAAATTCTATCACAAAATCTGTGTTTCTCCGGGAAATAACAGATTCAGATTCCTTACTTTGATGGGTTGTTGAAAATGAAATTTTATCCTGCTGAATAATTTTCTCTGAAGTTCCTGCCAAAAGCATGATTCCGGAAATTACCATCGCCCCATACCCTATTTTTTTAAACAAAAATTCGCTTAAATACGGAAGGATATATTTTACGGTATATGATGAAATAATTGTTGCTACAGCAATCGCTAATCCCAACCAAAGCGCTGGTTTTGAATAAAGCCCAAGCGATATGTAAATAATCAGTTTAATTAAATGTAAAAACACTTCATTAATCGCTCTTGTAGCAACAATTTCTTCTTTTTTCAAGCCAAATCTTAAATAAAAACGGTTAAAAAGAAGTCCGATTGCACCAGTAATTCCTGAAATAAAACCTGCGCAAAATCCAATAATAATCAATAGAAATTTGGGGTAAGGCTTTGGGTTTTCCGGTTCTTTCTTTTTCGATTTAAATAATTCAGGAACATTGGCAATAAGGAAAAAACCTACAATAAGCTGAAGATAATTGGGGTTTACAAATTTAATCAGCCATGCGCCCAGCAAAACAGCCGGAATAGAAAACGGGACAAACCAAAAGAAAATTTGCCATTTGATGTGTTTCTTAAACACTGCAATTCTTGATACCGAGCTCGTAAAAGTACCGATCGTTAAAGAAAAAGGAACTACAGAACCCGGAAGCAGCAAATTTAAAATAGGAATTAAAATAAGACTCGCCCCGCCACCACAAATTGCGCTGATCCAAAAGGCAAAAATAGTTCCGAGAAATAGTATGATGATATTAAATGTCATAATGTTTTTGTTTAAAAATTTTTCACAAATCCTATTCCTGCATTTCCTTTTTGATAATAAGGCATCAGCATCGTTTGAGATTTTTCTTTTTTACCGCCTAATAGATTATTAATTTTCGGATAAAGCCAATATGCCAGTTCGGTTGATAAAATCCCGAATCCTGCACCGCCTACCACATCGCCAAACCAATGCTTATCATTCAACATTCTGTAAATGCCTGTGAAAACAGCGAATGAATAACCTGAAATTCCTAGTAAAAAATTCGTGTCTTTGTATTCCCTAAACATAAATTGGGCAGATGCAAACGCAATCGCCGTATGTCCTGAAGGAAAAGATAAATTATTCGATTGATCCGGCCTTTCTTCTTTGGCAATATGCTTCAAAGGAACCACAATGGCAGAAGTAATCAACATTGAAGTACCATAAATGATCGTTCGTTGCTTGAAATTATGTTTTCCTTTTACACCCAGCGCATTTAATCCGTAGACCAAAGCGGCAGGCGCAAACTGTGAGTAATTATCAAGCTTAATATGATCCGGCTGATGTTCGTTGATTTCCGTTCTGGTGGAAAAATTGAGTTCTTTAAGGCTGTTTATTCCCAAACTTGCAACTCCATAAGTAATGAAAGTAGCGGGAACAATCAGCTTTTTATAGGTAAACTGATGAGTTTTATCTTCAGAATGCAAAGCCGGAATAGATTGGCTTTGATGAATACTGTCAACAGCAAGGCTGTCCTGAGCATAAATAACGGGACCGACAATCATCATTGTCAGACTTAGAAATAGACTTCTCATAAGTGAATTCTGTGTCTTTTATATTAATTATTGACACAAAGTTCAGACTCAATTTTGAAGAAATTTTGAATTTTAGAAGGTGATGGTAAAAAAGTGAAAGTTATTTTCAAAATGATAACTGATTTTCCAGTTCTGACGGTTGCAGATTTCTTTAATAATAGCCAATCCCAAACCACTTCCGTTACTGTCTGGTGAAGATTTTGAAAATCGTTTAAAAAGTTGAGCAGGAGATAAAGAAATTTTTCCCGAATTGGAAATTTCTAAGCTATTTTTGGTAAGATTAACAGATACTCTACCATCTGTCGGCGTATGACGGATTGCATTTACAAACAAATTATTGAGAAGTGTTTCCGTTAAATTTTTATTAGCAAAAACTTTAACCTCATCATTAATATTTTGTTGAATGCTGATACTTTTCTGCTCAAAATGTTCACTAAAAATATCAAGACTTTGCTCAAGCATTTCATTCAAAAAAAACATTTCATTCTGTGCAAACTGTTGATTTTCAATTTTAGCCAGTAACAGAAGATTTTTATTAATTCTGGAACTTCTGGCTAAAGTAGAATGCAATTCTTCGATAATGACATATTGTTTTTCGGTAATATTCTCATCCTGAAGAAGAATATCCAGCTTGTTTTGCAGAATAGCCAGAGGAGTCTGTAATTCATGAGAGGCATTTTCTGTAAACTCTTTCTGGGTTTTGTATACAGAAATATTATGATCGATCAATTTAGACAAAGCAGTGTTTAATTCTTCAAATTCTTTGATATCGGTTCTTTCGAAAGAAATATTTGTCTGATCGTTCAGATTAAAGGATTTCAGTTTATTCAAGGTGTCGTTAAAAGGTTTCCAAACCGTGTTGGAAAGTCTTCGGTTTAAAATTAATAACCCGATGACAATGATTAAAAAGAAAGAAATGGTAGTTACTGCCAACATAATTACAGTCTCCTTAGTCTCCTCAACATTGGTTTCTACGGTAAAAAGATAAGGTTTGTTTTTAATGTAAACCACCGTCTGCAGACAACGGAAACGTTCCGCTTCTTTATCCTGATTATTCAGTTTTCTTTCAACAGTATATCTTTTATCGACTTTTAAATTGTTAAAAGGAATTTTTTTAATATCTGTTCCCGGCTGAATTTTATTCCAAAGAGCAATGCTGTTTTCAAGCTCAGCTTCAGAAACATTTAATTTATTTAACTCAGAAGCAGATTTTTCAGCAATTAATTCATTATGCTCATCCAGTTCATCTAGCCAAATGGTATCCACAACTACATAATACACGGGAATGCTTATCACAAAAACGATAAGTACGTAAATAAGAAACGGTGTGGTAGTTTTGGTTAAAAGATTCTTCATGGTATTAATTAGCAATCCATTTATAGCCTGTTCCATATACCGTTTTCAGATAATTATCATATCCTGCATCGCTCAGTTTTTTCTTTAAATTTTTAATATGAGCATATACAAAATCATGATTATCGAGCATATCTGCAAAATCTCCTGAAAGATGTTCAGCTAAAGCACTTTTTGATATGACTTTATTTTTATTTCCAAGAAAATACAAAAGCAGATCAAATTCTTTTTTTGTGAGAATAACCAGAATATTATTCACCAAAACGGTTTTAGAAAGCAGATCAACCTTTAATTCATTCTGAAAGATAATATTAGTGCTGTTAAATTGTTTTCTACGAATTACCGAATAAATTCTTGCCGAAAGTTCCGATAAATGGAAAGGTTTGGTTAAATAATCATCTGCGCCAATCTGAAGCCCTTTAATTTTATCATCCAAGGCATTTTTAGCAGAAATAATAATGATGCCATCCTGTTTGTTTTCTTTTTTAAGCTCTTCAAGAATTTTCATTCCGTTTCCGTCGGGCAAAGAAATATCAAGCAAAATACAGTCGTATATAAAGCTTTTGGTTTTTTCAAAAGCCTGATGAAAAGTGGTGGCAAATTCGCACAGGTAATTTTCACCGGAAAGATATTCTGCGATGCTTTTTGCCAGTTCGGGTTCGTCTTCTACAATTAAGATTTTCATTCTGTAAATCTATCCTTCAATTTTGAAGAAATTTTGAATTAAAATTACAGAATATTACCAAAGTTTGCTTTTTTTTAACGCAAAGTTTTAATTTAAATACCCAAATATTCAAGTGAGCAAAGAAGAATCAACAAGTTGATTTTATGAAGCCTGTTTTCAAACTTCGAGAAGCAAATTTATTTGCCTTTACTTCTAAATATTAGCGGAAAGAAATAAAAATCTTTGCGTCAAAAAACAATCAAATTTCTATAATTAAAAGGCTCAAAAAAATAAGGCATATTGCTATGCCTCATTATATGTTTAACCGTTAATAATTAATCCGCCGTTGGGATGAATTACCTGCCCAGTAATCTGTGCGGCATCTTCACTTGCGAGAAATAAAAAGCTGGTGGCTATTTCTTCGGGGCTGGCATTTCTTTCAAATGGTGGTTTGTTCGGATCTTCTTCCTCTTCATCAAATGTTTCCTTGGTTAAAGGAGTCGCAACTGGTCCCGGAGCGACGGCATTTACACGAATTCCTTTGGGTTTTGCCTGAAGAGCCAAAGAACGCGTAAAAGAAACAATAGCTCCTTTTGTTGCAGAATAATCAAGCAATTCCGGATGCCCCTGATAAGCTGCCGCAGATGTTGTGTTGATGATGTTTGCTCCTTGTTTCAGATATGGAAAAACTACTTTCGTTAAAAGAATCATTCCGATGATATTAGAATCAAATGTTTTGCGGATATTTTCTTCTTCCAGATCTTCAATATTCTCACAAGGAAACTGCGTTCCTGCATTGTTGATCAGAATATCAATACCGCCAAATTCTTCAACTACATTTTTAGCAGTTTGCTTACAGAATTCAGCATCATTAATGTCTCCTGAAAAAGTAATACATTTTCGCCCTAAAGCTATAATTTCATTTTTTGTTTTTTCGGCACTTTCATGATCTTCATGATATAAAATGGCAATATTGGCTCCTTCCCTGGCAAAAAGTAAAGCCGTTGCCTTTCCTATTCCGCTGTCTGCGCCTGTGATAAGAACTGATTTATTATTTAATTTTAAATTCATCATATTTTGTTTCTATTTTACCATTACGACTTTATTCAACTCACTCTTGAAACATCCAAGAATAAACTCTGTATAATAAAGCTGAGCATTTAAAGACTGCGTTTTCGGATGAAGCTCAAGCATTTTGGTGAGAACGATTTCTCCTTTATATGAAAAAGAAAAATAAGCAAATATTTTGTAAGCCGAATTTCTGATCGGTGTACAATATCCGGTTGTAGAAATCGACCAGTCTGATTCGTATAATTTAGCAACATTCAATGCCATGGTTTCAGCGATATTCTCTGAAACACAGTCACAGTTTTCTGCTTCTGCCCGATCTACGTTCAGCAATCGTACTTTTTCAGGAAGCGTATAAGCTGTCATCCCACCTTTATAAAAAAATGAAGCATTAGGCATTTGTGAGAAGGCCAATTGTAAACATCCTGAAGTTACGCTTTCTACAACAGAAATTGTTTCTCCTGTAGTTATTAACGTTTGACTAATATATTCTAAAAGATTTCTTTGAAATTCCATAACATTGTATATTTAAAGTGATTTGATAAAAATTAAAAATCTATACTTTTCCAAGGATCAAGAACAACTTTTACGCAGCCGTCTTGCTTTTTGTCGAAAATTTCATATCCCTTGGAAACCTCATCAAGAGACAGCCTGTGGGTGATAATATCATCGAGCTGTACTCTTCCACTCTGAACATGATCCATCAGTGTATCAATAATAGGATGAACGTTACATTGTCCGGCCTTTATCGTAATACCTTTATCAAAAATCTGCCCAAGCTTAAAATTATCATAATTCACAGGATAAACTCCCAGAATGGATACAATTCCTCCACGTCTTGCCGCGCTCATGCATGCTTCCAAAACTTTTATGGAACCCTTTTCAAAATTAAGAACAGCTTTCGCCTTATCCAATAAATTTCGTTCAGGTTCAAAGCCCACTGCATCAATACAAAGGTCTGCACCTCTGCCAGAGGTCATATCACGAATTTTAGCAACTGTGCTGTCAGCATCTTCCCAGAGAATGGTTTCGCAGCCCGTGAGCATTTTAATCTGATCTAATCTGTACCGAAGTGTATCAACCACTATTACTTTTTTAGCATTATGAAGAATGGCGCTTTTCACAGACATTGAGCCTACCGGCCCCGCTCCAAAAACAGCTACTGTCTCTCCGCCCTTCAGGTCTCCCCACATCACGCCAGTATAGCCTGTCGGAAAGATATCTGTAAGGAAAAGAACCTGCTCATCCGTAAGATTGTCAGGAACTTTTCTAGGACCAAAATGAGCATAGGGAACACGAACGTATTGTGCCTGACCCCCATCATAGCCTCCGTACAAATCGGAATATCCAAATAAAGCTCCTCCTTTTTCTGTTAAAATACCGCCTTCCGGGCCATAATGATCGGGGTTGCTGTGTTCACATGCCGTAGGAAGCTCATGCTGACAGAAAAAACAGGAACCACATGCTACGGGAAATGGAACTACTACCCGGTCGCCTATTTTCAGATTGGTAATATTCTTTCCTTTCTCTTCTACAATTCCCATGAACTCGTGTCCCATTACCATGGGTCTTGCCTGAGGGATTCCTCCGGAATACATATGAAGATCACTTCCACAGATCGCTGTGGAAGTTACTCTTAAAATAATATCATTTTCGTCCTTAATAACAGGATCGGGTACTGTATCGCAAGATATTTTGCCTGGAGCGTGAAATACTGCTGCTTTCATAATTTTATATTTTAATGTGTATGTGGTGTAAAGGGTATATTATCTGTTAAGCATTTCTTTCAGCTTCCAGATCCCAGACTCTGTGTTTTGCAATGGCATCAATAAATTTTTTGTCTTGATGTGCATCTTCTGCAGTAACGATAGCTGGATCGTCATGTGTCTTATCTGCCACATTGCTTTTATTATATATATTTTCTGTTTCGGAACCGAAATAAATAGCTTTACAGTGTTTGTACGCTTCATTTACGAAATGCAAAGTCAAATGTTTATTTTCCGGAGCCAACAGTTCTTTTTCGGATGCTTTTCCGTCACCTATAAACAAAGCATCAAAACAAACGCTGGCGATACTTGTTAAAGAATGTTTAGGTATAATAACAGAATCATCATCGCCTTTTACAGGAGCTAGCGTTGGTGCAATAATCTCTACAACCGCCTCTTCACTTTCCAGTTTTGTTTTTAAGGAATTAATTGCTTTTGCATCAAATCCATTTCCGATAATGAACCCAATTTTTCTGCTTTTAATTGTATTTTTAACTGTATCAGCCATGCTTAGAGCATCTGAACTTTTTGTTTTTGGTTCTCTTTCTTCACTTTGAAGATCATCCGGATTGCTATCGGCAGGTAAACTTTGATTCGGAACATCTACAGGTTTTACCTCAACGCCAATTTTGGAAGCTACTTTTTGAGCCAAATCTTTATTGATGAAATTCAACTGTCCCACCACTCTTTCTCTGATTTCAGGAATCGTCACTTTTGATAATTCGAAAACCAAAGCTTTTTGAAGATGTGTTTTTTCAGGATTCGACTGGCTGTTATAAAACATTTTTGCCTGAGAATAATGGTCGACGAAACTTTTGCTTCGCTCTCTGATTTTTGTTCCCGAAACTCTCTCCTGATGAGACGTAAAGCCGCCATCTTTCATCATCGCCTGAAACGGACAGCCGCCGCCGATAGAATTAGGCTCATAACTTACTTTTCCTTTCACAATCTGCTGTCTCATGTGACCATCGCGTTGGTTGTTATGAACTTCATTGACGGATCTGTTAATCGGGATTTCATGGAAATTCGGAGAACCCAATCTTGACAGCTGAGTATCTGTATAAGAAAACAATCTTCCTTGCAACAGCGGATCGTTGCTGAAATCGATACCTGGAACCAAATGTCCGGGATGAAACGCAACTTGCTCGGTTTCAGCAAAAAAGTTATCCGGATTTTTGTTTAATGTAAAACTTCCGATAATTTCCACGGGAACCAATTCTTCAGGAATCAACTTTGTAGGATCTAAAAGATCAAAATCAAACTTATGTTCGTCTTCTTCAGGAATTAGCTGCACTCCGAAGTCCCATTCCGGAAATGCTCCGCTTTCAATAGATTCCCAAAGATCTCTTTTATGAAAATCAGGATCTACTCCGGAAATTCTCTGCGCTTCGTCCCAAGCAACAGAATGAACGCCCAATTTAGGTTTAAAATGAAACTTCACAAAGTGACTTTTCCCTTCTTCATTAATTAGTTTAAACGAATGAACTCCGAAACCTTCCATCATTCTTAAACTTCTCGGAATTGCTCTGTCGCTCATCAACCACATGATCATGTGCATACTTTCCGGCATTAATGAAATAAAATCCCAAAAAGTATCGTGAGCAGAAGCCGCCTGCGGAATTTCATTGTCAGGTTCAGGTTTTACGGCATGTACCAAATCCGGAAACTTCATCGCATCCTGAATAAAAAATACAGGCATATTGTTTCCTACCAAATCATAATTTCCTTCTTCGGTATAAAATTTAATCGCGAAACCTCTTACGTCTCTCGCCAGATCTGTACTTCCTTTGCTTCCCGCAACCGTTGAAAAACGAACAAAAATGGGAGTTTCTTTCCCTTTTTCGGTTAAAAATTTAGCTTTGGTATATTTTGAAAGACTTTTATTTAAGGTAAAAACGCCGTGAGCTCCTGACCCTCGTGCATGAACAATTCTCTCCGGAATTCTTTCATGATCGAAATGCGTTATTTTTTCTCTTAAAATAAAATCTTCCAATAAAGTTGGTCCGCGGTCTCCGGCTTTCAAAGAATCCTGATTATTATTGATTTTTAAGCCTTGATTAGTGGTAAGTTTTTGCTCTTCATTTGAAGTACTGTGCAGTTCCAGCTGTTCTAATTTTTGGTTGTTTAGTTCATTCTTTTCCATAATAAAATTGGGTAATTGGTGATTAACTGAGTGTATGAAATAATTCTTCTCAAAATGTGTTTTTTTGTTTTATTTCTTAAAATATTTAAACTTTAATCTGTTGTCTCAAATATTTTTTGAAATAATGTAAATCCTCTTTTTCTTGAATAGAAAGATAAAACATGATTTGGGTGGGCTCTTTTATTCCTATGTTACTGAAACATTCAAAATGAGCAATCAACGCTTTAATATGTTCAACTTCAACATCTTTTAGCATTACAAAAATTAGGTAGATGTTATCTTTTATTTCTTTAGCGTAGATCGTAGCACCGCTTTCAAACCATTCTCCTTTGTTGATAATCTTCGTAAAGCTTTTAGATTTTAGCGATCGTATTACCGTTTGATGATTCATCATATATTTGAATATCTTGGGTTGAAAAAGCCATACAGATACACCATATGGCTTATTAGCAAAAATGAATTACCCTTCCTGCTCTGCATCAAAATTGATGTAAGTTTCTGCAATTTCAGTAAGGTCGTAATCTGTATCTTCTTCTTCCTGAAGTGTTTTTTCCAGCAAGTCGGCAACTTTATCGTGCCCCATGGTAATGGCCAACTGAGCAAGACCGCCGTATGTTGCAATTTCGTAATGTTCTACTTTTTGTGCTGCAATAATCAACGCTGCATCACGTGTCATAGAACCTTCTTTTGTTGTTTTAATGATTTCTTCGCCTTCTTTTATGATTCCTTTAATGGCTTCACACTCTTTTTTCTGAGGCTCCTCATCCAATAATTTGAAAACTTTTTCAAGACGGCTTACATGCTTTTTGGTTTGAAGCTGGTGATCTTCAAAAGCTTCTTTCAACTCTTCTGTGGTTGCTGCTTCCTGCATTTTGTCTAAAGCGTCTATAATTGCATTTTCAGCGAAATAAATGTCTTTAAGAGCATCCACAAAGAATTTATGCAAAGGCGCATTTTTCATTTCGTCTTTCTTCACAGTAGCATTATCTACTTTCATTTTTTCTTCAGTAGATGTTTCTGTTTTTGAATTGGTATCTGTAGTTGTTTGTGCTGTTTTTGTTGCCATGATTGATTTGGTGTTTAGTGAAAATTTTAAAAGATTACCCCTTTAAATAGATAAAGAGGCAATCAATGGAAAAAGAATTATGAATTATTACGTCTGCCTCCAAAGCCGGATCTTCCGGAAGATCTTCCGCCTCCATGAGATGCCTGCCCGCCCATACGTGCGATTCTTGTACGTTCTTCTTTGCTCATAGATGCAAAACCTCTTCGTGATGATCCTGATCCTGAATTGGAACCACGACCTGAACTGCTGTTACTGTTTGATCTGTTACCGGAATTCGTGCTTCTTGAATTTCCGCTGTTATTAGAACTTGACCTTCCTGAGTTTGAGTTTGAAGATCTTGAGCTTGATCCAGAATTAGATCCAGACCTTCCGCCGCTGTTTCTGCTGCCTTTTGGTCTTCCCGGATTATCATGTCTGTGATCATAATTATCGTTGTCGGATGAATTTCTTGAAGATCTGGAACCCGAATTAGAATTGGATCTACCAGACGAGCTTGAATTTGATCGCCCTCTCGATCCACCTCTGTTTCCGCCACTTCCTGAAGTAAATCTGCCCTGGTTATCTCTTTGCTGATTTCCGTTTCCGCTATTTCCACGACTTCGTCCCCTTCCTCTACCGCTGTTATCATCATCGTCGTCATCATCTTCATCATCGTAATCGCTGTCATAGTCATCATCATCGTAGTCGTCGTCATCATAACTATTTTCATAGTCATCGTCGTCATCGTAATCTTCTTCAAAATAATCTTCATATTCTGAGAAGTCATCATCATAATCTTCCTCATTTTGAGCATCGTTATAACCATGGTCATAACCTAATTGATAAATCTCTTCAAGGTTACTTGATGAATTCGAGTTTCCTCTCGAACTACGGTTGTTTGATTTTCTAGTGTTCATAACTGTTTTGTTTTGTGTAATTAATATTTTAGTGATGTTGCCATTGCCCATGACTAGTATAGGGCAATAACTTTTTTGGTTTTGCTTGTAAATTTAAATCTAAAAACTATTGCTTAAATCTTTTCTTAAATTGACTTATATAAAAGTCTTTGAAATAATGAATTAAATATATATCAAATATAAATGAAATATATTATCTTCTTTATGATTTGAATCACACTTTAGTATAAAATTCGCTTATTATCTATTTTAATGGTCTTACTTTCAGACATTTTCTTCAATGTCCGAATAACGGTCTCCACTCGAAGACCTGTAAGATCTGCTATTTGTTGTCTTGTTAACTGAACATGGAAAGAATAAAGATCTTCTTCATGATGGAAACTTTTAAGATAATCCATCAAGCCTAAAATTCTCGCTGTAGGATTGGCAGATGACAAACTCTGCATCATCAGGAGATTAAAGTATAATTGTTGCGAAAAACAAGAGTTTAATTCACAGTTTAATTCGGGATTTTCTTTCAACAGTCGAAAGAAATTTTTTCTGGGTAATTTAATAATAGTACACGGTGTAAGCGTGATGGCATTCATGGGATAATTTTTTTTCAGAAACAACATAGAATCTCCGAAACTCTGCTCATCACTCAGAATATTATGAATGAATTCTTTTCCGTTTTCATCATAATGATTCAACTTCACTGTTCCTTTTTTAATCTGAAAATAATACAGGGGAGCATCTCCGTCCTGGAAAATAAATTGTTTAGCCCGATAATCTATAATTTCAGCATCAAAAGAGTGTAACATTTCTTCATCGATCTTCATACAGCTTACGGTTTTCATACTATTTAATAGGTATTTAAGGTTTGATAAATTTGTTTAATATAAAATTTTTCTATTTTCAATCTGCACTCTGTTATCTTTTTCCATTTTTTTAAGCGATCGTATCACGGTTTCAACACAAAGCCCTGTGATGCTTGCCATCTGCTGTCTCGTGAGCGGAACCTGAAATGAATACGGGCTCTGTTCTTCTTCGGAGCTCTTCAGATAATCCATTAATGAAATAAGTTTGTGTGCCGGATTTTGTGTACACAGATTTTGTGCCATAATGAGTTTAAAATAAAGCCGCTGAGAAATAGATTCGAATAAATCGAAACAAATTTCAGGATACAACTTTAAGATTTCCAGAAAAGTAAACTTCGGAAGCTTGAGAATTTCACAGGAAGTTATCGCAATAGCATTTACGGGATAAACTTTATTGATAAAAAGGAGTGACTCTTCAATGCTTTGCCCTTTCCTCATAAGCCCCTGGATAATCTCTTTTCCTTCTTCATTGTAATTATTAAGCTTTACCTCTCCTTTTACAATCTGATAATAATAATTTGGCAAATCTCCTTCTGTGAAAATATTTTCTGAAGGTCTGTAGGATTTGATAACGGCACCCATAGAGTACAATATATCTTCATCAATAACCATAATTTTTTATTTTTAATGTTTCTATAAAATCATCAGATGTAGTAAAAATTCAATTGGCATTTTAAGAATATCAATTCTTAAGCCGATATGAAATAATATTTCGTTAAATAATGTTAAAAATTAAATTATTTAAATTAAAAATTAATTTTTTGTAAATTATTTATTCAACAAAACATTTATTGTTTTAAAATTCACAATAACATATAGCAAAAATTACCCTCCTCGTAAAATGAATAAAAAACTATCCATTTCCAAGGTGGGTAATTCGTTAAAAATCTTAGTGATGATTTAAAGCTGACTGTATTCGCCTCAAAAAGAATTATTTTCTAGTCTTTACCGTATCCATAGATCCAGTGGTTCCAGTAGTGGTAGAAGTACTGTCTACAGGAGGTATAACAGTAACAGTATCTGTAGGCATGGCATCTACAACGGTATCCGACATTACAGTATCTGTATTAGTAGTTGTGGTAGTTGTTTCTTTTTTACAGCTAATCACTAAAAATCCTGCGACAAACGCTAATGCTACGATTGATTTCATATTATTTTATTTTGGTGTAGTCCAAATGTAGACAAAGAATACCCTAAAACTATATGATTTCAATCATAGGAGTGAATTATTTAGCGAATTTTTTGGTTCCTGCTACACAAAGAATCACTCCAACGGTAATCCCTAGCATTCCCGCGCTTACCTGTTCGTGAAGAAAATAGGCAGCCAATCCTAATCCGAAAAAAGGCTGTAAAAGCTGCAACTGCCCTACTGTTGCAATCCCACCTTGCGCCAAACCTTTATACCAAAAGATAAAACCAATGAACATACTGAAAATTGAAATATATCCTAAACCAAACCATCCGTTAAAGCTTACTTCTCTCACATTTGCAGGAAAATAAATAAAAAATAACGGAATCATAATGGGTAAAGCTAAGATCAACGCCCAGGAAATTACCTGCCATCCGCCTAAGGTTTTTGATAATTTAGCCCCTTCCGCATAGCCTAAGCCACACAAAACAACCGCTGCAAACATTAAAATATCTCCCATCGGGTTTGCTGAAATCCCCTGAAACACCGCAAAACCAACAACCAAAGCACTTCCTATAATCGAGAAAAGCCAGAATACAGGATGAGGTCTTTCTCCGCCGCGCATCACTCCGAAAATAGCCGTCATCATCGGTAACATTCCTAAAAATACAATCGAATGCGCAGAAGTAATATATTGTACAGCCAAAGCTGAAAGTAAAGGAAAACCAATCACACAACCTATTGAGACAAGCAGTAATGAAAAAATCTGATCTTTTGCGGGACGCTTTTCTTTATTGATTAAAATAACAGATAATGCTAAAATGCCCGCAATTCCGGCTCTTGCAATCGTTACAAAAAGCGGACTCATCTCCATGACAGCCAATTTGGTTGCCGGCATTCCGCCACTGAAGATCACCACTCCGATAAAACCGTTGATCCATCCGTTGATGCTTTGGTCTTTTGATATTGTATTTGTTACCATTGAAATCTAATTTATTGGTCGGTTCAAAATTAAAAAGGAAAAATAAATAAACACAGCCCCAGTTTTGTATATTTGCATGAGCACAGTTTAATATGAACAAAGAATTTTTATATACAGAAATTGCCGGAGGTATTGCTTCACAAATCAGAAACGGAGTTTTAAAATCAGGAGATAAATTACCTTCTGTACGAAGGCTTTGCCACGAACATCAAATCAGCATGAACACGGCAAAACGTGTTTTCCTGGAACTGGAATCGCAATCTTTGATTGAATCTAAACCGCAATCGGGATATTTTGTCAGCAAATTATTATCGGTAAAACTTCCGCTTCCGGAAATCAGCCGCCCGTCTTTAATTGCCAATAATGTAGAACCCGACGAACTCATCAGTAAGGTATATGAAAATATCGGTAAAAAAGACATGACCATATTTTCCATCGGAATTCCCTCAGGAGATTTGCTTCCTCAGGCTAAGCTTAAAAAAGAGATCATCAATGCCACAAGAGAGCTTAAAGAAGGCGGAACTGAATTTGAAGAACTTCAGGGAAATTTAAAATTGAGAAGAATGATTGCGGTTCGCTCTCTAGCATGGGGCGGAAACCTCAGCGAAAATGATCTGGTAACCACCAACGGTGGAATGAATGCCCTATCTTTTTGTCTTATGGCCTTAGGAAAACCCGGCGACACAATTGCCATCGAAAGCCCTTGTTATCCGGGAATTTTACAGCTGGCAAACGGTTTGGGCTTACAAGTTTTAGAATTACCTACTCATCCCATTACTGGAATTGAAATTGAGGCGTTGAAAAAAGCAATTCCGAAGATCGATCTGTGTCTTTTAATTCCGAATTATAATGCGCCGTTGGGAAGTTTAATGTCGGACGAAAATAAAAAAGAAGTAGTAAAACTGTTGTCGGAAAATAATATTCCGCTGATTGAAGATGATGTTTACGGAGACCTTTATTTTGGTTCGAATCGTCCTAAATGCTGCAAGTCTTTTGATAAGGAAGGAAATGTTTTGTATTGCAGTTCGATTTCCAAAACACTTGCTCCGGGCTATCGGGTTGGATGGATTGCTCCCGGAAAATACAAAGATAAAATACTGAAAATGAAGTTGCTTCATGCCACCTCATCCATCACCATTGTGAATGAAGCGGTTGCCAATTTTTTAAAATCCGGAAAATATGAAAAACATTTGCACCAACTTCGCAAAACGTTACAGAATAATTATCAAAACTACGTTCAAACCATCGCAGAACATTTTCCGGAAGGTACAAAAACGAGCCGTCCACAAGGCGGACTTTCACTTTGGGTAGAGTTTGACCAGAATATTAAAACCAATGAATTGTACGATTTAGCCATCAAGCAAAATATCAGCATTGCGCCTGGAAGAATGTTTACGCTTCAGGAGCAATTCGACAATTGTATGCGCCTTTGCATCGGGCTTCCGTGGAATGAAAATACAGAATCCAGTTTAATAAAAGTCGGAAAACTCGCTAAATTGATTCAATAAAACGCTAATCAGCGGATTGCTCATTAGCCTTGAATATTTTAAGCTATTTATTATCCGGAACGAAATTTTTTCGTGCTAGTTCTTTTCTTACACGACTCAGACTTTCAGGCGTGATTCCTAAATAGGAAGCAATCATCCATTGAGGAACTCTCAACAATAAATCCGGATACATTTTGATGAATTTCATGTATCGTTCTTCAGCGGTTTCACCCAATAAAGAGTTGATTCTGTCCTGAAGACTTTTGATATGTTTCTGAACCAAAATATCACTCTTTTCCAGACTGTTAGGGAATTCTCCGACCAATTTACTGATGAAATCGGGATGCAGTAAAAGCACCTCAGAATCTTCAACCGCTTCTATATAATATATTGATTTTTCATTGAAATATAAGCTGCTTCGGTCGGAAGTCAGCCAGCTTTCAGGGGCAAACTGAATAATATGTTCTTTCCCGTTTTTATCGATAGAATACATTTTCAGCAATCCTTTTTCCACGAAATAAATATGTCTACAAACCTCGCCATATTGCAGGAGAAACTGGTTTTTAGAGACTTTTTTTACTTCGTAGTGCAGACTGCACATATTCACTTTTTCTAAGGGAACATTTAATACTTTTGCCAGATAATTATTAATATTTTTCATGTGTTTACAGAAGCTGACTTAGAGATATATCCTGATGAGAAGCATTGTTAACTGCTACTCCGTTTTCTATAACGATAAATTGAGGGCTTTCATGGCGAATTCCCAGATCTTCAGCAATTTTATTAGACAAAGCTCTATGAGCCAATAAATCGAGATAATAGAGTTCTTGACCAAACTCATTTTGATTTTCGACTTCTTTTTCAAAATTTCTCAAGACTGTTTTGCTGATAAAACAACTAGTAGAATGTTTGAAAATTCCAATTTTATAGGCATAAGAATTTTCAATCGCTACTTTTAAATCTGCTTCATCTTCTATCTTTTTCCAGAAAGATTTCTGTTCCGAAGCCTCACTTTTGCCGCCAAATATTTTATCAAAAAAACTCATACGTTAAACTGTTTTAAATGATGATCGAGGTGTTTATATTCCAAAAATCCCCAATCTTTCTCTTTCATTTCTCCGAAAAGCCGATGACTACTTGGTAAATTATGTTTTTGATATACTTCCCAATATTCATCCAGCGTCTTTAGCAGGTTTTTCCTGCCTTCATCGAAATTACATTCAAAATTAACGATTAGTTTTTGAAAAGTTGGCATATTTCGAGGAATTCCGTTATTGAAAATCTGCATTTCTTTTTTAGTTAAAATTCCGATGGCTTTAAAAAAAGGATTAATCTCCGGAATTTCAATTTTCCGAATCGGAATTTGCAGCACCAAATGGCAATGACAAAGCATTTGAGAAACATCCATAGTTCCCCATCTACGTTGAGAATTTTCGCTGAGATTTGAAATTCTCTCTATAATTTCGTTAAAATAAATTCGATTGTGAATACTTTTCTTTACCAACCTTTTTCTGTCTTAAGATTGTCGATATGCGCAAAATGATGATTACAGTGCCAAACATACATCGCCAGGCAGTTTCTTAGATCATAATCTGCGTTTTGCTCCGGATGATGAAAAGTTCTCGAAAACTGCTCATGAAAAATCTGTTTCAGTAAAGCAGCCCATCTTTGGTGAGTTCCTTTTAGCATTCTTAAAGCAGGTTTTATAGGCATTGAAAGGCTGTCTGGAAGTTCTGCCCATTTTGCCTCATCATAAGGTTTAATCGTTGGATTATCCTCTGTTAAAGCCAATTTAAAACGGGTAAAACTATTGATATGGCTGTCTGCCAAGTGATTTACAAGCTGTCTCACCGTCCAGCCGCCTTCTCGATAAGGAGTATCCAGCTGCTCATCTGACCAACCTTCAACAACTTTTTTTATTCTCTTTGGAAAATCTTCGATCACATTAATATAATCTGATATATCTGCATCGCTAATATATTCAGGTTGCTGAAACTGACCGATCGGAAATTTCTTTTGTTCTAAGTTGCTCATCTTTAATTATAGTTTTTAATACGCTAAACAGAATAACAGCGTCTTTATCTTTTAAATAATACAACATCTTATTTTTATAATTATCATTTCGAGAGAAAATCATAAAATGATGGTGATATTGTTTCAATTCTAGATCGTTAAAAAGAATTTCTTTTTTATCAAATCTAATTCTATCTTCTACAATTTCAATTCCAGAAACGTTGAATTTTTCGTTGTTTTTGAACTTTAAATAATAATCATAACAAATATTACCAATGATTTTATCCCACAATTCATCAATAATATCACAATACAATTGATGTTTTTCGTCTAATTTTCTTCTGTAGAAAAGTTTAAAGAATATTTTAAGTTCTTTGTTTGATTTATCTCGGATGAAAAATTGATATTCTCTTCCAATGGTAAATTTGTATCCATCGATAAAATGAATTCCGTAGCGAATTCCGGCAATATCTTCTTTATTGAGAATGGTAAAAAGATCGTTGTTATGATCTTTGTTTTCAAATTTTATAAAATTTTCGTCAATGATTAATGATCGTTTTCTAGTATCAAATAATCCGCGGACGATTGTAAATTCCTTCATAAAATATCAATGTGTCTGCTATATATTACAGACGGTTTCTGAGTATTAGTTTTTGTAAATGTATCAAAATTTCAAGAATATTATTGATGAAAAAAAATGAATGATTAAAGATGAATGATTTTAGTAAAATCAAATATAAAAAAAGCCTCAATTCTAAAATTGAAGCTCTATATTTTAATTAATAACCGTGTAGATTAACATCCTCGGTTCTCTGCAAAGTCACCTTTTTTCCCATTTTCTTTTGAATCACTCTGAAATGTTGTAATTCATCGTCTGTCAGAATGTTTATTGCGGTTCCTTTTTCATTCGCACGCCCCGTTCTACCGATTCTGTGAATATAATCTAACGGAGATCGCGGCAATTCGTAATTGATGACATAAGGCAAAGATTCGATATGAATTCCCCGACCAATCAAGTCTGTCGCTACCAAAATCTGTGCTCCACTCGATTTAAATTCTTCAAGATTATTTCTTCTTGCACCCTGTGATTTCTGACTGTGAATCGCAACCGCTTTAATTTTATTTTTCTTTAATTTTTCAACCAAATTATCGGCAGATCTTGTAGAAGAGACAAATATCAAAGCTTTTTCAATATTTTTTTCTTTAATTAAATATCTCAAAAATGGACCTTTGTTTTCCGGAGAAACGTGGTAAGCCAGTTGTTCAATATTATCAATTTCCACTTCCTCTTTTTTAATCTCGATCATCACAGGATTGATTGATAAACGCTCTTTCATTTCTGCAACTTTATCATTTAAAGTCGCTGAAAATAAAGTCGTTTGTTTAGCAACAGGCATCATGGCAAAAAGTTTATTCATTTCCTCACCAAAACCTAGCTGAAACATTTTATCTGCTTCATCAATCACCAAATGTTTAATCCTGGAGATACTTACCGCTTTATGTTCTATCAAATCCAACAAACGGCCGGGCGTTGCGATAATAACTTCTACTCCAAACATTCCCTTCATCTGCGGATTGATGGAAACTCCGCCATAGACAGCCATCGTACGGATTTCACGCTTTAAATTATCGGTAAAAGCTCTGAAAACCTCATCGATCTGAATCGCCAATTCTCTTGTAGGAACCAATATCAAAACTTCTACATTACGATCTTTTTTAACCTCCGCATTTTGCAATTTCTCTAAAATAGGCATGACGAAACAAGCCGTTTTTCCGGAACCTGTCTGTGCAATTCCCATCAGGTCTTTGCCCTGCAAAATAACAGGAACAGCCTGCTCCTGAATAGGAAATGGCTTCAGATAACCTAATTTATTGACCGATCGAATGATATTGTGTGATAATCCTAAAGATTCAAATGACATAAAAAAACTTATTTCCTGCAAAGGTAAGCTATTGGCAGCTCTTTACCGATTGAAACCGACTTCTGTTGCAATTATTTTTACTTTTTATTTTAATTTTTATTAATAAAATGCCGATTTGTCCGATAAATAAAAATTGGAAAGTTTTTTGAGCAGTAGATTTTTGTAAATTTATCAAAAAAATTCAAGGATTTTAAATATGAAAAAAGCATTAATAATAGTAGATGTACAGAATGATTTTTGTGAAGGTGGCGCATTAGCCGTTCCGGGAGCAAATGAAGTGATTCCTTATATCAACCTTCTGATGGAGGAAAATGAATATGATCAAATTATCCTTACACAAGACTGGCATCCGGCAAATCACAAAAGTTTTGCAAGCAATAATGGCAGAAAGGTTGGTGAAAGTATTATCTTAAACGGTGTTCCGCAATTTATGTGGCCAGATCACTGTATTCAGGATACTTTTGGAGCAGATTTCCATAAAGATTTAAATAAAGATAAAGTAACGCATATTGTTCAAAAGGGAAAAAATACTGAAATTGATGCGTACAGCGGTTTTCAGGATAACAACCATTTTATGAAAACAGGACTGGATGATTTCTTAAAATATCACGAAATTCAATTGGTAGAAATCGTAGGTTTAGCGATGGATTATTGTGTGAAATTCACCTGTACAGATGCGGTTGCTAACGGATATGTAACTTGTCTACACTTCAACGGAACGCGTGCTGTAAATGTAAAACCGGATAATGGCAGAGATGCGATTTATGAAATGATCCAAAAGGGCGTGACTGTTTTAGGGTAATGCTCAAAAATAACAAAAAAGACGTTGAAAAATATTCAACGTCTTTCTATTTTTTAAACTTAAAATTAACTTGATTAAAGCATTTTAAGATTATTTACTTCCTGTTCTGAAAGAATTCTCCAGTGTCCGCGTTTGATGTTTTTCTTTGTTAATCCTGCGAACATTACTCTGTCTAGCGCTTCTACCTCGTATCCTAATCTTTGGAAAATTCTTCTGATGACACGGTTCCATCCGATGTGGATCTCGATCCCAACTTCATTTTTAGGCTTACCTTCAATGAAAGAAATTTGATCTACTTCTGCAACACCTTCATCCAAACGAATTCCTTCAGCGATCAATTTCATATCTTCATGGGTTAATTTCTTATCCAATGTTACATGATAAATTTTCTTCGCATCGAAAGAAGGGTGCGTTAATTTTTTCGTCATGTGACCATCATTCGTTAACAAAATAACACCGGTTGTAGAACGATCCAATCTTCCGACAGGGAAAACACGGTAAGGAGAAGCATTTGCTACCAAATCCATTACTGTTTTTCTTGCTTTGTCGTCTTTTGTAGTAGAAATATAACCTTTTGGCTTATTTAATAGTACATAAACTGGCTTTTCCGGCGTAATGCTTTGTCCGTCGAATACCACTTTATCCGTTTTCTGAACCTGATAGCCCATTTCAGTTACTACTTTTCCGTTTACTTCTACCAAACCTTGAGTAATCAGCTCATCGGCCTCTCTTCTGCTACAAATTCCTGAGTTGGCAATAAATTTATTAAGACGGATAGTATCTTTATGAACATCCTTTTCTATTTTATTCAGTCTTCTTTTTTGTACGAAAGATTTTGCGCCGTCTTTATTTCTATCATCACCATTTCCCGGTCTTCTTCCGTATTTTAAGCTACCTCTTTCATACTTATCTCTGGTGTCGAAAGTATTTGCAGGTCTGCTTCCTCCTCTTTTCGGTGCAGATTTTCCAAAAGTTTTTCTCTCTTCACTCGAATTGGTAATAAAGTCTGTTTGTTCAGTTTTTCCAAATTTCCTATCCATTCTATCTTGGTAACTTGTGCCACCCGTCTTTCTTGAATCAGAATTTCTCTCTCCAGCCTTTGGAAATGATTTTTTGAAAGGTTTTGATCCAGAAGAATTTCCAGATCTTGAAGCACGAGAGTCATCAGAATTATTTCTTGTTGAACTTCTTGGTTTCTTTGGTCTTCCTGAATTATTGTCTCTGCTCATGCTAAAATATTTTTGCAAAGATAGTAATTTAGTTACGAGTTAAAAATTAAGAATCATAACTTTGCATAATAGTTTATTTTTAACTTGATATAAAATTCAAAAATGATAACAATAGTAGATGATAATTTTTCTCAATTAAACGACTTTCTTCACGAAAAATCTTTCAGCAAAATCTTTATTTTAGTTGATGAAAATACACATGAATATTGTCTTCCTACTCTTTTGGGAAATATGGAGACTGATTTGGGATTTGAAATTCTGGAGATTGAAGCAGGTGAAGAAATGAAAAATATTCAGACAGCGAACCAGCTTTGGGAAATTTTGACAGAAATGCAGGCGGATAGAAAAGCACTGATTATCAATCTTGGTGGCGGCGTGATTACGGATATGGGCGGTTTTGTGGCTTCTACTTATAAAAGAGGAATTCAGTTCATTAATATCCCCACTACCCTTTTATCGATGTGTGATGCTTCTATTGGCGGGAAAACGGGGATCGATCTGATGCATTATAAAAACATGGTCGGAACTTTCACTTTTCCGGAAAAAATCTTTGTTTATCCTAAATTTTTAGAAACTCTTCCTTTTAAAGAATTAAGAAGCGGATTTGCAGAAATGCTGAAACACGGATTAATTGCTGATAAAGCACATTGGGAAAGTTTAACTCAAATTCATAAATTAGACATTGAAGGTATCATTCCTCACATTCAAACGTCGATGGATATTAAACAAAATGTTGTGGAAGCAGACTTTCACGAAAAAAACATCAGAAAGACATTAAATTTCGGTCATACGATTGGTCATGCGATCGAAAGTTTATGTTTAAGCCAGGGAAATCCTATTCTTCACGGAGAAGCTGTGGCAATGGGAATGATTTCTGAAGCGCATTTGTCTTATTTGGAAGGTTTAATTTCTGAAGAAGATTCAACAGCGATTATTGAAAACATTCAGAGATACTATCCTTATTTAGATATCAGCGATTTTAAAGATGAAGATATTTTTAGCTTATTATTGAATGATAAAAAGAATGCAGACAGTAAAATTAATTTCTCTTTGCTTACAGGAATTGGTTCTTGCAACTTCGATCATCAATGTAGTCAGAAAAATATTCATCAATCTTTAGACTTTTATAGAAAATTAATTCAGCCTGAATTGTAATTTTTTACTTTTTTGTTGAAATTAAATTTGAGATTCAGATAATAAATAATTCTTCAAAAAATATTTAAACAAACATTTAATTAAGTTTAATTATTTGAATTTCAATTAAATAAAATCAAAAACCGTTCTTCATCGAGCGGTTTTTTCATTGATTTTAATCATAAAAATATTTTTTGGCAAGCAATTTGAAAGATACTCTGCGTCTCACGGTAAAACGGAGACAGTAGTAAAATTTAAAATTAGAAATAGTAAAATATTAAAAAATTAAAGTTATGAAAAAGTTAATTTTAGGATTAGCAGTAACTGCAAGTTCATTGGCATTCGCTCAGCAGACTCCAACAACATCTACTAACCCGGTAACATTCGGTATTAAAGGTGGGATGAACGTTTCTTCACTAAGTAAAGGTGCAGATCTTGATGATTCAAAATCTAAAATCGGTTTCAACGCAGGTGTTTTTGCAAACATTCCGGTAGCAACTAATTTCAGCATTCAGCCAGAGGTTATTTATAACGATCTAGGTTCAAAATCTACTAGAAAAACTAATTTCTTAGGAAATGAATACAGATCAGATTATTCTACTAACTTAGGATATGTAGCTGTACCGGTAATGTTCCAGTATAATGTTATTCCAAACCTTTATTTAGAAGCAGGTCCGGAATTTGGTTTCTTGGTAAGTGCTAAAGATAAATTAAAAACTTCTACTAACGGAAATACAGATGCTACCTCAACATCTACTTTGAATAAAGATGATTTCCAAACCTTTAACTTCGGTATCGGTATTGGTGCAGGATATTATTTCACAGATAATTTGGGGCTTACAGCAAGATATACCGCTGGGGTAACAGATATCTTTAAAAACAACTCTGGTGATGCTGTGAGAAACAACGTTTTCCAAGTTGGTTTAGCTTTCAAATTTAAATAATCGAAAGTTTCTTCATATAACAAATTTAATATATTCAATAGAAAGTCAGGCTTAGGTCTGACTTTTTTCTTTTTAATAACCAACACTTTAAGATTTCATTAAGCTAAAATTTGGTTTTATTTAACTTTTGGCAAGTTATTTGATAAATACCCCTCAGGAAGTAATTAATATAATAAAGAAATAGTAAATAATTATGAAAAAATTATTATTAGGTTTAGCAGTAGTTGCAGGTTCATTTACTTTTGCACAAACATTTGGTTTGAAAGCAGGTTTGAATGTTTCTTCTATTTCGCATGACGAAATGAAAGCTAAAGCAGGATTTTATGGAGGAGCTTTCGTAAATATTCCTGTTGCTAAAGATTTCAGTGTACAGCCGGAAGTTTTATATAACGGTGCAGGAGCAAAATTTGATGATTCAAGTGACGATAAAATTAACTTAAGTTATATCTCAGTTCCGGTAATGTTCCAATATAACGCTCTTCCGAATCTTTATTTAGAAGCAGGTCCTCAATTTAGTTTCTTAATCGATTCTAAATATAAAGGAAACAGTGTTTCTGTAGATTCTGATGATTTTAAAGGTTTTGATTTCGGGATCGGTCTTGGAGCAGGATATTATGTTACTAAAAATATTGGTATAACAGCAAGATTCGTAGCAGGATTAACAGATGTTGCAAAGAAAGTTGGAAACTATCAACTTGAAGGTAAAAACAATGTATTCCAAATTGGTTTAGCTTATAAGTTTAAATAACAAATTTTTGATTTCAATAGAAAAGGCCAGGTTTATTTATTTAAGCCTGGCCTTTTCATGTTTTTTCTATTTATTTAAATCAATTATTTGAAATTTAATACAACCTACAATTAAATTCATTTCAATTTTATTTTTCTGATATTTTTAGTTGTAATCTTACAAAACACACTTCATTTTTCCTAAAACTAAGTTTATAATTAGCCTTGATTTTTTTATTTCAAAATTATTTCTAACTACAAATTTTAGATAATTTGATTAAAAATAAATTACAAAAACTCTCTGCAAGTTGATAAATTTTAACATAAAATGAGAAAAAATAGACTATTTTAAACTGTTAAATACAGCACATACAACACTGTAAATTAACAACATAAGAGTTTGGCAAGCTATTTGCAAAGTAAAACAATGTCTGATTAAACGATTAGGCGAAAATTTAAATAGTAAAATTAAAAAACAAAATTATGAATAAGTTATTTCTAGGACTAGCATTAGTCGCTGGTACTTTATCTTTCGCTCAAGAAACTACAGAAGCAAAACCAGTAACTCCAATCAACAAAGAAAAAGAGCCGGTAAGATTCGGTATTAAAGGTGGGGCTAACGCAACACAGTTCAGCGAACAGAAATTGAGTGCTAAAAACCAGAAAATAGGATTTAATGCCGGGGTTTTTGTTAATATTCCTTTATCTCAGAAATTTGCCATCCAGCCAGAGGTTTTATACAACCAAATGGGAGCAAAGAGCGTAGTAGCTTCTTCTGAAGTAACAACCGGGAGTACAACCGTAAAAACTGAAAAAGACTTCACAACCTCTTTAAACTATATTTCCGTTCCATTAATGTTACAAATGAAGCCTGCTGATAATTTTTATGTTGAAGCCGGACCTGAATTCAGCTATTTCTTAGACGGGAAAAATAAAGGGGATACAAAAGTTACAACAACTACAGGAAGCAGCACAACAACGCAAACTCAGTCGAACTCTGAAAGCATTGATAAAGATGATATCAGAAAATTCAATGTAGGAATGGGTCTTGGTTTAGGATACTACTTCACAAAGAATTTGGGTGTTAATGCGAGATATGTAACTAGTTTTACTCACCTTGCTAATAATTCAGGGGTTGCTGAGGCTAATAAAAATATCAACACCAACCAAGTTTTCCAATTAGGATTAAACTATAAATTCTAGTACGTTTTAACATACATATATAACCAATTTTAATTTCAAATGAAAAGGTCAGACTTAATTGTCTGACCTTTCGTTTTTTTATTTAAACTAAAATTTTTAATTAAATAATTCCACTTCTTCTCCTTTTCCTACAGGATATTCTTCTGTAAAACATCCAAAGCAGTGGTTGGATGACCCTAAAATTACTTTTAAGTTCTCTGTGCTTAAAAATTCTAAAGAGTCAACTCCCAAGTAATCTCTAAGCTCTTCTGTTGTCATATTTGCAGAGATCAAATCATCTTTCGAAGGTGTATCGATTCCTAAATAACAAGGTGCAATAATTGGCGGAGAAACACTTCTAAAGTGAATTTCCTTTACACCAGCTTCTTTAAGGATCTTTACTAATCTCTTAGACGTTGTTCCACGAACGATAGAGTCGTCAATAATCACCACCCTTTTGTCTTTGATCTCAGAAATAATCGGGTTCAGCTTCAAATTAACAATTCTCTCTCTCATTTCCTGAGTCGGCACGATAAAACTTCTTCCGATGTATCTGTTTTTAATCAGAACCGGACGGAAAGGAATTCCAGAAGCCTTAGAAAACCCAATTGCGGCAGGAACTCCCGAATCGGGAACTCCAATTACAAGGTCAGCATCTACAGGAGCCTGTTCCCAGATTTTTTCTCCCGATTTTTCTCTGATTTCGTAAACGTTGATATTTTCTAAAGATGAGTCAGGTCTTGCAAAATAAATGTACTCGAAAGAACAGATTCTTTGCTTTGCCTTTGCTTCATCCACCATGATCGAGTGAAGTTTTCCAGGCTCGTTTTCATTGGTATAAATGATCTCTCCCGGTAAAATATCACGAACATACTGCGCTCCAACAGCATCTAAAGCCACAGATTCTGAAGCTACAACGTAAGAATTTTCGTTGATTGCTCCTAAAACCAAAGGTCTGATTCCGTTGAAATCTCTAAATGCGAAGAATTTATTTCTCGTCATTCCCACAACTGAATAGGCACCTTCAATTTTCTCCATCGTCGCTTTGATCGCTCCACGAAGTCCAAGATCAAGATTTTTTTGAATTAATCTTAAAATAACCTCAGAATCGGAAGTTGCTCTGAACACAACACCTTCAGCTTCCAACTGAGCTTTCAATTCTTTCGCATTGGTTAAATTACCATTGTGCGCGATAGAAAGTATAATTTGGTCATATTCGTTTTTTGCGAAAAATGGCTGGAAATTATATTTCTTTTTATCTCCCGCAGTCGTATAACGAGTGTGTCCGATTGCAGAATTTCCCATAAAAGTTTCAGGATCAGCGATCTCTTTATAAACGTCTAAAACCAAACCTTCATCTTTCATGTTGGTGATTTTTCCGTCTTTAAGAACAGAAATACCACACGCTTCCTGACCTCTGTGCTGTAACGCAAAAAGCCCGAATTGCGAAAGAGAAAACGTATCCAAATCGTTATCAGAATACATTCCGAAGATTCCGCACTCCTCGTTGGGAGCGTCTAATCTCTCTTCTTCCTGCGTTCTGAAAAGATTTCTTCCGTAGGTTTGGGTTTCAAACTGTTTTAAATATTCACTTTTATGAATGTCTAAACTTTTCATTTCTATTTTTTCTAAATTTTGATGATGGAAGCTGGGAGCCTGAAGTCTGAAGTTTACAACTAAACTTTCTATTTTACCGATAAACTTCCAGCCTCCAACTTCTGGCTTCTGGCCTAATAATTATTTAGCAAGTACAGTTTTCAATCTGTTATAGATCTCAACGTAAGCTTCAGTAACTTCACCAAGATCTCTTCTGAATCTGTCTTTATCCAACTTCTTCATGGTATCTTTATCCCAAAGTCTGCAAGTATCAGGAGAAATTTCGTCTGCAAGGATGATTTCACCATCAGCAGTTTTTCCTAATTCGATTTTGAAGTCTACAAGGATGATATTCATTTTGTCGAAAAGATCGATTAAGATTTCGTTGATGTCTGAAGTTAATTCATACATTTCGTCAAGCTCTTCATACGTTGCAGCTCCTAAAAAAACAGCATGATGATCGTTGATAAGCGGATCTCCCAACTCGTCTTTTTTGTAGCAGATATCGAAGATCGTTACCGGAGATTTAATTCCTTCTTCAACTCCTAATCTTTGAGCCATGCTTCCTGCAGAATAGTTTCTAACCACCATTTCCAAAGGAATGATAGATACTTTCTTTACCAATTGCTCTCTTTCGTCCAATTGTTTAATGAAATGAGTCTTAATCCCTTTTTCATTTAAATATTCAAAAATAAGAGTCGTGATGGCGTTGTTCATTTCGCCTTTCAAATCAACAGAACCTCTTTTCTGAGCATTAAATGCAGTAGCATCGTCTTTGAAACGTACAACTACTTCATTAGGATTATCGGTAGCAAATACTTGTTTTGCCTTACCTTCGTACAACATTTCTAACTTTTCCATTTTCAAAAATTACTTTTTATTAGATTTATATTTATTTAATTAAAATTCCTGTTAAAACAGCCATTCCAAAACTCAAAAGTGTCCCGATTAAAACATATTCAGTCAACTTTCTTTGCTTGGCCTGTGCCAGATCGCTAAACCTGAAAACAGATTTCGCTGCGATCATAAAACCTACGCCCTCCCAGTGATTCACCATGATAAAAGTGAAAACAAGCAAGCGTTCTAAAATCCCTATATATTTACCGGCACTCGATAAAGATTCGGTTTCTACATTATTTTCAGTCTCCGGAGCGGGCGTCCATGAAGACAATAATATTTTAATAAAAATAGAAGCAGGTGTTGTTAAAAACAAAGCTGCCATCAAAATTTTCAGAAAGTTCTGATCTTTAAAAAATTCAATATTGAATTCATTAAAAAAGAAAGAGACACTTCCGATTACGGCAATATGTAAAGCCTGATCGATAAAAAACCAGATCTTTTTATTATGAATTGTTTGAAAAGTCAGTTTTGCAGCATCAATAATAAAATGCGAAATTCCTACCAAAATAGCGACCCACCAAAGTTGTATATTCCAAAGAAAAATAAAACTTAAAATGTTGTGAATCAACACATGGATGTATAAAAATTTGCTTTTCAGTTTGCGATTTTCCTTGTCTGCAACCCATGAATTTGGCTGAAGAATAAAGTCTCCGAGTAGATGTGCCAATATGAGTTGAGTGAAAACCATGCCTACAATTCTGAAATTTTCTTTCTAAAATACTGATTAGTTTCTACGATAAGCTCGTAATTTGCGCGCTTCAGTCTCTGGCTGATGGAGGATTGAGAAATATTGAATCTCTTTGCCAAATCTTCCTGAGTAATATCTTTATTCATGATCATTTCATGAATAATTTCCGCGGTTGCCATCGTCCAGTTATCAAAATCTTTGGAAGACCATTTTAGTAAAATATTAAGGTCTCTATCCACAGAAGTGCTGGAAGTTTTGATGGAAACGGTGTGTCCGTCGCTTTTCAGGTCGTTCAGTAACCTTCCGGAATGCACGTATGCCGTTCCGTTGGATTCTGTAATTTTTTCAGACGAAAAATTCTCTTCACCGATCCCTATGGCAATTCTTACATCTAAATTTTCCTGACTTTTTATAAGTGATTTTATGGCTAAGAAACGCCAAAAAACGTCGTCTATATTGCATTTGAACTGAAATTCGTCTCCTCTGTAGATTTCCCATGTGCTAGGAGCGCTTCCCCAATTGTCGAGAAGATTTTTAAGCTTGGTAATCCAAACTTCAGTGTCGGCGTGCTGTGAATTTATAATATCTCCGGTAATGACCGCTATCATTTTGCAAATATAAGCATAATTACTTATAAATAAAAAATATAAGCAGAAACACTTATAGATATTAATTATTAGTGAATCTGCTTATATCGATTTTATAATAAAGAGCCTATTTTAGGCTTTTATATGAACTATTTTTTAATAAATTGATACGTCTTGTCATCAAGTTTCAACAAATAAGAACCTGTTGACAGACTTTGAACCGAAATATTTTTTTTGTTTTTGAATGGTAAATTTTCAGAATAAATAACTTTTCCGGAGAAATCAAGTACTTGAGCATTCTCTATATTTTCTACTTTTCCGCTTACAAAAATGTTTTCATTAACTGGATTTGGATAAATTTTAACCTCATCATTTTTAGCTAAAACAACATCTGATGTGGAAAGGACTCCTAGATTCTGGCAGTAATTAATTCCGTAAGAATCCCATTCATTCAAAGAAAACGTAGCCGTAGGATCGCTAATATTTTCTTTTCTATATAAAGAGACATCAGATAATGTAGAAGAGTTAGACTGTCCCTTAGTTCCGATTGCATCTATCGTTGTACTTTTGTATCTCAACTCCAAATATTGGCTTCCTGTAAAAGTTAATTGCGGTGCAGCTGTTACAAATTGAGCTTGGTTTACTGTGTAACAAGAGAAATTAGCCTGACGGTTTAAAACCACAATTGTTTCATTATTCTGGATAGTTCCTTCTAATTCAAAAGGTGCAGGAAAATAATAATTGCTTCCGCTTGGAAACTGAATTGATATCCTGTAATCATTCAAATTCACAGGGTGCCCTGTTTTATTTGTAATTTCTAATCCTTTATTATTGGAAGAACCTTTTAAATATTTTGTAATCATCAAATCTTTAGCATACACATCAGAAGCTAAAGTAGTTGCAGAAACTGTATTGCTCTCCGGAGAATACAAATAACCATTATCATAAGCCTTCACCGTAAAATTATACGTTGTAGAAGGCGTAAGATGATCGATGCTTATTGAATTTCCTTTTGTTGAACCTACCAATGTTCCGTTTTGATACACTTTATAGCCAATCACATCCGTACTTGCACTAGGCGTCCAGCTTAATGTTGTAAAATAGGCACTGTTTTGAGTCACCGTTACATTTGTCGGAACTTGCGGAGCAACTGTATCAGGAGTTTGTCCCCAGATCGCATTTACCCAAGCCGGATTGTCTACAAACGGATTTCTGTTTTTCTGTAAATTGTAAACTGTATTGTTTCTGTCTATTTCCCTTTGAGAAACAGGATCTTGCTGATGCCATTGAAGCAACATAGCGATATATGCGGGATCGAATGCTCTTTCTTCCGTTCCGTCTAACGGATTGGTATCAGAAGCAGGATTTGCACTATTATCATAATTAAATGTTCCTAATTTACCCTCAAATCTTACCGCAAAATACAATAAACTCCTCGCTACATCACCTTTAAATTCGTTAATAGGCTCGTAAACACGTCCCGTATATGGAAATCCTGGAATTGCACTGTTTCCTATTCTCGAAGAATTAGTAAATGTATGATATATTGTAGAACCTACTATTCCGTAAGGATAATTGCTTCTTCTTTGATTAATAAAAGCATCCGTCGGAACAATATAATACAAATCTGAATACATAGGATAATTGCTATAGAATGTACTTTGAGGCATCATATGCTCTCTGTTATACCCCGCTCCTTCCGCAGATGCACTGGTGGGAATATCCGTCGATTGATACTCGTAAGCATCAGGTCCTGTCGGGATTTCAGAATACATATCCAATAACCAAACGGTATTGGTCGCATCATGGTCATAATAAATATCTAAATCTGTTTGGTTATAAAGATTCGGAAGATCACCATAATTCCAGTTGATATTTTTTGTAGAAATAATATCGTGAAGTTTCGATTTTAAGGCGTACCCAGACAATCCTGTTGTTCCATCATAGTATCCTGCAGGTGCCTGAGCCGTAAAATACGATGAAATAAGGATTATTGGAAGTAGAAGTTTTTTCATGCTTTAAAAATTGGGAGGCTAAAATAGTAAATTAATCTACTTAAAGTTCAGTAATTTTTATTAAAAAATCATTAATTTTTAAAATATAAAAAATTGAAAATTAAAGTTTTGCGAATAAAATATTATGGCGTCAATAATTTTTTTGGACGTTTCGGCAATTTGGTTATCTTTGGGAACTAACTATTATCTATATGAATACAGAGACAATTGACAACATCAAAATGATTGCGGAAACAGCAAAAGAATTTGCTGAGAAAAATATTAGACCTAATATTATGGAGTGGGACGAAAGTCAAACGTTTCCAAAAGATCTTTTTCATCAATTAGGAGAAATGGGCTTCATGGGAATCGTAATTCCTGAGCAATATGGTGGTTCTGGTCTTGGTTATCATGAGTATGTTACAATTTTAGATGAAATTTCACAAGTTGATCCTTCAATCGGCCTTTCAGTAGCTGCACACAATTCACTTTGTACCAACCATATTTATGAGTTTGGAAATGAAGAACAAAGACACAGATGGCTTCCTCAGCTAGCTTCCGGAAAAGTAATCGGAGCTTGGGGATTAACAGAGCACAATACAGGCTCGGATTCAGGAGGAATGTCTACTACTGCGGTAAAAGACGGTGACGAATGGATCATCAACGGAGCTAAAAACTTCATCACTCACGCAATTTCTGGAGATATTGCTGTTGTAATGACAAGAACGGGAGAAATTGGTGCTAAAAATAATTCAACCGCTTTTGTGTTGGAAAAAGGAATGGCTGGTTTCACTTCTGGTAAAAAAGAAAACAAGCTTGGAATGAGAGCTTCTGAAACGGCAGAATTAATTTTTGACAACGTTCGTGTTTCTGATGCCAACAGATTAGGTGAAGTTGGAGAAGGTTTCAAACAAGCCATGAAAATTTTGGATGGCGGTAGAATTTCTATCGCGGCTTTAAGTTTAGGAACAGCAAGAGGTGCTTACAAAGCAGCTTTGAAATATGCTAAAGAAAGACACCAGTTCGGAAAATCTATTTCAGAATTCCAGGCTATCAACTTTATGTTAGCAGATATGGCAACAGAAATTGATGCTTCTGAATTATTGATCCAAAGAGCTGCAACATTGAAAAATGCTAAGCAAAAAATGACTAAAGAAGGTGCTATGGCAAAATTATATGCTTCGGAGGCTTGTGTAAGAATTTCAAATAACGCCGTTCAAATCTTCGGAGGGTACGGATATACAAAAGACTTTCCTGCTGAAAAATTCTACAGAGATTCAAAACTTTGCACCATTGGTGAAGGTACTTCTGAGATCCAAAGGCTGGTAATTGGAAGAGATATCACTCAATAATTTATCGTAAGAAAAATTTAGAATTATATTATTAAAACTGAATAACACTCGTATTTTGCGGGTGTTATTTTTTTTACATAAAATATTTACATATGAAATTAATTCAATGTATTGCATAATTATTTAGATTGATTGTCTAAAATTTTCTTAAAAAATTTAGTTTTTCGTAATTAAAATTTATTAGCTTTGATACACCATAATCAAATAATATTTTTATATGAAAAAACAATTATTGATGATTGGAATGCTCTTGATCACGGGCATTTCTTTCGCGCAGACAGACCGTCTTTGGACTGAAGGTAACAGAAAAACCTCTTCAGAAATCTTTGAAAACAAGACGAGCATCAATAATCCTAAAGTTTACAACCTTGATATCAATGGTTTAAAAAGTGTTTTATCAAGAGCCCCTAAAAGATTGGCAGCAGGTGAAAAATCTGAAATCATCATTTCTTTCCCTAATTCTGAAGGAAAAATGGAAAACTTTAAAGTAAGAGAGAATTCTAATTTTGATCCTCAACTGGCGGCTAAATTTCCAGATATCAAATCGTATGTTGGCGAAGGTTTAGATGATCCAAATTCTACGGTTTATTTCAGCGTTTCGCCATTAGGTTTATCATCAATGGAAATTTACGGAGACAAATCTGCGGTTTTTATTGAACCTTATACAAAAGATCTTTCGAGCTATGTAGTTTATAAAAAATCTGACAAAAAAGATGATCTAAATAAATTTGAATGTACCGTAATTGATGTCGCACAAAAAGGCGTGGCGAATGCAAGTAATATTGCTGCAAGACCCAATGCTGATGATGCAAAACTGAGAACATTCAGACTAGCGCTTTCCAGCACTGGAGAATACACAGCCTATTTCGGAGGAACAAAAGCCAACGCTTTAGCCGCAATGAACAACACCATGACCCGCGTAAACGGAGTTTTCGAAAAAGATTTTTCGGCAAGAATGGTTTTAATTGCCAATAACGACGCGGTAATTTATACCAATGCTTCAACAGACCCTTATTCTTCTGCTTCAGGAATGAGTAGTTGGAATTCTCAGTTACAATCAACTTTAACCTCTGTGATTGGTGAAGCAAATTACGATATCGGTCACTTATTCGGGGCTTCAGGCGGCGGTGGAAACGCAGGCTGCATTGGTTGTGTTTGTACAAACGGATCGAAAGGAAGCGGTTACACTTCTCCGGCGGATGCGATTCCATCTGGTGATAATTTCGATATCGATTATGTTGCTCACGAAATGGGACATCAATTCGGAGGAAATCACACTTTTTCTCATGGAAACGAAGGAACAGGTGTAAATATGGAACCAGGCTCCGGATCTACGATCATGGGCTATGCAGGAATCACGAGTCAGGATATTCAGGCGCATTCAGACTCATTCTTCCATGCGATCAGCATTCAGCAAATCACCAATAATATTAAAGCTAAAACTTGCCCGGTAAGTACCAATACAGGAAATTCTATTCCGACAGCAAACGCAGGTTTAGATTATACCATTCCGAAAGGAACTCCATTCATGTTAACAGGAACCGGAACAGATGCCAACGGAGACTCATTAACATACATCTGGGAGCAAATGGACAATGCGTCTTCCTCTCAAACGGGAGCAAGCTCTGCGGCAAGTGCTACAAAAGCATCCGGACCAACTTTCAGATCATGGACTCCACAAACAACACCTGTGAGATATTTCCCAAGAATGGCTTCTATTTTAACAGGTGCAACCACAACGGCAGGTTCAGAAATTACGGTTGAAGCGTTATCAAACGTAGCAAGATCATATAACTTTAGATTTACAGTTCGCGATAACCGAGCTGGCGGTTCTGGAAACAATTCAGATGATGCAGTTATTACAGTAAACGGAACTGCTGGCCCGTTCTCTGTAAGTTCCCAAAATTCAGCAACAACATATGCAGGAGGAAGCTCTCAAACCGTAACATGGAACGTGGCAGGCACTACTGCAAACGGTGTAAATGCAGCGAATGTAGATATTCTTTGGTCTACCAATTCCGGTACAACATGGACTACTTTATTGGCAGGAACTCCAAATGACGGATCTCAAACCGTAACCATTCCGAATGTTTCTACAACAACGGGAAGAATTATGGTAAAAGGTTCGAATCATATCTTTTTTGATGTAAATAATGCCAATATCACCGTAAATGCAGGATCAGGAACATCAGACACGACTGCTCCTACAGCTCCTACCCTTGTTGCTTCAGGAACAACTTCCACAAGCACCAATCTTTCATGGTCTGGCGCAACAGATAACGTTGGCGTTACAGGTTATGACGTATACCAAGGTTCATCATTGATTGGATCAACAGCATCAACATCTTACACTCTAACCAGCTTAAGCCCTTCAACCACTTATAATTTCACAGTAAGAGCAAAAGATGCAGCAGGAAATACTTCTGTTTCCAGCAATTCAGTAAGCGTTACAACCCTTGCAGGAAGCACCGTTTCTTACTGTTCTGCGACTTCTACCAATACAGCTGATGAAAGAATCGGAAACGTGACTTTCGGATCGATTAACAATACTTCGACAGGAACAGCAGGATACGAAAACTTCACTTCTCTTTCAACAAACGTTACGAGAGGAAATTCTTACACGATTTCTGTAACTCCTGTTTGGACTTCTACTAAATATAATGAAGCTTACGCAGTTTACATTGATTATAATGGCGACGGCGACTTTACAGATAGTGGAGAATTAGCCTGGACAAGAACAGGATCAACAGTAAGTCCGGTTACGGGAACAATCGCAATTCCTTCAACTGCAACGCTTGGAAACACAAGAATGAGAGTGATGATGCAGTACAGCTCTGTTCCATCATCTTCTTGCGGATCTTATACGTACGGACAAGTTGAAGATTATACCTTAAATATTGTTTCTTCAGGAAGAGGCGATTTACCAAGTACAAAAGATTTATTGACTGAAATTAAATTATATCCAAATCCGGTAAGAGATATTTTAAACATTTCAAATACGACGAATGAAGATTACAACATCTTCGATATGGGTGGAAAACTAATTAACTCAGGAAAGCTCGACAGAGGTTCCGTAAATGTAGCCAACCTTCCAAAAGGTGCTTACATGATTCAAATCGGAGAAGTCTCTAAGAGATTCATTAAAAACTAAAACTTTAAATTAAACACTAAGCGAAAGGCTGTTCGGAAACGGGCAGTCTTTTTTCATGAGAAATAAGTAAAAGGCAATGAGCAATATTTATCAATCTTTATAAAAAACAAAACAATAAAAACCTAAGCCCTAATTCTTAATATCTAAAACCTAATTTTTATCTTTGCTTCAAATAAAAAATATTCATGGATAAAATTGATAGTCTGAACCAGGTAGCAGAATTCCACACAACCTTTAAAGCCCCTATTTTAGATACTCCCCAAATTCCTTCTGCGGAAAGATGCAATCTTAGAGTTGAACTTTTACAGGAAGAATTAAACGAATTGAAACAAGCCATTGCAGATAATAATATCGTAGAAATTGCTGATGCTTTGTGCGATTTACAATATGTTTTGAGTGGCGCTGTGCTAGAATTCGGACTTGGCAACAAATTTGTAGAGTTGTTCAACGAAGTTCAGCGTTCGAATATGTCTAAAGCCTGCGACAATGAAGAACAGGCAGAAGAAACGGTTGAATTTTATAAAGCGAAAGATGTAGAATCTTTTTATGAAAAATCTGGTGAAAAATTTAATGTTTACAGAACAGCAGACCATAAAGTATTAAAAAATAAATATTACTCTCCTGCCGATCTGAAAACGATTATCGAAAAATAGTATGAAAAAATTTATTACAAATATTGTTACTTTTTCCGCGTTATTTCTGGCAACACAACAGGTAAGCGCTCAAAAAGTAGTGGTAAACCGCGAAGTGGAAACTACCAACGATGGTAAAATGCTTTTAGGGAATCAGCTTAAGTCTCAATTTTCTAAAGAACCTTATTCTGAATGGTACACAAAAGAGCACGATGAATATGCTTTAGACCAAAAAGCAATTGCTGAATTAAAAAAGGCAAAATTCAATTCTTACGATGTTGTGGTTTTCATGGGAACGTGGTGTGAAGACAGCCACAGAGATTTCCCTAGGCTAATGAGAATTCTGGATGAATTAAGATATCCTGAAAATAAATTAACCATCATTGCTGTAAATCGCAAAAAAGAATCTCCATCGGGCGAAGAAGGTCTTTATAATATTCAGAAAGTACCGACAATTATTGTAAAAAAATACAATAAAGAGATCGGAAGAATTATAGAAATGCCCACAACCGGATACATCGAAAGAGATTTGGTTGAGATTATGAAAAAGGACGATTCATCGGTAATTAAAGAAATATTTAAACTGTAAATATTGAGAAATTATAAAATCATAGCATCATTTTTTGCAGGCGCAGGTATTGTTCTGCTTTTATTTTTTGGAGTGAAATCATGCTTTAATCTTGGCGGGAAAAGCGAAAAGTCGGATTATTATATTTTGACAAACCAGATTTCCAAAATGAATAAGCTGGTAGTTATTGAGCAGAATACCTCTTCTATGCAAAAAACCAAAATGGGACTGGAGTTTTTCGGAAAAGAAGTGACAAGCAACAGCATTATCACGTACACAAAAACGAACGCTCAGGTTTCTTATGATTTAAATAAAATGAAAATTGAGGTTGATTCTATCAATAAAAAATTGATTATCACAGAATTACCCAATGCCGATATCAGAATCACGCCGAGTGTCGAAATTCAATCTATGGACGATTCTTTTATCAACAGAATTTCTGAGAAAGACATTAAAAATGTAACGCAAAAAGCCAAAACAGCTGCCATTAACTCTATCAATCAAAATAAATTAAGAGACGAAGGCCATAAACAATTACTGGAAAATCTTAATAATATTTTCGTTTTGGCAAAGGCTTTAGATTATAAGATTGAAGATCAGACAGGAAAAATCGGAATCTTAGGGCTTTAAAAATTTTCTTTTTGGCAAACACTTTGAATAACTTAAAGCATAAAATGTAAGTTATGAACATCAAAGGAAATGACAAAAAGAAAGAATCTGCAAACAGCGCAGAAACAAAAAAGCAGAATCAGGATTTTCAGAATATTCCTTCATCATCAGAAAAAACAAATCCGCCGGATGTAGAAAAGAAGGACGTTCAGAAATCTTCGAAAAACAAGTCGGGAAAAACCGACAATACAGAAGAATAAATACCAAAATAAAAAGGTTCGGTTTCGTTGAAGCTGAACCTTTTTATTAGAAAAATATACAAATAAAAGTCAACCAAAATTGGGAAAAGTGAATGATCATCAATTCGCTTCGCTCGTGATCTATCTATGGACTATCTAATTAACTAACTTACTCACGAAGCAAAATTGACAATTCACTTTTTATTAAACGATCGTGGATTTTCCGAGCTTTACATTTTCAAAATTGTAATATGATTTTTCGGAATATTTAATATAATCTGCGATAAAACTTCCCACCTCACTCGTAGAATAAGGTTGCTGGGAATTCAGATCCATGGTAACATATTTATTTTCGATTGCATGCTCTACAGACGCTCTTAATTTTTCTGCAGCATGATCTAGTTTTAAATAATCAAGCATCATTGCGGTGCTCAAAATAGAAGCAATAGGATTGGCAATTCCCTTTCCTTTTGCCTGCGGATAAGAACCATGAATAGGCTCAAACATCGCATTTTCATTTCCAATCGAAGCGGAAGGGAGCAACCCAATCGAACCTCCAATTACACTCGCTTCGTCGGAAATAATATCTCCAAACATATTTTCTGTAACAATGACATCAAACTGTTTAGGATTTAAGATCAACTGCATCGCTGCATTATCTACAAACATAAAATCCAGCTCAACATCAGGATATTCTGTGGCAATCTCTTTACACACTTTTCTCCATAATCTTGAAGTATCCAAAACGTTGGCCTTGTCGATTAATGTTAATTTTTTTCTTCTTTTTTGCGCTTCCTGAAAAGCCATGTGAACGATAGGCGCAATTTCATCACGGTTGTATTTACAAATATCATAAGCATAACCTGCCTCTTCGTCTGTAAATTTTTCACCAAAATAAATTCCGCTTACCAATTCCCTGAAAATCTGAATATCTGTTCCTTCAATAATTTCTCTTTTTAAAGGACTTTTTTCAATCAAAGAATTAAAAGTTTTCAAAGGTCTGATATTAGCAAAAAGCCCTAACTCTTTACGAAGTTTCAACAAACCTTGTTCAGGACGCACTTTTGCATCCGGATTATTATCAAAAGACGGATCACCAATTGCACCAAAAAGCACCGCATCAGATTCTTTACAGATCGCTAAGGTTTCATCCGGCAAAGGATTTCCTGTCTTAAAAATCGCTTCTGCACCAGCCAAACCATATTTAAATTCAAATTTATAATGAAATGCTTCTGCAATTGCATCTAAAATTTTAATGCTTTCATTTACAACCTCTGGCCCGATTCCGTCTCCCGGAAGAACGGCAATTTTAAAATCAGTTTTCATATACTTTATGTGTTTTTAGTTCAAATTCTTGGATCGCCTGTTTTCTGCTAATTAAAAAGTCGATATCATCGTAACCATTCATCAGACATATTTTTTTATAAGAATCAATTTCAAAACTCTCCGCTTTATCATTGAAGGTAATTACCTGTTTTTCAACATCTACTAAAATTTCTTTTTCAGGATTTTCGGTGATGTCATTTAAAATTTCTTTCAAAAATTCTTCAGAAACTTTTACGGGCAACAAACCGTTATTCAAAGCATTCCCTTTAAAAATATCTGCAAAGAAACTGGAAACAACCACTCTGAAACCATAATCCGTCAACGACCAAGCCGCATGTTCACGACTACTTCCGCAACCGAAATTATTTCCGGCAACTAAAATTTCACCGCTGTATTTTGGATTATTTAAAACAAAATCAGAGTTCGGCTCATTTGTATGAACATTGTATCTCCAATCTCTGAAAAGATTATCTCCAAAGCCGTTTTTATCAATACTTTTTAAAAATCTAGCCGGGATAATCTGGTCTGTATCTATATTTTCTACCGGCAAAGGAATTGCTCGGGATTTTATAATGACTAATTTTTGCATTTTTTTATATCTATTAAGATGTGATGGTGAATTTTGCTTTGCAAGTCAATGGTGAATTTTTTTAACAATTTTAAATTGACAATTGACTTTTCACTTATGAAATAAAATTCACTTTTAAATTTAATTTTCCAAAACCGAAATCTTCCCTTCAATCGCTACTTTCGCAGCCGTTAACGGACTTGCCAAAATTGTTCTTGCACCTTGCCCTTGCCTTCCTTCAAAATTCCTATTCGAAGTCGAAACACAATATTCACCTTCTGGAATTTTATCATCATTCATCGCCAGACACGCCGAACACCCCGGTTGTCTGATCTGAAAACCAGCTTCTTTGAAAATTTTATCTAAACCTTCCTCTAAAATCTGCTTTACGACCTGCTGAGAACCCGGAACAATTAAAGCCTGAACATGTTGCGATTTTGTTTTACCTTTAATATAATTCGCCGCAGAACGGAAATCTTCGATTCTTGCATTCGTACAACTTCCAATGAAAACATAATTAACTTTGATATCAGAAAGCGCCTGTCCGGCTTGTAAACCCATGTATTTCAAAGCCTTTTCTTCAGATTCATTCTGCGGACTCGGAATATTTTGATGAATTGAAATTCCCATTCCTGGGTTTGTTCCGTACGTAACCATCGGATAAATATCGGAAGCATCAAAAGTAAATTCTGCATCAAAAATAGCTTCATAGTCTGTTTTCAAGGTTTTCCAATACCCTACTTTTTCTTCCCATTCTTCATCTTTTGGCGCAAAAGTTCTGCCTTTAACATAATTGAAAGTCGTTTCATCGGGAGCAATCATTCCGCCACGAGCGCCCATTTCGATGCTCATATTGCAAACCGTCATTCGACCTTCCATCGACATTTCTTCGAAAACATTTCCGGCATATTCGCAGAAATAACCTGTTCCGCCATCGGTCCCGACTTTTGAAATGATGTATAAAATCACATCTTTTGGCTGAACATTTTTATTTAATTGACCATTTACGGTAATTCTCATCGACTTTGGCTTGTTCAGCAACAAGCACTGACTTGCAAAAACCTGCGCCACCTGACTTGTTCCAATTCCAAAAGCAATAGAACCAAAAGCGCCGTGCGTAGAAGTGTGACTGTCGCCACAAACAATACTCATTCCGGGTTGTGTAACGCCTAATTCCGGAGCAATGATATGAACAATACCTTGATATTGATGTCCTAAACCGTACAGTTCAATATTATTTTTCTTACAATTCTCTGTTAGCTGCTCAACTTGGTTTCTTGAAGAATCATCGCGAATAGGCTTATCCTGATCCAACGTCGGGACATTGTGATCGGCTGTCGCAACAATTTGTTTCGGTCTGAAAATTTCAAGATTTCTGGATTCTAATTCTGCAAAAGCCTGTGGGCTTGTCACTTCGTGAATCAGATGTTTGTCAATGTATATAATTTGAGGCCCGTCTGGAATCGTTTCCACAACGTGTGCGTCCCAAACTTTATCAAAAAGTGTTTTTTTAGTACTTCCCATTTTAATTTTAATTGAAAATCAATCCTTCTATCCTATTTTTCTCGTCACTTTATCAATGATTATACTTAAATCATCATTGTTTACTTCTTTTTTACTGTCGGCGATTTTCAAAAACTCCTGATATAAGAAGTCCAATTCGTTTTTAGTCACCTCAAAACCAATATGTTTGAATCTGTAAGCCAATGCGGAACGTCCGCTTCTTGCCGTCAAAACAATTGTTGAAGCATTTACGCCCACTTCTGCCGGATCAATAATTTCGTATGTTTCTCTGTTTTTGATAACTCCATCCTGATGAATTCCAGAACTGTGCGCAAAAGCATTTGCTCCCACAATTGCCTTATTAGGCTGAACAGCCATTCCCATCAGATCAGAAACCAAAATACTCATGGGGTTGAGCATTTTGGATTGCACATCAGTATGTAATTTTAAATGCGGATGCTGTTTTAAAATCATCACAACCTCTTCCAAAGCTGTATTTCCAGCTCTTTCGCCGAGGCCGTTGATTGTACATTCGATTTGTCTTGCCCCGTTGATCACGCCGGCAATAGAATTTGCGGTTGCCATTCCCAAATCGTTATGACAGTGACAAGACAAGATTACCTTGTCAATGCCAGTTACATTTTCTCTCAAATATTTAATTTTTGCTCCGTATTCTTCAGGCAGGCAATATCCCGTAGTATCGGGAATATTCAAAACAGTAGCCCCTGCCTTAATAACAGCTTCACAAACTTTTGCTAAATAATCATTATCGGTTCTTCCGGCATCTTCAGCGTAAAATTCTACATCTTCAACAAAAGTTTTAGCATATTTTACAGTCTGAACCGCCCTTTCGATAATATCTTCTCTATTCGAATTGAATTTAAATTTAATATGAGAATCTGAAGTTCCGATTCCTGTATGAATTCTAGGTCTTTTGGCAAATCTTAGAGCTTCTGCCGCGGTATCAATATCTTTTTGATTGGCTCTCGTTAAACCGCAAACCTTTGCATTTTTTACTAATTTTGAAATTTCCGAAACGGAATGAAAATCTCCGGGACTCGAAATCGGGAAACCTGCTTCGATTACATCTACCCCCAGCTCATCAAGTTTTTCGGCAATAATTAATTTTTGTTCTGTATTTAATTTACAACCTGGAACTTGCTCTCCATCACGTAACGTGGTATCAAAAATTTCGACTTTTTCGGAATTCATAATGAAGTTTTTTACTTAATTTTGATTCAAAACTAGAAAGATGAAATGTTTTTTCATTTTTCACTTTTATAAAAATTACAATACTCAAAATATTGAAAATTCACTACAAAAAACTGATTAACAGTATTTTAAATTACATAAATTTACAATGGCAGAATTGCATAAAGATTTTTTATTTGTATTAATTAAGTCGTTAACGACCTCCGAAAAAAGACAATTCAAGCTGTATGTAAACCGTCTTGGAATAAATGTAGATGCCAAATTTCTGCTCTTATTTTCCGAGCTTGATAAAATGAAGGAATATGATGAAAACATCATCATCGACAAGAAGATTTCTACCAAACAACAATTATCAAACCTGAAAGCTCATCTTTACAAACAAATTTTGGTGAGTTTAAGAATGAACCCGAGCCATCAGAATTATAGAATACAATTGCGCGAACAGCTTGATTTTGCGAATATTTTATATCAAAAAGGACTTTACAAACAGGCTTTAAAAATTTTAGACAAAACCAAACAGACTGCTTTAGAATTAGACGAAAAAAGTATTGCTTTAGAAATTATTGATTTAGAAAAAGTGATTGAATCCCAATTCATTACGCGAAGTGTTGAAGGTCGCGCCGATGAATTGATAAAGCAATCAACAGAAATCAGCAAGCAAAATCATTACGCAACAGAATTATCCAATCTTTCATTGAAATTGTACAGCGAAATGCTGACGCATGGTTATGTAAAAAATGATGAAGATCGAGCCGAAATCATGGAAATTTTTAATGCTCAGATTCAAAAAATTAATTTTGAAAAACTGAATTTTACGGAGAAATTATGGTATTTTAAAGCTCATGTTTGGAAAAACCAGTTGCTTCAAGAATATAAATATACGCTGAAGTACGCTTTTCAATGGGTTGATTTATTTCACAAAAATCCGGAAATGATCGTAAGTCATCCCGTTTGGTACATTAAAGGCAATACTTATCTTTTAAAAATTCTTTTTTTATATGGAAATATCGACATTTTAGAAAATAGTTTTAAGGATTTCAATGAAGTTGTTTACTCTTCAAGCTTTGCTCAAAATGAAAATTTACAATCGCTTGTTTTTCTGACACATTACAATACTTTAATGAATATTCACTTTGTGAAGGGTGAATTCTTTTCCGGCTCAAAACTGATTCCCGAAATAGAGCTAAAAATGGAAAGACTTCGCGATAAAATCGATGAGCATCATTTTATGATTTTGTACTTAAAAATGGCAGCGATGTTTTTTGGAAGTAAGAAGTTTAAAGAGTCGATAAAGTATTCGTTAAAAGTAATTGAATCCAAAGGAAATGTGCAGGAAGATCTATTATTCCACACAAGGATTTTGATTTTAATGGCAAAACATGAGTCCGGAAATGATGAAGATTATGATGAATTTATTAAAGCTACTTTAAAGTTTGCTAAAAAAATGAAAAAGCCTGATGATTTTCACTTTGAAAGCATTCAATTCTTTAAAAATTTAAACAATTTACTTCCCAATAAGCAGCTGGAAGCCTTTAAGGAATTTGATAAAAAGCTTGAGATTTTCTCTGAAAACGAATACTACAGAAGATCATTATTTTATATTGATATCCACGGTTGGGTAAAATCTAAAGTGAGAAATGTGGATGTAATTGAAATTATTAAGGAAAAAGTAAGGTATAAAAGAAAGCATTAACCTAATTTAACTTATTCATAATTAGACCGTTGATTGTTTTCCAATTTTTAAAAACGTTTTAATTCAATTTTTAGTATTAAATATCGCTTCAAATAGACATGAATGTAGTATTTTAAATAAAAATTCCGTATTTTTGCATCTTAAAATTTCTTAGTAAACAATGATAAAAATTACACTTCCAGACAGTAGTGTCAAAGAATTCGAGGCGGGAGTTACTCCGCTAGATGTGGCAAAATCTATAAGCGAGGGATTGGCTAGAAACACCATTTCCGCAGTTGTTAATGACAAACAAGTAGAGACGACCACGCCTATAACCACGGATTCTACGGTACAATTGTTAACATGGAATGATGATCTTGGAAAGAAAGCTTTTTGGCATTCTTCAGCCCACCTTTTGGCGCAGGCGATCCTTGAGTTTTATCCTAATGCTAAGTTGACAATCGGTCCTGCCATCGAAAAAGGATTCTATTATGACGTAGATTTCGGTGACGAAAGCTTATCTGATAAAGATTTCGAAAAGATTGAAAAAAAGGTTTTAGAAAATGCTAAAAAAGGATCTACATTCTCTTTATATCCGGTTTCTAAAGAAGAAGCTCTAAAAGTGTATGCAGACAATCCTTATAAAGTGGAATTGATTTCTAATCTTAATGATGGAGAAATCACTTTCGTTACACACGATGATTTCACAGATCTTTGTCGTGGAGGGCACATTCCGAATACGAGTATTGTAAAGGCTATGAAGATTTTGAATGCAGCCGGAGCATACTGGAGAGGAAACGAAAAAAATCCTCAGTTAACTAGAGTTTATGGTATTTCTTTCCCAAAACAGAAAGATTTAACAGAATATCTTGAACTTTTAGAAGAAGCTAAAAAGAGAGACCACAGAAAATTAGGTAAAGAATTAGGAATTTTCGCTTTCTCTGAAAAAGTAGGTCAGGGTTTACCTTTATGGTTACCAAAGGGAGCTGCTTTAAGAAAAAAATTAGAGAATTTCCTTTCTGAAGCTCAGAAAAAAGCAGGTTACGAGTTTGTAATTTCTCCGCACATCGGAGCAAAAGAATTATATGTAACTTCTGGCCACTGGGATAAATATGGAGCAGACAGCTTCCAGCCTATTAAAACTCCAAATGAAGGAGAAGAATTTATGCTGAAGCCAATGAACTGTCCGCATCACTGTGAAATTTACAAAACTTCACAATGGAGCTACAGAGATTTGCCTAAAAGATATGCGGAATTTGGTACAGTTTACAGATATGAGCAAAGTGGTGAGCTTCACGGTTTAACGAGAGTTCGTGGATTTACTCAGGATGATGCGCATTTGTTCTGTACTCCGGATCAGTTGATGGATGAATTTAAGAAAACGATCGATTTGGTTCTTTATGTTTTCGGTTCATTAGGTTTTGCGGATTTTACAGCTCAGATTTCACTAAGAGATCCTGAAAATAAAGAAAAATACATCGGAACTGAGGAAAACTGGGAGAAAGCAGAAAATGCAATCGTAACTGCAGCAACTGAAAAAGGTTTAAATACAGTTACGGAATATGGCGAAGCTGCATTCTACGGTCCTAAGCTGGATTTCATGGTGAAAGATGCCTTGGGTAGAAAATGGCAACTTGGAACAATTCAGGTTGATTATAACTTACCTGAAAGATTCGATCTTTGGTACACAGGAAGCGATGGTGAAAAGCACAGACCGGTAATGATTCACAGAGCGCCGTTTGGTTCTATGGAAAGATTCATTGCGATTCTTATCGAGAATACAGCGGGAGATTTCCCATTGTGGCTGGCTCCGGATCAGTTTATCATCTTGCCAATCAGTGAGAAATATGTAGATTATGCTAAAAAAGTTTCTCAATTATTGGAAAATCACGATATTAGCGGATTAATTGACGACAGAAACGAAAAGACGGGTAAAAAGATCCGTGATGCAGAATTGAAGAAAATTCCATTTATGATTGTAGTGGGAGAAAATGAAGAAAACGATGGTACAATTTCTGTAAGAAGACGTGGGGAAGGTGATTTAGGAGTAATGAAAATTGAAGATTTCGTTACTTATTTTAAAGAACAGTCAAAAACAGGATTTGAGTTTAATGCTTAAATCTGAAAAAAATATCATTCTGAATACATTTTAAAAATTAATTTTTATTCAGAATGATTGATAAAAAATAGAAAGTTAACCAATAAAATTATAATACAATAGCACAAAGATTTAACAACAGGGGCCCACAAAGACGTCCTGTACAGGAGGACTTACACTTGATCAACGATAAAATTCGTGTGAGAGAGCTTCGTTTGGTGGGCGATAACGTAGAGCCGGGAATTTACCCAATCGACAAAGCAAGACAAATTGCTGCGGAACAAGAACTTGATTTGGTAGTAATTTCTGATAAGGCTGAACCTTTTATTGCAAGAGTATTGGAATACAAAAAATTCTTGTATGAGCAAAAGAAAAAGCAGAAGGAACTAAAAGCTAAGCAGGTAAAAGTAGTCGTAAAAGAAATTCGTTTTGGTCCTCAGACAGATGATCACGATTATGAATTCAAGAAGAAGCATGCTGAAAAATTCCTTGAAGAAGGTTCAAAATTAAAGACCTACGTATTTTTTAAAGGGCGTTCGATTATCTTTAAAGACCAAGGAGAAATCTTACTTCTAAAACTGGCTCAGGAACTAGAGCACGTTGGAAAAGTAGATCAGCTTCCTAAGCTTGAAGGAAAAAGAATGATTATGATGATGAGTCCTAAAAAACCAGCTAAATAAGCATAATGGCGGTCTTCCCGTCAACTTTACAATATTAAACCTCAAATTACTTTGAGGTTTTTTGTTTTTAAGATTATCATAAAATTTTAGAAGCTATTTCCAGCTATCCACTCATACTCCTCGCTCAATGCTTTTGCCATTGCCTGCTGCGGGGTATCCGTTTCTATCTGGGCTAGGATTTTGTTTGTAAATTCACTTTAGCTTCCACTTTTTTTGTTATTTTGCATGAAATTCCAATGCACAGGAAAATCCAAAAGTAAAAAACTACATCATGAAGATAGGATATCGATCCTTTTTTGTTCTCGCATCCATCATATTTTTTATTTGTTGTTACTATTATTATCCTTTCCTATCAGATGATAGTCTTATTTCATTAAGATATGTTCAACGCTTTTTAGAAGGAAAAGGCTTAAGCTGGAATGATGGACATCCAGTGGAAGGTTACTCTAATTTGCTTTGGGTTTTAGCAACTTCTGCTTTGGGAAAACTCGGTTTAGATCTTATTTTTTCAGTAAGACTATTGGGAATACTTTACTCTTTAGGTACTATCGGAGTAATTTTAAATCATTTTAGAACTCAAAATATAAAGAGAGAATACGTTTTTATAGCCATTATTCTGCTCATTACAACACCATGTTTTGCTGTATGGGGAATTGGCGGACTCGAACAACCATTGTATGCCTTTCTTTTTACCCTTGTTTTAGCAGAAGTTTCATCTATTCTAAAGAATAATAACTTAAAAAGAATTGGCTGGCTCTCGATTTGGTTAGGATTATTAGCCATTACAAGACCAGATGGGTTTTTATTTACTATTTTGGCTTCAATATTTCTATTGTTCATTCATCGTAGAAAAAGAGGAGATCTTATTAAAATAGGCTTCACTGTATTACTTATTCCTACTCTATTTCTTTTGTCACAAATTGCTTTCAGATATAGTTATTACGGAGAATTAGTTCCCAATACCGCACTGGTAAAGGCGAAAATAACAATACATTATATTCTTAGAGGCGGATTTTATAATCTGAGAGCCTTTTTAGGAACATTACTGCTTTCAGGATCCGGATTCTATTTTCTTTATATTTTGGTCATAAAAAAAAGAAATCTGTTTGGGGTTTATTTATTGTTAAACCTAGCCGCATGGCTGTCATATACAACGCTTGTTGGTGGAGATATTTTCCCTGCTTTTAGACATTATTATATTGTATTGGTATTGTTTACTTTTGCGATTATTTTCGGATTAAACAGTGTAAAAGAAATTCAATTTAACAATAATAAAAAAATCATCATCATTATTTTATTAGCTGTAAATGCCTATTCTCAAACGTTTTTTACAGACAATGAAAATACCATGATTGAGCGATGGGAATTCAGAGGAATGCGATTGGGAAAAACATTAAAAAACACTTTTTCTGACCAAACTTTATTAGCAGTTACAGTTGCAGGATGCATTCCTTATTCTTCTGAATTACCGACAATTGATATGCTTGGCTTAAATGATTACTACATCCCACGGCATCCACCAAAAAATTTCGGAACAGGAACTTTAGCTCACGAATTAGGCGACGCAGATTATATTATGCGAAGAAATCCTGATATTATTGTTTTTCATACAGGATTTGACTTTAAAATTGATTTAAATGTGGGAGATCAATTAAAAGCAAATAAAATCTTTATTAAAAATTATCATCCTATTATTGCTGAATCAAAAAATGAAAAGTACGTCTTGTACTTCAATAAAAATGGTAAAAGTGTTGGAATAAAAAAAGGTAACAATTCATTAAAAATTCCGGGATATTTTTTTAAAAATTCTTCTGATAATATCAGCCTTTTCTTAAATAATAAATTATTAAAAAAGATGGAAGCTGGTAAAACGTATCATATTACAATTGATAATATTCCCACTGGAAATTGGAAAATTAAAGAGTCAGCAGGAGAGAATATTAATTTTCAAAGTAAAGTTTCACAGAAAAACAATCAGCTTTATCTTTTAATTACTCCTAAAAATAAAATGTTTTTAGAAACTCTTGAATTAGAAAGAAAAGATTGAGATTTTTTTCGTAATTTTGCAAACTATTATTCCCTAAGTATATTTGGGAAGCCAATACAGATATTGATAACAAAACATAAAAAGCAAAACAATGCCAAAATTAAAAACGAAATCAGGTGCTAAAAAGCGTTTTGCTCTTACTGGAACAGGTAAGATCAAAAGAAAAAATGCTTACAAAAGCCACATCTTAACTAAAAAAGAAACTAAGCAGAAGAGAAATCTTACTAGCACTTCTTATGTAGCTAAAGTGGATGAGAAAAGCGTTCAACGTCAATTAGCAATTAAGTAGTTTTTATAAATCTATATTCGGTTTATAAGAATTCAAACAAATTCAACAATTTAACCCTGAAATGGAGCCTCTAAGAGTAATGAAACAATTACCGCACATTTCAAAAAAACAATTTAAATTATGCCAAGATCAGTAAATGCCGTAGCTTCAAGAGCTCGCAGAAAAAAAGTTTTAAAGCAAGCTAAAGGTTTTTTCGGTAGAAGAAAGAACGTTTGGACTGTAGCTAAAAACGCGGTAGAAAAAGCAATGCAATATGCTTACCGTGGTAGAAAAGAGAAGAAAAGAAACTTCAGATCACTTTGGATCACTCGTATCAACGCGGGAGCTAGAGTACACGGAATGTCTTACTCTCAATTTATGGGAGCTCTTAAAAAGAACAACATCGAACTTAACAGAAAAGTTTTAGCAGATTTAGCAATGAATCACCCTGAAGCTTTCAAAGCTGTTGTAGATCAAGTAAAATAATGTAGAATTTTTGTTATCAATATAGTCCCGAGTTTTTTGCTCGGGATTTTTTTATTATCTACATTTGTTGGAATTATAGGATACATAAAACTTTCTTTAAAAGTGAAAAAATTAACTACTCTTCTACTCTTTTCATTAATAAATTATGGCTTAGAGGCGCAAACTCTTGTTCCTGCTTATCAAAACAGAGCCAATCAGGTTTCACAAGCAAACATTACCAATAACCTTCAGACTTTTGGAGATTTTGGAGTAAAAACCACAGGTTCTACAGCCAATACCAATGCTCTAAACTGGTTAAAAGAAAAATATACAGCGATGGGATATTCTGTCAATCAAATGCAGGAAGATCCTTTCAGCTTTAATTATGGGAATCAAACTCTAAGTTCAAAGAATTTAGTCATTACTAAGCAAGGAACTGTTTATCCAAATACGTATGTTATTATTTGTGCACACTACGACACCATTACAGGACGCGGTGTAAATGATAATGGAAGCGGAACTTCGATCCTTTTAGAAGCTGCCAGAATTTTAAAAGATATTCCAACCGAGTATTCTGTTAAATTCATTCATTTTTCAGGTGAAGAACAGGGATTGTACGGAAGTTATCACTATGCTGATAATGTGGCTTTCCAAAACGGAAACCGTGTAATGAATATCCGATTAGTGTTTAATATTGATCAAGTTGGCGGGAAAATAGGCAATCTTAATGATAAAATAAAGTGTGAAAGTGATCAAGGCGGTCAATCATCAAACAATGCGGCTTCACTTTCTTTTACACAGCAATTAGCAACTTATACAACTTTATATTCTCCGCTTCAAGCGGTAATGTCGCATGCTTATTCATCAGATTATATGCCTTTTGAAGAAAATGGTGATATTATTACAGGATTTTACGAAAATACTGAAAGTAATACAGAGCATACAGTAAATGATACTTTTGCAAATGTAGATCCTACGTATGTTTACAATGTAGGAAAAGCGGCTGTCGGGGCATTACAGCATTTTGCAGTGGCAACCACAAGTCTTTTAGGAGTGAATGAAACTGCTACAAAATCATTAGAAACTGTAAAAATTTATCCTAACCCAGCTAAAGATATGATTAATATTGATTTACCTAATCATGTAAATACATTTAGTTTTGAATTAACCGATATGTCCGGACGTTCTATTTTACAATCTGAAAACCAAACCAAAGTAAGTCTTTCAGGTTTATCCACGGGAACTTATCTAGCGACTATTAAAACAAAAGACTCAAGTGTAACTAAAAAATTGATTATTGAAAAATAAATTACTATTAATTAAATAATATAATGAATTAAAATCCTAAGTGTTTGCTTAGGATTTTTTTATCACTACATTTGCGGAATTATTGAAAATTTAATAAAAATATAACGTGAAAAAGATCATTACTTCATTATTTGTTTCTTTGTCGATATTGGGTTTAAAAGGTCAAAACTTAATACAAGCCTATAAAGACAGAGCAAATTTGGTTTCACAAACAAATATCACAACAAATTTACAGGAATTCAGCAACTTAGGCATAAAGACAACAGGCTCACAAGCCAATACAAATGCGCTGAATTGGCTTAAAGACAAATATATTTCTTACGGATATAATGTTAGCCAAATTGTTGAAGATCCTTTTACTTACGGAAATACGAGTTCTAAAAATTTAGTTATTACCAAAACAGGAACGGTTTATCCTAATAAATATGTGATTATTTGCGGACATTTCGACAGCATTAACGGCCCCGGAGTGAACGATAACGGAAGCGGAACATCTATTATTCTTGAAGCAGCACGAATTATGAAAGATGTACCTACCGAATATTCGATTAAATTTATTCACTTTTCCGGTGAAGAGCAAGGATTGAGAGGAAGTACACATTATGCGAATACGGTTGCTTATAATGGAAATAATCGTGTTTTAGATATTAAGTTGGTTTTCAATCTCGATCAGGTGGGCGGAAAAATGGGCAATAATAACAATACAATTTATTGCGATAAAGATATGGGCGGAAATTCCAGTAACGATATAGCTTCTGCCGCTGCTAATCAGGAATTGATCAATTGTACGCATCTATATTCAACTCTTTTAACGGATATTGACGAAGCTGAAGATACCGATTATATGCCTTTTGAGGCAAAAGGTGAGGTGATTACAGGCTATTTTGAAAAAATTCGAAGCAACTATCCTCATACTGCCAATGATACTTTTGCCAACACAGACCCTACATATATTTTTAATGTTGGAAAGGGCTCTTTGGGCGCTTTGCAACATTTTGCAGTGGCTTCTTCAACATTTTTAGGAACTAAAGAAAATTCACTGCACAAATTGGAAGCATTAAAAATTTACCCGAATCCTGCAAAAGATGTTATCAATATAGAAATTCCGGATTCTACAGTTAAAAATTTTCAATTTGAAATTACAGATCTTTCCGGACGCGTAATTCTTCAAAAAAATAACGAAACAACAATTAATGTTTCTGGTTTGCAGAAAGGTGCTTATTTAGGTATTTTGAAAGCAAATGATGAAAGAGTTGTGAGAAAAGTTTTGATTGAATAATCCTAATATATACAAAGCCAATTGACTATCAATTGGCTTTTATTTTATCTTCCTCTAGTTCCACTTTTTTCAGTTGCTAAAGGATTTTTTGGTTTTTCAACCTCTTTTTTAGGCAATTGTGATTCTTCGTCCTTTTTTGGTTCTTCTTTTTCTAGCATGGTGATTTGTTTTTAATTGGAATAAAATTACAATTTATTTATCTCGCACCATCAAAACCTTTTCAATATCCTGCAAAGTAAAATTCTTAGCCTTCAACAAAATCAAATAGTGATACAACAGATCTGCGGCTTCATTTTTAAACAGATCATCATTATTATCTTTTGCTTCAATGACTACTTCTACGGCTTCCTCGCCTACTTTTTGAGCCACTTTATTAATTCCTTTTTGAAATAAAGAATAAGTATAGGAATCTTTTACCCGATCATTAATTCTTTGTGAAATTTTTTCTTCCAGCTCATAAACAAAACCTTTAGAATTCTTTTCACCAAAACAACTGAAACTTCCGGTATGGCAGACAATATTCTTAGGCTTTGCTTTAATTAATATCGTATCATTATCACAATCAACAACAATGCCTTTAACTGTTAAAAAATTTCCTGATTCCTCGCCTTTTGTCCAAAGTCTATTCTTTGAACGACTAAAAAAAGTGACTATTTTTTCATTCTGAGTTTTCTCAAAAGCCTCTTCATTCATATAACCTAACATCAAAACCTGTAACGTTCTGTCATCCTGAATAACAACAGGAACCAATCCGTTATTTTTATCAAAATTTATTTTCATCGTATAGCAATTTTTTTAGTTTTTAATTCTTTTTTTAAATCTGATATATTAATTTCTCCAAAGTGAAAAATACTCGCCGCCAAACCTCCTGTTGCTGAAGTTAGCGTAAAAACATCTTCAAAGTCTTTAATTGTACCTGCACCCCCCGACGCTATAACCGGAATATTTATATTCTCTGAAATTAATTTAGTAATCCTTAAATCAAATCCGCTTTTTGTGCCGTCACCATCCATTGAGGTTAAAAGAATTTCACCAGCACCTAATTCTTCTGCTTTCTGAGCCCATTCCAATGTTTTTAATCCAGTTATTTCTCTTCCTCCTTTCACGTGAACCAAATCATCATCGTTAACAAACTTTGTATCAATAGCCACAACGATGCACTGACTCCCAAATTCTTTCGCAAGATCCGAAATAAGTATCGGATTTTTTACGGCAGAAGAATTAATACTTATCTTATCAGCTCCGGCATCCAATAATTTACGAACATCTTCACCAGTTGAAATTCCGCCCCCCACAGTGAAAGGAATACTTAATTCTTTTCCTATATTTCTCACCAATTCGACGAAAGTTTTTCGCTCTTCAATCGTCGCTGTAATGTCGAGAAAGATCAGTTCATCTGCACCATCAGTTTCATATCTTTTAGCCAATTCTATAGGATCTCCGGCATTTCTCAGCCCTTCAAAGTTGATTCCTTTTACTGTCGTTCCGTCTTTGATATCCAAACAGGGAATAATTCTTTTTTTAAGCATTTTCAATAAATTTTTGAATTTCTTTCAGACTGATTTTTCCTTCATAAATGGCTTTTCCGATAATTGTTCCGTCGCAACCCATTTCTTTCATTTGAAAAACATCTCCCATTCCAGAAATCCCTCCGCTGGCTACCAATTTCACATCGGTTTTATTTAAAATCTCTTTATAAAGCTCCGTGGAAGGGCCTTCAAGCATGCCATCTTTCGAAATATCTGTACAAATCACATTTTTTACCCCTTTTTTCTGATATTGAAGAATAAAATCAATGAAATCCAGGTCACTTTCCTCTATCCAACCTGAAGTTTTTATTTTTCTATCATCACAGTCAGCTCCCAGAATAATTTTCTCAAAACCATATTTCTGAATTAAACTAAAACAGAATTCAGGATTCTGAACCGCAATACTTCCAATGGTAATTTGTCTAGCTCCGGAATTAAAAGCAATTTCAATATCTTTTTCAGTTTTTAATCCGCCTCCAAAATCAATTTGTAGAGAAGTTTCCTTAGCAATATTTTCTAATATTTTTTGATTCACAATATGCTTTGACTTTGCACCGTCCAAATCCACCAAATGAAGATACTGTATTCCGAAGCTTTCAAATTCTTTGGCAACTTCTACAGGATTTTCATTGTAAATTTTCTTCGTAAGATAATCACCTTTCGAGAGACGTACACATTTTCCGTCAATAATGTCAATTGCAGGAATAATTTTCATTTTTATAGTTTTAAAAAATTATTAAGTAATGTACTTCCAATAACTCCCGATTTTTCCGGGTGAAACTGCATCGCATAAAAATTATTCTTTTGCAGAGAAGCACTGAAAGGCAAGATATAATCACAGACAGATGTCGTATTTTCAGACAGTTCACAATAAAAACTATGTACAAAATACAAATCATTTTCTTCTGAAATTCCCGAAAAAAGCGGTGACTTAAAATCCGAAATCGTATTCCAACCCATGTGCGGAACCAAATCCTGAGGAGGAAATTTCTTAACTTCAATATCAAAAATCCCCATTCCCATTGTATTTCCCTCCTCGTTATTTCCACACATCAGCTGCATTCCCAAACAAATGCCCAAGACAGGCTGTTTTAATGTTGGAATTAACTGATCTAAGCCTTTTTGCTTTAAAATTTTCATTGTTGATGAAGCTTCACCCACCCCAGGAAAAATAACTTTATCTGCCTTTTGAATCAAATCAAAATCATCTGTAACCATCGATTCTACATTCAGTCTGTCCAAAGCATTCTGTACAGAATTTACGTTTCCTCCGTTATATTTTATAATCGCAATCATCTTATAAACTTCCTTTTGTAGAAGGTAAATTAAAATTAATATCTGTCTGCTTTACTGCCATTTTTATCGCTTTGGCAAAGGCTTTAAAAATGGATTCTATTTTGTGGTGTTCATTTTCGCCTTCAGATTTAATATTTACATTACATTTTGCAGAATCGGTGAAAGATTTAAAGAAGTGAAAAAACATTTCCGTCGGTACATCACCAATTTTTTCTCTTTTAAAATCGGCATCCCAAACCAGCCACGGTCTTCCTCCAAAATCCAGCGCTATCTGCGACAGGCAGTCATCCATCGGCAGCAGGAAACCATATCTTTCAATTCCTTTTTTATTGCCCAATGCTTTTAAAACCGCTTCACCCAAAACAATTCCTGTATCTTCTATCGTGTGATGCTCATCAACCTTTAAATCGCCATTTACTTTAATTTTTAAATCTAAATTCCCGTGTTTTGAAATCTGTTCCAGCATATGATCAAAAAAATGTAAGCCTGTGGATATTTCTGAATCGCCTTTTCCATCAAGATTTATTTCAATTTCAATATCCGTTTCATTGGTCTTTCTGGAAACTTTTGCCTTTCTCGGAATTTGTTTTAAGTAAGAATAAATTTCACTCCAGTTTTCCGTCGTGAGATCCGCCTCGTCATTCTGAATTTTATTAATGAAAATAGCTTTTATTCCTAAATTTTTTGCCAGCTGAATATCTGTGATCCGGTCGCCAATCACCAATGAATTTTCCAAATCATAATTTCCGTAAATATACTTACCCAACATTCCTGTTCCCGGCTTTCTAGTGGGCAAATTTTCATGCTCAAAACTTTTATCGATAAGGATATCATTAAAAACAATTCCTTCATTTTTAAATGCCTGAAGCATTTTTTCCTGAGGTTTTATAAAATCATCATACGGAAAACTCTCTGTTCCCAAACCGTCCTGATTGGTGATCATTACCAGCTCAAAATCCAGTTCTTTTACAATTTTAGACAGATTTTGAAATATTCCCGGATAAAATTCCAGCTTTTCCAAAGAATCAACCTGAAAATCAACAGGCGGTTCTAAAATCAGTGTCCCATCACGATCTATAAACAATACTTTTTTCATAAAATCAACAGTTTTTTAGAATATTAATCAACTTTTCATTCTCAGCTCTCGTCCCGATATTAATTCGGATGCAGTTGGGGATGGCAGGTGCTCTTTTACTTGTCAGAATTTCACTTGAAGTAAGATTTTCATAAATCTGCTCAATGTCTTTAAAATCAATTAAAAAGAAATTAGCATCAGTGGGATATATTTTGTTTATACAATTTAAATTGCTGAATTCAGAACGAAGCCATTCTCTTTCAATGACAATATTTTCTAAATTTTGATTAAATTCATCTATATTTTCAAGAGCATTAATAATGAGTTCCTGACTTAAAGAATTGACATTGTATGGTGCCTTTACCAAATTGATAAAATTGATAATTTCTTCTGAAGCATACGCAACCCCAACCCTCGCACCGGCTTTTCCCCAAGCCTTTGAAAAGGTCTGTAATACAATAAGATTAGCATATTTTTCAAGTAATTCTAATACAGACCTCTGTTGAGAAAATTCAATATAAGCTTCATCGATAACTACAATTCCATTAAAATTTTCAATGTAAAATTCAATATCCTCAATGCTGTTTCCTGTTGGATTATTGGGTGAGCATAAAAAGAATATTTTCAACTTATTTTCGTTAATAACATTTAAAAAAACCTTTTTATCAATATCAAAATCTTTATTTAAACGAAGCTTTACAACTTTGTTTTCATTAATCGCTGCATAAAAACCATACATCGCAAAAGAAGGATCCATCATTAAAATCGAATCTGCTTTTGGTTCGCAAAACACTTTAATAATTAAATCAATTAACTCGTCACTTCCGTTTCCAACTGCTATTTGATTTGTCGGAATATTTTTAACCTGAGCTAGTTTTTCTTTTAATTTTTTCTGTGTAGAATCCGGATAACGGTTCCATTCACCAAAAGGATTTTCATTAGCGTCCAATAAAACAGGTGAATTAAATTCGTTATGATCTCTGAAGCTAATATAAGGTTGTAAGTTGAGAATGTTCTTCCGAACGAGTTGAGTGATATTAATTGTTGTCATTTTCTAATTGTTTTAATCGGATGGAAACTGCGTTTTTATGAGCGAACAGACCTTCTGCCTCTGCCATGAGTTCGATAGTTTTTCCTAAATTCTGTATTCCTTCTTTTGATAAATTCTGAAAGGTGATTTTCTTTACAAAACTGTCCAGCGAAACGCCGCTGTAGTTTTTTGCAAAACTGTTTGTCGGCAATGTGTGATTGGTTCCGCTTGCATAATCTCCTGCACTTTCACATGAATAATTCCCAAGAAAAACAGAACCTGCATTCTGAATTTTCGGAATATACTTTTCATAATCGCCAATGGCTAAAATAAGGTGTTCTGGAGCATATAAATTACTGAAATCAAGCGCTTCTTCTATATTATTCAATAAAATAAAATGACTTTTTTCCAGAGCGTTCTGAGCCAATTCATTTCTTGGAAGTTCTTTAATCTGTTTTTCTATTTCTTGGATGGTTTGGTTAAAAATTTCAACATTGTCAGCGATAAAAATGACCTGACTGTCGCTTCCGTGCTCTGCCTGAGAAAGTAAATCTGCCGCACAAAAAGCGGATTCCGCCTGTTGATCGGCAATGACCAAAACCTCACTGGGGCCTGCAGGCATATCGATCGCCACACCAAATTTCTGAGCGTATTCTTTAGCCGCAACCACAAACTGATTTCCGGGTCCAAAAATTTTATACACTTGCGGAATAGATTCCGTTCCGAAAGTTAACGCTGCAATCGCCTGAGCGCCGCCTGTTTTAAAAATCTGACTAACGCCACACAACTGAGCGGTATACAAAATCGCAGGATTGATATTTCCGTTCTGATTGGGAGGCGAACAAAGAATAATCTCTTTACAACCTGCCAGCTGTGCAGGAATCGCAAGCATTAAAACCGTTGAAAAAAGCGGTGCTGTCCCTCCGGGGATATAAATTCCGACCTTTTCAATCGCGCGGTTTTCTCGCCAGCAAACAACGCCTTTTGTAGTTTCAATCTTTTCAATGTCAACCATTTGAGAAGCGTGAAATTCTGTAATATTATCCTTTGCCTGTTGAATGGCGATTTTCAAATCTTCGCTGATCAGATTTTCGGCTTCATTTAATTCATTTTCAGAAACTTTAAGGTTATGAATTTCAACTTTATCAAATTGTTTGTTAAAGTTAAACAGTGCCTTATTTCCCTCTTTTTCTACTTTCGTGAAAATATTTTCTATAACTTCCGAGATTTCATTTCTTTCAAAGGTTGGTCGTTTTACCAGTTCCTGCCAGCTTTCTTTCTTAGGGTATTTATTTATATTCATATCAAATCACCATTTTATCAATTGGAATTATTAAAATATCCTGTGCTCCGTTTTCTTTCAGCTCATCGATAACATCCCAGAATCTAAGTTCATCAATCACTGAATGAATACTGCTCCAGCCTTCTTCCGCCAAGGGAATTACCGTCGGACTTTTCAATACGGGAAGAACATTTGAAATATCCTGAATCTTATCATTCGGAACATTCATCAGAATATATTTTGAATTTTTTGCTTTCAAAACCGATTTTATTCTAAACAGAAATTTGTTAAGAATCTTTGTTTTTTCAGCATCTAAACGTGAGGTTTGGGCAAGAACGGCTTCAGACTTTAATAAGGCTACCGTTTCTCTCAATCCGTTTTTAAACAATGTACTTCCCGAACTTACAATATCACAAATTCCGTCTGCCAGACCAATATTAGGCGCTATTTCTACGGAGCCTGAAATGATGTGAATATCTGCCGAAATATTATTTGTTTCTAAGAAATTTTTAAGTGTATTAGGGTAAGAAGTCGCAATTTTTTTCCCTTGAAAATAATTCAGATCATCTGTTTCCACTTCTTTAGGAACAGCCAAAGAAACTCTGCATTTAGAAAATCCAAGCTGTTGGATAACCTCAATATTTTTTTGTTTCTCTACCAATAGATTTTCCCCGACAATGGCGATATCCACAACCCCATCTTCGAGGTATTGAGGAATGTCTGAATTGCGCAAATACATGATCTCCATTGGAAAATTATCTACAGAAACTTTTAGCTGATCTTTCCCATTGTTAACGAATATCCCACAGTCTTTCAATAGCTGTAAAGACTCTTCGTATAACCGGCCGCTTTTTTGAATTGCAATTTTTAATTTACTCATTTCGTAATCGTTGAATCTGAGTAAATAAAGTGATACTTTAAGTATTTTCGTGAAATATCAGAAAACAAAAAAACCGCCTAATTTACTCAGACGGTTTTTAATTATTTTGATTTTTAACATAGTCACATATCAATCAATTCCGTCTTAGCAGAGATGATGATGATAATGATGTACTGTTAAAAAATTCGGTTTCATTGTTGAAATTTGTGTTACAAATGTAGGACTTATTTTTAAACCTGCAAGATTTTTTCTAGTTATTTTTTTTATAAAGCTTCATGAGTTCTTTTGCAATGGCTTCGTCATTAAACTTCTGAACAAAGTCAAAACCTTTATCAGCACGGCGTTTACGTTCAGATTCATTATCCCATAAAAATTTTATTTTAGACTGAATATCTAAATAATTTTTTGGATCGATATACACAGAATCTGGTCCGCCCGCTTCCGGAAGACAACTTGCATTGCTCGTAATGGTAACTGTTTTTGAGAAAAGAGCTTCTATCACAGGAATTCCAAAGCCTTCGAAAAAACTAGGATATACGAAAATATCAGCCAGTTTATAGATTACAGCCAATTCATCCATTGAAACGCCTTCAAGGAAATGAACCTGCTTTTCCATTTTATTTTTCTTGATAAAATCTTCAATCTTCTTAAAATATTTGGCCTTTTTTCCAACGACAACCAACGGAATATCAGTATCTTTTATCGCCTGAACAACAGCCAAAAGGTTTTTTCTATCTTCAATGGTTCCGACATTTAAAATAAATCTTTTGGGAAGCTGAAATTTAGATTTTACAGACTGAATCATCTCTTCAGGCTGTTCTTCTTTAAAAGCACTATGACAACCCTGATAAACAACCGTAATTTTACTTTCAGGAACTCTTAAAAACTCAATGATATCCTGTTTTGTCTGCTCAGAAATGGCAATAATTTCGTCTGCCATTTGCGCCGCTTTTTTAAATTTCCAAAGATGAATTTTTCGGTCAAAAAAAGAATAATACTGAGGATATCTCACGAAAATCAAATCGTGAATTGTCACAATTTTTTTAATAGGGGTTTTGTCCCATTTCAAAGGTAATTCACCGGATAATCCATGAAAAATATCAGCATTTTGTTTTTGAGCATCTTTTCCCATTTTTAATTGTCGGGAAAGCTTTCCTTTGGAAGTTTCAACAAAATGAACATTTGGCTTAGCAAGAATATCTTTTCCTCTTTCGGATTTATTTTTATTGAGTAAAACGTAATCATTTTCAGGATAAAACTGAGAAAGTATCCTTACCAAATCTCTGGAATAGTTGCCTAAACCTGATGTGTTGTGAAAAAAACGCTTTGCATCAAATGCAATTTTCATAGTGTAATTTGTTTTTGAAATTCCTGAAAGGTTCTAAAGATATAGTTTTTACTTTTAAGCCAGCCTATAAATTCATCAAATCTTTCAACCATGTCTTTTCCAGAATTTTTTACGGTGAAACCCGGTAATTTAAATGCTTCATCCTTTATGGCTGAAAATTCCCATGGATGAAAATAAACATTCAGATAATTATCTTTTTTTAAGGTATCCGAGGCTAATTTTTTGTAGAAAAACAAAGGGAAATTATGGAAACTCAGCCAAAATAGAGGTATTCTGAAATTAGGTGACACCGAAGCTGGAACCTGCATTACGTTACCTTCTTTAAAATATGTTCTTGAAACTTTTAAATTGTTATATCTTCCCGGTAAAAAGGTTGGATTAATGGATGAATTATATGAATATCCAGCATTTTCCACTGCTTTTTCATCTACAGGCATCATTCTGGGCATTCTTAATCCCGTAACTTTTACAGAAAATAATTCTTCTAAACGCTCTCTCGATTCCTGTAAATGCTTTTCCTCAAATTCTGAGTGAAACCACGTGTGAGAAGCTAGTTCATGACCTTCGCTCAATAATCTTTTAATTAAATCTTTACTATTTTCAGCAAAAACTACCGTTGAGAAAAAAGTAGCTTTTACCTTATGTTTTTTAAGAACGTTTAGAATATTTTCAAGTCCGTTCTGAGATATGGAGATTTGTTTATCGAAAGAAATTTCGCCTTTATATTCCAAAGGCATATCAAATTCCTCGATATCAAAACTTAGTAGAACCATTTAAAAATTTTTATTTTTTATAATATAGTTGGGTCTTTCTTTCACCTGCTTAAAAATTTTACCTAAATAAATTCCGATGATTCCCATAATAATGAGTTGGAGTCCTCCGAAAAATACAATAGTCATAATCAAGGATGCCCAACCAGAAATTTCGGTATGAACTGCGAAAGCATAGATCACATAACCTACATACCCTAAAACCGATAACCCTGAAAATAAAAAGCCTAAGTAGGCAGCAATATAAAGGGGTTTTACGCTAAACGCCGTAATTCCTGTAAAAGCAAAAGTTAGCATTTTTCTAATATTATAGCTGCTTTGTCCTGCCATTCTTTCTGCGGCTACAAAATCAATTCCTGTTTGTTTGAAACCCATCCAACTGGTTAATCCACGTAAAAAAAGATCATCTTCCTTAAAATCTCTCATTACCTGAACTACGTTAGCATCCATTAATCTGAAATCTGAACCGCCACCTTTGGTAAGATTGACATCAGAAAGGCTTGATAAAATTTTATAGAAAAAATCTGAAGTTTTTCTCTTGAACCATGAAATCTGTTTAGGATAGGTTCTTATAGTAAAAACCACATCATATCCTTCTTCCCACTTTTTGATCATTTGTGGAATCAATTCGGGGGGATGCTGAAGATCGCCATCCATAGAAATAACAGCATTTCCGTGAGCATTGTCCATTCCGGCTTTTACAGCAGGCTGATGCCCAAAATTTCTTGAAAATTCAATAAATTTTACTTCTTCAAACTGTTTGGAAAGATCTTCCAATTTTTGCTGAGTATCGTCTCTGCTTCCGTCGTTTACAAAGATTATTTCGAAATCATAATTTTTTAATCCCGAAAAAACTTCTTTAATTTTTTCATGGACTAAGGCAACATTACCCCCTTCGTTGTAGGCAGGAATGACTATTGAAATTTTCTTCATAAATTAATTCAAAGTATAATCTTTCTCGAAATCCTTTGTTAAAAGTTCATAAATAACTCTGAACCAAACGATAATGCAAGGTACAGCTTTTAGAGAATATTTAATAATATAATTTTTCTTGATAAATTTTGGAAACAAATCTGATGGCGAAAAGCACGTCAAAATAATTACAAAAATTAATAATGCTAAAATTAAAGGCGTCTTTTCTTTTTGAAGCGTATACCAAATCATTACTCCAGCCACTGCAATGATATACGTGGGAGACTCTGATCCTGAGCTAAATAACACTAAAAACAATAATGTAGAAGCCAAAATCATGAGTTGAAACGCATAATTTTTATATTGTTTTACTCTAATATAAGGTATCACAAATAAGGGAACTCCAAAAGCTAAAAAAGTAAGATTTGAGATCGAAGCATCTCCTAAAATTCTTCTTACAAATCCCATTAAAGAAATATCTTGCATATTTCCTAAAACCTGATTATCATTATTTTTAGAAATAAGAGAATGCGACCAGTCTGAATAGCTTTGAATAACGAAATGCGGACTGGAATAAGCCATTGGAATGACCAGGCAAAGAACAGCAACCACAATACCTGCAAGAATAAATTTCACTTTATTTTTGATGAAAAAGAATTGTGATAATCCTACAATTCCATAAAGCTTCACAAAAATTCCGATAACTATTGCTGTAACGGATTTCACTTCCTTTTTTTCATAAATATACGTTGCTGATAACATTAAAAGCCCAACCAAAGCTATATTAAATTGTAAACTGATAGCCGCAGTAATATATTCCTGTAAACAAAGAAGAGCAAAAAGGGCTTTTTTTGAATCTGAAAATGGCAACTTATGAATGGCATAGAGAAAAACCACTGTATTGGCAATATTCCAAAGAGAAATCCCCAGCCAGTCTGGCATTAAAGCAAACGGAGCAATCAATAAGCTGAAAAATACACCATAATGATTCATATCAAAATAACGTTCAGGATATTGCAAATACAGATTTTTTTCATCAATAGTATTAAAAAATACATTTTTAAAAATCATGTAGTTGTTGATGGCCTGATATCCTCTGGAAAATTTAGAAATCGCAGTTACAACCGCTATAATAAGATAAACCCCAAATATATATTTAGGGTTTAACAGTATTTTAAGAAATTTATCTTTCAAGATTGTGTGTATTAGTTTTTAAAACAAGCTTATACTGCCACATTGTTATCTCTCAACGCGTCATTAAGAGAAGTCTTTTTATCGGTAGATTCTTTTCTCTGACCAATGATCAATGCACATGGAACCTGATATTCACCAGCTGGGTATTGCTTTGTGTAGCTTCCTGGAATTACTACTGAACGAGCAGGAACTCTTCCTTTAATTTCAATCGGAGTTTCTCCTGTTACGTCGATAATTTTTGTAGATGCCGTTAATACAACATTTGCTCCCAAAACAGCCTCTTTTTCTACGTGAACACCTTCCACTACGATACATCTTGATCCGATGAAACAATCGTCTTCAATAATTACCGGAGCAGCCTGAAGCGGTTCTAAAACACCACCGATACCAACACCACCACTCAAGTGAACGTTTTTACCGATTTGCGCACAGCTTCCTACCGTAGCCCAAGTATCTACCATCGTTCCCGAATCTACATAAGCCCCAATATTTACATAAGATGGCATCATGATCACGCCCGGAGCAATATATGCGCCTTCTCTAGCCACTGCATGCGGTACAACTCTTACTCCTTTTTCAGCATAATTTCTCTTCAAAGGCATTTTGTCATGAAATTCAAACGGACCTACTTCAATCGTCTCCATTTTCTGGATCGGGAAATACATAACCACTGCTTTCTTCACCCATTCATTTACCTGCCAACCGTTTTCTGTAGGCTCAGCGGTACGAAGTTCACCTTTGTCTACCAAAGAAATAACTTCTCTAATCGCCTTTTGGCTGTCTTCATTCTGCAATAAATCTCTGTTGTCCCAGATATTTTCAATAGTTTGTTGTAACGACATTTCTGTTATTTAATTTAAATTAAAAAATTATACGTCGCCAAAGATACAAAAAAGATCAAGCAAATAATTTTGAAAATTGATAATGCTGAAATGATTTCCGTCAACTTACAACAAACGTCTCACACGATTTTTATAATCTACATAATTTTCACCATGTTGCTTTAAAAGAAAAACTTCTTCCAGCCTGATTTGTATTTGAATTAAAATAATTCCCAGAATCAGAAATAATAAAGAGATCATCGTGGGAAGACTCATAAAAAAACCGATCAAGCTTACAATCATTCCGAGGAAAATAGGATTTCGCGAAAATTTAAAAAGTCCGGAAGTGATAAGTTCTGTTCGAGATTCTTCATCAATGCCGATCCGCCATGAGTTTTTCATGTGAATCTGAGCAATAACAACCCAAATGAAACTTAAAATCATCAGAAAAATTCCAACATATTTTAAAATTTTAATATCTAAAAAATGAATTAAGTAAAGCTGAAAAAGATCATCAGAAAAGAGAAATAACAGAATTGTATAAAGAAAAAGACCGAGAAGACAAAGCTTAAAATATTTGCCGATCAGCCCATACGCGGAATCGCCTTTCGGAAGTACATTAGGATTTTTACCAATTCTTTTAGCAACAATAAAACTTGCTCCAAAGAAAGCAATAGTAAAAAACAAAATAAAGTATAAAGGGATAAAAAATCTCAGGAAATCGGTCATAATTAATAATTTTCAACAAATCTCCGATTTATACGAGTGCAATTCTATTGCAAACTATAAAACTCTTCTTGCGTGTAAGTAAGCTTTATTCCAGTATTTTTCGTTTAATGAAGAAATAATAACTCCTTTTGATGTGGAGGCATGAATAAATTTCACTTCGCCATCGTTTCCGATATCATGTACAATCCCAACATGAGAAACCCTACTTCCTCCAGCCGTCGCGAAAAATAAAAGATCTCCCGGTTTTACTTCATTAATATCGATTTTATTACCGGCTTCTGCCTGATCAGATGATCTTCTTGGCAATTTAAAATCATTTTCATCAAAAACTTTCACCGTAAATCCTGAACAGTCGAAACCGGAAGAGGTATTTCCGCCAAATTTATAAGGTGTTCCGATATATTTTTCGGCATCTTTCAGAATACTGCTGATTGATTTAGAAACTTTTCCATCAAATTTTGAATACAGATTTCTGAGATTTTCAGTTTTAGTTACCGTTTTAGAACCTGATTTCTTAGAAGCAACATTTTTTGAACTTCCACAAGAAACGGCAATTATTGAGGCAATAATTAAAACAAAAATTTTATTCCATTTACTATTTTCTGAAAGTAATCTCGTCATCATACGCATCTGATTTTTACTAAAAGTAACTTAATATATACAAATATACATTAATATTAACGATAGAAAGGGCATTGTTGATACTTAAAGAAATGTTAAAAACGAACTTTCAGACAACAAAAAAGCCTGTAAAATTTACAGGCTTTCATTATATTTTTTGAAATTTATCTTATTTCTTTTTACTTTTTTCTCCTTTCCAAGTTCCGGTTCTGATCGGAGTAGGAATTGAATTTCTCCAGTTTCCGTTTCCGTTTTTATCTTTTCTGTTCAGAGTTCCTTTAAATTCGCCATCTTCAGGAGTTCCTACAACAGCATTCAAATCACCAGAATCAGAAAGACGACCAGAGATGTAATAATTTTCCTGATTGTCTTCAGAATGCATTGTTCCCGTTACTTTTCCGTCGCTGGCAACAACTATATTCCAAGTTCCTTTATCTGCTCCTTCGTATGTTCCGGACCAAGTTCCAATGTAATCATAAATCGTATCATCATCCGTACTACATCCCACAAACAAAAGTGTTGTAAATAAAAGTAAAAAAAGTTTCTTCATAGTCTTTTAATAATAGTTTTATGAAATCTATTCAATCTCGTGGAGAATACGGGATTCGAACCCGTGACCTTTTGACTGCCAGTCAAACGCGCTAGCCAACTGCGCCAATCCCCCGTCTTGCTCTTCTCATTCAAAAGCCGTACAAAAGTAAGTATTTAAACCACATATACAAATAGTTTATTAAATTTTATTTAATAAGATATGTAATTTGCTATATAATAATCAGTTTTTGTGATGTTTTTAAGACAAATAAAAAAACGTATGCTAATAAATAACATACGTTTCCAAGAAAAATATCTAGTAATGATTATTTCCAGCCACCTCCAAGAGCCTGATAAAGCTCAACAGCAGCCTTCATTTTACTATATTCTGCATTTGAAATATTCAATTCTGCGTTTAATGAATTTACACTTGCATTCAATACTTCAAGATAGTTTGCCATACCGTAGTTAACCAATTCCTGAGAAAAGTCAACTGATTTTTTGTAAGCATCCAGTTCTTTTTGCTTTAAATCGATATACTGATCCTGCACCGAAAAAACTCTGATCGCATCCGACACTTCTTTTCCAGCGGTAAGCACTGTTTTTCTGAAATTCAGATAAGCCGTTTCTTTGTTCGCCAAACTTACATCGTAATTGGTCTGAATTGCTCTTTTATTCAAAATCGGTTGTGCCAAACCAGCGACTACCGTTGCAAATAAAGAGTTTACACTGAACAAATGATCAATATCTACCGATTGGAAACCACCGCTTCCGGTAAGCTTTAACGTTGGATAAAACTGAGCTTTTGCTGAATTTGTTAATTCAAAAGCATTCATCAGACTAAATTCAGCCTGCATTACGTCTGGTCTGTTAGCCAATAATTGAGCCGGATATCCTAATTTAAGATCAATCGGAACTTTTTGGCTCGTTAATGTAGATCTTTCAATCGCGTGAGAAGGCTCTCCCATTAAAAGGCTCATCGTATTTTCCAATAACTGAATCTGTGTATCAATATCAATTAATAAAGATTTAGCATTAAAAACAAGCGCTTCACTTTGCTGAACAGCAACCTCCGTTAATGTTCCGGCTTCTTTTAAAGCTTTTGTTGTTTCTAAATTCTGCTCACGAACTTTAATAGTTTCTGTGATGATCTTTTTCTGCTCGTCATACGTCAACAATTGATAGTATGCAGAAGCAATAGATGCCACCAAATCACTTTTTACCGCTTTATGCGCTGCAACAGTTCCCAGGTAAGTTGCCAACTGAGCTTTTTGCTGAGCTTTCAATTTACCCCAAACATCTGCTTCCCAAGCAAGACTGGCTGTAATATCAAATTGGTTTACATATCTTCTCGACCCGATGATCTGACCAAACTGTGTATTGATTGACTGCGTTTGGAAAGTATAGTTCGGACCAACTGACAATGTCGGCTGATAGGCTGCTTTACTTTGCTTTAAATAAGCTTCCGCCGAATTAATGCTTTGTAACGCAATTCTTATATCTAAATTATTATCTAAAGCTTTGCTGATGTGCCCCTGAAGTATAGGATCTGTGAAAATTTCTTTCCAGGAAACATTCGCGACGTTTGTGCTGTCGGAAGGAAGCATATCTGTACGAAAAAGCTTTTCGTCTACCACATTTTTCGGCCTTTCATATTCTTTTCTTGCCATACAAGATGATACGGCAGCAAGAATAGCGACTGAAAAAGTTATTCCTTTTATGATGTTTAATAAACTCTTCATTATGTAAGGTTTAAAGTTTATTGTTTAAGGTTTTTAGTTTCGAGTCATGTAACTTTAAACTAAAAACCTTAAACGAACTTAATTTTATTCTGCTAAATTGATTTCTTCGTGCTTGATAGGTTTCACTTTCTCCTGCAAGGTCTGGAAAATAACGAACAATACCGGAATTACGAAAAGTCCTAAAATAGTACCTATCAACAACCCGATGGCCGCACCCGTTGCAATTGATCTGTTACCAACCGCACCAATTCCGCTTGCTAAAACCAATGGTAATAAACCAAAGATGAAGGCAAATGACGTCATCAGGATCGGTCTTAATCTCGCTTTTGCGGCATTAATGGCAGCCATAACGATAGTTTCGCCATGATTCCTTCTCTGAACCGCAAATTCGATGATCAAAATCGCATTCTTCGCGAGCAACCCGACCAACATGATCAATGCAATCTGGAAGTAAATATTGTTTTCCAAGCCCATCACTTTTTGCCCAAAGTACGCTCCCATTACCCCAAGAGGAAGAGAAATTACCACTACCAAAGGAAGAATATAACTTTCATACTGAGCCGAAAGGATGAAATACACGAAAATTAAACTTAATCCGAAGATCAAAACGGTTTGAGAACCTGAGTTTAATTCCTCTCTCGTTAATCCTGTAAACTCTACATCATAATTCTGATTCAAGCTTTCCTTAGCCACTTGCTGTACTGCAGCAATTGCATCTCCGGAACTATATCCTCCAGAGTTTGAACCTGTAATCTTCACAGAAGTAAACAAGTTGTAACGGCTTACGGACTGTGGTCCGTATGCTTTTTTCATCGTCACGAACTGTGAAATCGGAGACATCACGCCTGAACCTGTTTTCACATACAATTCATTAAGATTTTCAATGTTCTGTCTGTTTTCAGGAAGTGCCTGAACCATTACTCTAAACTGCTTACCATACTTGGTAAAGTCAGCGGTATAAATACCTCCAATATATCCCTGCATGGTTGATAAGATATCACTTACCGAAACTCCTACTTTTTTCGCAAGAGGAACGTTTACCTGCATTTCATACTGAGGATATTTTGTGTTGAATGAAGTCTGCGCGAATTCAATCTCCGGTCTCTGCATTAGCTTTCCGATGAATTCGTTGGTCGTATTATCTAAATCTGCATATTCACCACCTGCTTTATCCAATAATACCATCTCAAAACCGGCACTGTTACCAAACCCTGGTACACTCGGCGGCTGGAAGAATACAATTTTAGCATCAGGAACTTTACCCGAAATACCAAATAATTTTTTCGTGATATCTTCAGAAGTCTGTCCGTCTTTTTTACGGTCTTCAAATGGTGCTAATTTAATGAAAGCTAAACCATTATTACTACCATTTCCGGATAAGAAACCTCTACCTGTAGAAATCGTTACGTTCTGAACACCCGGTACTTTCATAGCATTCGCCTGAAGTGTTTTCAAAGCGTTGTATGTTCTTTCCATAGAAGCTCCCGGAGGCAACTGAACATCGGTAAAGATGATCCCTCTATCTTCCGTTGGTACGAAACCTTTCTTCATGGTTGTACTCGCCCAATATAAAATTCCACCTGTAACAGCGAAGATAAGTAACGTTACCCATTTATGTCTCAACAAGAATACAAATCCTCTTCCGTAACGATCTGTTGTTGTTTTAAAAGCAATATTGAACTTATAGAAAAACTTCTGAAGGAAATTTAAATTTTTATATTCTGCATGATGAGCATCGTGTGGCTTTAAGAATAATGAACATAAAACCGGACTCAAGGTCAAGGCGTTTATCGCAGAAATTACGATTGCTACAATTAGTGTAATACCGAACTGCTGATAGAAAACCCCTGTTGGCCCAGTGATAAACGTTACCGGAACGAATACCGATGCCATTACCAAGGTGATTGAAATAATCGCTCCTGTGATCTCGTCCATCGCTGCTACCGTAGCCTTTTTAGCATCCGGAATACCGTGCTCCATCTTGGCGTGAACGGCTTCCACGACGACAATCGCATCATCCACCACAATACCAATTGCGAGTACTAACGCAAATAACGTTAATAAGTTTAATGAGTATCCAAATAAATTCAGGAAGAAGAACGCTCCTACAATAGAAACCGGAACCGCAATAGCCGGAATTAATGTAGATCTAAAGTCCTGAAGGAAGATATACACCACGATGAATACCAAAATAAATGCTTCAATCAAGGTATGGATTACCTTTTCAATAGATGCATCCAAGAACTCGTTAGTATCGAAGTTGTATGTATATTTAATTCCCTGAGGGAAGCTTCCTTCCGCTGATTTCAGATACGTTTTAATATTAGCAATAATTTCCTGAGCATTAGATCCCGGTGTCTGGAAGATCCCCATACTGATCGATGGATAGTTTCCGTTTTCCCCGATTCCTGTATAAGACTGACCTGCCAATTCTACTTTGGCAACGTCTTTCAACATCAGGTTTTGTCCGTCTGCAAGAGATTTAATGATGATATTATCGTATTGCTCTTTATCGTTGAATTTACCAACATATTTAATGATATATTCGAAAGAGCTACCACTGTTTTGTCCGATAGAACCAGCTGCAGCTTCTCTACTCTGCTCGTTGATGGCATTAGTAACATCGGTAGGAGTTACACTGTAAGCCGCCATTTTAGCAGGATCTAGCCAAATTCTCATTGAGTAGTTTTTACCTCCGAAAACGTTGGCATCACCTACCCCATTAATTCTTTTAAGATTTGGAATAACATTGATATTCAAAAAGTTCTGAAGATACACATCATCAAGATCTTTATTTTCAGAATAGAAAGACATATACATCAAGGCACTCGTCTGCTGTTTCTGAGTAACAACCCCCGAACGCGTAACCTCACTTGGAAGAAGCGGAGTTGCTCTCGATACACGGTTTTGTACGTTTACCGCAGCAATATCCGGGTCTATACCTTGTTTAAAGAATACCTGAATCTGTGCAGAACCATCATTTCCCGCCGTAGAAGTAATATAATCCATACCTTCCACCCCGTTGATCTGCTCTTCCAAAGGTACTACCACACTTTTCATTACAGTCTCGGCATTGGCTCCGGTGTAGGTTGTACTTACACTTACCGTAGGCGGCGCAATGTCCGGATACTGGGTAACCGGCAGCGAGATCAGTCCTAGCACCCCGAGAATCACAATCAAGATTGAGATTACGGTGGATAAGACCGGTCTGTTTATAAAATTTTTAATCATCTTAGAATTTCGGTTTTATAGATTGAACAAGGCTATCCATTTTCACAGGCTTCGGCTTCACGGCAGTTCCGGATTTTAATCCTCCGATTCCTGCAGCCACAATCATTTCGCCTTTGTTTACCCCTGTTTTAATTAAAGCCATATTGTCGATTCTGTCGATTACATTCACCACAACATTTTTAGCAGTATCTTTTTCCACTTTATAAACGTAAACGATCCCTTGTTGCTCGTAAGTAGCACTTTCAGGAACCACCAAAACATTGTCGTACGTTTGAGGGAATCTGATCGTTCCGCTATTACCGTTACTTAATAATTTTTGTGCATTGGTAAATCCAACTCTGAACTGAATGGTACCTGTTGTAGGGTCAATTTGCCCTGTAATTGCTTCAATTCTACCTTTTTCAGGATAAAGGCTTCCGTTTGCCAACTGTAACTCAACCATCGGAAGGTTTTTGATCTTTTCAGGCATTGATGCTCCCGGAGATTTTTCAAGGAAATCAAAATATTCTTTTTCATTCATTGCAAAATACGCGTAGATCTGAGAAGTATCCGAAACTGTAGTTAAAGCAGTCTGATCTGTTGGACCAACCAAACTTCCCACTTTTAAAGGAAGTCTGCCCACCACTCCGGAAATAGGCGCGCGAATAATTGAATATTCGATGTTTGCTTCTACTCCTTTGTAATTGGCAACCGCCTGACTTTTAGAAGCTTGAGCTTGTTTTAACTGAGCCTGAGCCTGAGCTAAATTTGCCTGAGCCGTCTGCAACTGAACATTACTAATGATATTTTTCTGAACTAGTGGTTTCAGTTTATTAACTTCCACATTCGCCGCACTTACAGCTGCCTGAGCTGCTGCAATGGTAGATTCAGCTGCACCGATTCCCGCTTTGGAAGCGGCTGCGCTCTCATTCAGAATATTTGTTTCAAGACGGAATAACGGCTGTCCTTTGGTAACGTACTGCCCTTCATCTACTAAAACCTGAGTGATATATCCCTGTATTTTCGCGCGAACATCATTGTTTACCCTACCTTGAATGGTCGCCGGAAACGTCTGATAGCCCACTATATTTTTTGCCTCCACATTTACAACAGGATATGGTTTTGCGCCATCCTGTTTTGGAGCTTCTTTGTTGCAGGCTGTAAGTGAAAGCGCTGCAATAGAAAGTATAACTAGCTTGTTGTTCATTTTATAGTTTATTAAGAGATTCTTGAATATTTATTATGTTTTTATTTAAAAGTGCCTTATAAGCTTCAATTCTTTCATTGTATTCTTCGTCCTGATTTTTTTTAAAATTGTTGAGGTCATCCAGTAGTTTTAATTCGTCTTGCATCTTTTGAACTATTTTTTCAAATCTTATCTTCTTATATTCATCGTTGAGGAAAAAATACCTTTTCCGTTCGTCCATCTTGTTGTGATCTACAATTAATTCTGCATTTAATAGCAGTGAAATACTTGTAGAAACAGAACTTTTACTCGCAGAAAGTACTTCTACAAATTCATCAAACGTAATCCCAACCCGTTCGTGATCGAACAGCAAATAGGCATATATTTTTGATGCTAAAGGAGGAATGTTGAAAATGGCGCCATAAAATCTTACGGCATCCTGAAAAATTTTTTCATCAATCTCTATACTATTATGCATTGTATATAAAATTTGAACAAATGTAGAAATTAGTTCTGAACCAAACGAACAAACTCAATAGAGTTTATAAATATAGGATCTTTTAAAAATTCAATGAAAGTAGATTTAACTTTTTCATCCAATAATAATCTTCTCATATGCCTTTCTCATTCCACCGGCGAGAAAAACCTCTCCGCAATAAGAATATCCTTTACTTTCAAGGATTTTAAGCATCGCTACATTATCGAAATTGGTATCTACTTTTACACTTTGGATGTCATGTGATCTTGTAAAATCTTCGATATGATCAAATAATTTTTTAACTAATCCTTGCCCTGCGAACTTTTCATCAACCGCCACACGATGTACCACGACAAATTCTCCGTCGCTCAGCCAAGCCCCTTCAATTGAGCTATAAGCAGGTTCATCATTCAAAATTAAAGCAACATAAACCGCTACTTCCCCATCCACCGTCATCACATATCCGAAACCTTTTTCGATGTCGCTTTCCACGGTTCCAAGATTAGGATAACCTTGTTGCCACTGCGTACTTCCGTCTAATCTTCTTCTTTCGATGGCCTGTTGCAGAATATCCCAAATAATGTTTCTGTCTTCAATTTCTGCCTTTCTTAGTTTAATTTCTTGCTCCATGTTTATAATAAATTGAAATATTTAAAAGTGTAGTTTATAAAGTTTTTTATGTTAAAAAGCTCATGGACACTATATTCATTGATAGTTTTTATGAGCATAAGTTAAAACAGAATCTCTGTTCATATCAGATAATGATTATTTAAACCCTGAATATTAGCCATTTAATTAAAAATAAATTCATTAAATTTTGTTTACATAAAGATCAATACAAAGATCGTTCAGCTTTAATCCTTAGAAATTGGTGCATTATTTCTATACATTACCTTCAGAATAATCATCACAATCAGCATCGTAAGCATCAGAATATTGGTAACCCAAAGCGGTTTTGCATCTTTCATCAAACCGTAAATTACCCAAAGTATGGCATTCAGTGTAAGAAAAAATAAGGTCACCATAGAAAGGTCGTGTCCCGATTTGGTCTTCCACAATTTAATCACCTGCGGTAAAAATGATATTGATGAAATTAACGCTCCTGAGTATCCAATGATTTGTTCTATCATAATTAATATTTTAAGAATTAACTTTAAAGATATTAAAAATAAAACAAAGCTTAAACGTTAAACCTTTTGTTTTAATATAATTTTAAAGGCTTATTCTAAGTTTAAAATATTTTTCGATTTCTCTCAATATATTATTTAGTTAAAATGTGCACTATTCAAACCTGTTAGGTTTATTTATTATGATTCCTTTACCTTTTAATTATGGCTGAAAAACATTTCGACTTCGCTCAATGTGACATCTCTAATACTAAGTGAAATCTGAGTTTAATCAATAAGAACACTCATTAAACCAAAAAAAACCGAAAACTAATTAAAATTAATTTTCGGTTCGAAGTAGTAAAATTTAAAATTATGAAATTGTTTTTTATTGATTTTCACTTTGTTGAAGATAGCCATCGATTACCTCGAATGCCTTCTTCTCATCTTCCAATTTTACCATTACTTTCAACGATGTAGCTGTGGGCGTCGTCGTAAAAGTAAGATAACTGTTCTCGATCGCATTTTTAATCTGCGCATCGTCTAATTTGGATTTGATAAGCTGTATTTCTGCTTGTTTGTCACTTTCAAAAACTGATACTCTTGTACTTCTTTCCATATTCTTTTCCGTTTGAGTATCTAAATATATGACGTTTTTTTGAAAATTACAAATTATCAGTTTTAAATTTTATTAATATTATTTTCAATTTTATCTAAAGCCAACTTGATTTCTTCCTTCGTAACATTCAGATGCGGACGGAAACGAAGTGACTGATCTCCACATGGTAAGATGATTAAACCATCATTCCAAAGTACTTCTCTTAAAGTATTTCTCTGTTCTGCTGTTGGCAAATCTATCGCACACATTAGCCCTCTTCCTCTTGCATTTGAAATTTTCTCAGGATATTTTTCTGCTAATAATTTAAGCTCTCCCAACAGATAATCACCAACCACTCTTGCATTTTCTACCAAATTTTCTTTTTCAATAACCTCCATCGTCAATTGGAAACGAAGCATATCAATAAAATTACCTCCAAACGTAGAATTGATCCTAGAACTTTCTCTGAACACATTGTCCGAAACTTCATCAAACTTTTCTTTATTCGCCAAAACACCGCAAACCTGCGCCTTTTTACCAAAAGAAATAATATCCGGCTTTGCCGTAAAATGCTGGAAAGCCCACATTTTTCCTGTGATTCCGATTCCTGTTTGCACTTCATCAAAAATCAACAGAATATCATTATCATCACAAATTCTTCTCAAGCCCAGTAAAAACTCATCTCTGAAATGGTTGTCGCCACCTTCAGCCTGAATAGGCTCAATGATGATACACGCCACTTTATCAGGATTCATCAAAATTGCTTCTTCAATCTGAATTAAAGCCAATCTTTCGTTCTTAATAGTTTCTTCTAAATTCTCCTCCGTAATCGGGAACGTTAATTTAGGATTTAAAATTCTTGGCCATTCAAACATCGGGAAATACTGATACTTTCTTGGATCTGAAGTATTTGTTAAGCTTAAAGTATAACCACTTCTTCCGTGAAATGCCTGTCTGAAATGGATGCAAATTCCAGCTTCTGTATCAAGACCTTTCGCAAAATTCTTGCGTGTTTTCCAGTCGAAACAAGCTTTCATCGCGTTTTCAACGCCCAATGTTCCACCTTCAATGAAAAAAGCATACTGCAGTTCTTCAGGAATTACCACCCTTTCGAAAACTTCTAAAAAGTGTGCATATTCCTCAGAATAAACATCTGCCAACGTCGGTTTATTTACCGCCATTTTTCCCAACCAAGCCGATTTTTCGACCAAATAAGGATGGTTATACCCTACAGATGCCGATGCGAACATCGAAAACATATCTAGGTATTCTCTGTTGGTCAGTTTGTCATAAAGCCATGATCCGTGAGATTTTTCAATATCCATTACAAAATCAAAACCATCTGCCAACACGTGCTTGCCAATTGTTTCTTTCACTTTATTTGCCTGTATATCAATTATTGTTTGTTCCATATTGTTTTAAAATTTAGTGATGAAAGAATTCAGAGATTTAGAAATTAGTGATTGGTAATTTCTGAATATCTAAATCTCTGAATTTTTGAATTGTTTAAACTTAAAGTAAATTCTTACAAATCAAATTTAATCCCTTGTGCTAAAGGAAGATTAGTCGTGTAATTTATAGTATTGGTTTGACGTCTCATATAGTATTTCCAAACGTCTGATCCAGATTCTCTTCCGCCTCCGGTTTCTTTTTCTCCACCGAAAGCACCGCCGATTTCTGCACCGGAAGTTCCGATATTTACGTTGGCAATTCCGCAGTCTGAACCTGCGTGAGAAAGGAATAATTCTGCTTCTCTCAAATTTTGCGTCATGATTGCAGACGATAAACCTTGTGGCACATCGTTCTGAATCGCGATGGCTTCGTCTAAAGTTTTGTATTTAATTAAATATAAGATCGGGGCAAAAGTCTCGTGTTGAACGATCTCATAAGTATTCTTCACCTCAGCAATACACGGTTTTACATAGCAACCGGATTCGTAGCCTTTTCCTTTCAACACTTCACCTTCAACAATGAATTTAGCGCCTTCTTTTTTACCTTTTTTAATCGCTTCCTGATACATATTTACCGCATCGGTATCGATAAGGGGACCTACGTGATTGGTTTCATCCAAAGGATTTCCGATCTTTAATTGTCCGTAAGCTTTTACCAATCTGTTTTTTACTTCATCGTAAACGCTTTCGTGAATAATCAGCCTTCTTGTAGATGTACACCTTTGTCCAGCTGTTCCTACAGCTCCGAAAACGGCACCGATGATCGACATATTAATGTCTGCATCTTTAGAAATAATAATAGCGTTGTTTCCTCCCAATTCAAGAATCGATTTCCCAAATCTCTGAGCCACATTGGTAGAAACCATTCTTCCCACTCTTGTAGAACCTGTGAAAGAAACCAAAGCCACTCTCTTATCGTCAACTAATTTTTGTCCGATCTCGTGATCTGCCACCAACACACTTGAAATTCCGTCTGAAAGATTATTTTCCTTTAAAACTTCATTCATAATATTTTGACAAGCAATCGCACAGAACGGAGTTTTTTCAGACGGTTTCCAGATCGTTACGTTACCACAGATCCAAGCTAATGCTGTATTCCAAGCCCAAACTGCTACCGGAAAGTTGAATGCCGTAATGATTCCTACAATTCCCAGTGGATGATACTGCTCGTACATTCTGTGTCCAGGTCTTTCGGAGTGCATCGTGTAGCCGTGAAGCTGTCTTGAAACTCCCACCGCAAAGTCGCAGATATCGATCATTTCCTGAACTTCACCTAAACCTTCCTGCAAAGATTTACCCATTTCATAAGAAACAAGTTTTCCTAAATCGTCCTTATATTGTCTTAATTTCTGACCAAGTTGTCTTACAATTTCCCCTCTTTTAGGAGCCGGAATGAGTCTGAACTCTTTAAAAGCCTTTTCAGCAGTTTCGATCACTTTATCATAATCTGATGCTCCGGAAGTCTTTATTTTAGCAATTAAATTTCCATCTACAGGAGAATAGCTTTCTATTGTCTTTCCTGATGCAAAATATTTTCCGCCTACTGAAGTTCCTTTATTTTCATCTTTAATTCCTAGATTTTTGAGTGTTTTCTCGATTCCAAAATCCTTTACTTTTTTAGACATAAATATTACTTTTCGTTTCGCCTAAAGTTAAAAATATTATGCGAACCGCAAAATTTTAATTTTTTTAACGTGTTTTTTATTTGGACTAATTATAAACATGCTTATCTTTGTAGGGTAATCATTTGAATTTCAGAAATGGAAAATAATAAGACGATCAACGAGCCGGCTACAGAGGAAAAGAAACCATCGAAATGGAAAAGCTTGGTGAAGAAATTTGGAATCGGTGGAATTATATTTTTTACCGTAAAAGGAATTATTTCTTCTACTCTTATTTATTTTCTTGGAAAAAATGCGTGGAGCGTGATTGCAGGCTATTTTACAGGAATATTTGATTAATTTAATTGAGATAAAAAAACACAGAAAGCAGAGATTTTTTCTCTGCTTTTTTATTTTGAAGGTCTTCTCTTCCACTTCATTCAGACTGATAATGCTAATTTTATCTGTAAATATCTAAATTGTCGAAATTTTCAACAATAGATATAAAAGATTACTCTTTCTTTTTCCTTCCCGAATTCGTTAAACTTTGATGCAGCAAATACTCAATCTGCCCGTTTACACTTCGGAATTCATCATTAGCCCATTTCTCCAAAAGCTTGTATGTGGACTCATCGATCCTTAAGACGAAAGATTTTTTGCCTTTGTTTTCTGATGGATTCTGAGCTTTTTCTGATTTCATTTTTTTTACTTTTCTGATTTCTTGCTTTATGTCTTTTGTTTTTTAACCCAAAGGGCGCAAATATTTTTTTTAATTTGCTGTGAATATTTTTGTTCGCAAAGGCGTTTCACTCAGCAAATGATAATTATGAGGCCTTCGAGAGCCTCAGCCTGACAAATCTAATCCTAATTGAAACTCTTTGCTTTAAACTTTATAAAGCAAAATTTAATTATTAATTCTTCATTATTAATTATAAAGCGTTCCCGCATTCAAAATTGGAGTTGCGGCTTTTTCGCCACAAAGAACGACCATTAAATTGCTTACCATTGCTGCTTTTCTTTCATCATCCAACTCAACGATATTATCTTCTGAAAGTTTTTTCAAGGCTAAATCTACCATGCCAACTGCGCCTTCCACAATTTTAGTTCTTGCTGCCACAATCGCTGTTGCCTGCTGTCTTTGAAGCATCGCTCCGGCAATTTCGGAAGCATACGCCAAATGTGTAATTCGGGCTTCCTGAATCACAATTCCTGCAGGAGCTAATCTTTCGAGCAATTCACCTTCTAAAATTTTATTTACCTGATCACCACCGTCTCTCAAAGTAATATCTGCATGTTCATCTTCCAGATTATCATAAGGAAAGCTTACCGCCAAATGTCGCACCGCTGCTTCACTTTGCATTCTCACATAATCAGAGTATCTTTCCACTTCGTATGCCGCTTTATAGGTATCTCCCACTTTCCAAACCAATACCGCCGCAATCTCAATTGGATTTCCCATTTTATCGTTCACTTTCAAAGTTTGTCCTTGAAGGTTTTCTGAACGCAAACTGATTTTTTGAGAAGAATACAAAGGATTAATAAAGAACAATCCGTTCTCTTTTACTGTGCCCACATACTTTCCGAAAAAGTTCAAAACTCTTGAGTGATTAGGCTGAATAATCATCAATCCTTTCAATAAAAAGCATGATAGAAGAAAACAGATCAAAGCCACACCGACCAGCAAAATATTGGTTTCAACAGCCGTAATAAAAAGGTAAGCCGCTACAATAAATAAGCCTAAACAAATGACCAATGTAAGGTAACCTGAAATTGGTTTTAAGACTTTTTCCATAAATATGATTTTTTAAATTTGATATTATTTTGATATCATAAAGATATAATTAAGTTTTGAATTCTGCATTATTAGTTTTGAGTTTTTTATTAATTGAGATGCTTCGACTTCGCTCCTTTAGATTTGCAAAAGAAAAAAATAGATAACTTTAGAAAAAGAGAAAGCATTTAATTAAACTAAGACACGCTCTGAATAAAATTCATATGCTGATAAAGAATTAAATGC